>JAPSLC010000022.1 GCA_031181345.1 Cupriavidus sp. | reverse complement strand
GGCTGTATCCGCCGCCCGGACCGCGCACGCTCTCGACGATCTGATGCCGGCGCAGCTTGGCGAACAGCTGTTCCAGATAGGACAGGGAGATCTTCTGGCGCTGGCTGATGCCGGCCAGCGTCACCGGACCCTGGTCCTGGCGCATGGCCAGGTCGATCATGGCGGTCACCGCGAAGCGGCCTTTGGTCGTCAATCTCATGATTGCGGGGGTAATACCTGATGAATTTCGTCAAGTATAAATTTCCCGACTAAATCAGTCAACTACCCCATGTCACTTTGACGCCAGTTGCGGCAGTGGCGGGGGCGCCATTCCGCCAAGCCTAGGCGTGGCCGGCCCCGGCGCCTGCCGGCGCCTGGCGCGGCGGCACGATCAGCGACAGCGGTTCGCGCAGGATCCGCGCCCGCACCGCGGCGCTCAACGCCCGCCGGTCGACCTGGCGCAAATTGCGCGAGCGCAGCGCCATATAGAAGGCCAGCGCGAAGCTGACCGCGACATTCAGCAGTCCCATCAGCCCGATGCCCGCCACCGCCAGCCACAACGCCGGCATCCGCAGCGCATCGATGCCCAGCACGCCGATCGCGGTGCCGACCGACCCGGTCGACAGCGTCACGTGGCGCACCTCCATATGCGGACCGAAGAAACTCAACAGCTCGGGCCCCAGACCGAGCAGGAAGCCGAGCGAGACATTGCCCGCGATGCCGGACAGGTTTCGCTTCCAGAAATCGGCGACGCGCATTGCACCGCGCTCGCCCAGCACGTAGCGCAGCCGGCGGTGGTAGGCCAGCACGTCATGCATCCGGTGCAGCGCGAACCAGTTGTCCGCCCAGCCGGCGATCAGGCTCGACAGCCACAGCAGCACACCGGTGAAGATCGCGTACAGCGGCGTCGGCCCGAGGATCGAGAACGATTCGATGGTGGCGATCGCCTTGTCCGGCGTGATCAGGTTGACCGACAGCAGCTTGCCCGCCAGCCACTGGATCGCCAGCGCCACCGGAAAGACCACCGCCAGATTGCCGACGATGGCCGCCGCGTTCGAGCGGATCATGGCGATGGTGTCTTCGACGAAGGCCTCCCGACCCTCGGGCCGCCCCACCGCGTCGAGCCGGTGCGCCAGCGCCGGGCCCGTCATCGCCGGCTGCTTGGTCGCCAGCGTGAAATGGGCGAAGTGGATCGCCAGAAAGCTGCCGGCATAGTTCAGCGAGGCCAGCAGCCCTTCGATGAACTTGTCCAGATGCAGGCCGTAGATCAGGAATTTCAGATAGACGGTGGCCACGGTAATCAGGCCGCCGCCGGCTGCCGCGCGCACCAGTTCGCCATATTCCTTTCGATCGCGCGTGATGTAGTGCTCGCCGGTCTCGGCAGAACGCTCGACCACCTTGCGCGCCAGCTGCGAAAAGGACTGGGCGGCCAGATGCTTGACGCTGCGGCGCGCCTGCGTCGTGCGGATCAGCTCGCCGGCCAGTTGCGCCACCTTGCCCTGGCGCGCGGGATCGACCCACGCGGCAAGCAGCATGTCGATACGGGCCAGCCGCACCTTCATTCGCTCGATCTGGAACACGACTTCGACCGAGACGCCGTTCTCCTCCAGATCCGCATAGACATGGCGCGCGGCGTCGTGGCAACCGTCGAGCAGCGCGCGGCAGTAGTTCAGCCGGTGCAGGAAGACGTCGCTGTCGCGCGCGAGTCCTTCCTCGCACAGCGCGGCGACTGCCGGGCCCATGCGGAAGAACGGCGTGTCGTCGACCCGCCCGGGGAGGCGCGCGCGGATCGACTGGCTCAGGCCGGTGGCGCGGACCTGGCTGGCCAGCACCTGGATGCTGCTCGCCAGCGTACGGGCGAAATCGTCCCGGTAGCGCGCGTGCAGTGCCTGGCCGGCCGCCGACGCGGCGTGCGTGGCGAGCTCGTTATCGGCGCGGCCGCCGCCATCGTGGACGGCCGCTTCGCCGCCCTCCTCCGGCGCGAACATCAGCAGCGCGGCGAGGCGGTCGAGCAGTTCGCCATCGAGCGCGGCAACCCAGTCGGCATCGCGCTCGCCGACGAACAGCAGCGCAAACAGATCGGCCATATCGCCGCGGTTCGGCGGCGGCGACAGGAAGCGCGCCTGCAGGCGGTCCATCATCTCGCCCCAGAAGCCGGGGTGCGAAGCGACGCCGGTATCGCAAAACAGGCCGGTCGGATCGTTGTCGCGCACGATCGATCGCATCGTGCGGGCAAAGCGCGCGGCCAGTTCGGGGTTGCGTTCCAGTACCTGCAGCAGATAGCGCAGCCGGACATGCTCGCGCCAGATGGTGTCCTGACCGGCCGGTTCCGTCGCCTCGGCCGCCGGCAGGCCATCACGGCGCAGCCAGTAGCCCAGCTCGATCAGCCAGCCGTTGCGCTCGGCCAGCGTGCCGTCGGGATTGGCGGCGGACAGGATGGCGTCCAGTTGCAGGCTGGCATTGCGCGACTCGCGCCATTTGCGAAGCAGGGATCGAAACATCGGGAAAGAAGGGAAAGGCTGGTGCGAATCCGGCGGGACGCGCGCGAGTGGGCAATCAGGCGGATGGATCGCGGCGCGGCCCCGCGGTCATTGCTGCTGGCGCAGCATCGCCACGAGGCCTTCGCAGGCGTCCTCGACGTAATCGAGCACGCGCTCGAAGCCGTCGCCTTCGCCGTAGTAGGGGTCGGGCACTTCGTCGGCATCGTGCCGGGTCGCGAAGTGCATCAGCAGCTTTACCTTGTGGCGATGCTCGGGCGGGCACAGCGCCTGCAGCCGCGCCAGGTTGTCGCGGTCCATCGCCAGGACCAGGTCGAAGCGGGCAAAGTCCTCGACCGCGGCCAGGCGCGCGCGCTGCCCCGCCAGGTCATAGCCGCGCGCCAACGCATGCTGCTGCGCGCGGCGGTCTGGGGCATGGCCGAGATGGTAGCTGTGGGTGCCAGCCGAATCGACCTCGACGGCGTCGGTCAGGCCAGCCTGCGCGAGCTTGGCGCGCAGCACGCCTTCCGCGGTGGGCGAGCGGCAGATATTACCCATGCAGCACATCAGAATGGCAAAGCGTTTCATCGTTCGGGTTGTGCGGATCGTGCGGATCGTGCGGGTAGACGCGCGGGCGCAGGCTAATGCCCCCGGAGTTGCGGGCATCGAGTCAGGCGTACCAGTTGCGCGTACGAGTCAAGCGTAGGAAGGAGCAGATTTTAACCCCGCCAAGGCGGTCACCGCCCGCGATTTCGGCCTCAGGCCGGCAACGCCCCGCCTTCGCCCGCGGCGCCGAACACTTGCTGCTTGAGCTTGCTCAGTTGATCGCGGGCCTGCGCGGCCTGCTCGAATTCCAGGTTCTTCGCATGGTCGAGCATCTTCTTCTCGAGCCGCTTGATCTCCTTGGCGACCTGCTTCTCGCTCATGTCCTCGTAGCGGGCGCGCTCCTCTGCCGCCATCAGCTCGGCCTTGACCTCGTTCGGATCGTAGACGCCGTCGATGATGTCCTTGATCCGCTTGACCACGCCGCGCGGCGTGATGCCGTTGGCGGTATTGAAGGCGATCTGCTTGGTGCGGCGGCGCTCGGTCTCGTCGATGGCTCTGCGCATCGAGTCGGTGATGCGGTCGGCGTACAGGATCGCGGTGCCGTTGACGTTGCGCGCGGCGCGGCCGATGGTCTGGATCAGCGAGCGCTCGGCGCGCAGGAAGCCTTCCTTGTCCGCATCGAGGATCGCGACCAGCGACACCTCGGGAATGTCCAGGCCCTCGCGCAGCAGGTTGATGCCGACCAGCACGTCGAAGGCGCCCAGGCGCAGGTCGCGGATGATCTCGACCCGCTCGACGGTGTCGATGTCCGAATGCAGGTAACGGACCTTGATGCCGTTCTCCGACAGGAATTCGGTCAGCTGCTCGGCCATCCGCTTGGTCAGCGTGGTGACCAGCACGCGCTCGCCCACCTGGATCCGCAGATGGATCTCCGACAGCAAATCGTCGACCTGCGAGACGGCCGGACGCACGATGATGATCGGATCGACCAGGCCGGTCGGCCGCACCACCTGCTCGACCACCTGGCCGGCATGATTGCGCTCGTAGTCGGCCGGCGTGGCCGTGACGAACACCGCCTGGCGCATCTTGCGCTCGAACTCCTCGAACTTCAGCGGCCGGTTGTCCATCGCCGACGGCAGCCGGAAGCCGAATTCGACCAATGTGGTCTTGCGCGAGCGGTCGCCGTTGTACATCGCGTTGAGCTGGCCGATCAGCACGTGCGATTCGTCCAGGAACATCAGCGCGTCGGGCGGCAGATAGTCGACCAGCGTCGGCGGCGGTTCGCCGGGACGCGCGCCCGACAGATGGCGCGAATAGTTCTCGATGCCCTTGCAGAAGCCCAGCTCGGCCAGCATTTCGAGATCGAAGCGCGTGCGCTGCTCCAGCCGCTGCGCCTCGACCAGCTTGTTTTCCTTGTAGAAGAAGTCGAGCCGCTCGCGCAGCTCCGCCTTGATCGCCTCGATGGCGCGCAGCACGGTCTCGCGCGGCGTCACGTAGTGGCTCGACGGATAGACCGTGAAGCGCGGAATCTTCTGCCGCACCTTGCCGGTCAGCGGATCGAAGTACTGCAGCGACTCGATCTCGTCGTCGAACAGCTCGACCCGCACCGCCACCTCGGCGTGTTCGGCCGGGAAGATGTCGACGGTGTCGCCGCGCACGCGGAAGGTGCCGCGCTGGAAATCGGTGTCGTTGCGGGTGTACTGCATCGCGATCAGCCGTCCGATCACGTCGCGCTGGCTGATGCGGTCGCCCGCCCGCAGAGTGAGAATCATCTGATGGTATTCATTCGGGTTGCCGATACCATAGATCGCTGACACCGTTGCCACGATGATCGTGTCGCGCCGCTCCAGCAGGCTCTTGGTCGCCGACAGCCGCATCTGCTCGATATGCTCGTTGATCGACGAGTCCTTCTCGATGAACAGATCGCGCTGCGGGACGTAGGCTTCCGGCTGGTAGTAGTCGTAGTAGCTGACGAAGTACTCGACGGCATTGCGCGGAAAGAACTCGCGGAACTCGGAATACAGCTGGGCGGCCAGCGTCTTGTTCGGCGCGAAGACGATGGCCGGCCGGCCCATCCGGGCGATCACATTGGCCATCGTGAAGGTCTTGCCTGAGCCGGTCACGCCGAGCAGGGTCTGGTAGGACAGGCCGTCCTCGATGCCCTCCACCAGCTGGCGGATTGCCTCGGGCTGGTCGCCGGCCGGCGGATAGGGCTGATACAGCTGAAATGGCGACCCAGGGAACGTGACGAATTTGTCCTCATCCAGGGTGTGCGCGGCATCCGCGAGAGGCACGGCGAGATTCGACATAGACAGGCAGAAAACCTTTGGAATACGGGCGGATACGCTAGAATCTCGGGGTTGCGCGGTCCGTTTCAAGGCGGACCCACCGCACGCCCCCAGCGCAGTCCGAGCATTCTACGCCTTCCCGTTTTGTTACATAGCTGACCACGAGAATCCCAAATGAGTCTGTTTTCTGCCGTCGAGATGGCCCCGCGCGATCCCATCCTGGGCCTGAATGAAGCATTCAACGCCGACACCCGTACCAACAAGGTCAATCTGGGCGTGGGCGTGTACTTCACCGACGAAGGGAAGATTCCGCTGCTGCGCGCGGTGCAGGAAGCCGAAAAGGCGCGCCTGACGACGGCCACCCCGCGCGGCTATCTGCCGATCGAGGGCATCGCGGCCTACGACCAGGCTGTGCAGACGCTGCTGTTCGGCAAGAACTCGCCGCTGATCACGGAAGGCCGCGTGGTGACGGCTCAGGCACTTGGCGGTACCGGCGCGCTGAAGATCGGGGCCGACTTCCTGAAGCGCCTGTATCCGGACGCCAAGGTCGCGATCAGCGACCCGAGCTGGGAAAACCACCGTGCGCTGTTCGAAGCCGCGGGTTTCCCGGTGGTCAACTATGCCTATTACGACGCTCCCAGCCACGGTCTGAATTTCGCCGGCATGGTGGAGTCGCTGAAGTCGTATCCGGCCAACACGATCGTCGTGCTGCACGCCTGCTGCCACAACCCGACCGGCGTCGATCTGTCGGCCGAGCAATGGCAACAGGTGGTCGGCCTGATCAAGGAACGGAACCTGATCCCCTTCCTCGACATGGCCTATCAGGGCTTCGCCGACGGCATCGACCAGGATGGCGCCGCGGTGCGCCTGTTCGCCGAGTCGGGCCTGCCCTTCTTCGTCTCGAGCTCCTTCTCGAAGAGCTTCTCGCTGTACGGCGAACGCGTCGGCGCGCTGTCGATCGTGACGACCGGCAAGGACGAGGCGCAGCGCGTGATGTCGCAGGTCAAGCGCGTGATCCGCACCAACTACTCGAACCCGCCGACGCACGGCGGCACCGTGGTCGCGACCGTGCTGAACAGCCCGGAACTGCGTGCGATGTGGGAAGAAGAGCTGGCCGAAATGCGCGATCGCATCAAGCAGATGCGCCACGCGCTGGTCGACAAGCTGGCCGCCAAGGGCGTGTCGCGCGACTTCTCCTTCGTCAAGGCGCAACGCGGCATGTTCTCGTATTCGGGCCTGACCACCGAGCAGGTCGAGCGTTTGAAGTCGGAACACGGCATCTATGCGGTCGGCACCGGCCGCATCTGCGTGGCGGCGCTCAATAGCCGCAATATCGACGCGGTGGTCGACGCCATCGCGGCAGTGCTGTAAGCGTCCCGCAGCATCCCGACGTCAGCGGGCCCATCGTCGATGGGCCCGCGTCATTTCCGGTGCCCGTTTCCACCGCCCCGGTCGGTCCAGCAGCGCCTCCCCTCCGGTCGCTCCACTCTGCGGCCCCCCACGCGCTTTTGTGCGGTGCACAGCACCCATCTCCCTCCTCCTGTCGGTGTAGTCCAACACCGCGCCAGAATTACAGCCATTGTCCTATTGAGTTCCACTCACACCGGCATACCTTTAGGTATATGCTGCGTTGCAAGATTGTGCGTACGGTCGTTCGCAAAACGAACGGGTTGAGCGCATAATCCGCCACAGCAGAAAACCCGATATCGAAAGGCAGGTGTTCGGCAATGCTTTACCAACTGCATGAATTTCAGCGCTCGATCCTGAACCCGCTGACCGCGTGGGCCCAGGCGACGGCCAAGACGTTTACCAACCCCCTGAGCCCGCTGTCGCTGGTGCCGGGGGCCACCCGGCTGGCCGCGGGCTACGAGCTGCTGTACCGGCTCGGCAAGGAGTACGAGAAGCCCGCCTTCGACATCAAGTCCGTACGCTCCAACGGCCGCGATATTCCGATCGTCGAGCAGACGATCATGGAAAAGCCGTTCTGCAAGCTGATCCGCTTCAAGCGCTATGCCGACGATTCCGAGACGATCAAGCTGCTGAAGGACGAACCGTCGGTGCTGGTCTGCGCGCCGCTGTCGGGCCACCACGCGACGCTGCTGCGCGACACGGTGCGCACGCTGCTGCAGGACCACAAGGTCTATGTGACCGACTGGGTCGACGCTCGCATGGTGCCGGTCGAGGACGGTCCCTTCCATCTCGCCGACTACATCCGCTACATCCAGGAATTCATCCGCCATCTCGGCGCCGAGGACCTGCATGTCGTATCGGTCTGCCAGCCCACGGTGCCGGTGCTGGCCGCGATCTCGCTGATGGCCTCGGCCGGCGAGAATACGCCCAAGACGATGACGATGATGGGCGGCCCGATCGACGCGCGCAAAAGCCCGACCGCGGTCAACTCGCTGGCGACCAACAAGTCGTACGAGTGGTTCGAGAACAACGTCATCTACACCGTGCCGGCCAACTATCCCGGCCACGGACGTCGCGTCTATCCGGGCTTCCTGCAGCACGCCGGCTTCGTCGCGATGAACCCGGACCGCCATCTGTCCTCGCACTACGACTACTACCTGAGCCTGATCGAGGGCGATGCCGACGATGCCGAGGCGCATGTGCGCTTCTACGACGAGTACAACGCCGTGCTCGACATGGCGGCCGAGTACTATCTCGACACCATCCGCGAAGTCTTCCAGGAGTTCCGGCTGGCCAATGGCACCTGGGAGATCCAGGGCGAGCCGGTGCGGCCGCAGGACATCAAGCACACCGCGCTGATGACGATCGAGGGCGAGCTCGACGACATCTCGGGTGCGGGCCAGACCGCCGCCGCGCACGATCTGTGCGCCGGCATTCCGAAGACCCGCAAGCAACATCTGACCGCGCCCAAGTGCGGGCACTACGGCATCTTCTCCGGCCGGCGCTGGCGCGAAACGATCTATCCGGAACTGCGCGACTTCATCCGCAAATATCGCTGAGCCGCTGCTCGACCACGGCAGATCGCCAATGACAAACGGGACCGCAGCGCGGTCCCGTTTTCTTTTGCCTTTGCCTTTCCGCTGCCCTACCGCCGCGCCAGATACGCCAGCAGCATGTCCGTATGCAGCTGCGCGAAGCGCTCGTGCTCGTCCTGCGAGGCCACGTCGCGGCCGATCACTGCGCTGATGGTGTAGCGATTCGACAGCACGTAATAGCCCAGCGCCGAGATCGTCAGATAGAGCTGCGGCACATCGACGCCCTCGCGAAACACGCCCTGCCGCTGGCCGCGGCGAACGATCTCGGCCAGCACGTCGACCACCGGATTGACCAGGTCGTGCAGCTGCGTGGATTTCTTCAGGTGCCGTGCCTCGTGCAGGTTTTCGCTGTTGACCAGGCGGATGAACTCGGGATGCTGGTAGTACCAGTCCCAGACGAAGCGGGCCAGCGTGCGGACCGCGGCGACCGGGTCTTCGTCGCCGATCTGCAGCCGTTCCTCGGCGGCGCGGAACTGCGCGTACTGCCGTTCGAGCACCGCGAGAAACAGCCCCTCCTTGCTCCCGTAGTAGTAATACAGCATGCGCTCGTTGGTCTCGGCGCGGCGCGCAATCTGGTCGACGCGTGCGCCGGCCAGGCCGCCCTTGGCGAACTCCTCGGTGGCCGCATCGATGATGCGACGGCGTGTTCCTTCGGGATCGCGTTTCGTCTTGGTGGCGTTCGACATGCGTGGTCGGGTCGATTTCGTGGATTATGGCATGGCGCAATTGCGCCACTGGCGTGGGCCAGCCGGGTTCATCAACTTCTGCGCCATGGCAAAGCGCGCATCTTCATGGTTTCTGCGGCGCGGCGAAATCGGGGATAATCCTTGCCGCGTCAGCCGCACCGTACGGCTGCACCTTGTGTTACCCCGCATCGTTTTCCTGCTTTCGTGACCGCTTCCGCCGCCGACACCGCTCCCGCTTCCCCCGCCGATGGCCGCCTCGACGCCGGTTTGGCCGCCGGTTTGGCTGCCCGCGCCGACCGCCTCGAAGCCCTGCTGCCCCAGACGCAATGCACCAAGTGCGGCTTTCAGGGATGCCGTCCTTATGCCGAGGCCATGGCACGCGGCGAAGCGGACTGCAACCGCTGCCCGCCCGGCGGCGCCGAAGGCATCCGGCGCCTGGCGGCCGAGCTCGGTGTCGCACCGTTGCCGCTCGATCCGGGCCACGGCACGGAACAGCCGCGCGCGGTCGCGCGCATCGACGAAACGTTGTGCATCGGCTGCACGCTGTGCATTCAGGCCTGCCCGGTCGACGCGATTGTCGGCGCCGCCAAGCAGATGCACACGGTGCTGCCGGACTGGTGCACCGGCTGCGACCTGTGCGTGGCGCCCTGCCCGGTCGACTGCATCGCGATGATTCCCGTCACCGGCGAGCGCACCGGTTGGGACGCCTGGTCGCAGCAGCAGGCCGACGACGCCCGTGCCCGCTATCTGTCGCGCAAGCAGCGGCTGGTGCGCGAGCGCGAGGAAAACGACGCGCGCCTCGCGGCCAAGGCCGCCGCCAAGCTCGAAGCGCTGCGCCAGGAAGCCGCGTCCTCCGAGGCCGAACGTCAGGCGCAGGAACGCAAGAAGGCCATCATCCAGGCGGCGATCGAACGCGCGCGCCAGAAGCGGCAGGCCGCCCAGCCGCTCAACGCCGCACCGGCCGATCCGGTTGACCGCCACGAGGCCGCGCCGGCCGCCGCCTCGCCAGACCATCCCGTCCCCTCCGACACCAAGCGACCCCAATGAACGCCGCCAAGTGCCGCGCGCTGTTTGAAACGCTCAGAGAAACCAACCCCTCGCCCACCACCGAACTCGAGTACAGCTCGCCGTTCGAACTGCTGATCGCGGTGCTGCTGTCGGCGCAGGCCACCGATGTCGGCGTCAACAAGGCCACCCGCCGGCTGTTCGCGATCGCCAACACGCCGCAGAAGATCCTGGCCTTGGGCGAGTCCGGCCTGATCGAGTACATCAAGACCATTGGCCTGTACAAGACCAAGGCCAAGCATGTGATGGAGACCTGCCGCATTCTGGTCGAGCGCTACGGCAGCAAGGTGCCGGCCGATCGCGAGGCGCTGGAAGCGCTGCCGGGCGTCGGCCGCAAGACTGCCAACGTGGTGCTGAACACCGCCTTCGGCCATCCGACCGTCGCGGTCGACACGCACATCTTCCGCGTCAGCAACCGCACCGGACTGGCGCGCGGCAAGACCGTGCAGGCCGTCGAGATGAAGCTGCTGGAGGTGGTGCCCGACGAGTTCCTGCACGACGCGCACCACTGGCTGATCCTGCACGGCCGCTACGTCTGCAAGGCGCGCAAGCCCGAATGCTGGCATTGCGCGATCGAAACGCTGTGCGAGTACCCGGACAAGACGCTGCCGCCGCGGCTGTGATCGCGCGCCGGCAGCCAGTCCGATCACACCGTCAGACGATGCGGCAGGCTTCGTCGAAGCTCAGGCGCGGATTGCGCGGGAACAGCTTGTCGGCGTCGCCGTAGCCCAGGTTGATCAGGAAGTTGACCGACCATTTGCCGTCGGGGAAGAAGGCCGCGTTGACCTTGTCCGCATCGAAGCCGCCCATCGGGCCGCAATCGAGGCCGAGCGCGCGCGCCGCCAGGATCAGATAGGCGCCTTGCAGCGAGCTGTTGACCAGCGCGTCGCGGGCGATCTTCTCCGGCTGGCCGGCATACCAGGAACGGGCATCGGCGTGCGGGAACAGCTTGGGCAGTTGCTCGTGGAAGGCATTGTCGAAGGCCACGATCGCGGTCACCGGGGCCGAGCGGGTCTTGTCGACGTTACCCGGGGACACGCATTCGACCAGCTTTTCCTTCTGCGCCGCGGTCTTGACGAACACAATGCGGGCCGGCGAGCCGTTGGCCGCGGTCGGGCCGAACTTCATCGCCTCGTACAGCTGGTGCAGCACGGCGTCGTCGATCTGCCGGTCCTGCCAGGCGCTGTGCGTACGGGCCTCGGTGAACAGTTGGGCGATGGCGGCCTGGTCGAGCGGTTTCATGCGGGTTCCTCGGGGAAGTATGGGAAAGGGCGCATTCTACCGACGCGCCCGGCCCGTTCCACGCCGAGGATTTCAGCAAGCCGTTCAATTTTGTTGTACAGGCGCGGGGGCCGTGCCCTTACGCGTCAGCCACAGGACGCCGGCCAGAATCAGGCCGCCGCCGATCGCCTGGGTCATGCCGATCTGCTCGCCCAGCAACAGGGCGGCCAGCAGTACCGTGACGACCGGTTCGAGCGTGGACAGCATCGAGGCCTGGGCCGCGCCGAGCCGTTGCAGGCCTGCGAAGAAGGTCAGGATGGCCAGCACCGTCGACAGCAGCGCGATCGCCGCCAGCGCCAGCCAGCCGCCGGCATCGGCCGGAAACTGCGGCGGCATGCCGGCCGCGGCCCGGGCGAGCGCCGCGCCGACATAGACGACGGCGGCCGCGGTGCAGACCACCGTGGTGGTCGCCAGCGGGTGCACGCCGGGCGTCAGGCGCGCGCCGACGATGATGTAGATCGAATAGATCAGCGCCGACGCGAGCCCCAGGCCGATGCCGAGCGCACTGCCCTCCCCGCCGCCCACCGTCAGGCCGGCGCCGACCGAACACAGCACCAGCGCGGTCACCGCCGCGCCGGTCAGTTTCTCCTTCAGGAACAGCGCCGCCATCACCGTGACGAAGACCGGATACAGGTAGAGCAGCAGCGCGACCAGGCTGGCCTGCGCATGGTTCAGCGCGCTGAAGAAGCAGAACGACTGGCCGACATAGCCGATCCCGCCCATCGCCGCCAGCGCCAGCACGCGCGGCCATGGCGGCAGCGCGATCCGCTGCCAGCGCATCACCGCCGCCAGCGCTATGGCGGCGAGCACGAAGCGCACCGACAGCAGGCCATAGACGTCGGCGCCGGCGTCATAGGCAAAGCGGGCGAAGATCGCCATCGCGCCGAAGGCGCTGGCCGAGATGGCGATCAGCAGCACGCCGGCCAGCTTGTCGCCGGCGTGCCGCAGCAAAGTCGATGAGCGTGGGGTAGCGGTCATGGAGCGGGGCCGGCCCGATGGCGAGGTCAACGATCCCGCATTCTAGTCGGCATGCGGCCCCTGCGGCACAGTCTCCGTCCCATGCAGGGCGCGGCAGCGCCGGCAAGCCCGCGGGCCGTCGTTTACAATCCGTCCCATCATGTTCAATCCCTCCCGTGAAGAAGTCCGCCGGTTCTTTTGCGAAGCCTGGCGCAAGCAAGGCGCCAACGACGTGCTGACGCCGCTCGAGGCGATCGCCGTCGACTGGATCCGCGCCCATCCCGAATACCATGAACAGCTGGCCGACGCCGAGGCGTCCGTCGCCGAGGAATTCACGCCCGAGCGCGGGCAGACCAACCCTTTCCTGCATCTGGCCATGCATTTGTCGATCGCCGAGCAGGTGTCGGTCAACCAGCCGCGCGGCATCCGGCAGGCGTTCGAACAGCTGGCGCGCCGGCTCGATTCGCCGCACGAGGCGCATCATCAGATGATGGAGTGCCTTGGTGAAATGCTGTGGCAATCGCAACGCAGCGGGCTGCCGCCCGACGGCGAGCACTACATCGCCTGCGTCCAACGCCGCGCGCGCGGCTGATTTGCGGTCCGTCGCCGGCCCGACCGGCCGGTACAAATCGTCACAGCAAGCCCTGCCGGCGGCGTGCTAGGCTTTGGCGCGTTGCCATTCCGGGCCGTGCCATGCGTCATATCTGGCACGGCACCCCAAAAATCTCCGATGATCCCGTTGCTCCGAACCCGTTCCGCGGTCCGTCGCCCGCGCCTGCTCGCGCCCGCGGCCGCCGTCTCTTTCGCCGTCGCCGCGCTGTGCACGCCTTCGGCCCACGCCGCGATCGCGCTGCTGCAGCCGCCACGCGTGCTGGACGGCGCGCAGCCGCTCCGGCTGACGCTGCTGGTAACCGCCGACACGGCCAACCGCAGCTATCTGGTGCCCGATACGCTGGAAGTGGTCGCCTCGCCGGAAATGCTGGCGCCGGTGCGCATCACGATGCGTCGGATCACGCCGGGACCGGCCACGGTGCGCCTGCGCCGCGGGGAAAACCGCACCATTCAATACCAGGGCGAGATCCCGTCGACCTTGCGCGGCCAGATCCGGCTCGATCCGGTCGGGCTCGACGCCGCGCCGGTGCTGGTGACGCTGAACCAGTCCGGAATCACGCCGCCAGCGACCGCCGCGGCGCCATCCGCCGCTGGGGCTCCGGCCACGACCGCTGCCGCGCCGGCGGACGACGACCCGCATGCGGATATCGCCGCGACGCCGGTCGAGACAGTGGTCCAGCCGAAAGGGCCGGGCCAGCCGGTCTACGATCAGCCGATCCTGTCCGGCGGCAGCCGCCTGACCTTCAACGATCCGATGTACTACGCCGTCGGCGCGCACGGCGGCGCCAATGCCAAGTTCCAGTTCAGCTTCAAGTACCGGATCTTCGAAGGCCGCGACCCGAACTCGCGCTACTGGCTGGACAACCTGTACCTGGGCTACACGCAGTTCTCGCTGTGGGATCTGTCCGAGGAATCGAAGCCCTTCCACGACACCAACTACCGGCCCAGCATCTTCTACTACCTGTCCGATACCGGCGTGCGCAATCGCTGGATCAGCCGGCTGTCGGTGGCCACCGGCCTGGAGCACGAGTCGAACGGCCGCGACGGCGACCAGTCGCGCAGCATCAATACGCTGTTCCTGAAGCCGACCTTCCACTTCGGCGAGACGAACGACTGGCACTGGACCGTGACGCCCAAGCTCTACTACTACCTGGAGAAGAGCGACAACAGCGATATCGCGCGGTACCGCGGCTATATGGATCTGCGGGTCGCCTACGGCAAACCCGATTCGTGGGAGCTCGCGGCGACGGTGCGCAAGGGCACCCGCCAGTGGTACGGCAGCGTGGATGCGCAGTTCACCTACCCGATGGGCAGGCTGATACCAGGCACCGCCGGCTATCTGATGGCCGGCTATTTCGTCGGCTATGGCGAGAGCCTGCTCGACTACAACCGCAAGACACCCTGGCAGTTTCGCATCGGCTATTCGCTGAACCGCTGAACGCGGTCAGCCGCCGAGCCGCCGGGGCCGCTGCGGCGCCGTCATCCGGCGAGCGGCTTGCCGCTGGCCTTCAGCCGTGCGTTGGCCACGGCCGCGGCGAACTGTCCGATGCCATGCCAGCCGGTGGCGCGGCCCAGCTTCTTGCCGCGGTGGAAGAACATGAACACCGGGATGCCGTACAGCCCGAAGCGCCGTCCCAGCGCCGGATAGGTGTAGACGTCGGCATGCAGCCAATGCAGATCCAGCTCGCGCAGCGGGTCCGGGTTGGCCAGCATGGCCTTCTTGGCCATCTCGCAGTTGTAGCAGTCCTCGCCCCAGAAGAAGACGCAGACCAGCTCGTCGCCGGCGGCGGCGAGCGCGTCGTCGATGGTGTCATGGTCGACCGCGCGCATGCCGAAGGCATCGAACGCGCGGTGATCGGTGTGGGGCGCCGGCGCTGCGCCGAACGGGTAAGGCATCGCTTTTCTCCACAAACGAGAACGCCCGGTGCCGAAACGGCGCCGGGCGTGGCTGCGCAACGGAGGCAGGCCGGTCTGCCCGCCGACCCTTACTTCGGCGCAGCCACCGTCACCAATGCAGGCCGCAGGACCCGGTCCGCGATCAGATAGCCGCGCTGCAGCACGGCCACCACCGTGTTTGGTTCCTGCTCCGAGGGCACCATCGAAATCGCCTGGTGCCGATGCGGGTCGAACTTCTCGCCGACCGGATTCAGTTCGACCATGCGGCCCTTTTCGAAGGCGCTGGCCAGCTGCTTGGCGGTCAGTTCGACCCCCTCGCGCAGCTTGGCGATATCGCCCGACCCATCGGCCAGCGCAGCCTGCAGGCTGTCCATCACCGGCAACAGATGCTCGGCGAAGCTCTCGATGGCGAACTTGTGGGCCTTGGCCACGTCGTCCTGCGCGCGACGCCGGATGTTCTCGGCCTCCGCGACGGCACGCAGATACAGATCGTAGTTCTCGCGCGCCTTGGCTTCCTGCTCGGCCAACTGCGCGGCCAGCTGGGTCGCCACGTCATCCGCGGCTGCGGTGGGCTCGGCCGTCTGGTTGGGCGTGGCCGATTGCGCGGCTTGCGCTTCGGCGGCCTGGTCGGCGTGCGAGGTCGGCGGCGTGTTGGATGGCGTTTGCTTCTGGTCTTCCATGTCGATCCGTTTCAGAACAAGTTGCGGCCGCACGGGCGGTCCGCCTGGGGTCAATCGGAATTCAGCTGGCAACTGGTGGCGCCAAGCCGATATTTCAAGAGCGGATGGACATCTGCAGGAAACATCAGCTTACAAACTTAAACCAGTGCTGCGTGGAGTGAAATTGCTTTGCTGCAGTGCAGCTTCTAAGATAAATCCAAAAAAACGACAAAACTGCCGGGGTGCCGTCTCATATTGATGTCTTTCCTGCCGGGGTAAGGCCATGCGCAAGCTGCCGAAGCCGTCCAACAAAACGCCGAAGTTCACCCAGAAGTTCTCTGTGTTCACCCTGCTGGTTCTTCTTTCGCTCGCAGCCCTGACCGTCTTCATCTGGCTCTCCGACGGACTGACCCCACGCGACAGCGTGGCCGGTGGCGCCGATCCAGCGCTGCGCCAATACATCATCCAGTACTCCCGCTGAAACAAGGCGCGCCCAGGCGGGCCTTGTTTCAGCAGTTCACCCTTTCAGATCCTCGATGCGGCGGCGGTCCCGCTTGGTCGGGCGCCCCTGCAATTGAGACGCCGGCTCCACATGAAGGCGCCGCCGCTCGGCCTCCGCGGCGCGCCGGGTCCGGCTTTCCTCGGTCTCCTCGTAGAGCGTCTGCGCCACGGACGCCGGCCCGCGGGCCGGGGCGACGCCCTTGACCACCAGCTCCCAGCGCTGCTGATGGGCGTCGATGCGCACCGTGTCGCCCGGCTTGACCTCACGCGAATTCTTGCATGGCTGGCCGTTGACCTCGACCCTGCCCCGCTCGACCGCCTCCGCCGCCAGCGAGCGGGTCTTGAAGAAGCGCGCGCACCACAGCCACTTGTCGATCCGCTGGCGCGCATCGGCCTCGTAGGACGGATTCATACCGCGGCCCCCCGTGCCTGCGCCAGCGAGCGCCTGGCCTCCAGTTCGTGCGCGTGCGGCAGCCGCAAGGGCCAGCCCTGCATATGCTGCAGCGCGATCTCCGACAGCGCGGTGATCCAGAACGGCGCGTCGTTCAGGCAAGGGATGAAGTGGAATTCCTTGCCGCCGGCGACCTTGAATTCGGACTGCCCTTCCATCGCGATCTCTTCCAGCGTCTCGATGCAGTCCGCCGGAAAGCCTGGACAGAACACGTCGACCCGCGCGGTACCGACCTTGCCCAGTTCGGTCAGCGTCGGCGCCGTATAGGGCTGCAGCCACTCCGCCTTGCCGAAGCGCGACTGGAAGGTGACCTGGTACTGGCCCGGCTGCAGGCCCAGCGCCTCGCCGAGCATGCGGCCGGTCTTCAGGCATTCGCAGTGATACGGATCGCCCAGTTCCAGCGTGCGCCGCGGCACGCCGTGGAAGGACAGGATCAGCCGGTCGCCGCGCGCGAAATCGGGCGCGCCGTGCTGGGCCCAGTAGGCGCCGACCTGCTGGTGCAGCGCGCCCAGGTAGGCCGGATGATCGTGGAAATGTTTGACCAGCCGCAGCTCGGGTTGATTGCGCCATTCGCCCAGCACCCGGAACAGTTCGTCGAAGGCGGTCGCGGTGGTGGTGCCGGAATACTGCGGGTACATCGGCAGCGCCAGGATGCGCTCGCAGCCCTGGCGCCGCAGCGCCTCCATCACCGAGGGGATCGACGGATTGCCGTAGCGCATCGCGCAGGCCACCGTCACGTCGTGCCCCTGCTGCGCCAGCAACTGCTGCAGCGCATGCGCCTGCCGTTCGGTATGGACCAGCAGCGGCGAGCCCGTGCGGTGCGCCTCGCGCAGCCAGATCGATTCGTACTTGAGCGCCGATGCGCGCGAACGCAGCGGCAGGATCAGCCCGTACAGCACCGGCAGCCAGGCCGCGCGCGGAATCTCCACCACGCGCGGATCGGACAGGAACTGCTTCAGGTAGCGGCCGACCGCCTTGGGGGTCGGCTCGTCCGGCGTGCCCAGATTGATCAGCAGGATCGCCGTGCGGGGCGCCTGCCCATGCCGATAGGCCGGTTCTGCGGTAAATGTCATAGGGATTCCGGTATCGCCGGGGCGCGAAGGCCGCCCTGCGCGGGGCGGCCCGCCCTGGCCGCCATCAGTTCTGGCTGCTCAGCGCGCTCGAGAGCAGCCGCGCGGTGATATCGACGATCGGGATCACCCGGTCATAGGCCATCCGCGTCGGGCCGATCACGCCCAGCGTGCCGACGATCTGGCCGTCGACCTCGTACGGAGCGGTGATCACCGCCATGTCCTCGAGCGGCACCAGGCGGCTCTCGCCGCCGATGAAGATCTGCACACCCTCGGCATGGCTGGACACATCGAGCAGCTGCAGCAGGCTGGTCTTGTGCTCGAACACGTCGAACAGCCGGCGCAGCTTGTCCATGCTCGAGGCAAGGTCCTCGACCTCGAGCAGCTTGCGTTCGCCCGAGATATAGACCTGCTCGTCCTCGTCGGCCATCGCGCTGCTGCCGGCCTCGACCGCGGCCTGCATCAGCTCGGACATGTCGATGCGCAGCGCCTTCAGCTCGTCGCGCAGCCGCTCGCGCACCGTGTCGAAACGCATGCCGGCGTAATGCGTGTTGATGAAATTGGCCGCCTCGACCAACTGCGATGCGCTGTAGGGCAGCTCGGTCTGGATGATGCGGTTCTGCACGTCCCCTTCGGGCGTCACGATGATCAAGAGGATGCGCTTGTCGGACAGGCGCATGAATTCGATCTGCCGGAAGGCCTGCGCGCGGCGCGGGGTCATCACCACCCCGGCGAACTGCGACAGGTTCGACAGCGTGCGCGCGGCCGTGGTGATCATCCGCTGCGGGCTCTGTTCCTGCGCACCCAGTTCGCCCTGGATCAGCCCGGCCAGCTTGGTGCGGTCGAACTGGGTGTCGAGCGGCTGGGCAGTCAGCATGGTATCGACGAACAACCGGTAGCCGCGCGGGGTCGGGATCCGCCCCGCCGACGTGTGCGGGCTGGCGATGAAGCCCATCTCCTCCAGGTCCGACATCACGTTGCGGATGGTCGCCGGCGACAGGTCCAGCCCCGAGTACTTCGACAGCGTACGCGAGCCGACCGGCTGCCCTTCGGCGATGTAGCGCTCGATCAGGGTCTTGAGAAGGGTTTTCGCTCGTTCGTCCATGGTGTCCCGATTTTACGCAAGTTTTGCGCGGTGGGGCTCGCGCTGGCACTCGCGCCCGGGGCCGTGCTGACAATGGTCATGGCGGTATGGTCTAATCCGGGCATGTCTGCACACCCCAAGTCCGGCGCCGCGCACGCGCCCTTTCGCACGGTTGCCCTGATCGGCCGGTATTCGACCGCGGGCATCGAGGGCCCGCTCGAGGAACTGGCGGCCTGCATCCTGCGCAACGGCCAGGACGTGGTGTTCGAGCGCGAGACCGCGCTGGCGACCGGCCTGACTGACTACCCGGCGCTGTCGGCCGACGAGATCGGCCGACAGGCCGATGTCGCCGTGGTGCTGGGCGGCGACGGCACGCTGCTCGGCATCGCGCGCCAGCTGGCCGGCTTCGCGGTGCCGCTGATCGGCGTCAACCACGGCCGCCTCGGTTTCATGACGGACATCCCGCTGCAGGACGTGCAATCGGTGCTGCCGGCCATGCTCAGCGGCAACTATGAGCCCGAGAATCGCATGCTGCTCGAATCGCGCGTGATCCGCGACGAGGGCGTGATCTTCTCCGCCCTGGCCCTGAACGACGTGGTGGTCAATCGTTCGGGCATTTCGGGCATGGTCGAGCTCGCGGTCTCGGTGGACGGCAACTTCATGTACAACCAGCGTTCGGACGGCCTGATCGTGTCGACGCCGACCGGCTCGACAGCCTATGCGCTGTCGGCCGGCGGACCGATCCTGCATCCGACGCTGTCCGGGCTGGTGCTGGTGCCGATCGCCCCGCATGCGCTGTCGAACCGGCCGATCGTGCTGCCGCACGACGCCGAGGTGTCGATCGAAGTCGCCACCGCGCGCGATGCCAGCGTCAACTTCGACATGCAGTCGCTGACCTCGCTGCTGCCGGGCGATCGCATCGTGGTGCGCCGCTCGGCCAGGACCATCAATCTGCTTCACCCGGTCGGCTACAACTACTACGCCACGCTGCGCAAGAAGCTGCACTGGCACGAGTACCCGACCGAAGACAACCGGCTCTGAGCGCGAGCGCCCGCATCGTCCGCCTCGCCCGCCCAGCCGGTCCCGATCCCTCCCCAAGTCACCGCCGCCTCCCGTCTCCAAGATGCTGCGCAGCCTGTCCATCCGCGATTTCGTCATCGTCGACACGCTCGACCTCGACTTTTCCGCCGGCTTCACCGTGTTCACCGGCGAGACCGGCGCCGGCAAGTCGATCCTGATCGATGCGCTCGCGCTGGTGCTCGGCGAGCGCGCCGATGCCGGCGTGGTGCGCGAGGGTGCGGCGCGCGCCAGCGTCAGCGCCACCTTCTCCACGCACCCCGCGCTGGACGCCTGGCTCAACGAGCAGGCGCTGGCCGAAGACGACGGCAACGTGCTGCTGCGCCGGGTCGTCGATGCCAACGGCCGCAGCAAGGCTTTCATCAACGGCAACGCCGCCACGCTGGCGCAGCTGCGCGAGGTCGGCGACCAGCTGGTCGACATCCATGGCCAGCACGCGCACCAGCTGCTGCTGCGGCCGGACGCGCAGCGGCTGCTGCTGGACGCGCATGCCGGCCTGACCGCGCAGTCCGCCGCGGTGGCCGAAGCCTGGCGCACCTGGCGCGCCTGCGTGCGCCAGCGCGAAGCGGTGGAACAGCAGTCGCGCGAGATGCAGCTCGAACGCGAGCGGCTCGAATGGCAGGTCGGCGAGCTCGACAAGCTGGCGCCGCAGCCGGACGAATGGGAAGCGGTCCAGGCCGAGCACAAGCGCCTGTCGCATGCGGCGAGCCTGCTCGAGGGCGGACGCGCCGCGCTCGATGCGCTGTCGGAGGCCGACGGCGCGGTGCTATCGGCGCTCAATGCGATGGTGCACCGGCTGCGCCAGCTCGCCGAGGTCGATCCCGCTCTCGCCGATGTGGTGACCGCGCTGGAAGCCGCCGAGGTGCAGGCCGAGGAAGCAGCCCACTCGCTGACCCGCTACGTCGACCGCCTCGAACTCGATCCGGAACGGCTGCAGGTCGTCGAGGAACGGATGCAGGCGCTGCACACCGCCGCGCGCAAGTTCCGCGTGCCTCCCGAACAGTTGCCCGAGGAACTGCTGGCGCGCCGCCAGCAGCTCGACGATCTGCAGGCCGCGCAGGACCTGAACAAGATCACCGCGCGCGAAGCCGCGGCCCGCGCCGCCTATCTGACCATCGCGCGCCATCTGAGCGACAGCCGGCGCGAGGCCGCCGAGCGGCTGTCGGCCGCGGTCACCGAGGCGATGCAGGGCCTGTCGATGGCCGGCGGCAGCTTCACCGTGGCGCTGCACCCGATCGACGAAGGCGCCAGCCACGGGCTCGAACAGGTCGAGTTCCTGGTGGCCGGCCATGCGGGCGTCAGCGCGCGGCCACTGGCCAAGGTGGCATCGGGCGGCGAACTGGCGCGGATCAGCCTGGCGATCTCCGTGATCACCAGCGAGGCCGCGCCGACGCCGACGCTGATCTTCGACGAGGTCGATACCGGCATCGGCGGCGCGGTCGCCGAGGTGGTCGGCCGCCGGCTGCAGGAGCTCGGCCGCGCCCGCCAGGTACTGTGCGTGACCCACCTGCCCCAGGTCGCGGCGCAGGCCGGCACGCACCTGCTGGTCAGCAAGGAGACCGTCGGCGATGGCGGCGAGGCCGTGACGCGCTCGCAGATCCGCGTGCTCGACGCCGCCGGGCGCGTGGTGGAGACCGCGCGCATGCTGGGCGGCGCGACGGTGACCGCCACCACGCTGCAACACGCCGAGGAGATGCTGGCGCAGGGCGCGCGCGGCGTGCCGGCGGCGGCCAAGGAAGGCCGGCGCGCACGCCGGGCGGCGAGCTGAACCGGCCGCGGTGTTCGACGGACCCTCGCTCATCGACAAGCACCACCGACAAGCACCACCGACAAGCACCACCACATCGCACCACGGATCGCACCACCGACCGTACCGACTACAGGAAACCCCATGTTCTTCGCCAAGCCGCCCTCGACCCTCGACGACCCGTCCGGTACGACCGGCTCCGCCGACGCGGCGCGCCGCCCGGTCAGCCGCACCACGCGCCGGCTGACGCTCGCGGTGGCGCTGTGCGGCCTGGCGCTGGCGGCCGCCTGCAGCTCGAAGCCGGCCACCCCGCCGGCCGGCAGCATCACGGACGATCGCGCGGTCGGCGACATCCTGGTCCGCTTCACGCCGCCGGCCGTCGACACCTCGCTGCAGGCCGGCGAACTGCTGGCCCAGGCCAAGGGGCCGATCCGCTTTGTCGTCAAACGCCCGATGTCTGGCGGCACCTGGCTGGTCACCGCGATCTCGCCGTCGCCGGAGGCCACCATCGAACAGGCGGTCGCCACGCTGCGCGCCCTGCCGCGCATCGAGGCGGCCGAGGCGGATCGCCGCCTGACGCCGAGCCGGCCCAAGCCCACGGGTCGGGACATGCCGGCGAACTGAAGACGCAGCGACGGCGGCCGTTAACCCCGTCGAGGAAGCGGATCGAAGAAGACCAGTCGCCCCGGACGTCACCCGGACAGCGTGCGCTGTCGGACGACCGCCGATTGCCCGACCGCATTACGCTGACTATCTTTGAGCCACATGCCCGCGAGCGCCGGCCCGTGCACACCGGCTTCGCTCCTACCGGAGGTGTTCATGCCGCGTTCGTATCCGCCCGTCGCCCTGCGTCTGGCCCTGGCCGCCGCCGTCTCGGCGGGCGCCATCCTGCCCCCCTCGGCCGCGATGGCCGCACCGAATCCCGATGCCCGTCCGGCCCCGGTCTACAGCGGCAACATCATCGTGCGCTGGAAGGACGCCCCCGCGGGCACCGCGCTGATGCCGGCCGACGCCGCCGCCGAACAAGTGCGCAAGGTGGCCGAGCAGACCGGCATCGGGCTGACCGTCAAGCGGCAGATGGGCGGCAACCTGGCGCTGCTGGGCGTGCCGGCCGGCAAGGGCGCCGATCCCGAAGCGGTGGCGGCGCAACTGCGTCAGGATCCGCGCGTGGCGGACGCGGTGCCGGACCGCTGGCTGCGGCCGCACGACACGGTGCCGAACGATCCCGAGTTCGCCGTCAACCAGCCCTATCTGGGCTCGCCCGCCGTCATCCCGGGCGCCGCCAATCTGCCCGCCGCCTGGGATCGTTCGCGCGGCAACGACGGCCTGGTGATCGCCGTGGTCGATACCGGCGTGCTGCGGCACCCGGACCTGGCCGAGCGGCTGGTGGCGGGCTATGACTTCATCGCCGATCCGCAGTATTCGCAGGACGGCGACGGCCGCGATGGCGATCCGACCGACGCCGGCGACTTCGTGCCGCAGGGCTTCGCCTGCCCGGGCATGCCGGCCGCGCCGAACCTGCGGCCCAGCACCTGGCATGGCACTCGCGTCGCCAGCGTGCTGGGCGCGGTGACCAACAACGGCCAGGACGTGGCCGGGGTCGACTGGAGCGCCCGCATCCAACCGCTGCGCGTCTCGGGCCGCTGCGGCGCGCTGCTGTCCGACACCGTCGACGCCATGCGCTGGGCCGGCGGCCTGCCGGTGCCGAACGTGCCGAACAATCCGACCCCGGCCCGCGTGGTCAATATCAGCCTCGGCGCGGGCAGCTGCAGCACCTTCGAACAGCAGGCCGTCGATGAACTGGCCGCGCGCGGCGTGGTCGTGGTGGCCGCCGCCGGCAACAGCGCCGGCCCGGTCGAAGCCCCGGCCGACTGCCGCGGCGTGATCGCGGTGACCGCGCACGTCAACGACGGCGAGAACGCCAGCTATGCCAACGTCGGCCCGCAGATCGCGATCAGCGCCCCGGGCGGCGGCTGTGCCAACAGCAAGGTGTCCAACGGCAGCTGCCTGGCCCCGCCCTCGACGATCCGCACGCTGACCAACGACGGCGAAACCACCGCGCGCAACTACACGCTGGTGAACTCCCAAGGCACCAGCTTCGCCGCCCCGATGGTGTCGGGCGTCGCCTCGCTGATGCTGGCGGTCAACGGCAACCTGACCAGCGCGCAAGTCACCGAATTGCTCAAGAGCAGCGCCCGTCCGCACCCGGCCAATACCTATTGCACGACCGGCAATAACGGCGGCAACTGCGGCGCCGGGCTGCTGGACGCGAATCGCGCGCTGGCCGCGGCCGCCGGTGCACCGGTTCCCCCGGCGCCGCCTCCGGCCAACAACGGCGGCGGTGGCGACGATGGCGGTGGCGGCGGCGCCGTCCCGCTGTGGAGCGGCGCGGCACTGGCGCTGGCTGGCTTGGTCGCCCTGCTGCTGCCGGCGGGCCGGCGCCGCCAGGCGCGGCGCTGAATCGAGCCGCGAATCGAGGGCCGGCGCGCTAGCCCACGGCGGCGCGCCGCTGCTCCCACCACTGCTGCGCAAGCCACCAGCCAAAGCCGGCCACCGCGCCGGCCGCATGCGCGGCACGCACCACGCCGAACCCCCAGGCCGCATCGAAGCGCACCGGCGCGAGCCACGACTGCTCGAGCCACAGCTTGATCAGCACGCCGGCGGCCAGGGCGACGCCGATCGCGCGCGACCAGCGGTCGGCGGCCAACAGCCGCAAGGCGCCCCAGACCGCGAGTCCATGCAGCGCGCCGGATAGCCCGCCATACCAGCGCACCGCCGGCTGCCACAGCAGCGCGACCTGCACCGCCAAGCCGCACACCAGCAAGGCCAGCAGCATCTGCCGTGCGCCGGCCGCGCGGCCGGCCAGCAACAACAGACCCGACGCCGCCAGCAGATTGCCGAGCCAGTGGCGTCCATCCAGATGGACCCACATCGCGGTCAGCAGCCGCCACCATTGGCGTTCGCCGCCGGGCAGCATCAGCGCATCGCGCAGATACAGGCCGTGCGCATGGAGCCATGGCACGAAGGTGAAGGCGGCCGACAGCGCGCCGACCGCCGCCATCGCGCCCAGTGCCGGCAGCGCGCGCTGCCATGCGGCAGATCGCGCCGTGGCCGGCGCGGCGCCGCCATCGTGCTCAGCGCCCACTGCCGCTCAATCCTCGCCGAACACGGCCTGCCATAGCGCCCGCACATCGCGCGCCTGCGCCTCGATCGTCTGCGGCGGCACGCGCGCCTGATCCTGGCCATCGAGCCGCAGCTTGTGCTGGCGCGCGCGGAAGGTCCGGTAGGCGTCGCCGACCGCCTCGGCCAGCGTGGCCTCGATCAGCCCGAGCTGGCCGGCCATCCGCAGCAGCGCGATATTGCCGGCGTTGCGGGTTAGCTGGGGATGGGCGCGGCTGTGCAGCAGCACCAGGTACTGCACCGTGAATTCGATGTCGACCATGCCGCCGCGGTCGTGCTTCAGGTCGAAGCGATCGCTGCGGTTCGGATGGCCCTCGGCCACCTTGTGCCGCATCGCCACGATCTCCTGGCGCAGCGTGTCGGCATCGCGCGCCTGGCACAGCACCTCTTCGCGCAGACGCTCGAAGCGCGCGCCGAGCTCGCGGTCGCCGGCGCAGAAGCGCGCGCGCGTCAGCGCCTGGTGCTCCCAGACCCAGGCGGTGTTGTCGCCCTGGCGCATCTGATAGCGGCGGAACGACTCGAAGCTGGTGACCAGCAGGCCCGCGGCGCCGTTCGGGCGCAGCCGCGTGTCGACGTCGAACAGCATGCCCGCCGCGGTATGGCTGGTCAGCCAGGTGATCAGGCGGCGCGCATAGGCGGCGTAGATCTCGGCCGCGCCGTCGTCATCGTCGTCGTGCAGGAAGATGATGTCGAGGTCGGACGCATAGCCGAGCTCCTTGCCCCCCAGCCGGCCATAGGCAATCACCGCGAAGCGCGGGGTGTCGCGATGGCGCATCGGCAGTTGCTGCCAGACCGCGGTCAGCGTGACGTCCAGCATTGCGTCGGCCAGGTCGGACAGGCGGTCGGCGATCTGCTCGACCGTCAGCCGGCCGTGCAGGTCCTGCAGCAACACGCGGAAGGTCTCGGCATGGTGCTCGCGGCGCAGGATGTCCATCTGCGCCTCGACCTGGCCGTGGGCGGCCAGCAGCCGCTCGCCGAGCCGGGCGCGGAAAGCCGCCCAGTCGGGCACGCTCGCCAGCGCCTCGGCATCGAGCAGTTCGTCGAGCAGTTGCGGATGCCGCGTCAGATAGGTTGCGGCCCAGCGCGACGCGTGCAGCGTATGGGCGACGCGCTCCATCGCCTGCGGATACTCGGACAGCAGCGATAGATAGGACGCGCGCCGGCTGATTGCATCGAAGAAGTCGAGAAAGCGCGCGATGGTGGCATCGGCATCGTCCTGCCGCCCCGCCAGGTCGAGCGCGCGGTTGACCAGCAGGTCGAAGCGCGCGCGGCTCTGCTCGGACAGCGCGCGATAGCGCGGCGAGGCTGCGGTCGCGCGCAGCCGCTCCAGCAGCCCCCCGCAGTCGGAATAGCCGGCCTGCGCGAGCCGCGCGCACGGCGCCTCCTCGTCCTCGCCATGCGCCAGCGCCGGCCACAGCGTCTCGGCGGGCGGCTGGCCCTGCTCCGGGTCCGAGAAGGTGACCTCGAACTGCTGCGCCACCGGCTCCTGCAGTTCGGCCAATCGGGCCAGCAGCGCGGGCCAGTCCGGGCAGCCCATCATGCGCGCGACGGCCGATTGCTCTTCTTCGCTGGTCGGCAGGTGGTGGGTCTGGGCATCGTCGCGATACTGCAGCCGGTGCTCCAGCTGACGCAGGAAGCGATAGGCATCGGACAGCTGCAGCGCCTGCCCCGCCGGCAGCAGCCCGCGCTCGACCGCAATCGCCAGCACCTCCAGCGTCGGCCGCGCGCGCAGCGCCAGGTCCTGGCCGCCGCGGATCAGCTGGAACACCTGCGCCATGAATTCGATCTCGCGGATGCCGCCCCGCCCCAGCTTGATATCGGCCGAGCGCTGGTTGACGCCATGGCCGGCCAGGCCGCCGCTGCGCTTGGCGGCCTCGGCGCGGATCTGCGCATGCAGCGAGCGGATCGCGGCGATCACACCGTAGTCCAGATAGCGGCGGAACACGAAGGGCGTGGTCAGCCGGGCCAGCTGGTCGGCAGTGCGCTGCGCGTGCGGCGTCGCCATCGACGACACCACACGGCCCTTGATCCAGGCGTAGCGCTCCCATTCGCGCCCCTGCACCACCAGGTATTCCTCGAGCATGCCGAGGCTGCAGGCCAGCGGCCCGGCGTCGCCATTGGGGCGCAGCCGCATGTCGACGCGGAACACGTAGCCGTCGGCGGTGCACTCGGCCAGCACGCTGATCAGGCGCCGGCCCAGACGCGCGAAATATTCGTGGTTCGACAGGCTGCGCTGGCCGCCCGCGGTGTCGCCGTCCTCGTCGTAGAGAAAGATCAGGTCGATATCGGACGAGACGTTCAGTTCGCGGCCGCCCAGCTTGCCCATGCCGACCACGATCAGCTCCTGCACCTCGCCGCTGTGCTCGCCGATGGGACGGCCGAAGGTCGGCGCCATGTCCTCGGTCAGCGTGGCGAGCGCATGCTGGATCGACAGTTCGGCCAGGTCGGTCATCGCGCCAGTGACCTCGGCCAGCGTGGCCAGGCCGCGCAGATCGCGCTCGATGACGGTGCACATCACCTCGGCGCGCAGCCGCCGCAATGCCTGGCCGATCGCCTGTTCGGCATCGGCGGCGGGCTGCCGCAGCGTCGCCAGCCGCGACTCCATCCACACACGCGTCGGCGGCTCGGCGCTGGCCTGGGCGACCAGCGCCGGCAGTTCGGGCCGGGCCTGCATCACGCGCCGGACGTAGTGCGAGGCGGCCGCCGAGTACAATGCGTGTCCCCCGCAATCGGCGGGGTCGAGACCGGTCGCGGGGGTCAGCGCGAAGGCACCGCTGGCCATGCCGCCCAGGCCGCCGGCCGCGATGGCGGCATCGATGGCAACGGCGGCGTCGGCAGCATGCCGGCCGGCACCCGCCTGGGAACTCGGGAAATCTGGGGAAGTCATTCCTGTCACTTGGATGGATCGCGGCAGAGGAACGCCGCGCGAGGAACCATGCGCCACCGGTCACGCCGCCCGGGCTGGCTTCGAATTGGAGAGCGGCTAGTATTGTCGGATAATCTGCGCATGTCCAGCCGCGCCACCCCACCCGCCGAACGCCCCACCCCGTCCAGCGGCGCGGCAGCAACCCCAGGGCCGGCGGGTTCCGCTGCAGGTTCCGCCGCCGGTGCCGCGGCGGCCCAGGGTCCCGGCCCCATCTCCTCGACCTCGCAATCCTCCGGCAAGCCGCTTTCGACCTTCGGCTGGCGCCGCCGGGCCAGCCAGCTGATTCGCTCCCTGAAGGCCTCGCCGCGCGCCATCGGCCGCGCCGTCGCGGCAGCAGTGCGCCATCGGTGCTGGGGCTGGCTCGCACGCTGGCTGCTGCGCATCGGGGCCACGCTGGCGGCGGTCGCGGCGGTGCTGTTCCTGCTGATGCGCTTCGTGCTGTGGCCCCAGGCCGCTGGCGCGCGCGCCTGGCTGGAGGAGCGCGGCTCGCAGGCGCTGTCGGGACATCTCACCATCGCCGCGCTGGAGACATCGTGGGACGGCTGGCATCCGGCCTTCCGTGCGCGCGGCGTCCGTCTGGTCGACGATCAGCAGCGCGTGCTGCTGTCGGCGGATACGCTGCAGGGCGCAGTGTCGTGGCATTCGCTGGGCGCGCTGGAGCTGCGCTTCGCCCGCTTCGATGCCGACCACGCCGACGTGCTGGTGCACCGCTCCGCGCAGGGCCGGCTGGAGGTCGCCGGCATGCCGGTCCGCACGCAGGACAGCAGCGGCGACGATCATCGCTTTCTCGACTGGCTGCTGGCGCAGGGCTCGGTCACGCTGACCGGCGGCAAGGTGCGCTGGCTCGACGAGCAGCGCGGCCTGCCGGTGCTGGAGGTCGGCGACATCCTGCTGCGCTCGACCCGCAGCGGCGCCCGCCACGACCTGCGGCTGGAAGCGCGATCGGCCGCGCTGGCCGCGCGTCCGCTGGTGGTCACTGGCACCTTTCGCCATACCTATCTGCATGCGCCGGGCGACTGGCGCAACTGGCGCGGCCAGGCCAGCTGGGATATCGGCCAGCTGCAGCTGCCCGCGGTGCAGCGCTATCTGAGCCTGTTCGAGCGGGTCGACAGCGGCGTGCTCAGCAGCGACGGCACCATCGAGTTCGCCAATGGCGAGCTGCTGCGCAGCCAGGCGCGGCTGCGCGCCAACGCGGTCGATCTGCGCCTGGCCGGCGCGGCCGAGCCCTTGCGGCTGAACCAGTCGCAGGCCCTGCTGCTGCATCGGCGCGAAGGCGCCGACAACCAGCTGACCGTCGACACGCTGCTGTGGGAGCCCGCCGGCGCGCAGGCCCAGGCGAACGGTGGCGCCTGGCGCGAAGGCATGCGGCGGGTCACGCTGCGCTGGGCGCGCGACGACAACGGCGCGCTGCGGCGGCTGGCGCTGAAGGCGCCGACGCTCGACCTCGACGCGCTGCGCGCGCTCTCGACCGCGATGCCGCTCGATACCGAGCTGGCCCGTCAGGTGCGCGCGCTGCGCCCCTCCGGCCGCCTCGACAACCTCGACATCCACTGGATCCGCGAGCGCGGCGGCCTGCTGCAGCGGCAGGGCGGTCCGACGCGTTATCGGGTCCAGGGCACGCTGCGCAACGTGTCGGTACGCGAACAGCCGGCCGAACCGCCGTTCGACAAGGACGGCCATGCGAACCTGGGCGTACCCGGCTTCAGCGGCCTGTCGGGCAACTTCTCGTTCGACCAGCAGGGCGGCAGCGCGCGCTTCGAGGGCGCCCAGGCCACGCTGACCTTCCCCGGCGTGTTCGAAGACCCGCGCCTGCCCTTCGGCGAACTCGCCGGTGCGTTCCAGTGGCGCCGCGAAGCCGGCAAGCTGGTGGTGCGCACCGACGGCATCCGCTTTGCCAACGCCGATACGGCCGGCACCGTGCGCGGCAGCTGGCGCGAAGGCGGCGATGGCCACGCCGGCATTGCCGAGCTCGACGGCGAGCTCGGCCGCGCGCAGATCGCACGCGTGCCGCGCTACCTGCCGCTGCACGTGCCCGCCAGCACCCGCCACTACCTGGCCGGCGCGCTGGCCGGCGGCGAGTCCGAGGCGGTGCGCTTTCAGGTCAAGGGCGATCTGGCCCACTTTCCCTTCCATGGCGATGCGGCCCGGCATGGCGACTTCCGCGTCGACGTGCCGCTGCGGCAGGCGTCCTATCAGATCGATCCGCACGGCCCCGACGGCAAGCCGCTGTGGCCGCTGTTCACCGAGATCGACGGCAGCCTGCAGTTCGAGCGCGGCGCGATGGCGTTGACGGTCGAGCGCGCCTCGGTGCAGGGCCTGCCCGGCGTGGCGCTGCGCGACATCAAGGGCCGCATCGACGAGCTCGACCACCGCGGACGGCTGACGCTGGACGGCAGCGCCAGCGGCCCGATGCAGGGCTTCCTGCGCTATATCGCCAGCAGCCCGGTGCGCGAGTGGACCGGCAACTTCACCGGCGAGGCACGCGGCCAGGGCAATGGCGAACTGCGGCTCAAGCTCGATCTGCCGCTGGCCGATGCCACCCACAGCAAGGTCGAGGGCCAGTACCGCCTGACCGGCAACGACGTGGTGCTCGCGCCGGGCCTGCCGATGCTGGGCGGGGCCACCGGCACCGTAGCCTTCAACGAGCACGGCTTCCAGCTCGATGCGGTGCGGGCGCGCCTGCTCGGCGGCGAAGTGCGCGCCAGCGGCGGCACTCAGTCCGACGGCACGGTGCGCGTGACCGCAGCCGGCAGCGCCAACTCGCGCGGCATCGGGGAGGCGCTCGCCAGCGCCGGCTTGAGCCCGCTGGCGCGCCGCTTCGACGGCAATGCCAGCTACCAGGCGGTGATCGGCGTGCGCGAACGCCAGCCGGTGATCTCGTTCACCGCGGATCTGGCCGGCATGGCGGTCGATCTGCCGGCGCCGCTGGCCAAGCCGGCCGGGCAGAGCGCGCCGCTGCGCTTCGAGCTGCGCCCGCTGGCCGGACGCGCGGGCCATGAAGAACTCGAACTGCAATACGGCGCGATGCTCAACGCACGCTATCTGCTGCGCCGTGGCGCTGGCGGTGTCGAGGTGATCAACGGCGGCATCGGCATCGGCCAGCCGGCGCCCACGCCGGCCACCGGGGTGACCGCCGCCCTCGCGGGCGAGCGTTTCGATCTGGACGGCTGGCGCGCGGCGCTCGCCAGCGGCGCCCCCAACGGTCCCACGAACGGCCCCGCCAACGGTCCCACCAACGACAGGGGCGGCGGCGCACGCGAGCCGGTCATGGCCTCGTATCTGCCGGAGCGCATCACCGCGCGTTCGCGCACGCTGCTCGCCTTCGGCCGCGAGCTCGACGACGTGACGCTGGACGCCGTGCGCGCCCCGCAGTCCGGCGATCCCGGCTGGCAGTTCCGCCTCGAGTCGCGCCAGATCGCCGGCCAGATGCAGTGGCGCGCGGTGCCGTCCAGCCCCGGCGGCGCGCTGACGCTGCGGCTGTCGCGGCTGAACATCCCCGACAGCCAGGACACCAGCAAGGTGGCTGACGCGCTCGCCGGACAGATCGAGGAACTGCCCTCGATCGATCTGCAGGCCGAGCAATTCGAACTGCGCGGCCACGACTTCGGCAAGCTGCAGGTCAAGGCGCACAGCGCGCTCGACAATGGCGAACCGGTCTGGACGCTGGAGTCGCTGACGCTGGAACAGCCCGGCGCGACCTTCACCGGCCAGGGCAGCTGGCGCGTGCCGCGCCGCGTGCGCGACAGCGGCAAGGCCGGCGGCCAGCGCCGCACGCTGCTGAGCTTCAACGTCGACGTGCGCAATGCCGGCGACGTGCTCGATCGGCTCGGCATGCCGCACACGCTGCGCGACGGCAAGGGCAAGCTCGAGGGCCGCATCCGCTGGATCGGCTCGCCGCTGGCCATCGACTATGCCTCGCTGAACGGCCGCATGGCGCTGAAGCTGGAGAATGGCCAGATCCTCAGCGTCGAGCCCGGGGCGGCCAAGCTGCTGGGCGTGCTGAGCCTGCAGAGCGTGATGCGGCTGGTGACGCTGGACTTCCGCGGCATCGCCGGCCAGGGCCTGGTATTCGACGAGATCAGCGCGACCGGCACCATCGAGAATGGCATCGCCAGCACCAGCGACTTCCGCCTGAAGAGCCCGCAGGTCAGCGCGGCGATGACCGGCAGTGCCAATCTCCCGCAGGAAACGCAGGATCTCGAGGTCGCGCTGGTGCCGCGCATCAACGCGACCTCCGCCTCGGTCGCCGCCGCCTTCATCAATCCGGTGCTCGGCATCGGCACGCTGGCCGCGCAGCTGCTGTTCGCCGACGAGTTCTCCAAGGCCTTCACGCAGCACTACAAGGTCACCGGAAGCTGGGCCGAGCCGCGTATCGCCAAGGTGGGCGACAATAACGCCGACGGGCAACGTCGCGCCCCCGACCGCCGCCAGCCCGAGCAGTCCTACATGCCGTAATTGCGCCATCGCGCCGAGGAAACGCCATGCCAGCCGCCGATCCCGCCACCACGCCCAGCCGCCCTGCCGCTTCCCGCTCCGCCCCGCGCGCGCTGCGTGTTGCCGCGATCCAGACCGTGACCGGCACCGCGCTCGACGCCAACCTGGCGCGCGCCGACGCGCTGATCGCCGAGGCCGCACGCGGCGGCGCCGAACTGGTGCTGCTGCCCGAGTATTTCTGCCTGATGGGCCGCCAGGAGAGCGACAAGGTGGCGGTGCGCGAGCAGGACGGCGACGGGCCGATCCAGCGCTTCCTGGCCGATGCGGCGCGGCGCCACGGCATCTGGCTGGTGGGCGGCACGCTGCCGCTGTGGTGCGAGGACGCCGAGCGGGTCCGCAACAGCTCGCTCGCCTTCGATCCGCACGGCGAACGGGTGGCGCGCTACGACAAGATCCACCTGTTCGGCTTTACCCGCGGCGAGGAGCGCTACGACGAGTCGCGCACCATCCTGGCCGGCCGCGAGCCGGTGACCTTCGATGCGCCGTGTGGGCGGGTCGCGATGTCGGTCTGCTACGACCTGCGCTTTCCCGAGCTCTATCGGCAGATGGCGAGCACCGACAGCGAGAACGGGCTGGCCTTGATCCTGATGCCTGCCGCCTTCACCTACACCACCGGGCAGGCGCATTGGGAGATCCTGCTGCGCGCCCGCGCGATCGAGAACCAGTGCTATGTGCTGGCCGCCGCCCAGGGCGGCAAGCACGAGAACGGCCGCCGTACCTGGGGCCATTCGATGCTGATCGATCCCTGGGGCGAGGTGCTGGCCATGCTGCCCGAGGGCGAAGGCGTGGTCAGCGGCACGCTGGACCCGGCGCGCATCGCGGAAGTGCGGCAGAACCTGCCTGCACTGCGCCACCGGGTGCTGTAGCATGGACACCCGTAGTACCCGACCGAACACATGGGCGCCGCACCAGCCGGCGCCCCACCCTTGCGGCTGCCGGCCCGATGCCGGGCAGCGCGACACCGAATCCAACAGAGGACATTCATGAATACCGGCGATCTCGGAATCCGCAATCTCGCCACCGCACAGCAGCTGCTGCTGAACCCGTACGGGCTTGACGAGGCCCAGCTGCAGCGCGTGCTGGCCGACATCTTCACGCACAAGGTCGACTACGCCGACCTGTATTTCCAGTACACCCGCAGCGAGGCCTGGAGCCTCGAGGAAGGCATCGTCAAGTCGGGCAGCTTCAATATCGACCAGGGCGTCGGCGTGCGCGCCGTGTCGGGCGACCGCACCGCCTTCGCCTACTCCGACGAGATCAGCCTGGAAGCGCTGCTGCAGGCCAGCGCCGCGACCCGCACCATCGGCAAGGTCGGCAGCGGCCGCACCAAGGTGGCGGGTTCGCTCGCCTCGCATGGCGGCCGCGACCTGTACGCGCCCAACGATCCGCTCGATTCGATGCCCGCGGCCGAGAAGGTGGCGCTGCTCGAGCGCGTCGAGAAGATGGCGCGCGCCAAGGATCCGCGCATCGTGCAGGTGATGGCAGGCCTGGCCGGCGAATATGACGTGGTGCTGATCGCCCGCAGCGACGGCGTGATCGCCGCCGACGTGCGGCCGCTGGTGCGCGTGTCGGTCACCGTGATCGCCGAGCAGAACGGCCGGCGCGAGATGGGTACCTCGGGCGGCGGCGGCCGCTACCACTACGGCTACTTCACCGACGAGCTGCTGCGCGGCTATGTCGACGAGGCGGTGTCGTCGGCGCTGGTCAACCTGGAGGCGCGCCCCGCCCCGGCCGGCGCGATGACCGTCGTGCTCGGCCCGGGCTGGCCCGGCGTGCTGCTGCACGAGGCGGTCGGCCACGGGCTGGAAGGCGACTTCAACCGCAAGGGCTCGTCGGCGTTCGCGGGCCGCATGGGCGAGCGCGTCGCGGCCAAGGGCGTCACCGTGGTCGACGACGGCACGCTGGAGGGCCGCCGCGGTTCGCTGAACCTCGACGACGAGGGCAACCCGACCCAGTGCACCACGCTGATCGAGGACGGCATCCTGCGCGGCTATATCCAGGACACGCTGAACGCGCGGCTGATGAAGATGCCGGTGACCGGCAACGCGCGCCGCGAGAGCTTTGCCGCGCTGCCGATGCCGCGCATGACCAATACCTACATGCTGAACGGCGACCGCGATCCGCAGGAGATCATCGCCAGCGTCAAGCGCGGTCTCTATGCGGTCAACTTCGGCGGCGGCCAGGTCGACATCACCAACGGCAAGTTCGTGTTCTCGGCCAGCGAGGCCTATCTGATCGAAGACGGCAAGATCACCGCGCCGGTCAAGGGCGCGACGCTGGTCGGCAACGGCCCCGAGTCGCTGAAGGACGTCACCATGATCGGCAACGACATGCGGCTGGACTCCGGCGTCGGCGTCTGCGGCAAGGAAGGCCAGAGCGTGCCGGTGGGCGTCGGCCAGCCGACGCTGCGCATCGAGAACATGACGGTGGGCGGCACCGCCTGACGGCCGCGCGCGTCGGCGCCGCTGCTGCGCCGGCGCCACAACCGGCGCCGCCCGGGCGTTTCGGCGCGCTTGCCAAGCGTGCCGAAACGGGCTATAAAGTGGCTTCGTCGCCGGCGCAGCACGCTCCGTGGCGTGCGATATAGAAGCAGTACAGATTCGATAGCGCCTCAAATAACCGACTGATCACCGCACTTCCCCCGCATGTCCGCCAAGTTTTACTTTTACTTTTTTAGCGATCTCGCACCGCTGGCGGAAGGAGAGGATCAGTCGTAAGCGCCTCCCAAGATTGCAAAAAAGCCGCCAGCAGACCTGGCGGCTTTTTTTTGCCTGACTTTCCCGCCGCCGCACCCGAATACCCCACTCTCACGACCTGACAAGACCTGGAGCCATCATGTTGAAGAACACCGACGACCTTCGTATTCGCGAACTGAAGGAGCTGCTGCCGCCGGCGCACCTGATCCGCGAGTTCTCGCTGTCGGAGAAGGCGTCGGACGTCATCTACGGCGCGCGCCAGGCGATGCACCGCATCCTGCATGGCATGGACGACCGGCTGATCGTCATCATCGGCCCCTGCTCGATCCACGACACCCGCGCCGCGCTCGAATACGCCAAGCTGCTCAAGGACCAGCGCGATCGCTTCAGCAACGAGCTCGAGGTCGTGATGCGGGTCTACTTCGAGAAGCCGCGCACCACGGTCGGCTGGAAGGGGCTGATCAACGATCCCCACATGGACGGCAGCTTCAAGATCAATGATGGCCTGCGCATCGCGCGCGAGCTGCTGCTCAATATCAGCGAGATGGGCCTGCCGGCTGGCACCGAATACCTCGACATGATTTCGCCGCAGTACATCGCCGACCTGGTCAGCTGGGGCGCGATCGGCGCGCGTACCACCGAATCGCAAGTGCATCGCGAGCTGGCATCGGGGCTGTCGTGCCCGGTGGGCTTCAAGAACGGCACCGACGGCAACGTCAAGATCGCGGTCGATGCGATCAAGGCCGCGTCGCAGCCGCACCACTTCCTGTCGGTCACCAAGGGCGGCCATTCGGCGATCGTGTCGACCTCGGGCAACGAGGACTGCCACATCATCCTGCGCGGCGGCAAGAACCCGAACTACGACGCCGACAGCGTGCAGCAGGCCTGCGACGCGATCTCCAAGGCCGGGCTCGCGGCGCGGCTGATGATCGATGCCTCGCACGCCAACAGCAGCAAGAAGCATGAGAACCAGATCCCGGTCTGCGAGGACATCGGTAAACAACTCGCCGCGGGCGACGACCGCATCATCGGCGTGATGGTCGAATCCCACCTGATCGCGGGCCGCCAGGACCATGTCCAGGGCGCGCCGATCGATTCGCTGACCTACGGCCAATCGGTCACCGACGCCTGCATCGGCTGGGACGATTCGGTGCGCGTGCTGGAGATTCTGGCGAATGCGGTGAAGGCGCGGCGGCTGGCGAAGGGCAGCGGGAACTGAAACGTTGATCTGGCGGCCGATGCGCCGCCATTGACCCGGGCGCCTACGATCCGCTCAACGGGCGCCCGGTCACTTCCTCATACATCGCATCCGGCGCAATATCGACCCCGTTTGGCCACACCACCGCGCCGTCGGCAATGGAGGCCTTGGAGAAATAGGCTTCGTCCGCCAACGGCGCAAACACGCCACGGAAATCCTCGCGCGACATATCCACGATGCCGCGCGTGTCATCGGCGAATTCGACGTCCAGTCCATGATCTGGCAGGACCGCCAGATGGGTGACGTGCCATGCAACCATTGCATTTACTCCAGGGGCGGGATGGGCTTTGGCATTTCGTGATTTCTGCAGAGACGCCAATCTTCGGCCAATTCCGCTCGATGCGTGGACGCCCACTCCAACACGAGGGCGAGCGCCCGTCGGGGCAGCGATCCGGCGATAACCTCGAGCGTATCGATTCGGACGATCGCTTCGGCATCGCCGTAGCGCGCATGGAAATGGGCCGGTTCGTGATCACGCCAATACATCGTGATCACGCCAATACATCGTGATCACGATGCCGAAAAATATGCTGAGGGTGGGCACATTGGCTCCCGCTGTCGAGGGAGCGCCATCGTATTGCCGTGTCATCATGCCTTCGATCGATCCATGCCGAGGATATATAAAAAAAGCCGCTTCATCATGAAGCGGCTTTTTTTGACGATGGACCGAGCTTACCTCTTCAACACCAGATCGCCCGGCAGCGATTCGAGATACGCGGCCATGTCCTTCAGCTCCTGCCGGGTGAAGGGACGCGGCTTGCCGTCCTTGCCGACCACACCCGGGTTGGCGTTGACCTGGCCTTGCATGATCGCGTTGGAACGGCCGACCTGCGGGTTGCCGTGGATCTGGTAGGCGACCAGCGCGTGATACAGATAACCGGCGTGCTGGCCGGCCAGCTTCGGATAGTCCGGCGCGATCGGGGTGTTCATGTCGGCGCCGTGGCAGGCGGCGCAATTGCCCTTCTGCACCAGGGCCTTGCCGGCTTCGATATCGGCGGCGGAGGCCGACATCGCCGAGGCACCCAGCACGAGTGCGCCGAGCGCGAACGAGAGCGTCTTGAGCGTCTTCATGTCGGGTCCCCTCACTTCTGCGGATTGTCGCGGGTATCGCGCTTCTGCTGCGCGTAGTACGCAGCCACGTCGGCGATATCCTGGTCGCTCAGCGTCGCCGCGATGCCGCGCATGGTCGGATGCTTGCGGCCGCCCTTCTTGTACTCCTGCAGCGCGTTCGCGATGTACTTCGCGCTCTGGCCCCCGATCATCGGCACTTCATACACCTCGGGAAACGAAGCCCGATATCCCGGAATACCGTGGCAGCCGATACACATCGCCACCTTATCCCGGGCTGCCTCCACATTGCCCTTGACTTCCTGGGCCTGCGCTGCCGTCGCGGCGGCGCTCAGCACCACCATCGTGAGGAGCTTTTTCATTGTCGTAGTCGGATTGGAAGGATTGAACCCTGCGTGACCTGCCCGAGCGGCCAGACATGGAACTCCCGCCGAATGCACGGCCGGGGCCGTGCGCATCGACCGTCATGCCGGCCATTCTTTCGTGATCGCCGCTTCCCGACCAGGGCCGCCGGGGTGCGACGTGGCGGCCGGGGAAGGAGGATGGACGTGGGGGCGCGTCAAACCGGCGCATTGTACCGCACGCGGCACGCGGCAGTCCATAGAGCGGCGCCATGGCCGCACGCGAACGGAAAAGCTCTTTTATACTGGTCCATTCCGACCCGAACGAAGCCTCAGAACGCGACATGACCGATACCGCCCAAGCCGCCGCTGGCGCCTCTGCCGCCCCCTCCGCCCGCTTCGAGGGCAGCGCCCACTACGTGGCCACCGATGACCTGAAGCTTGCCGTCAATGCCGCGCGCACGCTGCAGCGTCCGCTGCTGATCAAGGGCGAGCCCGGCACCGGCAAGACCATGCTGGCCGAGGAAGTCGCCGCCGCGCTGGGCATGCCGCTGCTGCAGTGGCATATCAAGTCGACCACCAAGGCGCAGCAGGGCCTGTACGAATACGACGCGGTGTCCCGCCTGCGCGATTCGCAGCTCGGCGACGACCGCGTGCACGACATCCGCAACTACATCGTCAAGGGCGTGCTGTGGCAGGCGTTCGAGTCCGACGAGCCGGTGGTGCTGCTGATCGACGAGATCGACAAAGCGGACATCGAATTCCCCAACGACCTGCTGCGCGAAATCGACCGGATGGAGTTCTACGTCTACGAGACGCGCGAACTGATCCGCGCGAAACATCGTCCGCTGGTCATCATCACGTCGAACAACGAGAAGGAACTGCCGGACGCCTTCCTGCGCCGCTGCTTCTTCCACTACATCAAGTTCCCCGACGCCGACACGATGCAGCGCATCGTCGATGTCCACTATCCGGGCATCAAGCGCGAACTGGTGTCGGCCGCGCTGGAAGCCTTCTACGAGATGCGCAACCTGCCCGGCCTGAAGAAGAAGCCGTCGACCTCGGAGCTGATCGACTGGCTCAAGCTGCTGATGGCCGAGGACATTCCGCCCGAGGCGCTGCGCAGCCCGGACAAGAAGGCCGCGATCCCGCCGCTGCACGGGGCGCTGCTGAAGAACGAGCAGGACGTGCATCTGTTCGAGCGCCTGGTCTTCATGAACCGCGCCAACCGCTGAACGCCCGCCCCGCCCTCGTCGAACCCGGAACGTCCAACCCTCGCCAGGAACCCCGATGACCCGTCTGATCGCGCCGATTGTGCTGGAAGGCCGCCACGTCATGCTCGAACCGCTCGACGCCGCGCATGAAACCGAACTGCGCGCGGCCGCGGGCGACGGCGAGCTGTGGAGGCTGTGGTACACCTCGGTGCCGACGCCCGACGGCATGCGGGCGTGGATCGACACCGCGCTGGACCAGCGCGACCGCCTCGGCGCGATGCCCTTCGTGGTGCGGCGCGTGCAGGACGGCGTCGCCGGCCCGGTGGTCGGCTCGACGCGGATGTTCAACGTCGACGAGACCCATCGGCGGCTCGAGATCGGCCACACCTGGTATGCGCAGAGCGTGCAGCGCACCGCGGTCAACACCGAATGCAAGCTGCTGTTGCTGGCGCATGCCTTCGAGCAGCTGCGCTGCATCGCGGTCGAATTCCGCACCCACTGGATGAACCACCAGAGCCGCGCCGCGATCGCGCGGCTCGGCGCCAAGCAGGATGGCGTGCTGCGCAACCACCAGGTGATGGCCGACGGCTCGCTGCGCGACACCGTGGTCTTCTCGATCATCGCCAGCGAATGGCCGACGGTGAAGCGCCATCTGCATTACCGCCTGGAGATGCCGCGCTGAGCGCGGGGCCTTTCGCCCGTCCAGCCAGCCATCCACCGCGACACCGAGACCCGCCATGCTGATCGACTTCTTCTTCTCGCTGCGGCACGCCAAGCTGCCGGTATCCGTCAAGGAATACCTGACCATGCTGGAGGCGCTGAAGGCCCAGGTGATCGCGCCGTCGATCGACGAGTTCTACTACCTGTCGCGCATGACGCTGGTCAAGGACGAGAAGCACTTCGACAAGTTCGACCAGACCTTCGCGGCCTACTTCAAGGGCGTCGAGAACCTGGTCGACTGGAAGTCCGATATCCCGCTCGACTGGCTGCAGAAGACGCTCGAGCGTGAGCTCTCGCCCGAGGAGAAAGCCAAGATCGAGGCGATGGGCGGGCTAGACAAGCTGATGGAGCGCCTGAAGCAGCTGCTGGAAGAGCAGAAGGAAAAGCACGAGGGCGGCAACAAGTGGATCGGCACGGGCGGCACCTCGCCGTTCGGCCACGGCGGCTACAACCCGGAAGGCATCCGCATTGGCGGACCATCCAAGGGCAACCGCACCGCGATCAAGGTATGGGAAACCCGTGCCTATCGCGACTACGACGACCAGGTCGAACTGGGCACGCGCAACATCAAGGTCGCGCTGCGGCGGCTGCGCCGGTTCGCGCGCGAAGGCGCCGACACCGAACTCGATCTGGACGACACCATCCATTCGACCGCCGCCAACGCCGGCCTGCTCGACATCAAGCTGCGCCCCGAGCGGCATAACAAGGTCAAGGTGCTGATGCTGATGGATGTCGGCGGCTCGATGGACGACCACATCAAGCGCGTCGAGGAACTGTTCTCGGCGGCCAAGACCGAGTTCAAGCATCTGGAGTACTACTACTTCCACAACTGCGTCTACGACTACGTGTGGAAGAACAACCGCCGCCGGCACGCGGAAAAGATCGCCACCTGGGACCTGATCCACAAGTACACGCCCGACTACAAGGTGATCTTCGTCGGCGACGCGACCATGAGCCCGTACGAGATCCTGCAGCCCGGCGGCTCGGTCGAGTACAACAACCCGGAGGCCGGCGCGGTCTGGCTGAACCGGCTGATCGACCAGTTCCCGCGCTTCGTCTGGCTCAATCCCGAGCCGGAAGGCCTGTGGCAGTACCGCCAGTCGATCTCGGTGATCAACCAGATCATGAAGGCGCGGATGTATCCGGTCACCCTCGCCGGGCTCGAGCAGGCGATGAAGGTGCTGTCGAAGTAAGCTGGGCCATCGCCCGCGGACATGCGGGGACTCGGTGGCGTTCGCCCACCGGCATCCCCCCATTTCCGGTCGCCGGTCTCGGCTTGTGCCGGGACGACGGACAGGCGACGCCTCACACCACCACGTCCACCCCTTCCATCAGCCATTGCCGGAACGTCTGCAGCGCCGGCAGATGCTGCTTCTGCTCCGGGTAGCACAGGTAATAGCCCTTCTTGCTGAGCACGCGGGCCGGGTGCGCCACCACCAGGGCCCCGCTGGCCAGCTCCTGCTCGATCAGCCAGCGCGGGATCAGCGCGATGCCCAGCCCCGACAGCGCCGCCTGCGTCAGCAGCGAGAACTGGTCGAAGCGCGGACCGCTCCAGGCCTCGCGCGTCGTCACGCCCAACTCGCCCAGCCAGTCGGACCACGCCTCGGGCACCGTCGTATGGTGCAGCAACGGATAGTTCAGCAGCGCCTGCGGCGACGCGGCCACGCCGTTGGGCTCGTTGGAGAGCAAACCCGGCCGGCACACCGGCAGCACTTCGCGGCCGGTCATGTAGTCGGCCAGGCTGCCGGGCCAGACGCCGTCGCCGAAGCGGATCGCCGCGTCGAGGTCCGGCTGCGAGAAGTCATAGCCCTGCGCGTGCGGCACGAATTCCAGCGTGACCTCGGGATGCCGCTCGAAAAACTGCGGCAGCCGCGGAATCAGCCACTTGGCGCCCAGCGTCGGCATGCTGGCGATGTGCAGCGTGCCGCCGCGGCCCTGGCTGGCCACCAGCTCGACGGTGGCCGCCTCGATCTCCTGCAGGCTTGGCCGGATCCGCTCCAGATACCGGCGGCCGGCATCGGTCAGCAGCAGGCGCTGACGAACGCGTTCGAACAGATCCACGCCCAGCGACGACTCGAGCTGGCGGACCTGCTTGCTGACCGCGCCCTGCGTGACATGGAGCTCGCGGGCGGCCAGCGTAAAACTCAGGTGACGGGCGGCGGCCTCGAAGGCCTGCAGCCCGGTCAACGACGGGCATAGGCGCCGCATGCGACTTCCTCGATTTCCCAGACATCACGACCAAATGGAATGACCGTGCGATTTTAATTCGTTTGCACGGTTCTTGCAGATTTGCGCAGAATCGCAAGCAAAGCACAACGAGGCTTTCTAGCACAGCAACGACGGGCGGGCTTTGCCGACGCCCCTTCCCCCTCCCCCAATTCGTGTTGGACTCCTTTTTCAGGATCATTCATGCAACGCCGTAACATGCTCCGCCTTATCGCCGCCGGCTCGGCCGCCCTGGCCGCCGGCCTGTCGTTCCAGGCTGCCGCGCAAGGTTCGTATCCGACCAAGCCGATCACGCTGGTCGTGCCCTTCCCGGCCGGCGGTACCACCGACATCGTCGCCCGCATCGTCGCCGACAAGCTGGGCCAGCAACTAGGCCAGGCCGTGGTGGTCGACAACCGCGGCGGCGCCGGCGGCAGCATCGGCACCAGCTACCTGGCCAAGGCCACGCCGGACGGCTACACCATCGGCATCGCCACCGCCTCGACCCACGGCATCAACCCGGCGATCTATCCGCGCCTGCAGTACGACGCCACCAAGGACTTCACCACCATCACGAACCTGGCCTCCGTGCCCAACGTGATGAGCATCCACCCGTCGGTCAAGGCCAACGACATGAAGGCCTTCATCGCGCTGGCGCAGTCGCAGCCGAACAAGCTGGCCTACGGCTCGGCCGGCAACGGCAGCGTGTCGCACATGATGGGCGAGCTGTTCAAGCTGAGCAGCAAGACCGAGCTGCTGCACGTGCCGTACAAGGGCGTCGGCCCGGCGCTGAACGACACGCTGGCCAACCAGGTCCAGATCCTGTTCGACAACCTGCCCTCGTCGCTGCCGTTCATCCAGGGCGGCAAGCTGCGCGCGCTGGCCGTGGCCGCGCCCAAGCGCGTCGCCGCGCTGCCGAACGTGCCGACCTTCGCCGAGCTGGGCCTGGCCGAAGTCAACGATTCCTCGTGGTTCGGCCTGATCGCACCGGCCAAGCTGCCGGCGGACATCCAGACCAGGCTGCACGACGCCACCGTCAAGGTGCTGGCGATGCCCGAGGTCAAGGAGAAGTTCGAGAAGCTGGGCGCGACCCCGGTCGGCGACACGCCGGCGCAGTTCGCCACGCAGATCAAGAACGAAGTGGCCAAGAACAAGCGCATCGCCGCCGCCGCCAAGATCTCGATGGACTAAGCCGCAACCAGCCGCAAGCATCATGACCGAAGCAGACCGAAAGAGCGCGGAGCGCCCTTACTTCCTGCAGTTGCCGGAAGGCGAGAGCAGCCCGCTCTTTCTCGATTCACCGCATAGCGCGACCACCTATCCGGCGGACTTCCGCTACGCCGCCGGGCTGCCCTTGAACCTGCTGCGCCAGGCCGAGGACACCTTCGTCGACGAGCTGTACGCCGACGCGCCGAAGCAGGGCATCGCGCTGCTGTGCGCAGGCTTTCCGCGCAGCTATCTCGATGCCAACCGCGGCATCGAGGAGATCGACCAGGCCCTGCTCGACGCCCCCTGGCCGGGCCCGATGCAGGAAACGCCCAAGACCCGGCTCGGCAAGGGCCTGGTCTGGCGCGTGCTCGACACCGGCGAGGCGATCTACGATCGCAAGCTGAGCGTGGCCGAGGTGCAGGCGCGCATCGAGCGCTACTACCTGCCCTACTACGCCCAGCTGCAGAAGCTGGCCGACCGGGCGATCGCCGAGCACGGCAGCGCATGGCACATCAACTGCCATTCGATGCCGAGCGAGGCGGCGCAATACGCCACCGAGCATCCGGGCCTGCAGCATCCGGACTTCGTGGTCGGCGACCGCGACGGCAGCACCTGCGACAAGCGTTTCACCGACCTGGTCGAGGGCGTGCTCAAGGAAATGGGCTACGACGTCTGGCGCAACCACCCCTACAAGGGCGTGGAGATCGTGCGCGTGGTCGGCCAGCCCCAGGCCGGCCGCCACAGCCTGCAGCTCGAGATCAATCGCAAGCTGTATATGGACGAGGTGGCGCTGACCCGCAATGCGGGTTTCGACAAGCTCAAGCGCGACCTCAACGCGCTGCTTGCCGAGCTCGACCGCTTCGCCCGCGCGTCCGCGACGCGCTAGGCGCCGGGCCGGCATCGGTCCGGCCCGATCCACGCCACCATGGCGCCGCAACGGCGTCCCGATGGCGTGGATCGGGCAGGGATCGGGCCCGCTCCGCGCTCGGGACTGACCCTAGGTTGGCTGCCGCGAGGAACTTTGTGCAAAGGGTTTCCTCTATCATGGCAGTCTTTTGCCAACCACTTCGCCCCCGAAGCAAGCAGATCCCGTGATCCGAAGAATTTCCATGCGGTTGCGCGCGCTCGCCGCCGCGGCCGCCGCCCTGATGCTGGCAGCCTGTGCCACCGCGCCCGACGAGCCGGGCGACGCCACCGGCCAGCAGGCCCAGGCGCCCGCCGCCAGCCCCGCACCGCCAGTCCCCGTGCCCGCACCGCGCGGCGCGACTTCCTACTCCGACAAGCCGGCGGTGCCGCCGCCGGCCAACGACAACTCCCCGACCAGGACCGTCACGCTGCCGTCCACCGGCCGCGTCAGCCTGGCCGAATACCGTGCGCAGATGCGCCAGCAGCTGATGCGCAGCGAGAACGCCAGCGCCGACGTGGCCGACTGCGCCGCGCACGCGAGCTGGGTGGTGCCGCGCTCGGCGACCTACGACGCGTTGCGCATCCCGACCGGCGCGCTGGCCTCGGGCCAGGCCTCGGTCGAAAACTGGGAAGGCCGCTTCTCGCGCGGCAAGCAGGCGGTGCCGGTCACGTCGGTGGTGACCTTCTCCGCGGCCGCGCATCGCCGCAACGGCCAATCGGGCCAATCGGGCCAATCGCGCTGGGACCCGGTCAAGGTCCGCTGCGGCTATGACGACGGCATGATGCTGGCCTACGAACTGCTGGACGACGACGGCGACATCATCGTCGAGCCGGCCGCCAAACCTGCCGTCAGCGTGGCGCCGCGCAATGCCACCGCCAGGGGCGGAAAGTCGAAGGCGAAGGCCGCCAGGTCGAGCCGGTCGGGCAAGGCCACGTCGGCCAAATCGCCGGCCAAGTCGTCGGGCAGCGCGAAGAAGGCCGCGGTGAAGTCCGGCGGTGCGAGCAGCGCCAGCAAGTCGACGAAGAAGACCAGCAAGCCGTCGCGCTGACCTTCCCCGCTGCATCGCTGCCGGGTCGCCCCGGCAGCGGCGCTCAGTCCAGCTGCGTCAGGATCGCCTGCAGCATCGCCGCGCCCAGCAGCGCGCTGCGGGCGCCGTTCCAGCCGACCTCGGGCTGCGGCAGGTCGGCGTTGTCCTTGAACGGCATCTCCAACGTCAGCGACAGGCAGCCGAACGCGTGGCCGATGTACTTGGAGGCCAGCTTCAGCGCATCGGCGTTGTACTTGCTCGCTGCATAGCCATGCACGTCCTGGAAGTCCGGCGTGGCGCGCTTGAACGCCTCGACGAAGCGCGCCTGCGCGACGCGCTGCGACTCGGTAAAGCTGGGCAGCATCTCGCTGCCGGCGATGAAGTTGTACGGCAGCCCCTCGTCGCCGTGGATGTCGAAGAACAGGTCGCAGCCGGTCGACTCGATCGCCCGGCGCACGTGATAGACCTCGGGGCTGGTATCGAGGCTCGGCGCCATCCATTCGCGGTTCAGGTTCGCGCCGGCCGCGTTGGTCCGCAGATTGCCCAGCGCCGAGCCGTCCGGATTCATGTTCGGCACGATATGGAACACGGCCTTCTGCAGCAGCCGCTCGGCCACGCCGTCGCCGGCCCAGATGCCGGTGCCGGTCAGCCGCTGCAGCACGCCTTCGACGAACCATTCGGCCATGGTCTCGCCCGGATGCTGGCGCGCGATCATCCAGACCGTCTTGCGGCCGTCATTGCCGCCTTCTGCCGGCGTGCCGATCGTCACCGCCGTCATGTCGCGGCCCTGCACCGTGCTGCCCAGATGCGTCAGCCGCGCGCGCGGCGAACGCTGGCAGGTGCCCAGCAGCGCCAGGTGGCGTTCCTCCGGATACGGTTCGAAGTAGGCCAGCCAGACGCTGTCGTGCGCCGGCGTGAATTCGACCGTCATCACCTGCCCGTCGAAGCGCGTCGGCACGCGGAACCACTGCACGCGGTCGTACGAGGCCACCGCACGGTAGTCGCGCCAGCCATCCGGATAGGTGCAATCGCCGGCGTTCAGGAACTGCAGCCGGCAGGCCTGGCCCGCCGCGCCCTGCAGGTGGAAATGGAACCACTGGCGGAAGTCGGCATGCGAATCGGCGCGGATGCGCAGCCGGATATCGTCGGCGCGGTCCAGCGCCTCGACTTCGATCGCGCCGGAATCGAACCGGCTGGAGATATGCAGCGCTGCGGTCTTCATGTCTGAGCCTCGCAAGACGAATTCGTTGTTGGCCGCCGGGGTGCCGGGCCACGGCCGATGCCCCGCGCGCGGCGTCAGTCTTCCAGCCGGCGGCGGAACACCCAGCGCGTCGCGTCCGACGCCTTCGCGTCGTAGGCGTAGCCGTCCTCGGCGAACTTCTTCAGGCCGGCCGGATCGGTGATGCGCCGGGTCACGGCGAAGCGCGTCATCGTGCCGCGCGCACGCTTGGCATGGAACGAGATGATCTTGTAGCGGCCGCCCTTCCAGTCCTCGAACACCGGCGTGATCACGCGCGCGTCCAGCACCTTGGGACGGACCACCTTGAAGTATTCCTCGGAAGCGAGATTGACCAGCGTCGGCGCGCCCTCGCCCTTCAGCGCGGCGAAGTCCTTGTTCAGCAGCTGCGTCACGTCGTCGCCCCAGAACGCATACAGGTCCTTGCCGGCCTCGTTCGCCAGCCGAGTGCCCATCTCGAGGCGGTACGGCTGCATCCAGTCCAGCGGCCGCAGCACGCCGTACAGGCCCGACAGGATGCGCACATGTCGCTGCGCGAAGGCCAGGTCGTCGTCCGACAGGCCGGGCGCGTCGAGCCCTTCGTAGACATCGCCGTTGAAGGCCAGCGCCGCGGGCTTGCTGTTGCGCGCGGTGAACTTCGGCGACCAGTCGGCGTAGCGGGTCGCGTTAAGCACCGCGAGCTTGTCGGAGATGTCCATCAGCGTGCCGATTTCCTGCGGCGCCAGTGCGCGCAGACGTTCGATCAGCTGCGCCGAACGCGGGATCAGCCGCGGCAGGTGGCTGGCATTGAGCGGGGGCCGGACGCGGGGCGGCGTCTCGTAGTCCAGCGACTTGGCGGGCGACAGAACGATCAACATGGCAGAATGCGGCAGAAACAAAGTCCAGATTGTAACGAATGCTCAACCCCTCTACCGGGCCGGACTCCGCATCCGACACCGAACCCTTTGCCGATCCCGCATCGCCCCCGGCCCCTGTTTCCGCACCCCGCGTGGTACTGGACTCCAACGTCTGGATCGACCTGCTGGTATTCCGCGACCCGCATGCCGAGCCGATCCGCACCGCGCTGCAAGACGGCGCGATCGCGCCGCTGATCCGCGCCGATTGCCGCGAGGAGTTGCGGCGCGTGCTGGCCTATCCCCAGTTCGCGCGCTTCGCGGTCGATATCGGCGAGGCACTGGCCACCGTGGACCGGCTGACCACCGCGGTCGCGCCGCCCTGCCCGACGCAGGCCGAGGCGATCCGGCTGCCGCGCTGCCGCGACGGCGACGATCAGAAGTTCATCGAGCTGGCGCACTTCGCCGGCGCCGATTGCCTGGTGTCGAAGGACAAGGCGGTGCTCAAGCTCGCGGGCCGGCTGCGCCGCAGCAGCGGCGTCGCGGTATTGACGCCGCAGGCCTTCGCGCCCTGGCTGGCCGCGCGGCCGGCGCGCTAGAATCGCCCCCGACTGCCAGCCTGCCATCCGATTGACGATTTGACGATTTGACGACGACATGTCCGCCGACGCTCCGCTCAGCCCGCCCCCGTCCCGCCTGCCCAACGTAGGCACCACGATCTTCACCGTGATGTCGGCGCTCGCCGCCGAGAAGAATGCGGTCAACCTGGGTCAGGGCTTTCCGGACTTCGACTGCGATCCGAAGATCGTCGACGCGGTCACGCGCGCGATGCAGGCGGGCCTGAACCAGTACCCGCCGATGGCCGGCGTGCCCAGGCTGCGCCAGGCCATCGCCGACAAGATCGGCAAGCTCTATGGCCGCGCCTACGATGCGGACAGCGAGATCACGGTGACCGCCGGCGCCACGCAGGCGCTGCTGACCGCGATCCTGTGCGCGGTCCATCCGGGCGACGAGGTGATCGTGCTGGAGCCGTGCTACGACAGCTATCTGCCCGCGATCGAACTGGCCGGCGGCAAGCCGGTGCCGGTGATGCTGGACGCCCCGCACTTCCGCATCCCGTTCGACCGCCTCGCCGCCGCGATCACGCCGCGCACGCGCATGATCCTGATCAACACGCCGCACAACCCGACCGGCACGATCTGGCGCGAGGACGATATGCGCCAGCTGGCCGCGCTGCTGGCGGGCACCGATATCCTGCTGCTGTCGGACGAGGTCTACGAGCACATGGTCTACGACGGCCAGGCGCATCAGTCGGTAGCGCGGCATCCGGAACTGGCGCGGCGCAGCTTCGTCGTCTCGAGCTTCGGCAAGACCTATCACGTGACCGGCTGGAAGGTCGGCTATGTTGCCGCGCCGGCCGCGCTGATGGCCGAGTTCCGCAAGGTCCACCAGTTCAATGTATTCACGGTCAATACGCCGGTGCAGCACGGCCTGGCCGACTACATGGCGGACCCCGCGGCCTATCTCGAATTGCCGGCCTTCTATCAGGCCAAGCGCGATTACTTCCGTGCGGGACTGGCCGATACGCGCTTCAAGCTGCTGCCGTCGGACGGCACGTATTTCCAGTGCGTCGACTATTCGGCGATCTCGGATATGAGCGAGGCGGATTTCGCGATGTGGCTGACGCGCGAGATCGGCGTCGCGGCGATTCCGGTGTCGGCGTTCTATTCGCAGCCGCGCGAATCGGGCGTGGTGCGCTTCTGCTTCGCCAAGCGCGAGGAAACGCTGGGGCTGGCGCTGGAGAGGTTGCGCAGGCTGTGAGGTAGAGCGGGCGGTCAGCGCGATGCGACCGCCCGTTGCCCTCTCCCCCGCCCCTCTCCCGCAAGCGGGAGAAGGGAGAAAAACCGCGCGACGATTGGCGTTCTGCTGAGTGTGTTCTCCCTCTCCCCCTCAGGGGGAGAGGGTCGGGGGAGGGGGTGGTGTTGAAGCGCCCTCGCGCCCTTACTTGCTCCGGCTCAACATCAGTTCGGTATTGGTCTTGCGGTCCGCGTTCACCTTCTGCACCGTCGGCCGCTCGCTCATCCGCTTCAGATAGTCCTTGACCGGCAGGTCGGCCAGCATGTCGGCGCCGTAGATGATCTTGGTGGCGGCCGACACCAGCGGCAGATGGACCACCGCGGCGCAGTCCGCCAGCGTGAAGCTGTCGCCGGCCACATACGGCGAGAATTTCGCCAGCTTGGCGAAGGCCGGAATGTAGCGCGTCAGCAGCTTGTGCTGGCGCTCCTTGACGCCATCGCTGACCTTGCCGCCGAAAAACGCCTCGGGATAGAGCTCCCGCACGGTCAGTTCCAGATACAGTTCCATGTAGGTGATCAGTTCTCGCACCTTGCCGGCGGCCAGCGGATCTGCCGGCAGCAGCGGGGTCTGCGGATAGGCGGCCTCCAGGTATTCGGCGATCACCTCCGATTCGCACAGCGAGCCGCCATCGGCAATGATGTACGGCACCTTGCCCAGCGGCGAGGCGTTCGGATCGGTCTCGCCGATCCAGGCCAGCACCTCCTCGAACGGCACATTCTTCTCCATCAGCGCCAGCTTGACCTTGTTGTAGTAGTTGCTGGCGGCAAAGCCGCAGAGCTTCAGCATGGGTATGTCTCCTTTGTTGTCCTGCGTAGTGTCCTACGTGATGTCGTGCGTAGGCCGCGCCTCGGCTTTTGGCCGATCAGCGCACGCGCCGGCGCGGCAGGGTTCACGCAACGAGTGCAAAAACCGCACGAGCGTGCTAATTTAACCACAACTTTTTGGAAGCACGATGAGCACTTTGACTATCGACACCCTCGGCATCGTGGGCACCGGCGCGATGGGCCGGGGCATTGCCCAGATCGCCGCGCAGGCCGGCCTGACCGTCCGCCTGTTCGACACCAATCCCCAGGCCGTCGCGGCCGCCCGCCAGTACCTGCAGGACACGCTGGCCAAGCTCGCCGACAAGGGCAAGATCAGCAGCGACGATGCCGCCGCCACGCTCTCGCGCGTGCAGCCGTGCGGCGCGCTCGAGGAAATGGCCGACTGCGACATGGTGCTCGAGGCCATCGTCGAGCGGCTCGAAGTCAAGCGCGACCTGGTCGCCAAGCTCGAGGCCATCGTGCGTCCCGATGCAGTGATCGCGTCGAACACCTCGTCGCTGTCGATCACCGCGATCGCGGTCGGCGCCAGGCACCCGGGCCGCGTCGTCGGCTATCACTTCTTCAACCCGGTGCCGCTGATGAAGGTGGTCGAGGTGATCGACGGCCTGTCCGGCGATCCGGCGGTCGGCGATGCGCTGATGGCGCTGTCGCGCCGCATGGGCCATACGCCGGTACGCTGCAAGGACATGCCGGGCTTCATCGTCAACCATGCCGGCCGCGGCATGAACATCGAAGGGCTGAAGGCCGCGCAGGAAGGCGTGGCCGAGTTCGCCGACATCGACGCGATCATGCGCGAGCAGGCCGGCTTCCGCATGGGCCCGTTCGAGCTGATGGACCTGACCGGGCTCGACGTCTCGCACCCGGTGATGGAGTCGATCTACAACCAGTTCTACCAGGAGCCGCGCTATCGCCCGTCGCCGATCACGGCGATCCGCCAGGTCGGCGGGCTGCTGGGCCGCAAGACCGGCGCCGGCTTCTACCGCTACGTCGATGGCCAGAAGCAGCTGCCCGCCGCCGCGCCGGTGCCGGGCGCGCGGCCGGCCAGCGTCTGGGTCAGCCGCGACAGCGAGCGCGGCCATGCGATGGTGGTCAAGCTGCTGACCGCGATGGGCGTCACGCCCGAGGGCGGCAACGCGCCGTCGGCCGATGCGCTGATCGTGGTGACCCCGCTGGGTCTGGATGCGACCACCTGCGCGCTGCAGCAGGGCCTCGATGCGAGCCGTGTGGTCGCCATCGACACGCTGCTGCCGTTCGAGGCCACCAAGCGCCGCACGCTGATGACGACGCCCGCCACCAGCGCAACCATGCGCGACGCCGCCCACGGCCTGTTCGCCAGCGACGGCGTGCCGGTCACGGTGATCCGCGACTCGGCCGGCTTCGTCGCCCAGCGCATCGTCTCGTGCATCGTCAATATCGCCTCGGATATCGCGCAGCAGCGCATCGCGACGCCGTCGGACATCGACCTCGCCGTCAATCTGGGCCTGGGCTATCCGAAGGGTCCGCTGGCGCTGGGCGATGCGATCGGCCCGCAGCTGGTCCTCGAGGTGCTGCGCAATATGGAGCGGCTGACCGGCGACATGCGCTATCGCCCGAGTCCGTGGCTGTGGCGCCGCGCCAGCCTCGGCCTGTCGCTGCTGACCGAGGAAGCCTGACGCTTCCCGACCGCCTTCCGGGCCGCCCTTCCCCGGGGCTTCCCTTCCACTCAACACGCCACCGAGCCGAGCCGCCATGCCTGCCCAACTGCTGTCCGAACGCGTCGATGCGACGCTGGTGCTGACCATCTCCAACCCGGAAATGCGCAATGCGCTCGGCCCGGAGATCTACCACGCGACGAAGGAAGCCCTGCAGGCGGCCGAGCAGGACAGCGGCATCCGCTCGGTGGTGCTGACCGGCGCCGACGGCATGTTCTGCGCCGGCGGCAACCTGAACCGGCTGCTGGGCAATCGCGCGCAGCCGCCGCAGGTACAAGCCGACAGCATCACGATGCTGCACGCCTGGATCGAAAGCCTGCACGCGTTTCCGAAGCCGATCATCGCCGCGGTGGAAGGCGCCGCGGCGGGCGCTGGCTTCTCGGTGGTGCTGGCCTGCGATTTCGTGGTGGCGGCCAGCAATGCCAAGTTCGTGATGGCCTACGTCAAGGTCGGCCTGACGCCGGACGGCGGCGGCTCGTATGAGCTGGCGCGCGCGCTGCCGCGCCAGCTGGCGTCGGAGCTGCTGATCGAAGGCAAGACCGTCGACGCGCAGCGGCTCGCGCAGTTCGGCCTGGTCAATCGCGTGACCGAGCCGGGCGAGGCGCTGGCCGAAGCGCTGCGCCTGGGCCAGTCGCTGGCCGCGCAGTCCTCGCACGCGATGGGCCGCATCAAGGGGCTGATCAATCAGGCCGGCACGTTGTCGCTGAACGCTCATCTGGCGCAGGAGCGCGAGAACTTCGTCGCCGCGCTGCATCACGCCGACGGCGGCGAAGGCATCAGCGCCTTCCTGGAGAAGCGCAAGCCGAACTATCGTTGAAGCGCGCGGCCGAGGCCGGCCGATCGCGGGGACACCCGCACCGATCCCGATAAAAAAGATACCGGAGACAGCATGAGCAGCAATCTTTCCCAGTTCGAGGGCACGCGCCCTGTCGCCGACCAGCAGCGCTTCGATACCGCCGCGCTCGAGGCCTGGCTGCGCGACCATGTCGAGGATTTCGCCGGGCCGCTGACGGTCGAGCAATTCAAGGGCGGCCAGTCCAATCCCACCTTCAAGCTGATCACCCCGGGCCGGACCTACGTGATGCGCGCCAAGCCGGGGCCGAAGTCGAAGCTGCTGCCTTCGGCGCACGCGATCGAGCGCGAGTACCGCGTGATGGCGGCGCTGGCGAATACCGACGTGCCGGTCGCCCGCATGTACGCGCTGTGCGAGGACGAGGCCGTGATCGGCCGCGCCTTCTACATCATGGAGTACGTCAACGGCCGCGTGCTGTGGGACCAGTCGCTGCCCGGCATGAGCCCAGGCGAACGCGCCGCGATCTACGACGAGATGAACCGCGTCATCGCCGCCATGCATACCGTCGACTACCAGGCCATCGGGCTGGGCGACTACGGCAAGCCGGGCAACTACTTCGCGCGCCAGATCGAGCGCTGGACCAAGCAGTACAAGCTGTCCGAGACGGAGAAGATCGACGCGATGGACGCGCTGATGGACTGGCTCCCGCACCATATCCCCGAGGAAGACCAGGACCTGACCAGCATCGTCCACGGCGACTACCGGCTCGACAACCTGATGTTCCATCCCACCGAGCCGCGCGTGCTGGCGGTGCTGGACTGGGAGCTGTCGACGCTGGGTCATCCGATGGCCGACTTCGGCTACCACTGCATGAGCTGGCATATTGCGCCAGGCCAGTTCCGCGGCATCGCCGGGCTCGACTACGCCGCCCTCGGCATCCCCGACGAGGCGACCTATCGCCGCATGTACGAGCAGCGCACCGGCCGCCAGATCACCGGCGACTGGAACTTCTACCTGGCCTTCAGCATGTTCCGCATCGCCGGCATCCTGCAGGGCATCGCCAAACGGGTGGTCGACGGCACCGCGTCGTCGGCGCAGGCGGTCGATGCCGGCAGACGGGCCCGGCCGATGGCCGAGATGGGCTGGCAGTACGCACAGAAGGCGAAGCAGCGGATCGCCTGAGCGGGACACGCCCGCTCGAGGGCTGGCCGGACGAGGGCTGGCGCGGCGAAGAGCCGTGCCAGCCCTTTTTCGTTGCCTGCAGTAAAAGGTGAGTCGGATTGTCTGACGACATATAACGGACCCGCTCTGTTCCCACCCCCGGGATTTCCCTGAAACAGGCCAAATTTCCCTGTTTCCCCGCTGGACGGCGTGCATGCCGGCTCTTATGATGGCGACCATTGTTGTATGACGACTGACAAATAACTGTTCTGGAGACATCATGCAAGCACGCCGCCGCTTCCTCAAACTGGCCTCTACCGCCGCCCTCGCCGCTGCCGCCGCGCCGTTGTCCGCGCCTGCGCTGGCCGCAGACGCCTGGCCCAACCGGCCGATCCGGCTGGTAGTGCCCTATCCGGCCGGCGGGTCGTCGGACATCATCGCCCGGCTGATCAGCAAGCAGCTGGGCGAGGCGCTGGGACAGCCCGTCGTGGTCGACAACCGTCCCGGCGCCAACGGCAACGTCGGCGCCGCCTTCGTGGCGCAGTCCGGCGGCGACAACCACACGCTGCTGCTGTGCGATGTCGGCGCGCTGGCGATCAGCCCGTCGGTCTACACCAAGCTGACCTTCGATCCGGCCAAGGACCTGAAGGGCGTCGGCATGCTGGCCTATTCGCCGCACATGCTGGTGGTCAACCCGTCGGTGCAGGCCAATACGCTGAAGGACCTGGTCGAGATGTCCAAGCGCGGCGAGCTCAATTTCGCCGTCACCGCGATCGGCAGTGCCCCGCATCTGGCCGGCGTGGCCGTGCAGCAGGCCACCGGCGCCAAATGGCAGTACGTGCCGTACAAGGGCGGTGCGCAGGCGATCGCCGATACGGTCGGTGGTACCGCGCAGGTGCTGATGAACGGCATGCTGGCCACGCTGCCGCATGTGCAGAGCGGCAAGCTGAAGGCGATCGCGGTGTCCAAGGGCACGCGCATGCCGCTGGTGGGCAATCTGCCGACCATTGCCGAACAAGGTGTGGCCAACTTCGAATCGGGCACCTGGCAGGGCGTGATGGCGCCGGCCAAGATGCCGGACGCCGCGGTGACGCGCCTGAACGCCGAACTGGTGCGCATCATCCGTTCGCCGGAAGTACGCGCGCAACTGGCCGGCCAGGGCGCCGAGGTGGTGACGATGACGCCGGCGGAGACCAACCGCTTCTTTGCGACCGAGAAGACGCGCTGGGCCGCGGTGGTCAAGCAGGCCGGCATCAAGCTCGACTGACGGCGGCCACAGGCCCTCGGGCCTGTGTCGCCACGGGCAGCCCCGGGGCGGCAAGCGTATACTGGCCGTTGCTATAGGTTTTCGCCAGTTCGCTGTGTCCACCCCCTCTCCCCACGACGATCCCCGCCCGCTGCCGCCCAACCGGCCCGACGATGACGCCTGCTGCGGCAGCGGCTGCAGCCCCTGCATCTTCGATTTCTATTACGAGGAGATGGAGCGGTACCGGCAGGAATTGAAGGACTGGCTGGCGCGGCATCCCGAGCAGGCGCCCTCGTCGTGACCGCCGTGACCGCCGTGAGCAGAGCCATGCCGGACGCTGCCGCTCCGATCGCCGTCGACGGTCCGCCGCATGGCGACGACCAGGCGCTGATCGACTTCGTACGCCGGCATCCGCGCCTGCTGGTGCTGACCGGCGCGGGCATCAGCACCGATTCGGGCATCCCCGGATATCGCGACGCCGATGGCAACTGGCGTGCGAGCACGCCGATCCAGCATCGCGAATTTCTCGAATCGCACGCGCGCCGCCAGCGCTATTGGGCACGCAGCATGGTGGGCTGGCCGATCATGTCGCGCGCCCGGCCCAACGACGCGCACCGCGCGCTGGCCCGCCTGCAACAGGCGGGACATGTCGAGGCGCTGGTCACCCAGAACGTCGACGGCCTGCACCAGGCGGCTGGCAGCACCGACGTGATCGAACTGCATGGCAGCCTCGGTTGGGTGGTCTGCCTGCACTGCGGCGAACGGCACGCCCGCGCCGACATTCAGCGGGAACTGGAAGCGGCCAACCCGGCCATCGCCGGCCTGGCGGCCGCGCCGTCGGCCGATGGCGACGCGCATCTCGAGCCCGACGACCTGCACGGCTTCACGGTGCCGCACTGCCGCCGCTGCGCCGGCATCATCAAACCCGATGTGGTGTTCTTCGGCGATTCGGTGCCGCGCGATCGCGTGGCCGCGGTCCACGAGGCATTGCAGCGCGCCGACGCGCTGCTGGTGGTGGGCTCGTCGCTGATGGTGTTTTCCGGGTACCGCTTCTGCGTCGCGGCCGCGCAGGCCGGCAAGCCGGTCGTTGCGATCAATCTCGGCCGCACCCGCGCCGATCCCCTTCTGACCATGAAGGTCGCCGCGCCCTGCGGCGCCACGCTGACGCGCCTCGATGCCGCGCTGCGCAACATTGCCGTCTGACTTCGCAGCCATTTCGATACGAATAAGTCGCAAATCGGAAACGGCCGTAAACCACCGACAGTTGAGACACCAATTCGGTAGCAGCATGTGACCCGTCGTTGGCTGTGCCGCCGGCGTCGACGAACGATGTTTGTCGCGACAGCCTGCCACCGCCTCGCGCGAAGGCTCCGGCGCGGCACGAGCGATGCCGGCCGGGACGTGAAACCTCCCCCTGTCACAGGCGAGCACCATGAAAGTCTCCTATTTGAATTCGATGTCGACCGGACATAGCTACGCGGCCAAGGACTTGTTCGCTGCGTCGATCAGTGTCCCGGAACTGACCCCCGAGCAGTTGCCCCAGGTTCTGGAGGGCGCCGAGCATCTATTCCTGGGCAGCAATCGCGCGAAGCTTCAGATCAGGGGCGAAACCGTTCCCCTGCAGGACATCGCCAGAAACAGCGCTGACAGGGAAGGGGCGGCCATGCTGTACCACATCGCCGCGACATTGCCCCGCGCGTATTCGCGCCGTGCGCCGAATACCGCCACCGAGGAAGCAGCCTACTTTGGCGTCGCAGCACTGATCGCGAGTCCCGCCTTTTGGGACACAGCCGAGACAGCACTCCAGCAAACCTTGAACCGGGATACAGTCCTCGGCGACATCCGCCTGGAGAGTCCTGCGCAGGTAGGCATGAACGTCACGATATCAAAGGATGGCGAATCCATCGAATGCCATTTGAGCGCCGCCTGGAAGGAATACCGGGCCGACCAAAAATGGCATCGCCTGCGGGTCGACGGTGCGGTGCTGACTGCCAATGTCAAGGTCGTGATCCCACTGAAGCGCGTCGGGTCGGAGCACCGGCTGGAGGCGAGCTTCGTCTCCCTGCACGTCAACAGTCCGCTGCCCGAGATCCGCGACAAGCTGCTGAAACACAAGTCCGGCGGTCTCGGTGCAGCCTTGCTCGATGCGTTGTCCCGTATTCCGCTGTTGGGGCGGCTATTTCGAGGCGTGCAAATCAAGGTGCAGGTTGGCATGGAGTTTGGCAGTCACCGCATGGCATGCGTCCCCAATGAACTCGGCGACTGGTCATGGCTCGGCACTGCGCACCAGCCCCATGTGGAAAATCCGGAAACGAGCTGTCAGCACATCGTCTTCAAGAAACTGGCGCATCGGCCCAATTGGATCCGATGCATACATGCCGGCGCTGCGGGAAATGTCCCCTCGTTGAAGACGTTGCTGGATAACCGGAACGCCGACTTGCGGGCGAGAGCCGCCATCCTGGACGCCATGCCCCCCCAGGCACCGCTCCAGCACAACCCGCACCCTCAACCGGATGTCCCCATGCCACCAGACAACATTCCGCCGCTCCCTGAGCCCGAGTTGCAGTTCGAGGCGTTGCGACGCGCCCTGGAAGCGGAACGTGTACTGCGACAGGAAGGTGAGGCAGAGCGAGAAGCGCTGCGCGCCGAGCGGGACAAGTTGCACGCGGACACTGCGAACCTTCAGCAACACATGATGGGGATCGGGAGCGAGCGGGACGGATTGCGCGCCCAGCTCGACGAGATGGCAGGCGGGTACCACAAAGCAAAAAGCCAGATTCTCGAGCTGCAGGAGAACGTGGCGAAACTCAATGCACGCCTGGCCTCTCAGGCAATGGCGGAGCCGCAGGTAGTGAACCGGGTCGTTCAGGAGCAGATGAACAAGGATCGCGTCGAGTCCCGGAAGCAGAACAGCGTACTCACTGGACGACCCCGCGGGGGGACATTCTCCGGACCGAACGGACCTGCTTCCACGACCGTTGCCAACAACGCAGAACCGGACGACAAGCCGGCCTCCGCAGCGGGCGGTAATTCATAAAGCCCGGCTGGCGTCGGTCAAGGCCGCAGCGATATCCCGGCGCCGGATCACGATACTGCCGCTTCGGCCACCGGCCCCTCTCATACTGACTCGCCGCCCGCTATGCCATTCTCCAAACCGTTTATCGATCCCTCTGCCATGCTGCATGCCGTCACGCATGCGCCGATCCCCATCCCGACCGCGCCCGCAGAGAGCATTGCGCGCGTCAACTTCGGCACGCAATTCGCCCAGACCGCATGGAAACTGTTCGAACAGGATAGATGCCGGATCGAATTCGCCGGCGCTACCCATATCAACTCGGATGATCTGATGGGGCAGGCGTGGCAAAACAACCGCATCCGCGATCGGCATGCGCCCAATACCAACGCGTACAGCAGGACCCAGGCCGGCCACGAACTGATTGCCGCGATTGCGAGCCAATTGAAGGCACAGGCCGCGCCCGGCCAGAACATCGACGATCTGGCGCACGCCTATACCGCCGCGGCCACCATCTGCACCGAGCCATTCTGGAAGGCCGAGGCAATGACGCTGCGAACCATATCGCTGCGCAGCGGAATCGATCTGCCAACCTTGCCGTCGGTGGTCAGCGCTCGGATCACACCGCTGGAGGACGGCACGGGCTGGCGCATCAACAAGCTGATGAAATGGCATTCCTACACGGACGCGGACGGCAGCACTCGTTACATGTCGAATCTGCGCCCGGTCCTGACGATCGACCATCAGATCGAATTCCGTTGCGACGCCAACGACCCGCCATTGCGCAGCATATTGAACTGGTTCAAGGGGCGGGACCCCGAGCGATACGAGGTGAGCGACCTCTTGGACATCATCCACGTGGCGTGCCTCGCACCGGCACTGGACCGGGCCCTGACGACGATGCAGCCCGACGGCGGCAACCTGTTGATCCGGCTGTTGTCCCGTCTTTTCCACTGCCTGTCCGACCTCTTTCACGACATGCTCGACGATTGTCGCCGCCGGGACGGGGTCGCCTACCGCAGGATATCGGCCGCAGAGACGGAGCCGTTCCGGCACGATCGCCCCAGTGGAATCGGACATTATCGAAGCGGTGCCGTCGCCGAGGACCAATCGCTGACGCCAATCCAGCTGCATGAGCAGCGGGAGACAGGAAACAGGAAACTCGTGCCGGTCGAATACAAGCGCGCGGATGAACGCCACTACGTTGCGCGCAGGACCGACCGGGAAATGAACGGCTCCGGCAGCTATGTGTTCGAAGCGGTCGATGCGGAGCACCGGGTGATGCGGCAAACGACGGCCGACGGCGACATCCGCCCTTCTCTGCAATCCGTTCTGCACCAGTCGCGCGGAATGGAACCGCCCCAACCTGTGCGTTCCCCATCGCCGCACGACGACGTGTCGGACATCCGCGACGATGACAGCGAAGACCACTCCGTCGATGAGTCATCCGACCAAGACGTCGCGCCGCGGGCTTCGGAGCCCGCCGAATTGGCCGACATCGCGAACCGTCGAGCACCCATCCCGGTCTTGGGCATCGCGGCTTCCGAATCTGGGCCGGAACCTGCGCTCGATGCCAGCTGGATCATGGTTCCGGAGACGACGTCTTGATCCCAGGGCGCCGGACCATACCGCCGACGTAGCTGGCGCAACGAGTCAGGACGCCTCCGGCGCGCCTTTTTCCAGTCCAGCCATCACCGCCATCAACTGCTCCCGCAACCACCGGTTCGCGCCGTCGTTCTCGCCGCCCGCATGCCAGTACAGATGCAGCTCCAGTGACGGCACCTTGAACGGCAGCGTCAGCAGGCGGTTGCCATACGCCTCGTTGGCGATGCGCGCATAGCGCAGCGGCAGCGTCGCCAGCAGGTCCGTACAACTGACGATGCGGCACGCCGCCGCGTAGTGCTGGCAGCGCAGCCGCACCCGCCGGGTCATGCCCATCCGGTGCAGCGCCTGGTCCTCCAGCCCCGCACCGCGTCGCCGCGACGACACGTGCACGTGTTCGGCGGCCAGATAGCGCTCCAGCGTCAATTCCTTCTTCACCAGCGGGTGGTCGCGCCGGGCCAGCACCACCATCGGGTCGGCCATGAACTGCGCGTGGTGGATCGCCGGGGAGACCGGCAGCAGGATGTCGATCGCCGCATCGAGCGTCCCCGCCAGCAGCTCCGATTCCATCTCGCGGCGGTCGAAGCGGACCGCCGCGATGTCGACGTGCGGCGCCACCGCGGCGACGCGCGACATCAGCGGCGGCAGCAGCGTCGATTCCAGCGCGTCGCGCATGCCGATGGTGAAGCGCCGCACCGTCGCGGCGGGATCGAAATGCGGCGTGTCCTGCAGCGTGCGCGCGAACGACTGCAGCGCGGTGCGCACCTCCCCGGCCAGCGAGCGCGCCAGCGGGGTCGGCGCCATGCCCTGCCCGCGCCGCTCGAACAGCGGGTCGTCGAACAGCGTGCGCAAGCGGCCGAGCGCATGGCTGACCGCCGGCTGCGTCAGGTTCAGCTGCCGGGCGGCCGCCGTGATGCTGCCTTCGGTGTAGATGGCGTCAAACACGACGAACAGGTTCAGGTCGATGCGGGAGAGCTGCATGGCGGCGATTGTGTCATGGAATGCAGCAGATTGATACCGTCGAATCCAGAAAATTCATTTTTCATATTCCATGGATTGGGATAGAGTGGCCTCAGTCGGCGTATATCGCGCCAGCCCGCCGCCTGCCGGTCCGCTGCTGTACGGTCCGGCAGCCGCGGCGGGGCCAAATCGCAGGGGTTGTGAGGAGACACCATGGATTTCGAATACTCGCCCAAGGTCAAGGAAATGCGCGCCAGGCTGCTGGCCTTCTTCGACCAGCATATCTATCCGAACGAGAAGCGCTTCCACGCCGAGATCCAGGCCAATCGCAAGGCCGGCAACGCCTGGGTGCCGAGCAAGCTGATCGAGGAACTGAAGCCGCTGGCGCGCGAGGCCGGCTTGTGGAACCTGTTCCTGCCGCGTTCGAAGCGCGCGCCCGAAGGGCTGTCCAATCTGGAATACGCGCCGCTGTGCGAGATCATGGGCCGGGTGCCCTGGTCGCCGGAAGTGTTCAACTGCGCCGCGCCCGACACCGGCAACATGGAAACGCTGGAGCGCTACGCCTCGGAGGAGCTGAAGGACAAGTGGCTGGAGCCGCTGCTGCGCGGCGAGATCCGCTCCGCCTTCCTGATGACCGAGCCCGACGTGGCGTCGTCCGATGCGACCAATATCCGCTGCCGCATCGAGCGCGATGGCGACCACTACGTGATCAACGGCACCAAGTGGTGGTCGTCGGGCGCCGGCGATCCGCGCTGCAAGGTCTATATCGTGATGGGCAAGACCAATCCGGACGCGGGCCGCCACGAGCAGCAGTCGATGATCGTGGTGCCGGCCGATACGCCGGGGATCACCATCAAGCGCCATCTGCCCGTGTTCGGCTATGACGACGCCCCGCACGGCCACATGGAGATCGAACTGAAGAACGTGCGCGTACCGGCGGAGAACATCCTGCTGGGCGAGGGCCGCGGCTTCGAGATCGCGCAGGGCCGCCTCGGCCCGGGCCGCATCCACCACTGCATGCGCAGCATCGGCGTGGCCGAGCGCGCGCTGGAACTGATGTGCAAGCGCAGCCTGGACCGGGTCGCCTTCGGCAAGCAGATCGCCCGCCATGGCGTCACGCAGGAACGCATCGCCGAGGCGCGCTGCGAGATCGAGATGGCGCGCCTGCTGACGCTGAAGGCTGCGTACATGATGGACACGGTCGGCAACAAGGTCGCCAAGGCCGAGATCGCGATGATCAAGGTGGTGGCGCCGAACGTCGCGTTGAAGGTCATCGACTGGGCGATCCAGGTGCATGGCGCCGCGGGCGTGTCGGAAGACTTCCCGCTGGCCTCGTGGTGGGCGCATCAGCGCACGCTGCGCCTGGCCGACGGACCGGACGAGGTGCACCGCAACTCGATCGCCAAGCTGGAACTGGCCAAGCATATGAGCCTGAATCCGGACGAGATCCAGATGCCGGTCACGCGCGGCGGCTGATGCCGTCGTCCCGATAAAAAGCATCCGGCGGCCATCCGGCCGCACGACTCCAGGGCGGCTGCGCCGGCAGCCAGCCATCCCCACGCGCAGCCTGTCTGCGCGTTTTTTTCTTCTGTGATTAAATGCGTCGGTCCATTCAACCGGCGCTGCGCTGGCCAGTTTGCGGCGCCCTCTCTCCCGTCCAGGAGCTTCCTCGATGATCGATGTTTACAGCTGGGCCACGCCCAATGGCCACAAGGTTCATATCATGCTGGAAGAGTGCGGCCTGCCCTACCAGGTGCACCCCATCAATATCGGCGCCGGCGACCAGTTCGGCGAGGAATTTCTGAAGATCAGCCCGAATAACAAGATCCCGGCGATCGTCGACAGCGAAGGACCGGACGGCAAACCGATCTCGCTGTTCGAATCGGGCGCGATCCTGCTGTATCTGGCCGGCAAGACCGGCAAGTTTCTGCCCGAGGACGTGCGCGGCAAATACGAAACGCTGCAATGGCTGATGTTCCAGATGGGCGGGGTCGGACCGATGCTGGGCCAGGCGCACCATTTCCGCATCTATGCGCCGGAGAAAATCGAATATGCGATCCAGCGCTATACCAATGAGGCGCGCCGCCTCTATGGCGTGATCGACAAGCAGTTGTCCGAGCGGCCCTGGTTGGCCGGCGACGAATATACGATTGCCGATATCGCGACCTTCCCGTGGCTGCGCAGCTGGCAGAACCAGGGCGTCGACCTGGACGACTATCCCAACCTGAAGCGCTGGTTCAACACGATCGCGGAACGCCCCGCGGTCAAGCGCGGCGTCGAGGTGCTGGCGCGCGAGCGCAAGCCGCTGCATACCGACAAGGAGCGCGAGATCCTGTTCGGCGCCACGCAATACGCCCGCCGCTGAGCGGGACACGCGCCGAAGCCGGCGGGCCGGTTCCGCCCGGCCGGTCTGGTCACTGCGCGCGGCAGGCTCCGCAATCGAAGGCCCCCAGCGAAAGCCGGGGGCTTTTTTCCTTCGGCGGCCGCTCGTCGGCGCCGGTACGCGGCACTCTCCGGGCGATCCATCAGCGGATCGCCTTGGTCATTCCTTAACGCAAACGCGTGGTCCTTTAGTTTATTGAGAGATCGATTCAGGTGAATACCTGTATGACATTCGCCTGCGAACATGAGAAAAAAGCGTTGCGCGCTTTTGATTTCCCGATACCTGCGCGGATTTTCAACACTTTCCGCAATCTATAGTGTTTATATCGCAAGGTTATGTTGTCTGACACCGATTGTGCGACGGACTCTAGGATGTCGAGTCGATCAGGCGAATCCCTTAACTTCCTTCAAATTCCTCTCTCCCCCTTACCATGATCGGCGATCCTCTCAAGCTATTTGGCCAAAGACTAACGGCCCTGCGCAAACAAAGGGGCTGGTCGCAGGAAAAACTCGCGCTCGAAAGCGGAATGGCGCGCTCCTACCTCAGCGGCATCGAGCGCGGGCTGCGGAACGTGGCCTTGATCAACATCTGCACGCTGGCCGATACCCTCGGCGTTCCTCCCGGCGAAATGCTCAAGTTCGATGGCGACAACTCGGTATTGACGGTGGAGGACTTCCGCACGCCATTCGGCGCGGAAGAAACTACCGCGCAACGGAATGCGCGGCGTTATATGGCTAGACTCGATAATGACGACCAGGATCTGGTCGCCTCGGTGGCACGCGCCCTCGCGCGCAAGCGTGCCGCCGGACAAAATGCCGCCTGACGGCATCGGCCGCGGCGCTACATCGCCAGCATGCCCTGCCGCTCGATGAAGCGGATCACCGCGTCAAGACCCTGCCCCGACTTGACGCTTCCCATCACGAAAGGCCGCTCCCCGCGCATCTTGCGCGCATCGCTTTCCATCACGTCGAGGTTGGCGCCGACATACGGCGCGAGGTCGGTCTTGTTGATCACCAGCAGATCCGACTTGGTGATGCCCGGCCCGCCCTTGCGCGGAATCTTCTCACCGCCGGCGACATCGATCACGTAGATCGTCAGGTCGGACAGCTCCGGGCTGAATGTCGCCGCCAGATTGTCGCCACCGGATTCGATGAACACCACGTCGGCATCGGGAAAACGCGCCAGCATGCGGTCGACCGCCTCGAGGTTGATCGACGCGTCCTCTCGGATCGCGGTATGCGGGCAGCCGCCGGTTTCCACGCCCATGATGCGCTCGGCCGGCAGTGCGCCGGAGATCGTCAGCAGGCGCTGGTCTTCCTTCGTGTAGATGTCGTTGGTGATCGCCACCAGGTCGTAGCGCTCGCGCATGGCCTTGCACAGCATCTCCAGCAAGGTGGTCTTGCCGGAGCCGACCGGGCCGCCGACGCCGACGCGCAGCGGAGGGAGTGTCTTGGTACGGGTCATGATGTCTCGTCCGATTCGATGTGCGGCTGTCCTCAGGAGCGGAACAGCCGGGAATACTGCGTTTCGTGGCGAGCCGACAGCAGGCCGAGCATCGGCGACAGCGTCGACAGCGCGGGCGGGTCGGCATCGGCACGGCGCGCTGCCTCGGCCACGGCATCGAGCACGCAGCCATGCATGCCCCGCAGGATCTGCTGGCCCGCGACCTGCCCCAGCGGCACCGCCTTGATCGCCGCGGCGATCTGGTTCTCCACCCAGTTGAAACAGTAGGCCGCCAGCCCGTCGCGCTCGTCGACCTGCAGCGCGGCGCACGCCGCGGCGAAGGCCGTCGGCAGGCACACCGGCGACAGCGCCGCCAGGGCCTCGCGCAGCGCCGGCTCGCCCCATTGCATCTGGCCGACCAGCCGCGCCAGCGACCATCCCATCTGCTCGGTCTCGAGCCGCAGCTCGGCGCTCTCGCGGCTGGCATGGAACCAGTCGTTCCAGTGCCGCACGCCATCGCGGTCGCCGGCACGCCAGGCGCGATGCAGCAGCAGCCACAGCGGCGCTTCGGCATGCGCCTGCACGTGCAGCAGATTGTCGCGAATCCATTGCCCCGCGCTATCGGCATCCCGCACGATGCCGAAATCGATCGCCGCCTCCAGCCCTTGCGAATAGCTGAACCCGCCGATCGGCAGCGCCGGCGAGGCCAGATGCAGCAGCGAAAGCAGTTGGGGGAGCGGGGTCATTGGTGTACCGGTGAATGTCGCCGTGACGAGGCTCGTCGCGATGGAGGCGCCGCGCCCTCTCCCCCAGCCCCTCTCCCGCGCGCGGGAGAGGGGAGAACGCTATCGCGGCGCACATTCCCTGCAGCACCGGTGGGCCTCCCGGTGGATCGACGCGGTCCCTTACCGGCACCACGCTCCCCTCTCCCGCTTGCGGGAGAGGGGCTGGGGGAGAGGGCAGCCAACGCCTCCAACTCGATACGGATTCGTTCCAGCACGGCCTCCGTCTGCTGGAGGACTTCATGGTTCCAGAACCGCAAGACTGTCAGGCCCTGACTGATCAGCCATTGATCGCGAGCAGCATCCTTTCCGTTCGCATGCTGTCCACCATCGGCCTCAATCACGAGCCTGAGCCGCATGCATAGGAAATCGACGACATACGGCCCGACGGGCACTTGCCGTTTAAACTTGAACCCCATCATCCGATGCGCCCGCAGGAAAAACCACAAACGGTTCTCGGCGTCAGTCTGTCGCTGCCGCAACGATTGCGCAAAGCTTCGATGGACGGGACACATATCCGGGTCTCAGTGCTCGTGATCGCAGCCTGCATGATGCGCATGTTTGCCCTGCTGATTCTTGTCATGATCATGCGATTGCGAGTGCGAGTGCGAGTGCGAGTGCGCGTCCCCATGATGCTCGTGAAACACCGCCTGCGCCGCCGCATGGTCCTCGGCGAAGGTCGCGTCGTGGCCGTGCTTGTGTCCGCCGCCGTAGGCGCCGGCTTCCGGTTCGAACGGCAGCTCGGCGCGTTCGATCTGCACGCCCAGGCGGACCAGCATGTCTGCCAGCACCGGGTCGTATTCCAGGCGCAGATAGTCGCGGCCGATCTCGACCGGCGTGTGCCGGTTGCCGAGGTGATAAGCCGCGCGCATCAGCGCGTGCGGATCGTCGGCGCGCACCTGCAGCACCGATTCGGCGGCCGCCTGCACCTCGACGAAGACGCCGTCGGCGGTCACCAGCAGATCGCCGCCGCGCAGCACCGTGCCGCGCGGCAGGAAGATGGCCGCTTCCTCGCCGTTGTCGAGCGCGGCGCGCAGCCGGCTCTTGCTGCGATCGCCGAAGGGCAGCACCAGCTTGGGCGCGCGGCGCACCAGCACCGGCGCGATGCCGTGCGGCACGGGAAGATGCTTGTCGATCTTGTGCATGGTCAGAACAGGAAATAGCGCTGCGCCATCGGCAGCGAAGTGGCCGGCTCGCACGTCAGCAACTGGCCGTCGGCAACGACCTGATAGGTCTCCGGATCGACGGTGACGGTGGGCTGCCAGTCGTTGTGGACCATGTCGCGCTTGCTGACCGTGCGCGTACCCCGCACCGCCGACAGCGTCTTCTGCAGGCCGTAGCGCCCGCCCACATCCGCGGCCAACGCGGCTTGCGAAACGAAGGTCAGCGACGAGCGGTGCAGCGCCCCGCCGGCGCTGGCGAACATCGGCCGGTAGTGCACCGGCTGCGGCGTCGGAATCGAGGCATTGGGGTCGCCCATCGCCGCGGCGGCGATCATGCCGCCCTTCAGGATCAGACTCGGCTTGACGCCGAAGAACGCCGGCTTCCACAGCACCAGGTCCGCCCATTTGCCGACCTCGATCGAGCCGACCTCGTGCGCGACGCCATGCGTCAGCGCCGGATTGATCGTGTACTTGGCGACGTAGCGCTTGACGCGGAAGTTGTCGTGGCCGCCGCGCGCATCGTGCGGATCGCCGGCCAGCTTGCCGCGCTGCACCGCCATCTTGTGCGCGGTCTGCCAGGTACGCAGGATCACCTCGCCGACGCGCCCCATCGCCTGCGAGTCGCTGGAGATCATCGAGAACGCGCCGAGGTCGTGCAGGATGTCCTCGGCGGCGATGGTCTCGCGGCGGATGCGGCTTTCGGCGAAGGCAATGTCCTCGGCGATCGATGGATCGAGGTGATGGCAGACCATCAGCATGTCCAGATGCTCGTCGATCGTATTGATCGTGTAGGGCCGCGTCGGATTGGTCGACGACGGCAGCACGTTGGCCTCGCCGCAGACCTTGATGATGTCCGGCGCGTGGCCGCCGCCCGCCCCTTCGGTGTGATAGGTATGGATGGTGCGGCCCTTGAACGCGGCGATGGTGGCCTCGACGAAGCCGCCCTCGTTCAGCGTGTCGGTATGGATCGCGACCTGCACGTCGGTCGCGTCGGCCACCGACAGGCAGGTATCGATCGCCGCCGGCGTGGTGCCCCAGTCCTCGTGCAGCTTCAGCCCGATCGCGCCGGCCTCGACCTGCTCGACGATGGGCTGCGGCAGGCTGGCGTTGCCCTTGCCGAGCAGCCCGATATTCATCGGATAGGCGTCCACCGCCTGCAGCATCCGCTCCATATGCCAGGGGCCCGGCGTCACCGTGGTCGCATAGGTGCCGGTCGCCGGGCCGGTGCCGCCGCCGATCATCGTGGTGACGCCGCTCATCAGCGCCTCTTCGATCTGCTGCGGGCAGATGAAGTGGATATGGCTGTCGATGCCGCCGGCGGTCACGATCATCCCCTCGCCGGCGATCACCTCGGTGCCCGGGCCGATCACGATCGTCACGCCCGGCTGGATATCGGGATTGCCCGCCTTGCCGATGCCGGCGATGCGCCCGTCCTTGATGCCGATATCGGCCTTGACGATGCCCCAATGGTCGACGATCAGCGCATTGGTGATCACGGTGTCGACACAGTCGCGCGCGAGACGCTGGCTCTGCCCCATGCCGTCGCGGATCACCTTGCCGCCGCCGAACTTGACCTCCTCGCCGTAGATCGTGAAATCCTTCTCGACCTCGATGACGAGGGCGGTGTCGGCCAGCCGCAGGCGGTCGCCGGTGGTCGGGCCGAACATCTCGGCATAGGCTTGCCGTCCGATTGTCAACGCCATCACAGCGCTCCCATGATCTTGCCGTTGAAGCCGTAGACGACGCGGTCGCCATCGAGGGCGACCAGTTCGACGGTGCGCGACTGCCCAGGCTCGAAGCGCACCGCGGTGCCGGCGGCGATATTGAGCCGGAAGCCGCGCGCGGCATCGCGATCGAAGTCCAGCGCGGCGTTGGTCTCGTGGAAGTGGAAGTGCGAGCCGACCTGGATCGGCCGGTCGCCGGTATTGGCGACCGTCAGCCGTCTCGTCGCGCGTCCCGCGTTCAGTTCGATCTCGCCGTCGGCGGGCATCAGTTCACCGGGGATCATGGCGTCTCCTGTCTTTGGTGAGGCCTGGAATCAGGCCACCAACAGCCCGACGCCATACAGCGCGACGCCGGCACCCGCCGCGCGCGCGAGCCACGGCGCATGCCGGCGCAGCACCGTGCCGGCGCCGATGCCGGCCAGATGCAGCGCCATGGTGGTCACCGCAAAGCCGCCGACATAGGCCAGCACAGCGGACAGCGCGTCGGCGGTCGCGGGCAGTTCGGCACCGTGCGCATAGCCATGGAACAGCGCGAAGCCGCCGACCAGCGCCATCGCCACGCCGGCGGGCAGGCGCGCGCGCAGCGCGACCAGCAGGCCGACGACCAGCAGCGAAGCGGCGATCATCGGCTCGACAGCAGGTAACGCAAAGCCGGCCAGACCCAGCACGGCGCCGACCAGCATCAGCGCGACGAAGGCCAGCGGCACGCGCAGCACGCCACCGCCGGCGCCGGCGTGGCTGCTGATGGCCAGTGCGCTCCAGACCCCAACCGCGACCATCGCCAGCAGATGGTCGGCGCCGGTCAACGGATGCAGCAGGCCCGAGGCCAGGCTGGCGCCGACGCTGGCGACATCGTGCCCCGGGTGAGCCTGGGCCGGCGCACTGGCCAGCACCGCGGCCAAGCCCCCGATGCGGACGGCGACGTGCTGCAGGCGGGGTTGCATGGCGTGTTGAGCGGAAAGGGAACGAATCAAACCGGGCATGGTGGTCCTCTGTGGAATACGGAAATGCGATGAGCGGCTGCGATGCAGACGACCAGGGTCAGACGATCGGCTGGTGCACCGTGACGAGCTTGGTGCCGTCGGGAAAGGTCGCCTCGACCTGGATCTCCGGGATCATCTCGGCGACGCCGTCCATCACGTCCTCGCGCGACAGCACCGTGGTGCCGGCATGCATCAGCTCGGCGACGGTGCGCCCATCGCGCGCGCCCTCCATGATCGCGGCGGTGATCAGCGCGACCGCCTCCGGATAGTTCAGCTTCAGCCCGCGCGCCTGGCGGCGTTCGGCCAGCAGCGCGGCGGTGAAGATCAGCAGCTTGTCTTTTTCTCTTGGGGTCAGTTCCATCGCCTGTCCTCGGGGTCCTGTCGTTACTTCAGCTTGTACGTGGGCTCGTTACGTCGACCACAGCCGCAACGGCCTCGCGGCCACTCCATGGATCGGCACGCGCAACGCGCTCCACGCCGCCACCATCAGCTCGCGCACCGGCTCGATATGCGCGCCGAGCACGCGCAGCAGCAACATCGGCTGCTCGGCGTCGGCAAGGCACGTCACGCCGGCACGCAGATCGGCGCGATACGGCAGGCTCTCGGCAAGCCGCTCGGCCAGCTCCTGTGTCGCGCCGGCGCCGACGGCCCACAGCGTGCCGAGCACCGGCAGGCTGTCCAGCCCCACGCGCGCCTGGCGCAGCGGCGAATCGGCATCGAGGCGCGCGTGCTCGCGCCAGAGCGTGCGCGCGCCCTGCCCGATGCGCGTGTCCATCCATGCGGTTCCGCACCGCCATTGCTCGCCGGAAGCCTGCCGGCCGAGCACCAGCGCATCCCAGCCGATCGCGCTGGCGCCGGGCGCGACCTCCACGGTGGTCGCGAGCCGCGCACGCGCATCGTCGAACACGATGTTCTCCTGCGGTAGCCAGTCCAGCCGCGCGCCCGGCGCGAGCGCGATGCGCACCCGCTGGCTGGCGTCGCGGCCGAGCGACTTGTACCACTTGGTCGCGCCCGGCGTGGCCAGCACCGCGTGCGCATCCGGCTCGATGCCGATATCGATGTCGAGCACGTCGCCGCCCGCGATGCCCGCCGGGGGATGCAGCACCACTGCATGGCAAATGCCGCCCTCGGGATACAGCGGCTTCTGGACCATCAGCGGTCCGGCATGCCGCCGCTCGACCAGCGCGCTGCGCTCGCCGCGCACGGCAAAGCGCAGCCGCAGCTGCGCGTGCCACGCCGCCGGCATGGCCAGCGCCGCGGCGGGATCGTCGGCGGGGAAATCGGGATGGCGCATCGATCGAGCGAAGGCGAAGATCGCTGGCCTAGACCGCGATCAGCTCCCGCACGCCCTCCTCTTCCATCCGGCCGCCCTCGCCGCTGGCCACCACCTCGCCGCGGCTCATCACCACGTAGTGATCGGCCAGATGGCGCGCGAATTCGTAGTACTGCTCGACCAGCAGCACCGTCATGCCGAACTCGTCGACCAGCAGCCGCAGCGCACGGCCGATGTCCTGGATGATCGACGGCTGGATGCCTTCGGTCGGCTCATCGAGGATCAGCAGCTTCGGCTCGCTCATCAGCGCGCGGCCGATTGCCAGCTGCTGTTGCTGCCCGCCCGACAGATCGCCGCCGCGGCGCTGCCGCATCGTGCGCAGCACCGGAAACAGCTGGTAGATGCGGTCGGGCACGCCGGCCGGCTTGCCGCGGCTCGCGGCGCCGATCAGCAGGTTTTCCTCGACGGTGAGCCGCGGAAAGATCTCGCGCCCCTGCGGCACATACGCCAGCCCGGCGGCGACGCGCTCGTAGGGCGGCGCCTTGTCCAGCGTCCGGCCGTTCCAGCGAACGGTGCCGCTGCGCGTCGGCACCACGCCCATCAGGCATTTGAGCAGCGTGCTCTTGCCCACGCCGTTGCGGCCGAGCAGCGTGGTCAGGCGCCCCTCGGGCACCTCGAAGCTGACGTCACGCAGGATGTGGCTGCCGCCGTAGTACTGGTTCAATCCGCTGACTTGCAGCATCGGCTTTCCTTTCTGTGCTCGAATTCAGCGCCGTCAGCGCCCCAAATACGATTCGATCACGCGCTCGTCGCGCTTGACCGCGTCCAGCGTGCCCTCGGCCAGCACGCTGCCTTCCGCCAGCACCGTGACCTTGCCGGACTCGCCCGCCAACGCGGCGACGAATTCCATGTCGTGCTCGACCACCATCATCGAGCAGCTGCCGCGCAGGCCATTGAGCAGCTGCGCCAGCTGCATCGTTTCCTCGTCGGTCATGCCGGCCACGGGCTCGTCAAGCAGCAGCAGTTGCGGCCGCTGCATCAGCAGCATGCCGATCTCCAGCCGCTGCTTCTGTCCGTGCGACAGCAGCCCCGCAGGCCGGTACGCCTCGTCTTCCAGGCCGGTCAGCCCCAGCGTCTGCTCGATGCGGCGGCGGCCATCGGCATCGAGCCGCGCTCGCAGCGACGACCACCAGCGCTTGTCGGCCTTCATCGCCAGCTCCAGGTTCTCCCACACCGCGTGCTGCTCGAACACGGTCGGCTTCTGGAACTTGCGGCCGATGCCGGTCTGCGCGATGGTGGGCTCGTTCAGCCGCATCAGGTCGATGCTCTGGCCGAGAAACACGCGACCGCTGACCGAGGCATTGCGCGGTCCGGTCTTGCCGGTGATCACGTCCATCATCGTGGTCTTGCCGGCGCCATTGGGCCCGATCACGCAGCGCAGCTCGCCGTGGTCGATCGACAGCGTCAGCTTGTTCAGCGCACGAAAGCCGTCGAACTGCACGGTGACGTCCTCCAGATAGAGGATCGGGCCGTGCGAGACGTCGATGGCGCCGCGCTCGAGCACGCGGCCCAAGCCGGTGGCATCGCCGCTTTCCGCCTGCGTGGAGTCGTGGCGTTCGTCAAGTGCGGCGTTCATGCTTCTCCTCCGCTGCGCGCGGCCGGCACCCTCATCGGTGCGGCCGGCGTTGCCGATGTTGCGGACTGCGCGGCCGGCTTGGGCTTGCGCACGCGGTCATCGCGACGAAGACGCGCCAGCAGCCCCACCACGCCGTTCGGCAGGTACAGCGTCACCAGCACGAACATCGCGCCGAGCAGGAACAGCCAGTACTCGGCGAAATGGGCCGTGAACAGCGTCTTCGCACCATTGACCAGGAAGGCGCCGATCACCGGGCCGATCAGCGTTCCGCGCCCGCCGACCGCGACCCAGACCGCCATCTCGATCGAATTGGCGGGCGACATCTCGCCCGGATTGATGATGCCGACCTGCGGCACGTACAGCGCGCCCGCGATGCCGCACAGCACCGCCGAGAAGGTCCAGACGAACAGCTTGTAGCCGAGCGGGTTGTAGCCGGAGAACATCACGCGTGTCTCGGCGTCGCGCACCGCGGTGACGACACGGCCGAGCTTCGAGGCCACGATATAGCGGCAGGCGATCAGGCCGCCGAGCAGCGCGAAGGCCGTCAGCACGAACAGCACGGTGCGCGTCTCGGGTGCGGCGATGGCAAAGCCGGCGATGCGCTTGAAGTCGGTGAAACCGTTGTTGCCGCCGAAACCGGTCTCGTTGCGGAAGAACAGCAGCATCGCGGCATAGGTCATCGCCTGCGTGATGATGGACAGATAGACGCCCTTGATGCGCGAGCGGAAGGCGAAGAAGCCGAACAGCCAGGCCAGCACGCCGGGCACCAGCACCACCAGCAGCAGCGCGTAGCCGAAGTGCTCGGTGCCATGCCAGAACCACGGCAGCTCCTTCCAGTCGAGGAACACCATGAAGTCGGGCAGCTCGCTGCGATAGACGCCGTCGCGGCCGATCGCGCGCATCAGGTACATGCCCATTGCATAGCCGCCCAGCGCGAAGAACAGCCCGTGGCCCAGGCTCAGGATCCCGCAGTAACCCCACACCAGATCGAGCGCGATCGCGGCCAGCGCGAAGCACATGATCTTGCCGATCAGCGTCAGCGCATAGGCCGACAGATGCAGCGGATGCGTCTCGGGCAGGACCAGCGCGCACACCGGCACCGCCACGGCCGCCAGCAGCGCGACGAACGCCAGCGCCAGCCAGCCGCGCGCCGAGAACAAGGGCTGGCGCGCGGGCACCGCCAGCGTGAAGGCACGCGTTCCAGGATCGATCGAGCTCTGCATCATGCCTCCGCGCTGCGCCCCTTGAGCGCGAACAGTCCCTGTGGCCGCTTCTGGATGAACAGTACGATCAGCACCAGGACGATGATCTTGGCCAGCACCGCGCCGTAGAACGGCTCGATGAACTTGTTGATGATGCCCAGGCCGAAGGCGCCGACGATGGTGCCGGCCAGTTGCCCCACCCCGCCCATCACGACCACCATGAAGGAATCGATGATGTAGGCCTGCCCCAGGTCGGGCCCGACATTGCCGATCTGCGACAGCGCGCAGCCGCCGAGGCCGGCGATGCCGGCACCGAAGGCGAAGGCATAGCTGTCGACCTTCCAGGTCCGCACGCCGACGCAGGCGGCCATCGTGCGGTTCTGCGTGGTGGCGCGCACGAACAGGCCGAGCCGGGTGCGATTGAGCACCGCCCAGGCGATCGCCACCACGGCCAGCGCGAACAGCACGATGACGATGCGGTTGTACGGGATCACCAGCCCCGGCATCCATTGCACGCCGCCGCTCATCCAGCCCGGATTGGCGACCTCGACGTTCTGCGCGCCGAACAGCATCCGCACCGCCTGCATCAGCAGCAGGCTGACGCCGAAGGTCGCCAGCAGCGTTTCCAGCGGACGGCCGTACAGGTGGCGCAGCACCAGCCGCTCCAGCACGAAGCCGACCGCGGCGGCGGCAAGGAAGGCCGCGGGCAAGGCCGCCGGCAGATACCAGTCGAAGGCACCGGGCAGATAGGTGCGGAACAGCGTCTGCACCAGCCAGGTCGCATAGGCGCCGATCATCAGGAATTCGCCGTGGGCCATGTTGATCACGCCGATCAGGCCATAGGTGATGGCCAGGCCCAGCGCGGCCAGCAGCAGCACGCTGCCCAGGCTCAGGCCAGCGAACAGATTGCCGACCAGCTCGGCCTGGCGTTCGCTCGCGCGCAGGCTGTCGAGCGCCTGCTGCGCGGCGGCGCGCAGTTGCGCGTCGGGCTCGCGGTATTGGCCACTGTCGTCGCGCTCGACCAGCGGCTGCAGCCGCTGGCGCGTGGCCGGATCGCTGTCGCGGCCGAGGATGCGGATCGCTTCGAGCCGTTCGTCGCGGCTGCCGTCGGCGAGCACGGTATTGGCCCAGATCACGTCGAGCTGGGCGCGCAGCGCGCTGTCCGCCTCCGACTGGCGCGCGGTGGCGACGGCCTCGCGCGGCGCGTCCTCGGGGCGCTCGAGCAGCGCGGCGATCGCCTGCGCGCGCACCGCGGCGTCCGGCGAGGACAGCAGCAGGCTGCCGGCCGCGCCGTCGACCTGCGCACGCAGGCTGTTGTTCAGCGTCAGCGATTGCAGCGCGCCGGCATCGACGTCGACCGGCTTGCCGGTGATCGCGTCGATCGCGCGCTCGCCCTCGACGCGCACCATGCCGATGCCCGGCGCGAATTGCAGCGTGTCGTCCTGCAGCGCCTGCAGGATCGGACCGGCCTGCTTCGGATCGGCCTTCGCGAGCGCGGCGATGGCACCACGCTTGGCATCGAAATCGTCTTCGGCCAGCGGCTGCAGATCGGCCTGGGTCAGCGCGGCGGCCGCCCACAGCGCGGGCGCCGCCAACAACAGCGGCAGCGACAACAGCGCGGCAAGCGTGGCGCGCCACCAGGCGGCGCGGGGCAGCAGAGGTCGGGGCATGGAATCGGTGTCGTGGTCGAGGATCAAGCGTTCAACGAAGCGCGGACGGGTGGCGGGATGGCGAGCGCCGCTGCCCTCTCCCCCGCCCCTCTCCCGCAAGCGGGAGAGGGCAGAAAACCGGGAGCAGCGCAATGAGAGCCAACTGTGTTCTTCCTCTCCCCCTCAGGGGGAGAGGGTCGGGGAGAGGGGGTGGTTCGCCCCCCTCCCCCCCAGCCCGTAC
>JAPSLC010000085.1 GCA_031181345.1 Cupriavidus sp. | reverse complement strand
CCGACCCTTGGCATCGAGGGAGAGCGCCGATGCTCCCTGAAACAAGTTCACCCCCGTCCCGCGCCTGCCTGCGGCGGCTTGGCGTGGCGTTGACTGGTCCGCTTCGGCTAGTGCACATCATCCCACACCGAAGCCCTTTCCTCACACAAAAATACACTTCCTCACACTATTCCCCACTTTAGAGGAAGCCTATTGGGCGGTCAAGGCTCGTCAACGGTGCCGAAAAGGCGTTTTTCGGAATCAGAACAAAGACTTAGCGCAAGGCGAGCGCGCACCAGGAAGGTGAATTCCTAATGAAATGAAGGTCTTAGGGGAGAATGCCGAGAAACCACCTGAGAACTGCGAGGGGAGAAGTCGCTGGCGACAGGAAATACCGCGGTCCCGAGCCCGGCCAAAGGATACAACGATTCGCTGTCGAGAGCCGCTGGGGCGAGCCCGCGGCCCGCGCCGGACCAAGCGGTCCGGCCAGGGCTGGACGGTAGTCCCGGAACGGCAGATCCCGGTTAGATCCGGTACGCGGTGGTAGTCATCACACGCGAGGCGGCGCGCATCGCCGCACGCACCGGAGCGGGCAGCGTGATCCCGCCAGCCTCGCGCGCGCTGGCGCCGTGGCGGGCCTCGTCCTCGCGCATCTGTTCCAGGATCGCGCGCGAACGCGCATCGGCGGCGGGCAACTGCTGCAGATGGCCGGTCAGATGCTGCTCGACCTGGCGTTCGGTCTCGGACACGAAACCCAGGCTCGCGCGATCGCCGGTGCGTCCGGCGAGCCAGCCGATGGCAAAGGCGCCGGCGTACCACAGCGGGTTCAGCAGGCTCGGCCGCGAGCCGAGCTCGCGCAGGCGCTCGGCGCACCAGCCGAGGTGGTCCTCCTCCTCGCGCGCGGCCGCATCCATTTGCGCGCGCACCGTGCCATCGCGGGCGGTCAGCTTCTGGGCCTGGTACAGGGCCTGGGCGCAGACCTCGCCGACATGGTTGACCCGCATCAGCCCGGCGACATGCCGACGCTCGCCCGCATCGAGCTGGGTGTCGTCGTGCTCGGCCAGCGTCTCGGCCGGGCTGGGGCGCCCGGCACGGGTTGCGCCGGTGATGGCGCGCAGGGCGACGTCGAATTCGTGGATCAGCTTGTCCATGTCGGTACGGCAGAGGCAGTCAGCGTGAAGGGGAAAGTGACGATGAGCCGCCTTGGGTCGGTTCGGGGAATTCCCGCATTGTACCGCCCCCGTTTCGGACCGCCCGTGCGGGGCCCCTTGCCAGTACTGGCTTGGGCTGGCGGGCTACTCAAAAACCCTGAGTTGTGAAAAGCCGACAATAGAACGACTGTGCGATTGTGCAAACAATCCCGTTTGTTACAGTACCTGACAACTTCTCGCGAAGTTGGGTGCGCAGACCATGGAGAGTTCAGGAGGCTGTCTCGCGCATCACACCAATAATTCTTACTACAGGAGATAAACCAGCATGAAGAAGTCGCTTCTTGCATTGGCCGCGCTCGGCGCGTTCGCCGGGACCGCACAGGCCCAATCGAGCGTCACGCTGTACGGGGTGGTCGACGCCAACATCGAGTACGTCAGCAACATGTCCTCGACCGCGGCGGGCACGGCAGGATTCCCGGGCCGTGGAGAGAACCGGTTCGGGGTGACGTCGGGGGGCCTGTCCGGTTCGCGCTGGGGTCTGCGCGGCGTGGAAGACCTCGGCGGCGGCATGAAGGCACTGTTCGTGCTCGAAAGCGGCTTCGGCATCGACGATGGCCGCATGCAGCAAGGCGGCCGCCTGTTCGGTCGTCAGGCTTACGTGGGTATCGAGAGCAACCAGGTCGGCCGCATCACCCTGGGTCGCCAGTACACCTCGATGTTCGATGCGTTCGCCAACTTCTCGCCGACCGGCTACGCGACCCAGTACGAACCGATCGCCTATCAGCTGGGCACCAACTTCCGCTCGGACAACACCGTCAAGTACACCGGCAAGTTCGGTGCGGTGACGGCCATCGCGCACTGGTCGTTCGGCAACGGCGTGGCGGGCGGTGGCGAGGTGCCGGGCCAGTTCCGCCGCGACACCGGCTACGGTGGTGCGCTCGCCTATGCGGCCGGCCCGCTGGGCGTGGCGATCAGCTACGACCAGTCGAACCCGACCGTTGCCAACACCGGCGGCGACACCGCGACGTTCCGCAAGGCAGGCGCCGCGGCGAGCTACGCCTTCGGCCCCGCCAAGCTGATGGCCGGCTACCGCTGGGGCCAGAACAAGGCCCCGAACGACGCCACCATCTATCGCGACGACTACTACTGGGCCGGCGCCAACTACCAGGCCACCGCCGCGCTGGGACTGACGCTTGCGTACTACTACGCCGACGTCAAGAACCTGAACGGCGTCAACGCTCCGAACCCGTGGCAGGTCAGCTTCGTGGCCGACTACAACATCACCAAGCGGACCGACATCTACCTGACCGCGGCGTACACCAAGAACGCTGGCCTGAACTTCGACAGCGCCGTCATCAGCTTTGCCAACGGCTACCCGCTGGGCGCCGGCGAAGACAATATGGTCGGCGTGGGCATCGGTATCCGCCACAAGTTCTAAGAACAACAGCAACATCGCGGGCACGCTCGCTTTCGAAAGGCACCTTCGGGTGCCTTTTTTATTGGACCCGTGGAGTCCGCTGGCTCCCGCCATAGGGCTTCACCTCATCGGCATTGCCGCGTCGGCGCCACTAGAATGCAGCAGTCCCGGCGGCCCGCCGCCGACCCGCAACCAGACAACGACAACACGACGCGCTTGCTCTACCCGAAGGCGCGCAAGGAGACGACCCGATGCAAGCCACCCGCCGCCGCGCGCTGCGCCTGACCCTGGCCGCCACCCTGAGCGGGCTGGCCGGACTGACGTGGCTATCGCCCGCGCATGCCGCCGACCCCGGCACCTACCCGGCCAAGCCGATCCGCATGGTGGTGCCCTTCGCCCCGGGCGGCACCACCGACATCCTGGCGCGCGCGGTCGCGGCGGAGCTGTCGAAGTTGCCGGGCTGGAACGTGGTGGTCGACAACCGGCCGGGCGCCGGCGGCAATATCGGCGCCGAGATCGTCTCGAAGGCGGAGCCCGACGGCTACACGCTGCTGATGGGAACCGTCGGCACCCACGGCATCAACCAGTCGCTGTACAGCAAGCTGCCGTACGACCCGATCAAGGACTTCGCGCCGGTCACCGAGGTCGCCGCGGTACCGAACGTGCTGGTGTTGAACCCGGCGTTCGCCCAGCAGAACAAGATCAACAGCGTCAACGACCTGATCGCCTATGCGCGCGCCAATCCCGGCAAGCTGAACATGGCCTCGAGCGGCAACGGCACCTCGATCCATCTGGCCGGCGAACTGTTCAAGACGCAGACCCGCACCTTCATGGTCCACTTCCCGTACAAGGGCAGCGGCCCGGCGCTGACCGACCTGGCCGGCGGCACCATGCAGGTGATGTTCGACAACCTGCCGTCGTCGATGTCGCTGATCAAGGCCGGCAAGCTCAAGGCGCTGGCGGTGACCAGCGCCAAGCCGTCGCCGGCGCTGCCCGAGTTGCCGACCATCGCGCAGGCGGCCAAGCTGCCCGGCTACGAGGCGAGCTCCTGGTTCGGGCTGCTGGCACCGGCCGGCACGCCGCCGGCGATCGTGTCGCGGATCCAGCAGGAAGTGGCCAAGGCGCTCGCGACGACGGCGATGCGCGAGAAGCTGCAGGCCCAGGGCGCCGAGCCGGTCGGCAGCACGCCGCAGCAGTTCGCCCAGCATATCCGCGCGGAGACCACCAAGTGGGCCAAGGTCGTCAAGGACTCGGGCGCGAAGGTCGACTGATCCGGCCCTTGGCGCGACGGCCGCGGGAGCGAGCCTCCCGGCCGGCTTAGCGCATATACTTCAGGCGTCAACATTTTCCCCTGGCCGCCTGCGATGCCGACTTCCGCCGCCGACGCCGCGCCCAATGCGGCGCCAGTCGATCTCGAAACCCGCGCCGACGACGCCAGCCACGAGGCGCTGCGCCTGTGGCTGCGGCTGCTGACCTGCACCAATCTGGTCGAGGCCGATATCCGCGGCCGGCTGCGCGAGTCGTTCGGCTGCACGCTGCCGCGCTTCGACCTGATGGCGCAGCTCGAACGCCATCCCGAGGGGCTGAAGATGGGCGAACTGTCGCGCCGCATGATGGTGACCGGCGGCAACGTGACCGGCATCACCGATCAGCTGCAGCAGGAAGGGCTGGTCTCGCGCGAGCCGCTCGCCAACGACCGGCGCGCCTATCTGATCCGGCTGACGCCCGCCGGCCGCGCCGCCTTCACGCGCATGGCGCGCGCGCACGAACAATGGGTCGAGCAACTGTTCGGCGGGCTGGCCGAAACCGAGCAGCGCGCGCTGTTCAAGCTGCTGGGCCGCCTCAAATCGACACTGGTGTCCGCATGAAATCCCTATCGACACAACAGCGGCCGCGACAGCGGTTGCAGCGGCAGCCGTTGCGCCTGGTCCGCCTGCCCGCGCTGGCCGCCATGGTGGCCGTGACAGCGCTGGTCAGTGCCTGCGCCAGACAGCCGAGCGCGCCCCCGGCGCCGCAGATCACGCCGGTCAATGCCACCGTCAAGCTGGGGCGGATCGCCGAGAAGCGCTTCGTCACGCGTGTCGACGTCGAACAGGCGCGCGGCTATTCCGGCTATGGGGTGGGGGTCGGTGCCGCCAGCGGCGGCGGTTGGCACGGCGGTGGCGTGGGCGTCGGGCTCGCCTTCGACCTGGGCCGGCTGCTCAATCGCGCGCCGCCGCAGCAGGTCGACATCTTTGCCTACGAGATCAAGCTGAACGACGGCACCAGTGCGACCATCAACGGCCCGTCGGCGCCGGGCCTCGATGTCGGCAGCTGCGTGCGCGTGGTCTACGCGGACGGACGGCGCGAGCCGGGGCTGGCGCCGTCCAACGAGTGCTGAGCCGGCGCCAAGCGCATCGGCCCCGCTGCGCTCGGCGCCGTAAAGGCGATCAGGCCGCCTTGCGCGAGTCCCGCAGCTCGCGCCGCAGGATCTTGCCGACGTTGGTCTTGGGCAGCTCCGTGCGGAACTCGACGTACCTGGGCCGCTTGTAGCCGGTCAGCCGGTCCTTGCAGAACGCGATCACATCCTGCTCGGTCAGCGACGGGTCCTTCTTCACGACGAACAGCTTGACCACCTCGCCCGAATGCTCGTCCGGCACGCCGACCGCCGCGACCTCCAGCACGCCCGGGCATTCCGCCACCACGCCCTCGATCTCGTTCGGATAGACGTTGAAGCCCGACACCAGGATCATGTCCTTCTTGCGGTCGACGATGCGGGTATAGCCGCGCTCGTCCATGATGCCGATGTCGCCGGTCTTGAAGAAGCCGTCCGGCGTCATGACCTTGGCGGTCTCCTCCGGGCGATTCCAGTAGCCGGCCATCACCTGCGGCCCGCGCAGGCAGATCTCGCCCGGCTGTCCCAGCGGCACGTCGCGGCCGTCGTCATCGCGGATCGCGATCTCGGTCGAGGGCAGCGGCAGGCCGATGGTGCCGGAGAAGGCGTCGGTGTCGGTCGGATTGCAGGTCGCCGACGGCGAGGTCTCCGACAAGCCGTAGCCTTCGATGATCGGGCAGCCGGTCTTGGCAAGCCATTTCTTCGCCACCGCTTCCTGTACCGCCATGCCGCCGCCGTTGGCCACGCGCAGCGCCGAGAAATCGACCTTGTCGATGTCCGGATGGTTGATCAGCGCGTTGTACAGCGTGTTGACCGCCGGGAACATGTGGAAGCGGTACTTCTGCAGTTCCTTGATGAACCCCGGGATGTCGCGCGGATTCGGAATCAGCACGCTCAGGCCGCCGCTGCGCATGCCCAGCAGCGCGCAGACCGTCAGCGCGAAGATGTGGTACAGCGGCAGCGCGGTGATGGTCACCACCTGGTCGATCGGCGCGCCCTTGGCCAGCGCGGGCTGCATCCACGCCTGCGACTGCAGTACGTTGGCGACCACGTTCCGGTGCAGCAGCACCGCGCCCTTGGACACGCCGGTGGTGCCGCCGGTGTACTGCAGGAAGGCGATATCGTCCGGACCGGTATCGACCGGCTTGCGCTGCAGCCGGCTGCCCTCGGCCAGCGCCGTGGGGAAGCGCACGCAGTTGGGCAGCTCCCACGCCGGCACCATCTTCTTGACGTTGCGCACGACGAAGTTGACCACCGCGCCCTTGAGCCCGCCGAGCATGTCGCCCATGCTGGCGACCACCACATGCCGCACCGGCGTGGCCGCCAGCACCTGCTGCAGCGTGGCGGCGAAGTTCTCCAGGATCACGATCGCCTCGGCGCCGCTATCCTTGAGCTGGTGCTCGAGTTCGCGCGGCGTGTACAGCGGATTGACGTTGACGACGACCATGCCCGCACGCAGCACGCCGGCCAGCACCACCGGGTATTGCAGCACGTTCGGCATCATGATCGCGACCCGCGCGCCGGGCTTCAGTCCGCGCGCCTGCAGCCAGGCGGCGAAGTGGCCGGAGAGCCGGTCCAGCTCGCCATAGGTCATCGCCTTGTCCATGCAGACGAAGGCGCGCCGATCCGCGTAGTCCCGAAAGGATTCCTCCAGCAGCTGGGCAAGCGACCGGTACTGGCTGGCGTCGATCTCGGCGGGCACCCCTGCCGGATAGTGTTTCAGCCACTGCTTTTCCATATGCCGTCTCCTGGTTTCTGAATGATCGTTCGATTTTTGCGACGCTAAACGGCGATGCTAAACGGCGGGCCCCCTTAAGACAACACCAGAACAACCCGTTAGATGAAGTCCTCTGGACCGCCGCCAGTGTAAAGGCGGTCGATCGCGGAATCCGTACGCGCGCCGGCGCGGGAATACCCTAGGACCCGCCGGGCCGGGCCGCGGTCGCAGCGGTGCCCGCCGCTGCCGTGCCCCCTTCAGCCGTGCCCGTCGTCGCGACATTTGCGGCCGCATCGCTGCCGGCCGCGGCGTTCACGGTCGCCGCCCCGGTCGTTGGCTCGTTCGGCGCCAGCGCGCGCAACCGCGCCTTGCGCTGCTCCGGCTTGAGCTTGCCGATGCGCTCGGCCTCGGCATAGAAGGCCTTCCAGTCGCCGCCGCATTGGTCCAGCAGCGCGAGGAACGCCGGCACCCATTGCTGATAGGTGGCCACCGCGGCCAGATGGGCGTTGGTCAGCGGCTGCGAGAACCAGCGGTCGTAGCCGCTGTAGCCGCCCCACGATTCCTTCAGCGCCGCATAGCGCTGGCGCAGCGCGGCGAAGATCGCCGCCTTGCCGGCCCGCTTGGCATCGTCGTCGATCGGCTTGCGGTACAGGGCGTCCAGTTCCTCCCGCGTCTGCAGCAGCATCGCGCGGAACTGCTGCCGGCGCGTGTCGTATTGCCGGTAGCTGGCGCGCGCGTCGGCCGAGGCCTCCCGCGCCAGCCAGCGCTCGACGCCGGCGATCTCCACCGCGGAGGCAAACGACTCGTTGAAGGTGGTGTCGTTGCGCACGTAGACGACCTGATGCGCGAGCTCGTGAAAGATCATCCGCGCCAGCTCGCCCTCGGGCAGATAGACGAAGGTGTTCAGCAGCGGATCGTCGAAATAGCCCAGCGTCGAATAGGCGGGCACGCCGGCGACATAGGTCTCCAGCCCTTCGCTGCGCAGCGCCGCGGCATAGCGGTGCGCGTCCTCGATCGCGTAGTAGCCGCGGTAGTTGATGCAGCCGACCACCAGGAAGCACCACTTATGCAGCTCCATCGACAGCTCTGGCGTGGCGAACACGCTCCACACCACGTAAGGACGATGGACATTGGCGTAGTGGCGGTAGCTGCCGTTGTCCGGCAGCGCGAGTTCGCGCGAGGCGAAATCCCGCATGCGCCCGGCCAGCGCGAGCCGGTCGGCCAGGCGCTTGTCGTTGCTGCCATTGGCGTAGGCGATCGCGTCGGACAGCGGCGTGGCCTGGGCCATCACGCCCAGATGGCCGCTGATCGACTGGGCGTAGTAGCCGACGGCCTCGCAGCCGGCCAGCGCCACGCCGAGCGCGAGGGCGGCCAGCGCGGCCGCCACGCGGACGCGAGCCGGCCGCCTCGCCATCACGTCACCGCCTGCGCGGCGGCCTCCACCTGCACCAGGCAGTCGTAGAAGACCGGCGCGCGGCCCATGTCGGTCAGACGCTGGCTGGTCAGCTCGTTGGCGTTCTTGCCGTCCGGCGCCAGCTTCTTCCACCAGATCGACAGCCCGACCACCAGCCCGCGGCGCGCGCGGTCGGTGACGCGGGCGCGCGCCTGCATGCTGCCGCGGTCGTTGAAGGCGCGCACCATCATGCCGTCGGCGATGCCGCGCGCGGCGGCGTCGTCCGGATGGATGTCCAGATGCGGCTCGCCCTCGGTGGCGCGCAGGCTGTCGACGTTGACGAAGGTGCTGTTCAGGAAATTGCGCGCCGGCGGCGAGATCATCGCCAGCGGATAGCGCGCGGCCAGCTCCGGCGCGCTGGCCGGTCCCTCGTACGGCGGCACGTAGCCCGGCAAGGGATCGAGGCCGTCCTTGACCATCTCGGCTGCATAGAACTGGCACTTGCCGGTCGGGCTGGGGAAACCGCCCTCGGCAAACGGCGCCGCCGGCAGCTTCAGCTTCTGCCAGCCGGCCTCCTTCAGCGTCTGCCAGTCGATGCCGTCCGCGCGCGGATCGCCCCGCACGATCGCCTGCGCGGCGATGTCCTCGTCGCTGTCCGCAAAGCACGGCTCGGTAAAGCCCATGCGCCGCGCCAGCCGCCGGAAGATTTCGGTATTGGGCAGCGCCTCGCCCAGCGGGGCGATGGCCTGGTTGTTGGCGAGGAAGTAGGTATGGCCGTAGGCCTTGTGGACGTCGACGTGCTCGAGCTGCGTGGTGGCAGGCAGCAGGATGTCGGCGTAGTCGGCCGTATCGGTACGGAAGTGCTCGAGCACCACGGTGAACAGGTCCTCGCGCGCGAAGCCCGCCGCGACCTTGCCCGAGTGCGGCGCAACGGCGACCGGATTGCTGTTGTAGACGACGATCGCCTCGACCGGCGGCGTGCCGGCCGGCAGCCCTTCGCCGAGCAGCACATCGCCAATGGTGCTCATGTTGATCGTGCGCGGCAGCCTCGGCCAGCCCGGCAGCAGGTCCGGGCGCTGCAGCGCCGCGTTGTCGATCGGGAAGAAGCCCGAGGTCGACAGCTGCAGGCCGCCGGCGGCGTGGCGCCACGCGCCAACCAGCGACGGCAGGCAGGCCACCGCGCGTACCGCCTGGCCGCCGCCGTGGGCGCGCTGCATGCCGTAGTTCAGGCGGATCGCCACCGGTTGCCGTTCGCGCACCGCGAGCTTGCCGTACAGGCCGGCCAGCCACTCGATGTCTTCGGCATCCACGCCGCAGATCTGCGCGGCGCGCGCCGGCGAGTACTGCAAGGCGCGGTCGCGCAGCGCGTCGAAGCCGACCGTATGGCGGGCGATGTAGTCGTGGTCGAGCAGGTCGTCGCGGATCAGCACATGCATGATCGCCAGCGCCAGCGCGCCGTCGGTGCCCGGCATCGGCGCGATATGCCGATGGCACTTCTCGGCCGTCAGCGAACGGTACGGGTCGATCGCCACCAGCGTCGCGCCGCGGCGCTTGGCCTGCTGCACGCGCGTCCACAAGTGCAGGTTCGAAGCGATCGGATTGCCGCCCCAGATCACGATCAGCTTCGCGTCCTCGATGTGCTCGATGTCCATGCCGACGCTGGCGCCATAGGTGTAGCGCAGCGCGGTGGCGCCGGCGCTCGCGCAGATGGTGCGGTCGAGCAGCGAGGCGCCCAGCTTGTGGAAGAAGCGCGCGGCCATGCTCTCGCCCTGCACCAGCCCCATCGTGCCCGCGTAGCTGTAGGGCACGATGGCCTGCGGATCGCGCGCGGCGATCGCGCCGAGCCGTTCGGCGACGATGTCGAGCGCCTCGTCCCAGCCGATCGGCGCGAACTGTCCGCTGCCCTTGGGACCGACCCGCTTCATCGGGGTCAGCAGGCGCTCGGGGTGATAGGTGCGCTCGGTATAACGCGACACCTTGGTGCACAGCACGCCCTGCGTGCCCGGATGGTCCGGATCCCCCGCCACCTTGACGGCGCGGCCGCCCTCGACGGTGACGAGCAGCGCGCAGCTGTCGGGACAATCGTGCGGGCAGGCGGCGCGGACGATGCGGGTGGACATGGGTTCTCCGGGGGCGATGGTCTTTGTGGCCGATTGTATTCGATCGGATTCCGCCAGATTTGATCGGATTCAATCAAACAGGGGGCGGCGGGGGGCGCCCGCCGCCTTGCGTACCCATCTACGTACCCATCTGCGTACCTTTGCGTCCCCTACGCGCCTCCCGCGGCGGCCCCTCAGCGCTGGTCGTTCAGATGGCAGGCCGACATCCGCAGCGGGGCGATTTCCTTCAGCGCAGGCGCCTCCTCGCGGCAACGCGGCATCGCATACGGGCAGCGCGGATGGAAGTGGCAGCCCGAGGGCGGATGCAGCGGCGACGGGATCTCGCCCTGGATCGCCACATAGGTCTTCTTGCCCACCTCGAGCTTGGGCGCCTCGGCCAGCAGCGCCTGCGTGTATGGGTGATTGGGCGCGCCGAACACCTGCTCGGTCGGCGCCGTCTCGACCACCCGGCCTAGATACATGATCACCACCCGGTCGCTGATGTGCTTGACCACACCGAGATCGTGGCTGATGAACAGATAGGTGAGGTTCAACTCCTCGCGCAGCCGGATGAACAGATTCAGCACCTGGGCCTGGATCGACACGTCGAGTGCCGCCACCGACTCGTCGCAGACCAGGAATTCCGGCCGGACCGACAGCGCCCGCGCGATGCCGATGCGCGCGCGCTGGCCGCCGGAGAACTGGTGCGGAAAGCGCCGCAGCACGGTCGGATCCATGCCGACCCGCGTCAGCATCTCCTCGACATAGGCCTTCTGCGCGGAGGCCGGCACGATGCCGTGCACCACCGGCGCCTCGCCGACGATATCGAGCACGCGCAGCCGCGGGTTCAGCGAGGCGTACGGATCCTGGAAGATCATCTGGATCGCCAGCTGTTTCTGGCGCTTCTGCTCCGCCGGCAGCTGCTCCAGGTCCACGCCCTTCCACAGCCGCGTGCCTTCGGTCAACGTATGCAGGCCGACCGCCATCCGGCCCAGCGTCGACTTGCCGCAGCCCGATTCCCCGACCAGGCCGACCACCTCGCCGGCGCGGATCGCCAGGTCGACATGGTCGACCGCGTGCACCACCTCTTCCTTGGCATGCGCACCGAACAGATTGGCGATGCGGGCGGCGGCGTCGAGCGACTTGACGAAGCGCTTGGAGACGCCCCGCAGCTCCAGCAGCGGCGTCTCCGCCGCGGCAGGGGCGGGGGCTCCCGTCGGAAGCGCGGACGGCGCGTCGATCACGGACATATCGGTCATGCGGCCTCCTGGGTTTCGAGCACCGGATGGAAGCAGCGCAGGCGCCGTCCGTCGGGCGTGCTGCTCAGCGGCGGCTCGGTGCGGCAGATCTCGGTGGCGCGCGGGCAGCGCTCGCGGAAGGCGCAGCCGCCGGGCAGGTTCAGCAGCGACGGCGTCATGCCGGGGATCTGCCGCAGCGGCGTGCCGCGCGGATTGCGCGACGGCGCCGAGCCGATCAGCCCATGCGTATAGGGATGTTCGGGACGCTCGAGCACCTGGCGCACGTCGCCGGCTTCGACGATCCTGCCGGCGTACATCACGCAGACGCTGTCGGCCAGCCCCGCGATCACCGACAGGTCGTGCGTGATCCAGATCAGCGCGGTACCGGACTCGCGGCACAGCTTCTGCATCTCGTAGAGGATCTGGCCCTGGATCGTCACGTCCAGCGCCGTGGTCGGCTCGTCTGCGATGATCAGGTCGGGCTTGTTCAGCAGCGCGATGGCGATCGCCACGCGCTGGCGCATGCCGCCGGAGAACTGGTGCGGATAGGCCTGCAGCCGCTCGTCCGGCGACGGAATGCCGACCCGCGCCAGCGCGTTGCGCGCGCGCTCGCGCGCCACCGCCTTGTCGACCTTCTCGTGGGCCAGCACCGCCTCGATCATCTGCGTGTCGATGCGCAGCACCGGGTTCAACGTCATCATCGGATCCTGGAAGATCATCGCGATGCGGTTGCCGCGCACGTTGCGCATCTGCGCCGGCGTCAGCCTGCGCAGATCGCGCGTGACGCCGTCGCGGCTGGTCAGCTCGATGCGCCCGCCGACCACCTGCCCCGGCGGGTCGATCAGTCCCATGATCGAATAGCCCGTCATCGACTTGCCCGAGCCGGACTCGCCGACCAGGCCCATGATCTCGCCGCGGCCGATCGAGAAGGACACGCGATCGACCGCGCGCGCGACGCCGCCGCGCGTGAAGAAATGCGTCTCCAGGTCCTCGACCAGCAGTGTTGGTTTGCCGCTCATCCGGTACTCCCCTTGTGGCGTCGTCTCTTAAAGCGTCTGCAGGCGCGGGTTCAGGACGTCGCGCAGCTGGTCGGCGACCAGGTTCATCGCGACGATGGTCACCACCAGCGCAATGCCGGGGAAGAAGCTGATCCAGTACTTGCCGGACAGCATGTACTGCTGGCCGTTCGAGATCAGCGAACCGAGCGAGGGCTCGGTGATCGGCACGCCAAGGCCCAGGAAGGACAGCGTGGCCTCCAGCGTGATCGCCGAGGCCACCTGCAGCGCGGCGATCACGATCAGCGGCGGCAGGCAGTTCGGCAGCAGGTGGCGGAACATGATGCGCCGCGCCGGCAGGCCCAGGCACGTGGCCGCCTCGATATATTCCTTGCGCCGCTCGACCAGCGCCGCGCTGCGCGTCGTGCGCGCGTAGTAGGCCCACTGCACCGCGACCAGCGCGATCACGATATTGCCGATGCCCGGCCGCAGGAAGGCCAGCAGGATCAGCGCGAGCAGGATCGGCGGGAACGACAGCTGCAGGTCGGCGACGCGCATGATCAGCGCCTCGACACGTCCGCCGACGAAGCCCGCGATCAGCCCCAGCGTGGCGCCCAGCACCAGCGCGATCACCGTGCTGACCACGCCGACGCCGATGCTGATGCGCAGGCCGTACATCACGGCCGACAGGATGTCGCGGCCCTGCTCGTCCGAGCCAAGCAGGAAGGTCATGCCGTTGCCGGCCACCTCGCCCGGTGCCAGGCGCGCGTCGAGCACGTCCAGCGTGGCGAGGTCGTAGGGATTCTGCGGCGCCAGCCACGGCGCGAAGATGGCGATCAGCACGACCGCGATCAGCACCGCCAGGCCGGCCACGGCGATCTTGCTGGAGAAGAACTGCCGGGCGAAGCGGCGCCACGGCGTGTCGACGCCCGCCGCGGTGGACGGCGTCGGCGTGCCGGTCGGCGTCCCTGGGGGACCGACGGGGATATCGGTGGTCGGGGCCGGCAGTCCGTCCGGCGTGCCCGGTTGCGTAGCGATGGTCATGGGATCAGCCCTTGTTGTCGGCGATGCGCACGCGCGGGTCGAGCACGCTGTAGAGGATGTCGACCGCCAGGTTGATCAGGATGAACAGCGTC
>JAPSLC010000021.1 GCA_031181345.1 Cupriavidus sp. | reverse complement strand
CGGGCAACTACAACAAGGCGCGCGCCGAGGAAGCGCTCGCCAGGGGCTGGGCCGACCTGATCGGGTTTGGCCGCAGCTTTATCGGCAATCCCGACCTGCCCTACCGCCTGCGCCACGACCTGCCGCTCGACCCCGGCAATCGGGCCAGCTATTTCGGCGGCGGCGCCGCGGGCTATACCGACTACCCCGAGTACGCGGCGAGCGCGGCCGCCTGAAGGCGATCGCTCCTGCCGGGCTCCACGCCCTGCCGGAATGCTCAGGCGATCTCCGCCAGCCGCGCTCCCGCGGCGAGGAACGTCCCCGCACTGGCCTGCCACGTTACGCGTCCGCCGCGATGCGCGTGGACCTGCATCTCCATCTTCATCGCTTCCATCACGGCGATCAGATCGCCTTCCTTGACCTCATCGCCGACCGCGACCTTCCAGGCCTGCACGGTGCCGGCAATGGGCGACGGCAGCTCGGCGGCGTTGGCGGCGGCGGCCTGCGCGGGCTCCCCGGCACTGCCGGTGGCCGGCGCATCGGCCAGACCGCGCAGCAGCTGGGCGGGCAAGCCCAGCACCATGCGGCGGCCGTCGATCTCGATGGCGGTGCGCAGCAGGCTGTCGTCCTGTTGCGGCTCGGCACGTGCGGCCGCGGCCAGCGGCTCGGCGAAGTCCGACTCGATCCAGCGCGTATGGACCTTGAAGCCGTCCGCGCCGACGAAATCGGCGTGATCGATCACGGCACGATGGAACGGCAGCACCGACGCCACGCCCTCGATCCGGAACTCGCGCAGCGCGCGACGGGCGCGTGCCAGGGCCTGTTCGCGCGTGGCGCCGGTCACGATCAGCTTGGCCATCAGGGAATCGAACGTACCGGGCACCACCGAGCCGGACTGCACGCCGGTATCGACACGCACGCCCGGACCCGACGGCGCGTCGAAACGCCGCACCGGACCCGGTGTCGGCAGGAAACCGCGGCCCACGTCCTCGGCATTGATGCGGAACTCGATCGCATGGCCGAGCGGCGCCGGGGTGTCGGTGATCGACAGCGGCAGGCCGTCGGCCACGCGCAGTTGCTCGACGACCAGGTCCACGCCGGTGGTCTGCTCGGTCACCGGGTGTTCGACCTGCAGCCGCGTGTTGACCTCCAGGAACGAAATCGCGCCGCTGGCGCTGAGCAGGAATTCCACCGTGCCGGCACTGGTGTACTCCGCCGCCGCGCAGATGTCGCGGGCCGCGGCATGGATGCGCGCGCGCTGTTCGTCGCTGAGGAACGGCGCGGGCGCCTCTTCGACCAGCTTCTGGTTCCGGCGCTGCAGCGAGCAGTCGCGCGTGCCGAGCACCACCACGTTGCCATGCCGGTCGGCGAGGACCTGCGCCTCGATATGGCGCGGCTTGTCGAGAAATTGCTCGACAAAACATTCGCCGCGCCCGAAGGCGGTGACCGCCTCGCGCACCGCCGAGGCGTAGAGCTCCTCGACCTCGTCCATGCGCCAGGCGATCTTCATGCCCCGGCCGCCGCCGCCGAACGCGGCCTTGATGATGATCGGCAGGCCGTGCTGCTCGGCGAAGGCCAGCACCTCGCTGGCATCGGCGACCGGCTCGGGCGTGCCGGCGACCAGCGGGGCCCCGACCCGCAGCGCGATCTTGCGCGCTTCGACCTTGTCGCCGAGCCGCGCGATCGTGGCCGGCGACGGGCCGATCCATGTCAGGCCGGCATCGATGACCGCCTGGGCAAAGGCCTCGCTTTCCGACAGGAAGCCGTAGCCGGGGTGGACGGCATCGGCCCCGCTGCGGCGGGCGATCTCCAGCAGCCTGGGGATGTTCAGATAGGTGTCGGCAGGACGGTCGCCGTCCAGGCCGTAGGCCTCGTCGGCCAGGCGCGCGTGCATCGCGTCGATATCGGCGTTGGCATAGACGGCCACGGAGCCGACGCCGTAGTCGGCGCAGGCGCGGATGATGCGGACGGCGATCTCGCCACGGTTGGCAATCAGGACTTTCTTCATCGCGAATCTCGGTGCGAATCCAGGTATAAGCGCGCCCGCTCAGCCGGCGGACGGTCGCAGTGCTTCGAACGGGCCGATCGGGTTGAAGCGCAGCCACGCCCCGACCGGAACCTGGCCGGCACGATCCAGATGGTGAGGCGCCACGGCGCCGATCACCGGATAGCCGCCGGTCAGCGGATGGTCGGCCAGGAACAGGATCGGCTGCCCGCTGGGCGGCACCTGCAGCGCGCCCAGCACGGTGCCTTCGCTGGGCAGCTCGCCGGTAACGGCGCGTTCCAGCGGCACTTCACCGGCCAGCCGCAGGCCCACGCGGTTGGACTGCGGCGTGACCTGCCAGCGCTGCGCCGCCAGCCGGACCACCGACTCGGCGGTGAACCAGTCGGTGCGCGGGCCCAGCACCACGTCGAGCACGACCTCCTGGTCGACCGTCGGCAGGTCGGGCGCAGGCTGCTCCGGCATGCCGACCACCGCGCCGGCCGGCGCGGGCAGGACGCCGAGCACATCGCCAACGGCCAGCGGCGCCGGCCCGATGCCCGCCAGCGTATCGGTCGCGCAGCTGCCGAGCACCGGCGCAACGGCAAAGCCGCCGCGTGCCGCCACATAGCAGCGGGCGCCGGCGGCCGGCTGGCCGACGCACAGCGTGTCGCCATCGGCCAGGGCCAGCGCCTGATGCGTCGGCGCGGGCCATTGGCGGCCATCGGCCGTGCGCACGGTCAGCGCGGCATCGGCGCCGGTCACGGCCAGCACGGAGTCGCCCTGGCTCTGCAGTTGCAGCCCTCCGCCCACGGTTTCGAGCGCGGCGCTGTCGCTGCGATTGCCGACCAGGCGGTTGGCCATCTTGAGTGCCGCCTGGTCCAGCGCGCCGGAGGCCGACACGCCCTGCCCGGCCCGCCCGTGGCGGCCGAGGTCCTGGAATACGGTCAGCAGTCCGGTGCCCTTCACCTTCAGGGCCGCACTGACCCGCTCGCTCCGCCCCTCAACTGGCCTCGCAGCGTTGCGCACGGACGCATCCACACGGCTCGCCGCCGCGGCGTCCGCGCCACCGTCGAGGGTTGCCATATCGACAAAGCGCACCCGATATCCCGGCTGCAGCAGCGCAGGCGGCTCGCGGTCGAGATCCCACATCGCCACCGGCGTCGTGCCGATGATCTGCCAGCCGCCGGGGCTGGCCTTCGGATACACGCCGCTGAAGGTGCCAGCGAGGCCGACCGCGCCCGCCGGTATCTGCGTGCGCGGCGTGCGGCGGCGCGGCACGTCGAGCGAGGGATGGCCACCGCTCAGATAGCCGAAACCGGGCGCGAAGCCGGTGAAGGCGACCGTGTATTCGCTGCCGGTGTGGCGGCGCACGACTTCGTCGGGCGTGATGTCGAGCAGCTGGGCCACCTCGGCCAGGTCCTCGCCGTCATAGCGGACCGGGATCTCGATCAGCGTACTGCCGCGTTCGACCCGCTGCGACAAGTCGCGCGCCGCGATGGCGCGGACCAGCGCGGCGGCGCTGGTGGCCCAGGGGCGGTAGTGCACGAGGATCGTGCGGGCGGCCGGCACCAGCTCCGCCACGCCGTGAACAGGATCGCGCTGCAGCGAGGCCAGCAGCGCCAGCGTCTGGTCCAGATCGGCCAGCTCCACCAGCAGCGCGTTCGAGGAAACGGGCAGGAAACGCAAGATGTTCTCCAGATCCGGCCTGCGCTCAGGCGAACGCACAGACCTTGACGCCGTCGCGCTCCAGCGCATCCCGCACGGCGCGCGCCATCTCGAGCGCGCCCTCGCTGTCGCCATGCACGCAGATCGATTGCGCCTCGACGCGGGCCACGCTGCCATCGATGGCGCGCACCGTGCCTTCCCGCACCAGCCGCAACATCCGCTGCGCGACCTCGGCGGCGTCGTGCAGTACCGCGCCCTGTTCGCGCCGCGATACCAGCGTGCCCTGCGGCGTGTAGGCCCGATCGGCGAACGCCTCGGCAATGACGCGCAGGCCCGCCTCCCGCGCCCAGCCCACCAGCGGCGAGCCGGCCAGCGCGACCAGCACCAGTTCGGGATTGACCTTCAGGATCGCGGCAATCACGTCGCGCGCCTGGCGCTCGTCGCTGGCAATCGTGTTGTACAGCGCGCCGTGCGGCTTGACGTAGCGCACCGTGGTGCCCAGCGTCGCGGCCATCCCGGACAGCGCGCTGATCTGGTAGATGACGTCCGCAATCAGGTCTTCACTCGCCACATCCATGTTGCGGCGGCCGAAGCCCTGCCGGTCCGGATACGAGACGTGGGCCCCCACCGCGACGCCGCGCGCCTTCGCGGCCTTCAGCGTCTGCAGGATGCCGGCCGGATCGCCGGCATGAAAACCGCAGGCCACGTTGGCGCTGCTGACGATGTCCAGCATGGCGGCATCGTTGCCCATGCGCCAGGCGCCGAAGCTCTCGCCGAGATCGCTATTCAGATCGATTTGCATGGCGTGGGTCCTCAGTGCGCGGGCTCGGCTTCGCCCAGCAGTTCGCGGCCACGCGTTTCCGGCAACAGCAGGCAGGCCACGACGACCAGCCCATAGGCCCCGGCCGCCAGATAGCCGATGGCGACACCCAGCGACATCGTCGCGCCCATATGCCCGATCATCGCCGGGAACACTGAACCGACCGCGCGTCCGAAGTTGTAGCAGAAGCCTTGTCCGGAGCCGCGGATATGGCTCGGATACAGCTCGGTCAGGTAAGCGCCCATGCCCGAAAAGATGCCCGACAGGAAGAAGCCCAGCGGAAAACCCAGCACCAGCATCGCCGCGTCGGTGATCGGCAGTTGCGTGTAGCAGATCACCAGGATGGCCGCGCTGACCGCGAACAGCATGAAGCACCGCCGGCGCCCGAGATGGTCGGACAGCCACGCGCTGGTCAGGTAGCCGGCGAACGAGCCCGCGATCAGCACCATCAGGTAGCCGCTGGTGTTCAGCACCGACAGGTTGCGCTCCATCTTCAGGTAGGTCGGCAGCCAGGTCGTCACCGAGTAGTAGGCCCCCTGCATGCCGGTCGCCAGCAGGCTCGCCAGTACCGTCACGCGCAGCACGCCCGGCTTGAAGATCAGCATGAAGTTGTTGCTCTGGCCGGTGGCGGCGAGCTTGGCCTTGGTCTCGCGATACACCTCGGGCTCGCTGATGTTGCGGCGGATATAGAGGATGAAGACCGCCGGAAGCACGCCGATCCAGAACAGCACGCGCCACGCATATTGCTGCTCGAACATCGCGTAGACCGCCCAGAAGGCAATGGCCGACAGGCCCCAGCCGACCGCCCAGCTGCTCTGCACCAGTCCGACCGCCTTGCCGCGATGGCGGGCGCGGATCATCTCGGCGATCAGCACCGAGCCGACCGACCACTCGCCGCCAAACCCGAGCCCTTGCAGCATGCGGGTCACGAACAGCTGCTCGGGAGACTGCGTGAAGCCGCTGAGGAACGTAAAGAAGCTGAACCACAGCACGGTCAGCTGCAGCACCCGCACGCGGCCGTACTTGTCGGCCAGGATGCCGGCCAGCCAGCCGCCGATCGCCGAGCTGATCAGCGCGCCGGTCGCGATATAGCCGGCCTCGGCCTTGGTCATGCCCCACACCAGGATGAAGGTGGGGATCATGAACGTGTAGATCATGTAGTCGAAGGCATCGACCCCATAGCCGACGAAGGCGGCAAAGAGCGTCTTGCGCTCTGCCTGCGTTGTTTCTTTAAGCCACATGGTTGCGCTCACTCGGGATAACGGCGAAACGTGGGGAGGCTCGTCGCGCTGTCTTCACGACACGGCGGCGACGACGTCGAGGCAGTGAGCGAGACCGCTGCAACAGCCGCCCCTTCACCGCAGCGCTGTTTCGCAAGGCACGTGTCATGTCGAGGTATAGGCACGTATTACTCAACCACCGTGGACAGATTGTTCAACAATCAAGGGTCAGGATCGATTCTGGTATACACCTAGGCCGGACACAGGCCCGGGAAGTCGCACCGATCCTGTGCGCGTTGTTGAACAAAGGTGGGGTAACATGCCGCCAGAACGGGACACGTGGGACACACTGATGCCCCGGCCGGACGGAACCGGCCGCAATCCCGGCCCCTGGCAGCCAACATGACAACCAGTTCCGACGTAAAGAACCTCGCCGAGCGGGTCACCGAACAGATCCGCCAGCGCATCCTCCATGGCGACTTCGCGCCCGGGCAGCGGCTGTCGGAAGCCGCGCTCAGCGAAAGCCTGCAGATCTCCCGCAATACGCTGCGCGAGACGTTCCGCATCCTGACCAAGGAAGGTCTGCTCAAGCACGAGCCCAACCGCGGCGTGGCGGTGGCCATTCCGAGCATCGCGGCGATCATCGACATCTACCGCGTCCGTCGCCTGATCGAATGCCCGGCGATCGCGCAGGCCTACCCCAGCCATCCGGCGAAGAAGCACATGCGGCAGGCGGTGGAAACGGGACTGCGTTGCCGCGACAGCGGCGATTGGCAGGGCGCGGGCACCGCCAATATGGAGTTCCACATGGCCATCGTGGAACTGGCCGACAGCGAGCGGCTGAACGTGATGTTCTCCCATCTGCTGGCCGAGCTGCGGCTGGCGTTCGGCATGCTGCAGGATCCGGAATTCCTGCATGGCCCCTATGTCGAGATGAACCAGCACATCCTGCAGCTGTTCGAGGCCGGCAAGCTGGCCGAGTGTGCCGCGACGCTGAACGACTACCTGGTGCAGTCCGAGCGCATCGTGCTGTCGGCCTGCGCCCGGCACCCGATCTTCAAGGGGCGCTGAGCGCGAAGCCGCGCCGCTACATCACGCGCCCGAACCACCACAGCGACAGCAGCGCCGCGCACGCAGCGAGCACCGCGCCGAGTGCGGCGAACAGCGCGGTGATTTCCGCCTGTTCGGTCTTGCCGAGCGTCAGCCTGGCGTTGATCGCGCGATACACCTGCTTCAGCCTGGCCGCGTCCTCCAGCCGGAAGTATTCGGCCCCGGTGGTATTGGCGACTTCCTTGAGCACGGCCTCGTCCAGCTTGACACGCGCCGACCAGCCGTCGGCGGACAGCACGACGCCCTGCGTCGTGCCCACGCCCACGGTGAAGACGCGCACCCCGTAGGCGGCGGCAAGCTCGGCCGCCTGCACCGCGGTCGGACCGGCGTTGCTTTCGCCGTCGGAGAACACGACGATCGCGCCGGCCGCATAGGAGCCGGGGCCGGCGGTGCCCTCGGGGTCGGTCGAATTCTGCGCTCCTCCCTGGCCGCGTCCTTGGCCGCTTCCTTGGCCGCCTCCCGCTCCAAGGCCCGGCGAGCCGAACGGGCTGCCCGGCGGTCCCCCTTTTTTCAGCGGCGAGGCGTCGCCCTCCATCAGACGCGCGGCATCCTCGGTCGCCTGCGGCCGCAGTGCCGTCAGCGCGATCAGCAGGCCGTTGCCCAGCGCGGTGCCGCCCTGTGGTTGCAGCCGATCGATGGCCGTGGCCACGTCCTGCTTGCGACGGCTGGGCGCCTGCGCGACGGCCGATGTTCCCGCCATCGCGACCAGGCCGACGCTGACGCCGGCCGGCTTCGCCTCGAGCAACCCTTTGGCGGCGTGTTGCGCCGCGCGCAGCCGGTTCGGTTGCACGTCCTTCGCGCGCATGCTCCCGGACAGGTCGATGACCAGCATCACGGTCTCGATGCGCGAAGGCAGCACCAGCAGCGCGTGCGGACGCGAGATCGCGACGATCAATGCCGCGAGCGCCAGCAGGATCAGCACGGGGGACAGATGCCGACGCCAGCCCGCGACGCTGCGGTTGGCAAAGCCGACGGTCTTCAGCGCCGGATAGTGAACCGCCGCGCGGCGGCGGCGTGCGTCCAGCCACAGGTAGGCGACGGCCAGCACGGGCAGCGACGCCAGCAGCCACAGCATCCTGGGCCACAGGAAGCTGATCGCGGGCAGCCGGCTGATCGCCTCGCTTACGCCGTCCATGCGGCCCCCTCCTTCGCTCCCGCCCCTTGCCCCGCCGACCTCACCGCGCCCTTCGCCGCGCCCTTCGCCGTGCCCTTCGCGGTGCCCTGGCGATGACGGCGCTGGCGAGAGAAGTCCAGCAGGGCGAGATCCAGGCGGGCGTCGGTCGACAGCGTCAGGCAATCGACCCCGGCCCGCGCAAAGCCCAGCCGCAGTTCTTCCTCGCGCGCCTGCGCGGCAGCGAGGAAGCGCTTGCGAAAGGTGGGGTCGTGCGTGTCGACGAACATCTGCTCGCCGGTCTCGGCGTCCTGCAGCACCAGCAAACCCAGATCCGGCAAGGATCGCTCCAGGGGATCCACCAGCCGCACGGCAACGACTTCATGACGCCTGGCCAGCATGGCGAGCGACGCCTCCCAGCCCGGATCGCTAATGAAGTCCGAGACCACGAACAGCACCGATCGGCGCCTGGCCACCGCCCGCGCATGGTCGAGCAGCCCGCGCAGCCGGGTGTGGCCGGGCGAGGCGGCGGGCGTGGCATGCATCCGATCGAGCAGGTGCAGCAGTTGCCGGCGCCCCGCACGCGCGGGCACCACCGACGCCGTCATGTCGGCGGCGCCGTTGTAGAGCACCGCGCCGACGCGGTTGCCATAGCGCGTCAGCAGCAGCGCCATCACGGTGGTGAAGTCGCTGAGCAGATCGCGCTTGCGGACCTCGCCCGAGCCGAACTCCACGGAGCCGCTCAGATCGAGCAGAAACCAGGCCGCGATCTCGCGATCCTCCTGGAACATGCGCACATGCGGCGTCTGCAGCCGCGCGGTCACGTTCCAGTCGATGTGCCGGACGTCGTCGCCGGCCTGGTATTCGCGCAGATCGGCCAGGTCCAGCCCGAAGCCGCGAAACAGCGTCCGGTAGTCGCCCTGCAGCATGCCGTCGAGGCGGCGCACCACGGTCCATTCCATGCGGCGCAGCAAGGCGTCGGTGCGGTCGGCACCGACCCCGCGCGGCGCGCCCGGCGCGGCCTTCTCGGCGGCGGCGTCCGGGCCGGACCGGCGCCTAGCGCGCAGCCGCCCGAACATGGGATTCCAGCGGACGCTCGGGAACCGGCATGGCCTGCACGATGCGGCCGATCAACGCATCGGGGGTGACGCCGTCGGACATGGCCTCGTAGGACAGCGACAACCGGTGGCGCAACACGTCCGGAACCAGATCGATCACGTCTTCGGGCACCGCATAGTGGCGGCCGCGCAGCAGCGCCAGGGCACGCGCGCCTTCGATCAGGCCGATGGTGGCGCGCGGGCTGGCGCCGAAGGTCACGTACCGGTCCAGGTCGTCCAGCCCGTAGCTCGCCGGCCGGCGGGTGGCCGACACCACGCGCACCGCGTACTGGATCAGGCCCGGATCGACATACACCGCGCGGCATTCCTCCTGCAACTCTGCCAATTGCTCGGGCGTGGCGATCGGGCTCACGTCGATCCGCGGACCGGTGACGCGGTTGACGATCACCACCTCCTCGTCCTCGCTCGGATATCCCACCAGCACCTTCATCATGAAGCGGTCGACCTGGGCCTCCGGCAGGGGATAGGTGCCTTCGGTCTCGATCGGGTTCTGCGTGGCCATGACCAGGAAGGGCATCGGCACCCGATGGGTTTCGCCGGCGATCGTGACCTGCTTTTCCTGCATCACCTCGAGCAAGGCGCTCTGCACCTTGGCCGGCGCGCGATTGATCTCGTCGGCGAGCAGCAGATTGGCGAAGACGGGCCCGCGCACCGTGGAGAACTCGCCGGTCCCCTGGTGATACATGCGCGTGCCCACCAGGTCGGCGGGCAGCAGGTCCGGCGTGAACTGGATCCGCTTGAAGGTCCCGCGCATGGTTCTGGCCAGCGTATTGACGGTCAGCGTCTTGGCCAGCCCCGGTACGCCCTCCACCAGCAGATGGCCGCCGGCAAGGATGGCCACCAGCACCCGTTCCAGGAAATGGTCCTGCCCTACCACCACGCGTTTGACCTCGTACAGCAGCCGCTCCATCAGGTTGGCGGTTTCGATGGCGTCCCGGGCTTGGTCGTTCATGGGCCTCTCGCTCTGGTCTGGAAGGCTAGAAGGGCGAAGCGCCGACGGAGCCGCCCGCGCTTTCGATCGTGATGGCAAAGCCGATGCCAAGAAAATTGCCGCTCTGGTTGGGATTGAGGATGGCCGTGACGATGCCCACCACCTCGCCCTTCATGTTCACCAGCGGCCCGCCCGAGTTGCCCGGGTTGGCGGCGGCGTCGAACTGGATCAGCTTGTCCAGCTGCTGTTTCTCGTCCGGGGACACGAACTGCCGGTCGAGTCCGGACACCACGCCGGCCGTCACCGACGGACCGATGCCGAACGGGAAGCCGACCGCGACCACTTCGCTGCCCGGCGCGAGTTCACGGCTGGAGCCGAGCGTCGCAGGTGGGAGATCGTCTGGAATCGATTTGGGCTGCAGGATGGCGAGGTCTTTTTCCGGAACGGCCTGCAGCACGGCGGCCTCGGCGGTATGCCCGTCGTGGAACCTGACCTCGACGCGGCGCGCGCCGGCGACCACGTGGTAATTGGTCAGGATCACGCCGCTTTCGGTGACGACCACCCCCGTGCCGATGTGCCGGCCGTCGGGCAAGGCTTCCGGTGCGCCCTTTTCTGCGTGCGGGCCGGGCGTGCCAGGGGGCTTCCCCTTGGCCGTTTCGTCGCGCGGTCCGCGTTTGGCGGGGGCGGAGGATTCGGGCGGCTTGGCGGGACGATCGCGTCCGCCCTTGTCGGCGCGCGATTTTTCCGCGGGAGTTTCGGCGGCCGGATAGCTGCGGACCTCGACCACCGACTGGCGAATCGCCTCGGCGGCGCGGGCCGCGCGCGACGGCAAGTCCTTGTTATGCAGCGTGTGGAGCACGGCCGAATCGATGTCCGACTGCGTCAGGGCCCGCTGCTTCGGCTGCAACAGCCAGGCGGAGCCGATGCCGGCAGCGAAGACGAGTGCGATCGCCGCCAAGGCTACTCCGTAGATCGTCACCCGTTTCATCGCCGCCCCGAGTTCACGCGCCGGAAACTACAGTACCATCGATCTTAACCACGCGCCAAGGAGCAGGGCATGCAGTTTCTCTGGCCTCAAATGCTCTGGCTGCTGCTCGTGCTTCCCGTGCTGGCAGCGGCTTACTTCTACGTGCTCGCCCGGCGCAGAAAGGCCGCCCTGCTGTACGCCAGTCTCGCCCTGCCGCGTGCGGCGCTCGGTCCCCGGCAATGGCTTCGGCGCCACGTCCCTCCCCTGCTCTTCCTGCTGTCGCTCGGCACCGCGCTGCTCGCCTGTGCCCGACCCAGCGCGACCATCACGCTGCCGGCCGACACCATCACGCTGGTCCTGGCCATGGACGTGTCGCGCAGCATGGAAGCGACCGATGTCTCGCCGACCCGCCTTGCCGCCGCGCAGCAGGCCGCGACGAACCTGGTCACGGGGCTGCCGGCCAACGTGCGGCTGGGCATCGTGTCGTTCGCCGCGACCGCGTCGGTCGTGCTCAGTCCGACCGACAACCGGCAGGACATGCTCGAGGCGATCGAGCGCTTCCAGCTCCAGCGCGGCACCGCGACGGGCAGCGGCCTGATCGAAGCGCTGGCGGTGCTGTTCCCGGACGATGGGATCGACCTGGAAGCCGTGCTGTTCGGCAGCGCATCGGAAATGATGGAGAACCAGGGCAGATCGCTGGACGAATCGGCCGCCGCGGACGGCGCCCGCAATCGCGAGAAGCGGGCCAGGCGCGAGGAACGGCCGGCGGCGGAGCCCGGCTCCTATCGGCACGGCGCGGTGATCCTGCTCAGCGATGGACGCCGCACCACCGGACCGGATCCGGTCATCGCCGCCCGCATGGCCGCCGAGCGCGGCGTGCGCGTCTATACCGTGGGCTTTGGCTCGCCCGACGGCGGGACGGCCGGGGGTCCCGCCATGTCTTACTACATGCAGCTCGATGAACCGGCCTTGCGCGCGGTGGCAAAGATCACCGGCGGCGAATATTTCCACGCGGGGTCGGAAGCCGACCTGAGCCAGGTCTATCGCCAGCTCAGCTCACGTTTTGCGCTGGAGCGCAGGGAAACCGAGGTGGGCGCGTTGTTTGCCGGCGTGGCGGTGGTATTGCTGCTCGCGGCGAGCGTGCTGTCGATCTTGTGGTTCCGGCGCTGAAGCACTGACGATGTAGACGAAATGGTAAGGCGTGGTGCGCTGGGTAGATGAATTGGTAAAGCCAGTAGAGAGATTGGTAAGTTGGCAGCCCCGCTGGCAGCCCCTGTAGAAGAAATGGTAAGAGAGAGGGCCAAAAATAGATGTTCTGGTAAGTCCAGTAGAAGGTTTGGTAAGCTGCGCGAGCAAATGGCCCTAAATTTGTATCGCGCGAAATGGCACTTACATCACTCGGCTACAAGGCACTGGTTCAGAAGTTCGATCTGCGCGTGCCGCCGCTGCGCTCGACGTACGAGCTGGCCGACAAGACGGGCGTGTTGACCAGGCACACCGGCCCCGACGGCACCACTCGCGTGATCTACCCGCGGAACCGGTACCGCGGCGGCGACTCGATCGTCGACCACCTCCTCTTTGCGCTGAAGAAGGAGCAGTTGGACCTGACGGTCCTGGCGGCATTGTTCGAGCACCGGGAGGCCATCGAGGCCGTGCAGGAATGGCTCCGAGCCGCCCCTACGTCACGCTATGCGCGCTTGAGCGGCTTCTACGCCAAATGGCTTGCCGGCGTCCAGTTCGACTACAACGTGCCTGTGGGAACGCCTCGCATTCCGACGCTCGACGAAGGCGCGTATATCACCGGCCCAGTCAAGACGGATTCGCAGTTCGGCATCCACAACAACCATCTCGGACCGCCGGCATTCTGCCCGGTGGTGCGACGCACCGACGAACTGTCGGCTTGGATCGCCTCCGACTTGCCGAACAAGGTCGCCGCGGCGATCGAGCGCCTCGAGCCAGAGGTGCTGGCCCGGGCGGTCGATTATCTGTATCTCGCCGAAACCCGTTCGACCTACTCGATCGAGCAAGAGGTGCCCGATAACCAGCGCGTAGCCAAATTCCGTCGTTTGCTGCAGTTTGCCGGCGCGCCGGGACCTTTGAGCGAGCAGCAGCTATGCGAATGGCAAAACGAGATCATCTCCGGCCAACGCAGCGAATTCTCCTATCGCGACCGCCAAAACTGGCTTTCGCGCGGCGGCCGCCTGCGCAATATGGCCGACTATATTCCTCCGAGTCCCGAGCAACTTGACGCGATGATGGAGGGCATTTCGCAGGTGGCCAGCCTGATCCAGACACGAGCCGTCCATCCGATCGTCGTGGCCGCCTGCGCGTCGTTCGGTTTCGTGTTCGCCCACCCCTTCTACGATGGCAATGGGCGTCTGCACCGCTTCCTGATCCACCACCTGCTTCGGCAAGCCGGGGTCACCCCCGAAGGCGTCGTGCTGCCCATCTCCGCGCGCATGCTGAAGGAAATCGACACCTATGCCGGCTTGCTGAAGGCCTACTCGGCACCGCGTACCGCGCTGATCAACTACGCATTGGACGCTGACAGCGACACGATTCTGATCAAGTCGCCTCAGCCGTATTGGCTATATGCGTCGTTCGATGCGACAGCGCTGTGCGAGTTCGTCTTCAGGTGCATCGAGGAATGCGTCGAGCACGATCTTGCGCAGGAGATCCAGTATCTTCGGGCCTACGACGCCAGCCTGGTCCGCATCGAGAGCTGGTTCGATCTGCCCCAGTCGCGACTTTCCAATCTCATCGATCTGATCGTGCAAAACCACGGAGAATTATCGAAGCGAAAGCGCAAGCTCTTCGAAGACCTGACGGACGATGAAGTCGAACGGATAGAAGGCATCGTTCGCGACGAGTTCGGCGAGTACCTCGACGCCTTCGGCAAGTCAGGCTGATACCCCGCGCTAAGCCGCCAGCCGATACTCGAAGAACGGCCGCTCGCGGTCATCCAGGATGGCGTGCAGCGCAGCGAGATTCTCGGGATCGGGATTGAGCCAGGCGTCGACATTCTCGGGCTTGATCGGGATGACGCAACGATCGTGGCCGGCCGCGGCCACTTCGGGCGGCGGCTCGTCGGTGATCGCCGCAAACGAATAGAGATCCGGCTCGCCGGCCTCGCCCTTGTGGTGCGACCACAAGCAGGCGATCAGCAGATCCTGCGCAGGATCGGGACGGAACTCGAGGACGACGCTCTGCTCCTTCTCGTCCGGGCCGAGTTCGCGGTGTTCCAGCCGATGCCGGGCCACGTGCTCATGAAAGGCCCGGATGGGCAGGATGCCGTGGCGATAGCCGAACAGCTGGCGCCACGCATTGTCGAGGTTGTCGCGCCGCGCGTTGTACGTCCCCGGCTTCTTTCTCTCCATGGCAACGTCCCAGCCGGGCAGCCGGCAGCGGTAGCGCATTGGCACGATGGTGCGCCGGCCCTCCATCACGATCATCACGGGCGCGTAATAGCCGGGGAAGATCATGGCGTCCTCTGGAGTCGGCGCGGCGCGTTGCAGGTCGGCAAGGTTCTGCTGCAGCCGGGCGATCTTGTCGATGGCGATGCGCTGCTCGTTCTCGGCCTTGCGCGTCGGCCGCCCGGCCAGCGCGCGTTCCGCTTCGGCCAGGCGCGTCTTCTGGCGAAACAGCTCGGCCTCCAATGCGTTTGCATATTCCCGGTCGCCCGCGGCGATCAGCGCCGCAAGCTCGCGCTCCTCGTCGGAGCTCGTCTGCGCAAATGCCGTTCGCACCGTCTTGGGGATCTTCTGCCACTCCTGATCCTTGCGCTTGTGCCAGAACAGTTCGAAGAACTGGTGAAGGCTCATCACCGCGCCATACTCGCGCGTGAATTTCCTGAAGTCGGCCTTGATCTGCGCGGCGTAGCACATCGGCTCCTCCTCCCTGTGGCACTCCCGATGGCGCCATCCTGTCAGGCCTCGGCGCGCGCGGACATCGGTATTGCGCCGGGGCCCGGTCCGCGCCGCCACGCTCGCCCTCTCCCGCAGAAAATCGCTCGCCAGGCGCGATGCGGCCTATAATACTGTATATCCATACAGTATTCTTCCCGATGGAACTGCTCACCAAGCTGGAAATCCTGGCCGATGCAGCCAAGTACGACGCCTCGTGCGCCAGCAGCGGCGCCCCCAAACGGGATTCGCGCGGCAAGGAGGGGCTGGGCGCCAGTACCGGCGCCGGCATCTGCCACAGCTTCACGCCCGATGGGCGCTGCGTCTCGCTGCTCAAGATCCTGCTGACCAACTTCTGCCAGTACGACTGCCAGTACTGCGTGAACCGACGCTCCAGCAACGTTCCCCGGGCGCGCTTCTCGCCGCGCGAGGTCGTCGATCTGACGCTGGACTTCTACCGGCGCAACTATATCGATGGGCTCTTCCTCAGCTCGGGCATCATCCGCAGCGCCGACTACACCATGGAGCAGCTGGTCCAGGTGGCGCGCTCGTTGCGCGACGAACACCAGTTCCGCGGCTATATCCATCTGAAGACGATTCCGGACGCTGATCCCCGGCTGATCTCGCAGGCCGGCCAATATGCCGACCGGCTCAGCGTCAACATCGAGCTGCCCACCGACGGCGGCCTGCAGCGGCTGGCGCCGGAGAAGAACGCGCACACGATCAAGCGCGCCATGGGTTCGATCCGCCTCGCGCAGGAAGAGGCGGAGAGCGACAAGTCGGCACCGGGGCGCGCGCCGGCCGGGCAAAGCACGCAGATGATCGTGGGCGCGGACGATGCCGACGACCGCACCATCCTGCAGACCGCGCAGACGCTGTACGGTGCATACAAGCTCAAGCGGGTGTATTACTCGGCGTTCAGCCCGATTCCCGACAGCCCGTCCGGCCTGCCGGCGCAGGCGCCGCCGCTGCTGCGCGAGCATCGGCTGTATCAGGCGGACTTCCTGATGCGCGGCTACGGCTTTCAGGCCGAGGAGCTGTTTCAGGCAGGCGGCGACCTGCCGCTGGACATCGACCCGAAGCTGGCCTGGGCGTTGGCGCATCGCGAGTCGTTTCCCGTCGACCTGAACCGGGCGCCGCAGGCCTTGATCGCACGCGTTCCCGGCATCGGCATGCGCAACGCGAAGCGGCTGGTGGAGTTGCGCCGGTCGCGCTCGGTCCGCTATCAGGACCTGGTGCGCCTGCGCTGCCCGATGGACAAGGTCAAGCCTTTCATCGTGGTGCAGGACTACCGGCCGGCGCTGGCGGACCCGCCGTCCGAACAGTTGCGGCGGGCACTGTCTCCTGCCCCCGTCCAGTTGCCCCTGCTATGAGCGGCGCGGGCTCCGCCGTGCTGGCGGTCGAAGGCGGCTACGCGGGCTGGCGCGCGCAGGCTCTGCGGGCGCTGGCGGCGGGACGGCCGCCGGAGACGGTCACGTGGGTGGAGCATGGTTCGGCGGCTGATGCCGGAACGGAACAGTTGATGCTGCTCGACGCGCCGGCCGCCCCCGCCGCGCCGGTCCCTGGCGATGACGCGGTACCCCCCGCGCCGTCGAATACGCTCGGCGCCGCCCCGCAGGTCCGCATATCCAGGGCATTGGCCGCCCTGCTGCAGGAAGCGGCGCACTACCGCTCGCCGCAACGCTGGGGCTTCCTGTATCGGGTGCTGTGGCGATGGTGCCAGGGCGATCGGGCGGTGGCCTCGCCCGCCGATGAGGACGGCGCGCGACTGCATGCGATGGCCAAGTCGGTGCGGCGCGCTCATCACGACATGATTGCGTACGTGCGTTTTCATCGGCGCAGCGGCCAAGGCATACCGGAGTACCTCGCCTGGTATGAGCCCGAGCACGACGTGCTGGCCGATGCCGCCGACCACTTCGCGCGCCGCATGGGCCGATCGTCGTGGTGGATCGGCACGCCGCAGGGCGCGGCGCTGTGGGACGGCCAGGCGCTGCAGTTGTCCGACACCCCGGCCGATGCAGTGGTCGATGCGGTGGCCGGCGCGGATGTCGCCGCGCTCCGCTCTGGCGCGGCGGCCGACGAGATCGAGCCGCTATGGCTTGCCTATTACAAGAGCATCTTCAATCCGGCACGCCTGAACGAAGCCGCGCTGGAGCAGCACATGCCGGTGCGCTTCTGGAAGGGGCTCCCCGAGGGACGGCTGATTCCGGCAATGATCGCCGACGCCAGAAACGGCGCGCGCCGCGTCGCGCAGGCGGGCGCGGTCGGCACCATGAAGGGCAAGCCGGTTGCGGTCGACGCGGAGGACGCGCAGCCGTTGCGGCCGCCGCCCTCCTCGCTGGACCAATGCCGCCGCTGCGAACTCTGGCGCCATGCCACCCAGGCCGTGCCTGGGCACGGTCCGGAGACGGCCCGCATCATGCTGGTCGGCGAACAGCCCGGCGACCAGGAAGATCTCGCCGGCCGCGCTTTCGTGGGACCGGCGGGCAAGGTGCTCGACGAGGCGATGCGCCGCGCCGGCGTGCCGCCCGATTCGGTATTCGTGACCAATGCGGTCAAGCACTTCAAGTGGATCGCGCGCGGCAAGCGGCGGCTGCACAAGACGCCGGCCCAGCGCGAGGTCGAGGCGTGCGCCCATTGGCTCGAAGAGGAACGGGCACGGGTGCGGCCGGCGGTCATCGTGACGTTGGGCGCAACCGCGCTGGGCGCCATCCTGGGCCGAAAGGCCAGCCTGCAGGACTACCTGAACGCGCCGGTGCAACTTGGCGGCGCCTGGCTGGTGGCGACCTGGCACCCGTCCTATGCCTTGCGCGTCGATGACCCGGCCAAGCGCGAGGACATCGTCTCGGCCATCGGGCAGGCGATCGCGCGCGGCCGCGAACTCGTCGCGGCCGCTACCCCGCCATCGCCGCCGTCGCCTTCTGCTGCAGGAACGCAATGAGCGTCGACACGGCCCGCGTCTGGTAGCGGGCCGGCATGTAGAGCAGATACATCGTGGTGCGCAGGAAGGCCAGGTCCTGCGGCGGCAACGGCAGGCGAACCAGGGTGCCGGCCGCGAGGTCGCTTGCCACCATGTACTGCGGCACCAGCCCCACGCCAATCCCCTGAAGGATCGCGTCGCGCAGGAAGAAGAAGTTGGCCGACATCAGCCGCGGGCGGATATGCGGCTGCCCGCCGGCCGTTCCCGCCAGCCCGGCCAGCCGCAGCCGCTCGCCTGTCAATTCCGAGGTGATCAGCGGCAGGTCCCGGAACTGCTCGAGCGAGCGCGGCATGCCGACCTCGCGTGCGAGTTCCGGCGTCGCGCAGGCAACGTACTCGATGTCCCCCAGGCTGCGCGCCACGGCATTGGTCGGCGTCTCGCCCATCACGCGGATGGAAAAGTCCACCGCGCCCTTGATCAGGTCCTCGATGTCGTTGTCGAAGATCACGTTCAGCGTGATGGCCGGATAGGTCCGCATGAACTCGATGAACCAGGCCGACATCGTGTGCTGGCCAAAGCCGCTGGGCACGGCGAGGCGGACCGTGCCGCTGAGCCGCTTGCCCAGGCTCTGCACCGACTCCCGCGCCGCCATCAATTCCTGCCGGATCGCGCGGCCGTGTTCGTAGAGCTGCCGCCCCAGTTCGGTCGGCTCCAGCTGGCGGGTGCTGCGCCGGAGCAGTTCCGCGCCCAACTGCCGCTCGAAATGGTTCAGGCGCTTGCTGACGTTGGCCCGGCTCATGCCCAGCTGCCTGGCGGCTCGGCTCAGGTTGCCGGCATCGATGATGTCGACCAGCAACGACAGCGCGCTTAAATCCATTGTCAACTCCGAGTTGTCATCTATGTTGATCATCCGTTGCAATTGTCAATCTTTATCAACATATAGACAATCTGCGCTGACCAAAATCAACCGGACGTCCCCAGGCGGGGACGCTGCTCAATGCATCAGGAAAACAAGGGCGCAGCGCTGCCGCTGGCCGGCGTGCGGGTACTGGACCTGTCGCGCGTGCTGGCCGGGCCGATGTGCGCGATGGCGCTGGCCGACCTCGGCGCCGACGTCATCAAGGTCGAACACCCCGCTCGCGGCGACGACACCCGCGACTGGGGCCTGCGGATCGGCAAGCGCAACACCTCGTACTTCAACAGCGCCAACCGCAACAAGCGCTCGATCACGCTGGACCTGCAGAGCGAGGCGGGTTTGAAGCTGGCGCGCGAGCTGGCGGCGCGCAGCGATGTGGTGATCCAGAACTTCAAGGTCGGCGGCGCCGAGAAGCTGGGCCTGGGCTACGAGCAACTGGCGCAGAGCAATCCGCGCCTGGTGTACTGCTCGATCTCCGGCTATGCGCGCTTCACGCCCGAGGCCGAACGGCCGGGTTATGACCTGGTCGTGCAGGGCGAGGCCGGCGTGATGGCCACCAATGGCGAAGCCGGCCAGGGCCCGCTGAAATTCGGCGTGGCCGCGGTCGACATGTTTACCGGCATGTATTCGGCGCAGGCCATCCTCGCCGCCCTGTATGCGCGCCAGTCGAGCGGGCGCGGGCGCCATGTGCAGATGGCCCTGTACGACTGCGGCCTGATGATTACCTCGTACTACGGCATGGAGGCCCTGCTGCAGGGCGGGGATCCGGCCAAGTTCGGCAATGCGCATCCGTCCATCGTGCCCTACGGCGTGTTCGAGGCCGCCGATGGTCCGCTGGTGATCACCGTCGGCAACAACGGGCAATTCCAGCGATTCTGTCGCGACGTGATCGATCGGCCCGAGTGGGCCGACGACGAGCGCTTCGCCACCAACACCGCGCGCTCGCAGCATCGCGAAACGCTGTTGCCCCAGTTGCGCGAGGCGCTGCGCCGATTCACGCGCGCCGAGCTGCTGCAGCGCCTGACCGCCGCGCAGATTCCGTGCGGCGAGGTGCTGGGCATGTTCGAAGCGCTGCAGTCGGAGCGCACCGCGCAGGCCGGCCTGCTGCATCGCTACGAGGACAGCGAAGCCGGCCTCCAATCGGTGCTGGCGCCGCCGTATGCCATCGACGGCCAGCGCATGCCGGTGCGCATGCCGCCCCCGCATATGGGCGAACACACGCAGCAGGTGTTCAAGGAACTGCTGCAGCTCGACGACGACGAGATCGCGGAGCTGCGATCCCGCGGCGTCATCTGACCACTGACCATCGAATTCCCGATAGACGCTCTCGATAGACACTCTCAATACACGGAGACAAGACAATGACCAAGCTGACCCTCAGCCGCCGCCAGATACTGAAGGCCGGGGCCGCCGCCTCGATGGCCGCGATGATGCCCGCGGCGCTGGCACGCAGCGGCTGGCCCGACAAGATCATCAAGATGGTGGTGGCCTTCCCCGCCGGCGGCCCGACGGACACCGCCGCGCGCATCGTGGCGCAGAAGCTCTCCGAACGCCTGGGGCAGCAGGTCATCATCGAAAACAAGCCCGGCGCGTCGGGTTCGATCGGCACCGCCAGCTTCATCAAGAGCGCGCCCGACGGCTACAACCTGTCGATGTTCGGCATGCCCGCCCTGCTGGCCCCGCTGATGTACAACAACAACGTCTATGACGTGAAGAAGGACTTCCAGTCCGTCGCCACCGTCTACGTGCTGCCGATGGCCATCGTCATCAACCCGAACGTGGTGCCGGGCGTGGAGACGCTGGCGGACCTGATCCGCTTCGCCAAGGCCAGCAAGACGCCGCTGAACTACACCAGCTCGGGCACCGGCAGCTTCGGCCACCTGGCGATGGAACAACTCAAGGACCTGGGCGGCTTCGACATGATGCACGTGCCCTACCGCGGCAGCGCGCCGGCCGTCGCCGATCTGCTCGGCGGCCAGGTCGGCACCATGTTCGCCGATGTCGTGGCCGCGTTGCCGCATATCCGCGCCGGCAAACTGAAGGCGATCGCGCTGAGCTCGCCCAATGCCAAGGTGCTGCTGCCGGGCGTGAAGACGGTTTCCGAGCAGGGCTTCCGCGGCTTCGACTTCGATTCGTGGGGCGGCCTGATCGCGCCGCTGAACACGCCGCAGCCAATCGTCGACCGCATCGCCAGCGAAACGCGCGACATCCTGTCCAACGACAAGGAGTTGCAGCAGAAGCTGGGGACCGCCGGCGCCATCGCTTCGTTCCAGGACGGCAAGCAGATGCAGGCGCGGCTGAACAAGGACTACGACCGCTGGAGCGCCATCGTCAAGGCGAAGGGGATCAGCGCGACGTAATCAGGGCGGACCGCATCGACACACCGCTGCCCGCTTCTTCACGACGTCGGCAGCGGAAACGCCAGCTCCAGCACCGTCAGCCCCTGCCGGCTCGACGCGGTGGCGCGGCCGTCGTGCAGCCGCATGATCGAATCGACGATGGCCAGGCCCAGGCCGGTCGAATGCGCCGAGTTGCTGCGCGCCGGATCGCCGCGGTAGAAGCGTCCGAAGACATGCGCCAGCCGCTCGGGCGGGATGCCCGCGCCGCCATTGGCGACGCGAATGCGGGTCGCTGCGCGCTCGGCCGTGACGATGACAGAGACCCGGCTGCCCTGCGGCGCATGGCGCAGCGCGTTATCCAGCAGATTGGTCAGCGCGCGGCGCAGCAGGGTCTGGTCCGCACGCACCGGCGCGTGCCCCTCAAGGGACAGCGAGATCGCTCGCTCCGCCGCCACCGCCTCGAAGTACTCGGCCACGGCCTCCACCTCGGCACGCGCGTCCAGCGTACGGGGCGCCAGCGCGACCTGGGCGTGATCGGCGCGGGCGAGAAACAGCATGTTCTCGATCATGCGCGACAGGCGGTCGTACTCTTCCAGGTTCGATTCCAGCAGCGCCTCGTATTCCGCGACATTGCGCGCCTGGGCCAGCGTGACCTCGGTCTGCCCGATCAGATTGCTCAGCGGCGTGCGGAAATCGTGCGCGAGGTCGGCGGAGAACTCCGACAGCCGCGAGAAACTGTCCTGCAAGCGCGCCAGCATGCCGTTGAAGGCGTCGGCCAGGTCCCGCAATTCACTGGGCGCGGTGCCCGCATCGAGCCGCGTGGCCAGCCGGCTGGTCGTGACGGCGGACGCCTCCTCGGCCATCCTGCGCAGGCCGCGCAGCCCGCGCCGCGCGAGCAGGTAGCCGAGTGCCGCGGCGGCCAGGCTCGCGCACACAGTCGCCCAGAACACATGGAACTGGTAGTCGCGCATCAGCACCGCGCGATAGCCGGCGTCGCGCAGCACGACGATCTCCACCGCCTCGTCGGTGTCCCCGAGCCGGCCGACCGCGGCGATCGCACGCGAGGGCACGCCATTGCGCGGGTACCAGGTCTGCAGCATCGACGGTTCGGGATGCACGTGGGCGGGCAGCGCCTTCAGCGGCGGCACCGCCTCGTGGCGCGGATTCAGTGTCACCAGCGGCTCACCGTCGCGGCTGCGCACCAACAGGATCAGTCCCTCGTGGCCGAGCGCGATATCGGCAAACCGGTGCATTCCCTCGCGCACGGCCGTTTCCGAGTCGACCTCGGACAACAGGTGGCGGACCAATACCACCTCGCCCACGAGCTCGGCCTCGTCGCGCTCCTGCAACTGCGTCGACAGCGCACACGCGAGATAGGTGCCCATCGCCGCCATGATGGCCGCGGCCACCGCGCCGAAAGCCAGCGCCATGCGTGCCGTCAGCGATTGGGGAAGCAGGCGCGCGGTCAACGCCTTCGAGAGAGCGAGCATGGGACTACCGCGCGATATCGTCCAGCACGTAGCCCATGCCGCGGCGCGTGTGGATCAGCTTGGCGGGAAACGGGTCGTCCACCTTGGCGCGCAGGCGCCGAATCGATACGTCGACGACGTTCGTGTTGCTGTCGAAGTTCATGTCCCAGACCTGCGATGCGATCAGCGAGCGCGACAGCACCTCGCCGCGCCGGCGCGCCAGCAGATGCAGCAGCGCGAACTCCTTGGAGGTCAGCTCGATCTTCTGCCCCGAGCGCGTGACGCGCCGGCGCACCGCGTCGATGCGCAGGTCCGCCACTTCGATCCACTCGTTCTCGCGTACCGGTCCGCGCCGCAGGATCGTGCGGATCCGCGCGACCAGCTCGGCAAAGGCGAAGGGCTTGATGATGTAGTCGTCGGCGCCGAGCTCGAGCCCCTTGAGGCGGTCGGCCAGATCGTCGCGGGCCGTCAGGAACAGCACCGGCGTGTCCTGGTCGCGCCGCAGCTCGCGCAGCATCTGCCAGCCGTCCATGCCTGGCAGCATCACGTCCAGCACGATCAGGTCGTAGGGCTGCGCGCGGGCGTGCGACAGTCCATCGACGCCATCGCGGGCAAGGTCCACGACAAAGCCGGACTCGGTCAGGCCCTTGTGCAGGTAGGCGCCTGCCTTGGGTTCATCTTCGACAATCAGTACACGCATCGACATTCAACGCATCGCCGGACCGCCGGCAAGACGGTAACGGTACCGCAATCCCGGCGTTCGCGGCCAATCATGACAAATTTGTCATGTCGTCGACAGATTGCGGCGGCCCCGCGCATCGTCGATTCGAGGCCGGCTCCGTCCTGGTACCCGACGCGCATCCAGGATCCGCCGATCGTCAAGGTCAACGCGCATCTGGCGACGGCGCGGTAGCGGCGCCGTCGGTGAACACATCGCGCGTTCCCCCGCGTGCTCCATCGGTGAAGGGATCGACGCGGGCCTGATGGGCACCATCCGAATAGACATTGCGTCCGCCGATACTGCCGGCGTCGCTCGCACTCGCGCTGGCGATGGCGGGCAGCGCGGCCAGAGCCAGGGTGGTGGTGAGCAGGGCGTGCTTGAGCGTCTTCATTGTCAGCGTTCTCCGAAAGGGTTGGCCGGTAACGACCGGTGAAGGCAGTCTAGGGACAGGCCCGCCACAGGAGCATGACGACCCCATGACAATGTTGTCATGCGTTTGCGCCATGCCATCGTGGCGTGGTTCAGGCCCTCGGGGCCGGCCCATGCGCGTCGGGCGCAGCTGCGGCAGGTCCTAATAACTTCTTAAACCCACCTCGGCACGATTCGCACCGTGGACGGCGGCCATCGCCGTCCCGTGACAGCAAGGTTCCTCGTGCCAATTCCGATGCTTCCTCCCCGTGCTGCCCCGGGTGCGCCCGCGACGCCGGATCTCGGGCCTGCCGCCGCCATCGACGGCCCATGTCTTTGCCTGCGTTGCCGGGAACTCGCCCTTGCCCGGGCCCGCGCGAATCCGGCGCAGCCCATTGCCCACCCTGCTGATCTCCCAATCCACTCAAGCCTTATCCATCAAGAATGAACGGAACCAGACCTCTTCTTCGCGCGACACCGATCCGCTATCCAGCCGCCATGGCGGCCATCGCCGTGCTGGCCAGCCTGTGGGCGCCGCAGGCATGGGCGCAAGGCGCCGATGCCGCGCTCCAGCCCGGCGAATCGCAGTGGGGCCTCGGTGTCGGCGCCGCTGCGCGACGCAAGCCCTATCGCGATATCGGCACCGACTACAGCGTGATCCCCGTCCTGTCGTACGAGAACCGGTGGTTGCACGTGTTCGGTCTGACTGCGGACCTGAAGCTGCCTTCGCTGGGCCCGGTCTCGTTCCGGCTGCGGACACGCTACGGCCTGAGCGACGGCTATGAGGCCTCAGACTCCGGCGCATTGGAAGGCATGGCCGATCGCAACGCCCGGCTCTGGTTCGGCGGGGCGGCGATCTGGCACAACGACATTGCCAATGTCTCGGCCGAATGGCTCGGTTCGGCCGATGGAAACCGGGCCACGCTGCAGATCAGCCGCGGCTTCCAATATGGCAATTTCCGACTGACGCCCCATGTATCGGCGCAATGGCTCAGCGGCGAGAACGTGGACTACTACTACGGTGTCAGGGCGTCGGAGGCCCGCATCGGCCGGCCGCAATATCAGGGCGATTCAACCGTCAACTTCACTGCGGGCTTGCGGGTCGATTACCGTCTGGCGCGCCATCACGGCCTGTTCCTGGACGTCAGCGCCACGCGGCTGGGTTCGGGGATCAAGGACAGCCCGATCGTCGACCGCTCCAACATGACGACCGTGCAGGTTGGCTACCTGTACCGGTTCTGAATCGCCGGGCGATGAGGACAACGTCTGCGACACCGATGGCGACGCCGGCTCCGCCCGCCTGAAGGCGACCCGTACGCGCAAGCCCCGGCCGTCCAGGCCGGGGCCGGTCTCGATGCTCGCCCCGTGCGATCGAGCAATGGTGGCGACCAGCGACAGTCCGATGCCGCTGCCGCGTACGCGATTGCCGCTGGCGCGGTGGAAGCGCCGGAAAATCGCCTGGCGCTCGTCCTCCGGCACGCCGGGGCCGTCGTCGGCGACCTCGAGGTAGACGGCGCCGGTCGTGCCGTCGTCCGTGGTGCCGCAGGCGATGTGGATGCGCCCACCGCGCGTCGTATAGCGCAGCGCGTTGTCGACGAGGTTGCGCAGCAGGATGCCGATCTCGTCGATATTGCAGGCGATGCGGCCGCCGCCGGATTGCACCGACAGGTGCCGGCCCTGAAGTTCGGCCTGGACCTCGAACTCGCTGGCCACATGCAGCACCAGATCCTCGAGATCCGCCGGCTCGTGCGGAGTCTGGCCGCAGGCATTCAGGCGGGCGAGGTCGAGCAACTGTTCGGAAAGCCGTGTGGTGCGTTTGGCGGTGGCCAACACCTTTTCCAGCGCCGTGTCCTTTTCCTTGCCGCCGCCGGCACGAAGCGCGATCTCCACCTGCGCCTGCAGCGCGGACAACGGCGTGCGCAGTTCGTGCGCCGCATCCCCGATAAAGCGGCGCTCGCTCTCCACGGCATGATCGAGCTGCGCCAGCACGCGGTTGAACGACTGCACCAGCGGTTGCAGTTCGGTCGGCAGCGAGGTCGACGGCAGTGGTGTCAGGTCGAACGTCGAGCGGTCGCGCATCAGCCGCTCCAGCGCCGCGACCGGTTTGAGCGATCGGCGCATCGTGTGCCACAACAGCACGCCGACCAGCGCCAGCAGCACGCTGTTGGCTAGCAGCGCGTGCATCGTGGCATCACGTACCTCGGCATCGATGATCGCATGCGGAATGCCGACCTGCGCCTGCATGGTGCCCGTGCTGTCGGAGACGGCATACACCCGCCAGCGTGCGCCATCGATGACGCGCGTGGCGAATCCATCGGCAAAATCGGGTTTGAGCGCGGCGGCAGGCGATGTGGCCCGTGCTCGCGGCCGTGGGCTCTGCACGGTCAGCAGCCTGCGCTGCGACCATATCTGGATCACCAGGTCAAATTCAGGCGAGCCATCGTCGTCGCGCACCTCGCGGCCCGGCCCGACCAGATTGAATGCCTTCTTGTTGGCCGGCAGGGCGCGCACGATGCGGGCGGCGAAGGCCTGCAGCTTGTCGTCCCAGATACTGGAGCGGCTATGCTGCAGATACACCATCAGGGCGGCGAGCGACCCCACCCAGCACAGCACGATGACCCCGACCATCACCGCGAGCAGGCGGCCCTGCAGCGACTTCATGCGCCGGCCTCGCCAATCAGGTAGCCATGTCCGTGAACGGTGGTGATCAGCCCTTCGCCGAGCTTGCGGCGCAGCTGATGGATGAAGACGGCGATGGTATTGCTCTCGATTGCGCCGGCATTGCCGTACACCACCCGCTCCAGGTGTTCGCGGGTAACGACCCGGCCCGGCCGCTCCAGCAAGGCCAGCAGGGTGCGGTATTCCTGCGCGCTCAGCGGCACCCGCTCCCCGGCCCGCGTAACGAGACGGCGGCTGCGGTCGAGCTCGATGTCGCCCCAGTTGAAAACCGGCACCACCCTGCCCTGGCTGCGCCGGATCACGGCGCGCACGCGGGCCCACAGTTCGTCGATCTGGAACGGCTTGACCAGATAGTCGTCGGCACCGGCGTCCAGTCCTTCGATCCGCTCGCTCAATTGTCCGCGCGCCGTCAGCATCAGCACGGGCGTGACGTCGTAGCCGGCGCGCAGGTTGCGCAGGACCGTCAGGCCCGATTCGCCCGGCAGCCCGATATCCAGCAGCACCGCCGAATACGCATGGTCGACCAGCGCGGCGCGGGCCGCGGCGGCGCAATCGGCATGATCGATGTGCCAGCCGTTCTGCCGCGCGCCATCGCAGATGGCTTCGGCCAGCATGGGGTCGTCTTCAACCAGAAGCAGATTCATGGCGCCTGTCATTGGAGAAAGCCGGGTGTCCGGGAGTCGGGGAGTCGCCAGGCGCGCGATGATGCCAGCGCGGCATTAAGCGTTGATTAAGAATGGAAAGATCATTGCATCGGAAGCAACGTTCGTCGCGCCGGCATGGGCCTCAGATCAGCGGGAAGGCCTTGACCACGTGCCGCAGCAAGCTGTCCGCGACCGGGGACAGCGGCCGGCCGGCGCGGGTAATCACGTGGATGCGGCTGTTGTTCAGGATCGGACTGGCGAGCGGCAGCGACACCAGCTGCTTGAACTGCGGCCCCTTGAGCGGCACCGAGCGCGGCGTCAGGATGTAGCCCAGGCCCATTGCCGCGAATTCCCACAGCACCTTGAACGAGTTGGTCACCAGCATCGGCTTGAGCGTGATGTGCTCCTCGAGCTCGGCCGCCTGGACGTGCTTGCGCACGCCGAACGATTCGGCCAGCGCGGCGCCCTGGTGCGGTGCAAGGTCGGCCAGCGTCAGCGCACGGCGCCGGCGCGCCAGCGGATGGTCCTTGCGGACGTGCGCGCGGATCGGCGACACCCGGGAATAGTGCGAGCGCAGCCGGACATCGTTCGGCGGCTGGAAGGCGAAGCCGATATGCGCGAGGTCTTCGAGAATATGGCGCACCGTCTCGTCCGTACCGGCCACCTGGATGCTGTATGTCACGTCGGGATGCTTGCGCAGGAAGCCCTGCAGCACCGACTCGAGCACCAGGTCGACGAAGCCCTCACCGAACACCAGTTCCACGTGGCCCCGCTGTGCGTTCTTCAGATTGTTGACCTCCGCCAGGAAGGTATCGCTCAGGTCCTGCTGGCGCCGCGCGAACAGCGCCAGCAGCCGCCCGGCATCGGTCGCCACCACGCCGCGCCCCCTGCGCTCCAGCAAGGTCACGCCGAGATCCTGCTCCAGCTTGGCCACGGCCCGGCTCACCACCGAGGGATCGAGCTCCAGCACTTCGGCGGCGCCGCGCACCGTGCCGGTCTCGATGATCTGCAGCAGACACAGCGCCCGCTTGCGGTCCAGCACATGCTCCATGGCGTTTTTCTCCCCCTTGTTGGCGCGCGGCGTATCGATGGCGCCGGCGCGTGTTTTTAACGTTGCCATTTATACAACGATTTATGCCCTTCATTGTCATGGATGCCTGACGGCCGATGGAAGCAGAATGGTGAGCACCATCCGCCCCCATATCGCCATGCACGCCTCCAATCTGGTTGAACTGCGGCAGTCCATCGCCGCGCTGTCCGAGGAATTCGTCGAGATCCGCCGGCGCATCCACGCGCATCCCGAGCTGGCGTTCGAGGAGCGCCAGACCAGCGAACTGGTCGCCGAGCGGCTCGCGGCGTGGGGCTACGCGGTGCATCGCGGGCTGGGAACCACCGGCGTCGTCGGCCAGCTGACCAAGGGACGCGGGCAGAAGACGCTCGGCATCCGCGCGGACATGGACGCGCTGCCCATCCAGGAACAGACCGGCCTGCCCTATGCCAGCACCGTCGCCGGCAAGATGCACGCCTGCGGCCATGACGGCCACACCGCCATCCTGCTGTGCGCGGCCAGGTACCTGGCCGAGTCGGTGGACTTCAACGGCACGCTGAACCTGATCTTCCAGCCGGCGGAGGAGAACGAAGGCGGCGCGCTGCGCATGGTCGAGGAAGGGCTCTTCGACCGATTTCCCTGCGACGAAATCTACGCGCTGCACAACTCGCCCGGCCTGCCGGTCGGGCAGATCGGGGTCATCGCCGGGCCGGCCATGGCCTCGTTCGACCGCGCGACGGTCACGCTGCGCGGCCGCGGCGCGCATGGCGCGATGCCGCATCACGGCATCGACGCGATGCAATGCGCGGCCAGCATCGTGCTCGGGCTGCAATCGATCGTCAGCCGGGAAATCGACGCGCTCAAGTCGGCCGTCATCACCGTCGGCTCGATCCAGGCCGGCAGCACGTACAACGTCGTGCCCGAGACCGCGACGATCAAGATCGGCGTGCGCACGCTCGACCCGAAGGTTCGCGACCTGGTCGAGGAGCGGATCCGGGGTTTTGTGGCCGCGCAGGCCGACAGCTTCCGCCTGCAAAGCGAGGTGGTCTACGAGCGCAAATATCCGGTACTGGTCAATCACGCCGCGCAGACCGAATTCGCGCGGGAGGCCGCGATCCGCCTGGTCGGCGCGGACAACGTGGTCGAGCGGCCGCCGGTGATGGGCAGCGAGGACTTCGCCTACATGCTCGAGCACCGGCCGGGCGCCTATGTCCGGCTCGGCAACGGCCTGGGCGAGGACGGCGGCTGCATGGTGCACAACCCGCTGTACGACTTCAACGACAAGGCTCTGCCGGTCGGCGCCGCCTTCTGGGCCCATCTGGCACAAAGCTATCTGGTTTGACCAACCGTATCCCGGGGACATCGATGCCTTCTCTGAATCGCCGCCGCTTCCTGCAATATGCCGGCTCTGTCGCCGGAACCTCGGCGCTGGGCGCGCTGCCCGCGCTCGCCGACAGCTTTCCCGTCAAGCCGCTGGCCCTGGTGGTGCCCTACCCGGCCGGCGGTGCCAGCGACACGTCGGCCCGCATCTTCGGCGAGTCGATCAGCAAGACCGTCAAGCAGCAGGTCGTGGTCGAAACTACGGCGGCGGTACCGGATTGATCGGCGCCAACAAGGTGCTGAGCGCCCCTGCCGACGGCTACACCTTCTTCCACGGCTCCATCAACGAGGTCTTTCTGGCGCCGATGCTCAATCCGGCCGCGCGCTACAAGCCGCAGGACTTCATGCTGGCGGCGCCGATCAGCGACGCCACCATCGTGCTGATGGTGCGCAGCGGCCTGTCGGCGGAGACCTTTGACCGCTTTCTCGAACAGGCCAGACAGGGCAAGGACAAGCCGCTGACCTATGCCACCGTCGGCATCGATTCGATCTACCACCTGATGGGCGACGCGCTGGCCGCCAGGCTCGGTACGACCTTCCTGCATGTGCCATACAAGGGCGGCGCCCCCGCGCTGCAGGGCCTGGCCGGCGGCGAGGTGGACTTCGCCATCCTGCCCTACCAGTCGAGCTTCGACAGCATGCAGCAACAGGGACGGCTGCGGATCCTGACCAGCTTCTCGAAGGCCCTGCCCCCTGCGCTCAAACACATTCCGCTGATCTCGCAGAGCCGGCTGGCGCCCGACTTCGAATACACAATCAGCGGCGGCTACTTCGTCAAGGCGGGCACGCCGGAGAACCGGGTAGCGGTGCTGCGCAAGGCGATCGGCGAAGCGCTGGCCAAGCCCGACATCCGCGCCCGGCTCGAAGCCGAGGGCCGCACCGTCGCCCAACCGATCGACAGCCAGGCGCAGGCCAATCAGGTCTTCGACCGCTACATGACGCGGGTCACGCAGCTGGTTCGCAGCGTGGGGCGCAAGACCAACGGAGCGTGAGGCGCAACCGGCAAGCGCCCGGTTTTCGTGCAGTGCCGCAGCGGCGCCGAGAGGGGCGCGGTGTTGCGTGAGAGCGAGGTGTTGCCCGGCATGTCTGCATTGTTCTTCGTGGCTACCCGCATTGACATTTCGAATCGGTGAGATGTCCTGTTCTGGCCGCGCATTCCCTTGCTGGGCATGGTTTGTCCGGATTGGCCCGCTCCTTGCGTTTTGCGACAAAACGTCATAGCTTTCGTCATGCTTATCGACCGAACAGTTGCCTGTTCGTCGACGGCACGAGGGGTCGAGAATCAGCCTGACAAAGCGCGGACAACGAACTCGCGCAGCGGGCTGATTCGATAAATCGAACTGGGAGGAATCGATTTTTCGGCGGCGTCGGCATTTGCCCGGCGCCGCTTCGGTGTTTCGTCGGCGGCCATCCCATCGGCTTGCCGAACCCGAATACGACCGGCTCTTGGGCGCCCCCTCGATGATCCATTTGCCCCCACGTGTGCAAAGCCTGACGATCCGCATGAGAACGGTCGCGCTCTCCGCGGCCTTCATGCTGGTGGTCCTTGTATTGGTGACCTGGGCGGTCTCGTACCAGATGGTCAGCCATTCGCGGCAGGACCGTCAGCAGGTACAGGCCGTCTACGTCGCCAGCAAGGAAAAGGAGCTGCGCCACTACGTCGAGCTCGGGCATGCCGCGCTGACCCGTATCGCGCATGGCAGCGGCGAGGAGGCGGACCTGCAGCAGCAGGCGCTCGCCGCCCTGTCCCGCATGCACTTCGGCAACGACGGCTACTTCTTCGTCTACGACCGCCTCGGCAATGTGCTGCTGAACCCGGGCAGCATGGGAATAGAAGGCGTCGATTTCTGCGATCCCGCCGATACCGGCAGCGACCAGGCCATGTTGCTGATCAACAAGGCACGCGCCGGCGGCGGTATTGTTCGATACAACTGGATCAAGCCCTCCTCCCGTACCGAAGCGCCCAAGATGTCCTATGTACGGGCCGCCGACCAGTGGGGATGGATCCTTGGCGCCGGCCTCTACATGGACGACATCGAGCGGGAGCTGGCGGCCTTCGACGCCAATGCCGCCCGCACGCTGCGCGATACGCAGATACGGATCAGCGCCTTCGCGCTGGGGTCGATCATGCTGATCAGCCTGGGCGGCCTCGCCTTGAATCTGCACAACTCCCGGATATCCGGCGAGAAGCTGCGGCGCCTGGCCCGCCGGGTGGTCAGCTCTCAGGAGGAGGAACGCGCCCGGGTCGCGCGCGAGCTGCATGACGGCGTCGTGCAGGTGCTGGTGTCGTCCAAGTACCTGCTGGAGACTGCCCAGGTCCATCTGGAACAGGAACAGGAACAGAAACAGAAACAGGGCCCGAAGCATGCGCCACCGCAGGCGCGCCGCCACGCCCCCCAGGAACTGCTGGCACAGGGGCTGGGCCGCTTGCAGGAGGCGCTGATCGAGATCCGCCGCGTTTCGCACGGTCTGCATCCGGCCTTGCTGAGCGACCTGGGCCTGGCCGCGGCGCTGCGCATGCTGGTCGAGCAGTTGCGCCCGCAGTGCCCCGTCGACCTGCGCTTCGCCGAACACGGCGCGATACCCCCGCTGTCCGAGGCCCAGGCCACGGCGTTGTTCCGCGTCGCGCAGGAAGCGCTGAACAACGCCCTCTCCCACGCGCATGCCGGCTGGGTCCAGATCGCGCTGACCGGCACCGACCGCCATCTCGTGCTGACGATCGAGGACAACGGCCGCGGCTTCGATCTGAAGAAGGTGCGGGCCGACCGCAAGGGCGGCATCGGCTTGCGCAACATGCGCGAACGCATCGAAAGCCTGGAGGGCAGCGACTTCGCCCTCCATACCGGACCGGACGGCACGCGCGTGGAGGCACGCCTGGCGCTGCGCCCGCCTGAACCCGACATCCAGGCCCCCGTTCCCCTGCAAGGAGCCCTGCTGCATGACCTCGAACCTGCGTGTGCTGCTCGTCGATGACCATCCCTTCGTGCTGGACGGCGTTCGCCTGCGTCTGGAAGCCACCGGGGAAATGACGGTGGTCGGCGAAGCGTCCAATGTGGAGGACGCCGTGGTGCTGGCGCAGGAGCGTCGCCCCGACCTGGTTGTCTCGGACATTCACATGCCCGATGCCAACGGCCTTCAGCTCGCCACGCGGTTCGCCGAACGGTTTCCGTCGATACGGGTCGTCGCGCTGTCGATGCACAAGGACCCCGAGTACGTACGCCGCGCCTTCGCGCTCGGCGTCGCGGCCTATGTCCTCAAGGAAGCGCCCGCGCACGAACTGGTGACCGCGATCCGCACGGTCGCCGCGGGCGGGACCTATCTCAATACGGAACTGCAGGCCTTCCTGCAGACCGACGAGGCGCCCGCCTCATCGCGCCGGACGCTGACGCCCAAGGAGGCCACGGTGCTGAAGCTGGTGGCCGAGGGCTATTCCAACAAGGAGATCGCCGAGCGGCTCGGCACCTCGGTACGAACGGTCGAAACGCATCGCCTGCACGTCCGACGCAAGCTGCAGGTCGGCGGCCGCGCGGAGCTCGTCAAATACGCGGTTCATTTCTCCGATCTGCATGCGATCGGATTGGCCGACGAGGCATTAGCGGCGGACTGCTGATCGTTATCCCTTTCCTGGGGCGCCATCCCCGCGATGGTGCCGCCGCACCGTCCAGGCGCACTGCGCAAGCGCGCTTCGCTTGCGCATTGCCCTTGTGCATGCCCAAAAAACACACTCTCGGTATTACTGCGTAGGGGAAAGTCGTCCTGATGCTGGGACCGCATTTTGCGTAGACTTTTTTTGGACAGGCGCCATGCGTTCGAACACGCGGACGCGCCGATGCGCCGATCGTTGGACGAAAACGGGAGAGCACCATGGACGAGTTGAAGCAAACGCAGAGACCGGCGGTCGCGCCGCAATTTCGGGCAGAGGACCTGGCGACGTGGACGCCGAAGCGGCGCGAATTTCTACGCATGCTGGCCTACGGCGCCGGCTCGCTGGCCCTCGGACCATTGGTCAGCGCGTGCTCGAACGACGCGTCTGCGCAGGCTTCTGACCTGCGCTCGCAGCTGACGCAGGACGAAGCCTTCTGGACGCAGGTCCAGGGCATGTTCGTGCTCAAGCCCGAGAAGGTCTACATGAACATCGGCACCGGCGGCTCGATGCCGCAGGTCGTGCTCGATACCTTCCAGCAGGAGAACTTCGCCAAGGCGGCCGATTCGGCCAGCGGCTATGGCAACCTCGCCGACCTGCGCGAGGCCGTGGCCAAGGGCTTCGGCGTCGATCGCGACGAGCTGGCCTTCTCGGCCAATACCTCGTCCGGCATGTGCCATGCGATCCTGGGCATCAAGTGGGAACCGGGCGATGTCGTGGTGACCACCAACCACGAGCACGGCGGCGGCCTGACCCCGCTCAATATCGCGGTGGACCGCTACGGCATCGAGGTGTCGATGATTGCGCTGCCGACCGGCAATCGCCAGAGCGCCAGCACCTATGTCCAGCTGTTCGACGAACGGATCCGCGCCTTGAAGGGCCAGGGCAAGCGGGTACGCGCGATGATGTGGTCGTCGCCGACCTACAAGACCGGCACCATGCTGCCGATCGCCGACCTGATGGAAGTGGTCAAGGCCCACGGCCTGATCAGCATCGTCGACGGCGCCCACCTGCCCGGCATGATGGCGTACGACTACGGCGCGCTCGGCATGGACTTCATGTCCGGCGCCGGCCACAAGTGGCAGTGCGGCCCCGGCTCCACCGGCATCCTGGTGATCCGCAACAAGATGCGCGCATCGAACCCGCTGCCGCTGCCCGACTGGTTCCCGATCCATACCAGCTCCTACGCCCGGCAGCAGCCGCGCGGCGCCTACGACATCGCGGCCACGGTGACCTCCTGCGGCAGCCTGCACGTGCCGATGTTCAGGTCGCTCGCGCGGGCCTGCGAGATGTGGGACTCGATCGGCAGGAAGAAGATCGAAACCTACGATCTGACGCTGTCGGCCTATCTGAAGGAGAAGATCGTCGAGCGCTGGGGCGTCGATTCGCTGTACTCGCCGAAGGACGATCCGAAGCTGGTTTCGGCGCTGACCTGCTTCAACCCGTTCCGCAACCGCGACGACGCGATGAACCAGCAGAAGGCCACGTTGTTCGTGAACCGCATGCTGACCGACTTCTCGCCGGGCTTCGTGATCCGCTCGGTCAACTTCGAGGTCATCGGCGCGCCCGCCCAGCACTACGGCATCCGCATCTCGACGCACCTGTGGCACGACGCGAACGACATCGACCGGCTGGTCGATTCGATGTGGAACCTGTCCGGCGCCATGGCGTAACCGACCCCAATCCTTTTCCAACAAGAGTCAGCCCATGAAACGATCGATCGCTTTGATTGCCGCCGCGCTTTGCGGCGTGGCCTCGCTGTCCGCCTGCGCCCAGCACGGCGGCGCCCTGCAAGGCGGCGCCCTGCGCGCCGTCTCGTCGCCCGATGCGCCCAAGGCCATCGGACCTTATTCGCAGGCAGTGCGGGCCGGCAATGTGCTGTACCTCGCCGGGCAGATCCCGATTCATCCGAAGACCGGGGAGTTGCTCAAGGACGCGCCCATCGAGGCGCAGACCCGGCTGGTGCTCGACAACCTGAAAGCGGTGCTGGCCGCCGACGGGATGACGATGGCCAACGTCGTCTCCACCACGGTCTATATGAAGGACCTGAACGACTTCGCCAAGATGAACGAGGTCTACGGGACCTACTTCACCGGCGTCACGCCGGCGCGCGCGACGGTGCAGGTGGCCCGGCTGCCGCGCGATGTGGCGGTCGAGATCGGGGCGATCGCGGTCAAGCCCTGAGACGGCTGCATTGACGTAGGGATGGCCTCTCGGCTGGACGAGGCGGGGCACGGCGCGAGTCGTGCCCCGCCGCGCCGTTGTTCGCTTCAATCCCGGCAGCGGATCGCCTCGATCACCAGCCGCAGCGCCCGGGATGCGTGGCGCCGGTTCGGATAGTAGGCAAACAGCCCCGGAAACTTCGGACAGAAGCTGTCCATGACCCTGCGCAGGCGCCCGTCGCGCAGATAGGGGTCGGCCAGATCGTCCGTCACGAAGGCCAGACCGCAGCCGCTGGCCGCGGCCCGCACCATCTGATACGCGGTATTGAAGGTCAGCTGCCCGCTCACGCGGACCTGGACCTCCCGCCGCTTGTGGCGAAGTTCCCATGCATACAGGCCACCGCCGCTGAGCCGCAGCGTGATGCAGTTGTGCCTGAGCAGGTCTTCCACAGAGCGCGGTTCGCCGTGCGCCGCGAAGTAGTCCGGCGAGCCGACGATCATCATCTGCACATCCTGCGTCAGCCGCACCGCGATCATGTCCTTGGCGACCTGGTCGCCCCAGCGCACGCCGATGTCGTATTGCTCGGCCGCGATATCCACCATTCTGTAGTCCGAACTCATCTCGACGCGCAGTTCGGGATAGGCGGCCAGCAGGCCTGAGAGCCGCGGCATCAGGATATTGTCGATGACATGATCGATCGCCGTGATGCGTACGGTGCCGATCGGCTTGTCGCCCAACTCCCTGACCGCGGAAATTTCGGCTTCGATTTCCTCGAGCTTCGGTCCCACGGTCTGGATCAATCGATCGCCGGCCTCGGTCGGCGACACGCTGCGCGTCGTTCGCGTCAGCAGGCGCACCCCCAGTCGCGTCTCGAGCGCGCGGACGGTATGGCTGAGCGCCGACTGCGACAGGCCGAGCCTGGCGGCCGCGCGCGTGAAGCTGCGTTCCCGGGCGACGGCCAGGAAGGCGAGGATGTCGCTGATGTTGTCTCGTGCCATGGCGGCGGCCTTGGATGTCGTTATCGTTGCGGTGATTGCATCATGGACACCGTAATGGACACCGTAGTGGACACCGTTTTCGTGCGTCCCGGCAAGGATCACATTCATGAATACGGTGCATCAGTGCTTGCGGATTGTCGCCGATGCACGGAACGGCATTAGCGAATATCATTGCGCCGGAGCGCAATCCGGCCTGCATGCCGTAGCGGCCCGCGCTCCAATAACATTTCCTCGAACACTACCCCACCGACCTCTATCCCACCATGGCACGCCTCCAATTGAACGGTCAGATCAAGGAAGTCGACGTCCCGGGCGACACCCCACTGCTGTGGGTGTTGCGCGACGAGCTCGGCATGACCGGCACCAAATTCGGCTGCGGCATGGCGCTGTGCGGCGCCTGCACCGTTCATATGGACGGCTCGCCAATTCGCGCCTGCATCACCGCGGTCTCCGCGGCGGACGGGCACGCCATCACCACGATCGAAGGCGTGGAGGCCGATCGCGTCGGCCGCGTGGTGCAGAAAGCCTGGGTCGAGAACAACGTGGCCCAGTGTGGCTATTGCCAGGCCGGCCAGATCATGTCCGCGGTCAGCCTGCTCAAGGCGACGCCGGCCCCGAACGAGCGCCAGATCGACGAGGCGATGAGCGGCAATATCTGCCGCTGCGGCACCTATCCGCGGATCCGTGCCGCGATCAAGCAAGCGGCCGGCGAACTGGCCAAGGGGGGCAAGTGATGCGCAAAGACGTGATGGCCAAAGACGCGGCCCCGAACCTGTCCCGCCGCGGCTTCCTGCAGGGCACCGCGCTCGGTACGCTGACGCTGGCGGTCGGCGCCAATGGCGTCATCGGCCTGGCGTACGCGGACGACGATGCGCCGAAGAAGTACGGTGCGGACTCGATGCCCGGCGGCACGGTGTCCGATCCGCTGGTGTTCGTCTCGATCGCCGCGGACGGCACCGTGACCATCGTCGCGCATCGCGCCGAGATGGGCACCGGGGTGCGGACCAGCCTGCCGATGGTCGTCGCCGACGAGATGGAGGCGAACTGGGACCGCGTCAAGGTGGTCCAGGCCGAGGCCAACGAAACGCGCTACGGCAACCAGAACGTCGACGGGTCCCGCAGCGTGCGCCATTTCCTGATGCCGATGCGGCGCGTCGGCGCGGCGGCGCGGCAGATGCTCGAAGCCACGGCCGCGGCGCGATGGTCCGTGCCGCTCAGCGAGGTCCGGGCGCAACGGCATGAGGTGATCCACCTGCCGACGGGCCGGCGCCTGCCCTATGGCGAGCTGGCTGCCGATGCCGCAAGGCAGCCGGTCCCAGCCGAAGGCACGCTCAAGCTCAAGACCCCGGACCAGTTCCGCTACATCGGCAAGGACCGTGTGCGGCTGGTCGATCTGGAAGCGATCGGCAAGGGCCAGGCCACCTACGGCATGGACATGCGCCTGCCCGGCATGGTCTATGCCGTGGTGGCGCGCCCGCCGGTGGTCGGCGGCAAGCTTCGGGCGGTCCGCACGGAGAAGGCGCTGGCCGTCCCCGGTGTGCTGAAAGTCGTCGACATCCCGCCGTTCAGCGGCGCGCCGGCCTTCCAGCCGTTGGGCGGCGTCGCCGTGGTGGCGCGCAATACCTGGGCCGCAATGCAAGGCCGTGCCGCGCTGGAAATCGACTGGGACGATGGTCCCAACGGCGGCTACGACTCCGTTGCCTATCGCCGCACGCTCGAAGCGGCGGCGCGGCAGCCGGGCAAAGTGGTGCGCAACGAAGGCGATGCGCAGGCGGCGTGGAACAAGAGCGCCGAGGCGGAGCGCTACGCTGCCGAGTACTACCTCCCCCATCTGGCCCACGCCTCGATGGAGCCGCCGGTCGCCACCGTGCGCGTCAGCGGCAAGACGGCCGAGGTGTGGACGTCGGTCCAGAATCCGGTCGCCGCGCAGACGGCGGTCGCCAAGCGGCTCAAGCTCGAGCCCAAGGACGTGCGCGTCAACGTGCTGCTGCTGGGCGGCGGCTTCGGCCGCAAGTCCAAGCCCGATTTCGTCGACGAGGCTGCGATCGTCGCGCAAGCCATGCCCGGTACGCCGGTCAAGCTGGTATGGACGCGCGAAGACGACATCCATCACGATTACCTGCACACCGTGTCGGTGGAACGGCTCGAAGCGGTGGTCGGCAAGGACGGCCGCCCCCAGACGTGGCTGCACCGCAGCGCCGCCCCGACCATCGGTTCGCTGTTCACGGCGGGGGCGAAGGGCCAGCAGCCATTCGAATTGGGGATGTCGGCCATCAACATGCCGTACCGGATCCCGAACGTTCGGGTCGAGACGGCGGAGGTGGACGCCCACGCCCGCATCGGCTGGTTCCGCTCGGTGTCCAACATCCCGCATGCGTTTGCAGCCCAATGCTTCATTGCCGAGCTCGCCCATCGCGCCGGCAAGGACCACAAGCAGTTTGCGCTGGAGCTGATCGGCCCGGCGCGCAAGATCGATCCGCGCACCATGGCGGATACCTGGAACTACACCGAATCGCCGGAGCGCTACCCCTACGACACCGGCAGGCTGCGCGACGTGATCGAGGCCGCCACGCGCGGCGCCCGCTGGGGCCGCAAGCTGCCGCGCGGACACGGGCTGGGGCTGGCCTTCTGCTACAGCTTCATGAGCTACACGGCCGCGGTCGTCGAGGTAGCGGTCAATGACAAGGGCGAGGTGCAGGTCGTGGCGGTCGACATGGCGATGGACTGCGGCCCGCAGATCAATCCGGAACGCATCCGCTCGCAGCTCGAAGGCGGCGCGATCATGGGCCTGAGCCTCGCGCTCTCCAGCGAGATCAGCTTCGAGAAGGGACGCGTCAAGCAGAGCAACTTCCACGACTACGAGGTGCTGCGCCACCACGCGTCGCCGCGGGTGATCCGTACCCATCTGGTCAACGGCGGCCACGACGTGCCGCCCGGAGGCGTTGGCGAGCCGCCGGTGCCGCCGGTCGCGCCCGCGCTGTGCAACGCGATCTTCGCGGCCACCGGTAAACGCATCCGCAGCCTGCCCGTCCGCACGGTCGCGTAAGCGCCGCGCTTCCCGCCCGATCGCCCCGTGCGCAGGTCACGCTGACCTGCGCCGGGCCCCCCTTTTTCTCCGACGTGACCGTCATTGCGCCGAACGGCCGCAAGGCATCGTCACGCCCGTTCCGATGATGTTCAGACGTTGATGAGCTGCGATACCGTGACCACTTCCGCAACCCTGCCCCTTGCCTCAAGCCGCCGGGTGCGCTGGAGCGCCATCGGCACGATGGCCATGTGCGTGGCCATGCTGATCGCCGCCGAATTCATGCCGATCAGCCTGCTGACGCCCATCGCCGCCGACCTGCATGCCACCGAAGGGATGGCGGGACAGGCCATCTCGATCTCCGGCCTGTTCGCCGTCATCGCCAGCCTGTTCATCGCCACGGTGGCCGGCCGCTTCGACCGCCGCCGCGTGCTGATGGCGTTGACCGGCGTCATGCTGGCATCGCTGGTGCTGATCGCGATCGCGCCGACCTTCGCGGTGCTGATGGCGGCGCGCGCGCTGTTGGGCATCACCATCGGCGGCTTCTGGGCGCTGGCGACGGCCACCATCATGCGGCTGGTGCCGCCCGCCGACGTGCCCAAGGCGCTCGGCATGATGTACACCGGCAATGGGATGGCCACCGCGTTTGCCGCGCCGATCGGCAGCTACCTGGGCGGCATCATCGGCTGGCGCGGCGTGTTCTGGGTGCTGGTGCCATTCGTGCTGGCGAACCTCGTCTGGCAGTGGTTCAGCCTGCCGTCGATGCCGCCGCGGGCGGCCAATCCTGTCGGCAAGGTCTTCCGGCTGCTGGGGCGTCCCCATGTCGCGATCGCGATGGTCGCCGTGATGCTGACGTTCGGCGGGTCCTTCGCGGCCTTCACCTACTTCCGGCCATTCCTGGAGCGCTACACCGGAGTCACCGTGCCCGAGCTGTCGCTGCTGTTGCTTGGCCTCGGTGTCGCGGGCTTTATCGGGACGTACTTCGCCACGGCGTGCGTGGGCCGCTGGCTGTACCGGCTGCTGATGGCATTGCCGCTGGCGTTGGCGGCGACGACCGTCGCCATGCTGGCCTTCGGGCACAGCATCTGGGCCGTCGCCGCGGCGATGGTGGCGTGGGGCGCGTTGAACGCCGCGATCCCGGTCTGCTGGTCGACCTGGCTGTCCCGAGGCATCGAAGACGAGCCCGAGAGCGGCGGCGGCCTGATGGTGGCGGCGATCCAGCTGGCGATCATGCTGGGCGCGGCGTTCGGCGGCATGCTGCTCGACCGCATTTCCATCGCCGCGGCGTTGATCGGCGGCTCTTGCCTGCTGGTATTGGCGGCGCTGACGGTGGGCAGCGGCCGGCGCCTGACGGCGCGCGGCTGAACCGCTTCCGCCTCGCCCCCATCGCGCCACCATCGCGCCGCTATCTTGCCGCTGCCTGGCCGCTACCTCATCGCCATCGCGCTGCCGTCCCGTCGCGGGGTTGCCGCCAGCGGCAGCCGGAACACGAACTCGCTGCCGCCCTGCTCCGGCCGGCGCGCCTGCAGCGTGCCGCCGTGCGCCTCGACGATCGAGCGGCAGATCGCCAGGCCCATGCCCATGCCGCTTGCCTTGGTGGTGAAGAAGGGATCGAAGATCCGTTCGGCGACATCCGCGGCGACGCCTTCGCCCCGGTCCCGTACGCTGACGACCACCTCTGCCGGCTCTCGCCACGACGTCACGATCAGCTCGCGCGCATCGGCCGGCGTGTCGGTCATCGCATCGAGCGCATTGGTGATCAGGTTCAGCACCACCTGCTGCAGCTGCACCCGGTCGCCTTCCACGGTCGCCGCGCCGGCGTCGAGCCGTACGGTGACGCGGACATCGTACTCGTCGATATCCATGCGCACCATCTCCAGCACTTCGCACACCACTTCGTCCGGCTGCAGCTCGGCCAGCACCGCGGGCGACTGCTTCGCCAGCGACCTCAGCGCGCGGATGATGTCGGCGGCGCGCAGTCCGTTCTGCTTGATATGCGCAAGCCCCTCCGCCACCTCGCCCAGTTCCGGCGTGGCACGGTTCAGCCAGCGCAGGCTCGCATCGACCGACGCCACGATCGCAGTCAGCGGCTGGTTGACCTCGTGCGCGATGGACGCGGCCAGGCTGCCCATCACCGTCAGATGCGAGGTACGGGCCAGCTCGGCGCGGGCCGTGCGCAGGTTCATCTCGGCGGTAAGCCGGCGCGTGTTCTCGTCGATCAGCTGTTCATAGAGCCGCGCGGTCTCCAGCGAGATCGCAACTTGCGGCGCCAGCACTTCCAGCTCGGCGACGCGCTCGGCGTCGAACACGCCGGAGGCCAGATTGTTCTCGAGATAGAAGGCGCCGATCAGACTGCCGCCGCGGATCAACGGCACGCACAGCACCGATCGCAGCGGGCCGACGGTGCCGGCGCGCTCGCGGATCGACGGCGCCTCGACCGCCGCGTCGGCCAGCGCCAGCGTCTGCTGTGTTCTCAGCACCGTATTGAGCACGGTCAGCGGCAACGCCCACTGGGTCGGCGATACCGTGCCCAGCGTCACGGAGACCCGTCCGTCGACGACGCGGCCGGATGCCTCGATCATTGGCCGCTCGCCATGCATCAGCAGCAGCACGCCGTACTGGGCGCCGGCATGGACGACCACATTGGTCATCAGCGTCTCGATCAGCCGGTCCATCACGACTTCGCCGGACATCGCCCGCGCGGCCTCCCTGCCGAGCGAGCGCGCCGGCGCCGGCAACGCCGAACCGGACGGCGCCGCGGCGCTCGTCTTGCCATCGGCCCTCGCGTCGAGGTCCGGATAGCGCGCCGCCACCAGTGCGGCCTTGTGGTCGGCGCCCCAGCGCCGGTAGCAGGACTGCGCGCCGCGGTAATGCTGGCGCGCCGCGATGTGCAGACCGTGGGCCTCGCACAGCATCGCGGCCAGTTCGTTCGCCAGCGCCTGCTCGTGCACGAAGCCGGCGGCCTCCGCGGCGGTGGCCGAGCGCTCGTAGCAGACCAGCGCGGCCAGCGGATCGCCGCGCAACCGCGCGATCTCGCCGTCGAGCAGCGACAGCTTGCTCTGGAACGTCAGGGCATTGAGCGAAGTCCATCGCGCAAAGCGCTCGCGATGGCCCTCCAGCGCGGCGATGGCATCGTCGCGATCCAGCGCGGCCGCCGGGCCACGGGCATACGCCAGCGCGAGATACAGGCGGCAGTCCGCCACGTTGATATGCGCCGGCGCCGACCAGATCAGCGTCTCGGCCTGCGACAGGCTGCGGCTCGCGTGTTCCCAGTCGTGCAGGTATGCCGCCGCCATGCCGTCGTACAGCCAGATCCAGAATCGGGTTGGCAGCGAGTTGCTCAGGCGCAGCCGCTCCGTGGCGCTGGTCTGCTCGGCCGGCACCGGCCCATCCTGCGCCAGGGCCTCGTCGCCCGCGCAAAGGCGTTGCGCAAAATGGCTCTGTGCGTGCAGGATCAGCTCGATGTCGCGGTACTCGACCAGCCTCGTCAGCTCGACGCCGCGCTCGATCTCCTCCTTGACCAGCCGCAGATGCTCGCCCATCGCGAGCAAGTCGGAGGCGATGTGGTTGCAGGCATAGCAGGCCATGCCGATGTCACCGGACGCGCGTCCCAGCGCGACGGCGCGCTGGGCATGCTCCAGCGCGTAGGCGAGCGGCCGGGTCCATGCGCTGACCTGGTCCAGCGCCACCAGCGTGGCAATGCGCTCGGCCTCGTAGCCATGGCGGTCGATCAGCGCGAGCGCGGCAAGGCCGCAGGCGAGCCCGTCTTCGTATTCGTCGTAAAGGCTGGCGATGAAGACGCCGAACCACGACAGCCCGTATGCCGATTCGGGCGTGGCGCCGTATTCGAGCGTCAGTTCGACCATCTTGGCGGTGTGCAGGAAGCTGATGCCGTCGGACACGAACAACGACGAGATCAGCGTCGACAGCAGGCCCATCGCGGTGCGGATGCGCGGATCGGCGGTGGTGGGCAAGGCGCCGAGATCCGCGATCGCACGGCCGCCCAGCGCGGCACGGACCGCCGCGTAGGCCTCGCGATGACGCTGGCGGGCCGGGTCGCGCTGCAGCCGGACGTCGAGCAGCGCCAGGCCGGACAGCGCCGCGTTGATCGCCCCTTCGTAGTCGCAGCGCACCGTCAGCAGGATGGCCTCGAGCCGATGCACGGCGGCCCGGTCGATCGGCCGCAGCTCGCGCATCAGCAGCGCATCGATTTCCCGGCGCGCGCCGTCGAGGTTGGCCTGCGCGAGCAGGCATTCGCAGCGCAGCACGCTGGCCGCGTAGGCGAGCGCGTAAGGCGAGCGATCGTCGGAGCGGTCCTGCAGGCGATCCCCGGGCCGAGCATGCGAGCGGTCGTCGGCACGCCACCACGACGCCGGCATCAGCCTGAACGCCGCATCGGTATAGCGGGTGGCCTGTTCGATGGCGGCCGCGCTCTTGGCGCGCCGGCCGGCGACGATCGCGACATGGACGAACGCGGCGCGCTCCTGCTCGGCCAACGGATGATCGGCCGCGCGCTCGATCTGGTTGCAGATCTCGAAGGCGTAGTCGGCCAGGTCTTCCTGCCAGTGGTCGATCATGCAGGCCGCGATGTGCGCATGCATCGCCGGCCGCTGGTCCGGCGCGATCATCCCGTACGCCGACTCCAGCACGCGGTCATGCTGGAAGGCATAGCCCTCGGGCAGCCGGTTCAGCAGCCCGGCCTCGACGAACGGGCGCAGCCGCTGGCCGATCTGCAGGGGACAGATGCCGGCAATGCGCGCCAGCAAGCCCTCGCCGCACCGGATGCCGACGCAGGCCAGTTGCTGGAGCAGCAGCGTGCCGGCGGTCGGCAGGCGCGCAAAGCGCCGGATCATCAGATCGATCACGCTGTCGGTATAGCGCAGGCGCACGAGATCGGCTTCGCTCCAGTCCCACCGCGAGGTCTCGTGGTTGTAGGCGAGCACGCCTTCATCGATCAGCGTGCGCAGCAGCTGATAGGTGAAGAACGGATTGCCGCCCGTCTTGGCCCGCACGGCGCGCGCGAGCTCGGCCACGCGCGCGAGCGGCTCGTCCAGCGCGGCCGCCACCAGTTCGGTCAGATCGGAGAACGGCAGCGGCTTGATCGCGATGCGGCTGACCGCCACCGCGGCGGCGGGCGCGTCCTGTCTTGCAGCCTGCAGCAAGCCGGCGAGCCGCTCGGGGGCGCCAGCGTCCGGCTCCCGCCCATGGCTCGCCTCGCGATAGGCGCCGATCAGCAGCACATTGTCGGGCGGCTGCGCGGTAAAGGCCGCCAACAGGCCGACGGTGGAAGCGTCGGCCCATTGCAGATCGTCGATGAACAGCACCAGCGGCTTGCCGGTCTCGCCAAAGGCCGCGAATGTGCGCAGCATGGCGGTGTCCACGCGTGCACGGGCTTGCGCGGCCGGCACGTCGGACAGCGGCGCGGTGGCGCCGATCGCGTGCTCGACTTCGGGCACCAGTTCCGCGACGGCCCTGCCCTGGCCCGCCAGCCCGGCCAGCCAGCGCTCGCGCACCGGAACCAGCGCGGCCTCGTCCTCGCCCAGCAGGGCCATCGTCAACGCGCGCACCGCCTGCACCACCGGCGAATACGGCGTCTCGCGCTGCAGCTGATCGCTCTTGCCGGTGGCAAAGTGCATCGCGCCGGGGCCCGCGTCGAGACCCGCCTCGCGGCCCAGCCACTCGACCAGCGCCGATTTGCCCGAGCCCGCGGCACCGGCGATCAGCACCAGTTCCGATTTGCCGCTCTCCCTGACGCGCGACCATGCCTGCGACAGCAGCGCCATTTCCGTGTCGCGGCCGAACAGCTGTCCCGGCAGCATCGGGATCGGCGGCGGACCGGCGGCGTCGGGCCGGAACGGCGCAATACGCCCCGCCGACTCCCACTCGGTGCGCAGCCGCAGCAGGTCCGACACCAGCGAGGCGGCGCTGGCGTAGCGATCGGCCGGATCCTTTGCCAGCAGCGTCAGCACGATGCGGCCCAGCATGCCGGGCACATCGTTGCGTCGGAACTGGGGCGGCACCGGTTCGATGGCCAGATGCGCGTGATGCCATGCGGCCGGGGCATCCGCCTGGAACGGGGTCGAGCCGATCAGGATCTCGTACAAGGCGATGCCCAGCGCGTACAGGTCCGATCGGACGCCGACGCGCGCCGCGTCGCCGCGCGCGATTTCGGGCGGCAGATAGGGCAACGCGGCGGGGCCCGGCTGCGGCATCGACTGGCGGGCGGCGTCGATGCCGACGGCGTGGCCGAAGCCGGTCAGCCGCAGCGCGCCGCTGTCGTCGACGAGCAGGTTGTGGGGGCGCAGATCGCCATGCAACAGTCCCTGCTCGTGCATGGCCGCCACGGCGCGCGCGGCGGCAATGGCAATCTCGAACATGGAGGAGATGGAAACGCCAGCGCCGGTATGGGCGGCGGCGGTGCGGGAGGACGGCTGCGCCTGCGCCAGCAACACCATTCGGTCGGCGGTCCAGATCGTGGTCGTGGGCACCATCGCCCACGACGGCCGCAGCCGCGGCGCCAGCCGAAGTTCGTTCTGCAACTGCCGATGCGCACCGGCCGACGCCAGCATGGCGCTGCGGGCCAGCCAGCATGTGCCGGTCTGCGGATCGAACAAGCGCTCGCTGACCACGCCGTCCGCCGCGCTCAACGCGTCGGCCGTAGTGCCGGCGAGCCATGCGGCGTCGAACACGATGGGCGGATGTCGTTCGGGACGGGTCGGCGAAGTCATGGCGCGTCGCTGCTGGACCGGCCCATCGGCGCAATTCGCGCAGCCACGGCTGCCTGCACGTCGTATCTCACCGTCCTTCTCCCGTCCGTTGCCTGCCAGTGGGCGGCCATTATAGACAGCATGTGTGGCGCGCCACCGTGGGCGCGCCGCGCGGATCAGCCCCGGGCCCGTGCGCCGTCGAGGTAAGGATTGACGCTGCGTGCGCCTTCGCTGAAGGCATCGAAGCCGCGGGCACCGTCGGTGTAAGCATCGGCGGCACGACCCGGCGTGGCCGACACGCCCACGCGATCCAGGCCGGCGACCTTGCGCGCGCCGTCGACATAGGGGTCGGCCTTGCGCGCGCCCTGCGTGTACGGGTCGAAGCCGCGGGCGCCATCGCTATGCACGTCGAAGGTGCGGGCGCCATCGGTGTAGGTCTGCGGGGTGCGGAACTCGTAGCCGTACTTGTCGGCGGGAACGGTTGCGGCTTGCGCGATGCCGGCACCGGCAAACGACAGCAGCAGCGCGGAGGCAATCTTCAGGGCGGTGGTCTTGGGCATGGCTTTCTCCTTCATTAGTCAGCGGATTTGAATCGTTCCGGACGCTGCCGCGCTTTGTTTTTTCGCGCCGTCGCGTCGTCCATGTGCTGAACTATAGAAGGCAGTGGCGACCGGAGAAGCGCCACGGTTTGGCCAAGTTATTCAAATATTTTGATATCCCGTCGACCCGAACTTTCCGGGACAGGCCGACCCGGTCCCGCAAGGATGCCCCGCCGTCTCAAGAGGTCGGCAGGTTCTGCCGGATGCCCAACTGCTGGGCCATCATCACCAGGTCCGCGAAGGTCCGTGCCTTCATCTTGCGCATGGCCTGGCCGCGGTGGATCTTGACGGTGACTTCGCTGATGCCGATCTCCGCGGCGATCTGCTTGTTCAGCAGGCCGGTCACGGCCATGCCCATGACCTCGGCCTCGCGCGGGGTCAGCGTCGCGTAGTGGCGGCGCATCTCCTCGATCTGGCGCATGCCGTGCCGGCGCGAGCGATCCCTTTCCAGGGCGGCGGAGACGGCGTCGAGCAGGTCCTGATCGCGGAACGGCTTCGGCAGGAAGTCCGCCGCGCCCGCCTTCATCGCGGCGACCGTCATCGGGATGTCGCCATGGCCGGTCATGAAGATGATGGGAATGGAAACGCCCATCTGCACCAGGCGCGATTGCAGGTCCAGGCCGCTGGGGCCGCGCAGGCGGACATCGAGCACCAGGCAGCACGGCATGTCGGGAAGCGGGAAGTCGAGCAGTTCGGCAGCCGAGCCGAACAGGGCCACCTGCATGCCGACCGAGCGGAACAGGCTGCCCAGTGCGTTGCGCAGCCCGGCATCGTCGTCGACGATCAACACCATCGATTCGTTGCCACTGGCAGCCGCCACGCTGGGGGATGTCACGCTCAAGTCTCCAGTCTGCTCGTCGGGTCTGGCGATTATAAACAGGGGCAGCTCGCGGCCGGCCCCGGACCTCGCCGATTTCAGCACAGGCAAGCGTCGGCGGCCACCACACCTTTGTGTTAGTGCCTCTTGCCCGCGCGCAATCGGCACGGCACGCCTGCCGGGCAGCTATACCAACGTCGTATGCCATTGCCCCGGGCCCGACGGCGGTAGGCGGCCCGCCTTCCCCATTCCCACGTCCAGGCAACTAATACGATGGGCCAATGGTGGCACTCGCCCCCGGCCTCTAGTCTTCCGTCGGGCTGCATCGCCGTCGTCGCGCCGATCGCGCACCGGTTCGGTGCGGCCCGCAGGCTTCGCGCACCGCGAATGCCACCACCACCCTCGTCCCATCCTCGTTTCCAAGGAGCGCCTCATGGCCAATCCGAAGCTAGAAGTCCTGACCCCGCAGAACAGCCAGCTGATCATCATCGACCAGCAGCCGCAGATGGCCTTCGGCGTGCAGTCGATCGACCGGCAGACGCTGAAGAACAACGTCGTCGGCCTGGCCAAGGCCGCGAAGATCTTCGATATCCCGACCACCATCACCACGGTCGAAAGCGAATCGTTCTCGGGCTACACCTTCCCCGAGATCCTGGACGTGTTTCCCGAGGCGAAGACGCTCGAGCGCACCTCGATGAATTCGTGGGACGACCAGAAGGTGCGCGACGCGCTCAAGGCCAACGGCCGCAAGAAGGTCGTGGTGGCCGGCCTGTGGACCGAGGTCTGCAACACCACCTTCGCGCTGTGCGCCATGCTCGAAGGCGACTACGAGATCTACATGGTGGCCGATGCGTCGGGCGGCACCAGCAAGGACGCGCACGACTACGCGATGCAGCGCATGGTGCAGGCCGGCGTGGTGCCCGTGACCTGGCAGCAGGTGCTGCTCGAATGGCAGCGCGACTGGGCGCACCGCGACACTTACGACGCCGTGATGAAGCTGGTCAAGGAACACTCGGGCGCCTACGGCATGGGCGTGGACTACGCCTACACGATGGTGCACAAGGCCGAGCAGCGCACCGCCACGCCGCACCAGTCGATCGCGCCGGTCGCGGCACGCTGAAGCCCGGCCCCATCCCATTGCATCCACCTGACTCGAGGACCGAACCGATGAACACCATCACCACCAAGGACGGCACCCGCATCTTCTACAAGGACTGGGGCACGGGCCGCCCGGTCGTCTTCTCGCATGGCTGGCCGTTGAACGGGGACGCCTGGGACGCCCAGATGCTGTTCCTGGTGCAGCAGGGCTTTCGCGTGATCGCGCACGACCGGCGCGGCCACGGCCGCTCGGACCAGCCGGCGCACGGCAACGACATGGACACCTACGCGGACGATCTCGCCGCACTGCTCGACGCGCTCGACATCCAGGGCGCGACGCTGGTGGGACATTCCACCGGCGGCGGCGAAGTGGCGCACTACATCGGCCGCCACGGCACCAAACGCGTCGCCAGGGCGGTGCTGATCGGCGCGGTGCCGCCGACCATGGCCAGGAGCGCGGCCTATCCCAATGGCCTGCCGCTGGAAGTGTTCGACGGCATCCGCAAGGGCGTCGCCGACAACCGCTCGCAGTTCTACCGGGATCTCGCGGTGCCGTTCTTCGGCTTCAACCGGCCGAATGCCAAGGTCTCGCAGGGCACCATCGATGCGTTCTGGGCGCAGGGCATGACCGGCGGCATCGTCGGCCAGTACGCCTGCATCAAGGAATTCTCGGAGGTCGACTACACCGAGGACCTGAAGAAGATGACGGTGCCGACGCTGATCCTGCATGGCGACGACGACCAGATCGTGCCGATCGACAACGCGGCGCGGCTGTCCGCCGAGATCGCGCCGAACGCCACGCTGAAGGTCTACCCCGGCGCGTCCCACGGCATGTGCGTGACGCATGCCGACCAGGTCAATGCCGACCTGCTGGCCTTCCTGAACGCCTGACTCGAGCCGAGCCCATGTCAGTCACCCGCCGGCAGTTCATTGCCTCGGCGGCCGCCCTCGGCGCGGCCGCCTCTTCGGAGCTTTTCGCCATGTCACCGAACCCGACACCCGACCTGATTCTCGTCAATGGCAAGTTCGCCACGCTCGATCGCGCCAATCCGCAGGCCGATGCCGTGGCCATCGCCGACGGCCGCTTCATCGCCGTGGGCGAGCGCCAGGACGTGATGAAGCTTGCGGCATCGGGCACGCGCGTGATCGACCTGAACGGCCGGCGGGCCATACCCGGGCTGATCGACAGCCATATGCACATCATTCGCGGCGGCCTGAACTACAACATGGAGCTGCGCTGGGACGGCGTGCGCTCGCTGGCCGACGCGATGCGCATGCTCAAGGCGCAGGTCGACCGCACCCCTGCGCCGCAATGGGTGCGCGTGGTGGGCGGCTTCACCGAGCACCAGTTCGCGGAAAAGCGCCTGCCGACCATCGCGGAGCTGAACGCCGTGGCACCGGACACGCCGGTGTTCATCCTGCATCTGTACGACCGCGCAATGCTGAACGGCGCCGCGCTGCGCGCCGTCGGCTACAACAAGGACACGCCCAATCCCCCGGGCGGCGAAATCGTCCGCGACGGCAGCGGCAACCCCACTGGCCTGTTGCTGGCGAAACCCAACGCCACCATCCTGTACGCGACGCTGGCCAAGGGCCCCAAGCTGCCGGCCGAGTACCAGAAGAACTCGACGCGACATTTCATGCGCGAGGTCAACCGGCTCGGCGTCACCGGCGTGATCGACGCCGGCGGCGGCTATCAGAACTATCCGGACGACTACCAGATCGTCGAGGAGCTGCACCGCGAGGGCCATCTGACCGTGCGGCTGGCCTACAACCTGTTTACGCAGAAGCCCAAGGAAGAACTGCGCGACTTCCAGAACTGGACGTCGTCGGTGCGGCCGGGCCAGGGCGACGACCTGTATCGCCACAACGGCGCCGGCGAGATGCTGGTCTACACCGCGGCGGACTTCGAGGACTTCCGCGTCGAACGCCCTGACATGCCCCCGTCGATGGAGGCCGATCTGGAGCCGGTGATCCGCCTGCTGGCCGAGAAGCGCTGGCCGTGGCGCCTGCACGCGACCTACGACGAGACCATCACGCGCGCGCTCGACGTCTACGAGAAGGTGGCGCGCGACGTCCCGTTCCAGGGCCTGAACTGGTTCTTCGACCACGCCGAGACCATCTCCGACCGCAATATCGACCGCATCGCCGCGCTCGGTGGCGGCATCGCCGTGCAGCACCGCATGGCCTACCAGGGCGAGTACTTCGTCGAGCGCTATGGCGCCAAGGCGGCCGAGGCCACGCCGCCGGTCAAGAAGATGCTCGAGCGCGGCGTCAAGGTCGGCGCCGGCACCGATGCCACGCGCGTCGCCTCGTACAACCCCTGGGTGTCGCTGTACTGGCTGACCACCGGCAAGACCGTGGGCGGCATGGCGATGTATCCGCAGGCCAATCTGCTGGACCGCGAGACCGCGCTGCGCCTGTGGACCGAGGCCAATACGTGGTTCTCGTCCGAGGTCGGCAAGAAGGGCCAGATCCAGGTGGGCCAGCTCGCCGACCTGGCGGTGCTGTCGGCCGACTACTTCTCGGTGCCGGGCGACGAGATTCAGGACATCACCGCCGTGATGACCGTGCTCGGCGGCAAGGTGGTCTATGGCGACGCCGAGTTCGGCCGCCACGCACCGGAGCTGCCGCCGCCGATGCCCGACTGGTCGCCGGCACGCCACGGCAGCCGCTACCAGCCCCGTCCGCAGGCGCAGGCCCGCACCCTGGCGTTGAACACCGCGTGCGGCTGCGCGTCGTCGTGCGGCGTGCATGGCCACGCCCACGCGAAGGCATGGACATCCAACGTGCCGACCGCCGACGAAAGCGGGTTCTGGGGCGCGCTGGGCTGCTCGTGCTGGGCATTCTGATGGGCAAGCCGACGTACCAGCCGACGTACCAGCCGACGTACCAGGCGAAGTACCAGCCCCCGTACGAGCGCACCTGCAAGCCGCCAACCGGAGAACGAACATGATGCTGTCGACCTCGCGGCCCTCCCGGGCCGATGACGATGCGGGCACGCTGCCGCGCTGGCTGCGGTGGATCGCGCTGTTGCTGCTCTGCGCGGCCTATCTGCAGGGCGGGCTGGTCAAGCTGTTCGACTTCTCCGGTGCCGTCGCCGAGATGCGGCACTTCGGCCTGAATCCGGCGGCACCGATGGCCGCCGGCACCATCGCCCTCGAGCTGGCCGCCTCGGCGATGATCCTGCTCGGCATTTGGCGCTGGCTCGGCGCGCTGGCGCTGGCCGCCTTCACGCTGGCCGCCACCTTCCTCGCCAACCGGTTCTGGAGTGCGCCGCCCGAGGCGCAGTTCATGATGGCGAACGCCTTCTTCGAGCATCTGGGCCTGGTCGGCGGCTTCCTGCTGGTGGCATGGCACGACTGGCGTACGCGGAGGCCGGCATGAGTACCAGCGTGCCACCCGGCGCGGCCACGCCAGCCCCGACCGGCACCTTCGCGCCGCTGGCCAAGCCGACCTTCGCGGTGCTGTGGGTCGCCACCATCCTCGGCAACATCGGCAGTTTCATGCGCGACGTCGCCAGCGCCTGGCTGGCCACCGACCTGTCGACCTCGCCCGCCGCGGTCGCGACGATCCAGGCGGCCGCCACGCTGCCGGTGTTCCTGCTGGCGATTCCCGCCGGGGTGCTGTCGGATATCCTGGACCGCCGCCGTTTCCTGATCGTGATTCAGGTGGGTCTCGCGCTGCTCAGCGGCACGCTGATGCTGCTGGCCTGGCGCCAGGCGCTGACCATCGAGATCCTGATCGGGCTGGCCTTCGTCGGCGGCATCGGCGCGGCGATGATGGGCCCGACCTGGCAGTCGATCGTGCCCGAGCTGGTGCCGCCCAGCACACTGCGGCAGGCGGTGGCGCTGAACGCGCTGGGCGTCAATATCGCGCGCGCCATCGGTCCTGCCACCGGCGGCCTGCTGCTGGCCGCATTCGGCGCGGCGGCCACCTACGGCGCGGATCTGCTCAGCTACCTGTTCGTGATCGCGGCGCTGATCTGGTGGCGGCGCCCGGCGCCGCCGAGCGATCCGCTGCGCGAGCACTTCTTCAGCGCCTTCCGCGCCGGACTGCGTTTCACACGGGCCCACAGCAAGCTGCATATCGTGCTGCTGCGTGCCGCGGTGCATTTCGCCTTCGGCAGCAGCGTCTGGGCCCTGCTTCCGTTGGTGGCGCGCCAACTGCTGCACGGCGGCGCGGGGCTCTACGGCGTCCTGCTGGGCGCGGTCGGCGCGGGCGCGATCCTGGGCGCGCTGACCATGCCGGCGCTGCAGAAGCGGCTCGATGCCGATGGCCTGGTGCTGCTGTCGGCGGTGGTCACTGCCGCGGTGATGGCCGCGTTGTCGCTCGCGCCGCCCGTCTGGGTCGCCCTGCCGCTGCTGTTGCTGCTCGGCGCGGCCTGGATCACGGCGCTGACCACGCTGGGCGGCGCGGCGCAGGCCATCCTGCCGAACTGGGTGCGCGGCCGCGCGCTGGCGGTCTACCAGATGGTATTCAACGGCGCGCTGGCCGGCGGCAGCCTGATCTGGGGCTTCGTCGCGCAGGCGTTGGGCACGCCCAACGCGCTGTGGATCGCCGGCGCGGGCCTGATCGTCGCGACGCTGCTGCTGCACCGGATACGCCTGCCGCGCGGCGAAGAAGACCTCGGCCCGGCACACCACTGGCCCGAGCCGGAGATGGCCGACGAGATCGCGCACGACCGCGGTCCGGTGATGATCCTGATCGAGTATCGGATTCCGCCAGAGAACCGCGACGGCTTCCTGCACGCCGTGCACCAATTGTCGGAGGAGCGCCTGCGCGATGGCGCATTCAACTGGGGCGTGATGGAGGACCCGGAGGAGCCCGACTTGCTGACCGAATGGTTCCTCGTCGAGTCCTGGGCCGAGCATCTGCGCCAGCACCGCCGCGTGCCGCACGCCGACGCCGACCTGCAGCGCGACATCGCCCGCTTCCACACCGGCGCCGAGCCGCCGCGCGTACGCCATCTGCTCGGCGTCGGGCTGCCGCCCACGCGCAGCTGAATCCGATTTGCTCCCATTGCGAGACCGCCATGAAGATCTATCTCGTTTCCCTTGGCGCCGGCGTCCTGGTCGGCATCCTCTACGCGCTGATGCAGGTCCGCTCGCCGGCGCCGCCAGCCGTCGCACTGATCGGCCTGCTTGGCATGCTGATCGGCGAGCAGCTGATTCCGCCGGTCAAGCGCATGCTGGCGGGCGAGCCGGTCACGGTGGCCTGGTTCCACGCCGAGTGCGTGCCGAAGATTACCGGCACGCCCGGGCCGACGCTTGCCATCCATCGCAAGGACGACGATGCGGCGCACTAAGGCGCTGTGCTGCGCCGGCATGCTGTCGATGACGTGCGGTCCTTTGCTGGCGGACAGCTCGGTCACCGTCTACGGGCGCCTCAATACGGCGATCGAATACACGCGGGCCAGCACTGCCACCGACGGCACCGCGCTCGGCAGCGGCATGCGCCAGAGCAACTATCGCTCCGTATTCGGCCTGCGCGGCGAGCAGGCGCTGGGCGGTTCGCTGAAGGCGCTATGGCAGATCGAGAGCAATCTGTCGCTCGATTCGGGCCAGGGCCAGATCGCCAGCCGCAATTCGCGCATCGGCCTGCAGGGCGACTACGGCCTGCTGTTCCTGGGCCACTGGCACACGCCGTATACCGAGTCGACGATGGGCTACGACCCCTACTACCCGACCACCGCCGGCTATATGGCGCTGATCGGCAATGGGTCGGCATCCACTTCCGACAATGTCGAGAACACCAGTTCGTTCGATCGCCGCCAGAAGAACATCGTGCAATACCGCTCGCCCCGGTTCGGCGGCGCCAGCCTGTGGTTCGGCTGGGGCTTGCCTGAGGAAAGGACGACGGTCGCACGCAATCCGTCGCTCTACTCCGCCGCGCTGGTCTACCAGCGCGGCACGCTCGATGCGACCGTCGCCTACGAGGTCCACCGGCACTACCAGGCGGCCGGCCGCAACGACGACGCATTGAAGCTTGGCGTAGCGTGGCAGCTGCTGCCCGGCACGCGCATCGCTGGCGTCTACGAGCGCCTGCACTACAGGACCGCCACCGGCGACCTGCAGCGCAACGCCTGGTATGCGTCGCTGGTGCAGAAGCTCGGCAATGGCAGCCTGCGGCTCGGCGTCGGTTTCGCGGCCAACGGCACCGGCGGATCGACCGATACGGTGGGATTCCTGCGCAGTGGCCCACAGACCGGCGCCACGCAATGGACGGTGGGCTACGACTATCCGCTGTCCAGGCGCACGGCGCTGTATGGCTACTACAGCCGCATCGACAACAAGCGCAACGCAAGTTACGACTTTGCGATCAACGAGCTCGGCATCCAGGCGGGAGCGGACCCACAGGTGTTCGCGCTTGGCGTGCGGCATACGTTCTAGGTTTTGAGAAAGCAGTGGCCGGCGCGGCTCGACGTCCCCCGCCTCGCCGTGTCGCCACCTCGCCGTGTCGCCATCTCGCCGTGTCGGGTCACCACTGACATACCACCGTATGATTGGGCGCCGCGCCGAGCCACAGTATGCTTCGATCAAGCGGTGGAGGGACCGAACCCCTCGCCATCGCGCCCGATTCTTCAAGGATCCCTTGTGACTTCGCCCCCCGTGATTGCCATCGTCGACGACGACGCCTCCGTCAGAGACGCCATGGGGAGACTGATGCGGTCCTTCGACCTGGCGGTCGAGCTCTACGGCAGCGGCGCGGAACTGCTCGGTTCCCCCACGCTTGGCCGGGTCGCCTGCGTGATCACCGATGTGCAGATGCCGCAGATGAACGGCTTCGCGCTGTGCGAGGCGCTGCGCGCGCGCGGCTGCCACGTGCCGATCATCTTCATGACGGCATTCTCCCAACAAGGCCATGAACAGCGCGCCCGCGCGGCCGGCGCCGCATGCTTCGTGAACAAGCCGTTCGAGGATACGGAAATCATCGGGTGTATCGAGCGGGCATTGGCCTTGTCCGGGCGACAGGAGAGCTGCTAGTCCGCTGCAGGCCGCGCATTGACGGGGCCAACTGCAAGAAGAAAACAGGCCGGGCACGCCATCGCGTCACGCCGTCCAGCGCCAGGTTGACACCGACATGGCAGGTGCCAATACTGGCCTTGGTAGTCGCTTCGGTACGCACCAGGCCCGCCCTGACGCCGTCCCCACGCCGCCCCCCTTAAGCCGTCCTTGCCAGCTTCGCCTACAACGCCCGGAGGAAGCCATGCCACAAGCCCGCCCCCTGCTGCTGCTCGCCGCCCTGCTGATGCTGCTCGGTGCTTGCGCCACCGCGCCCAATTCCGCCACCGCGCCGACCGCTTCCACACCGGCCCTCGTGCCGTCTCCCGCGGGCCAGACAGCCGCCGGCAAGACCGAAGTCCTGTGGCTGGGCCAGGCCGCCACGCGCATCACGACGCCCGGCGGCAAGGTCATCGTGATCGATCCCTGGCTGACGGCCAATCCGAAGACACCCGCCCCGTTCAAGCAGCTGCAGACGCTCGGCAAGGTCGACCTGATCCTGGTCACGCATGCCCATGGCGACCACCTCGGGGATGCGCCGGCGCTGGCGAAGATGCATAACGCGCCGATCTACAACGGCGGCGGCATGGGGCAGACGCTCGTCAGCCTCGGCATGGTGCCTGCCAACCTCTCGCAGCGCTTCGGCAAGAGCGGCACGGTCACGCCCTTCGGCGCCAACGGTCCGAAGATCACCGCCGTGCATGCGGAGCACTCTTCCGAGCTGGTCTGGAAGAACCCGAGTTCGGGCAAGGACGAAGTCCACTACGGCGGCGAGCCGGTGGGCTACATCATCGAGATGGAGAACGGCTTTCGCATCTGGCACATGGGCGATACCGGCCTGTTCGCCGATATGCGGCTGATCGGCGAGCTCTACAAGCCGGACCTGGTCCTGATCCCGATCGGCGGGCATTTCACCATGGGGCCGCGCGAGGCGGCGATCGCCGTGCGCGAGATGATTCGGCCCAGGTATGCGATGCCGATCCACTATCTGACCAGCCCCATGCTGCGCGGCACGCCGGCGGAATTTACTGCGGCGCTGGGCGCCACGGAAACGACCCGGATCATCGTGCCGGAGCCAGGTCAGAAGGTCGACTTCTGAGGGGCCGGCGCTCTCCGCCTGCATTGTTCTCGCGATCCGATGGCAGCCGCGTTGCCGACCATCAGCCATCTCCGTGATTGACGCATCGCGCTGCGCCTCCTATGGTCGATTGGCCGCCCCGGCCAAGTGCCAAGGCGGAATATCGACATGGGAGACAAAGCATGCAGGATACCAACACGGGAAATTCGCCGGACCAGCGCCGCGGCATCGGCCACGCCGAGAATCCGGTCCGCATCGTTTACGGCGCGCTGCTGGCCGGCATCGTCCTGACCCTCTCCGCCTGCGGCGGCGACGATCACGAGCACAAGCCTCCGCCAAGTGCGGCCAAGCCAAAGACCTGTGCGGAAATGACGAGCGTGCAGGTACCTGCCGCGGCGATCGGGCTGCCCACTTCTGGTGCAGTGGTCACCGAGGCGACCGTGGTACCGGCGGCGGGCAGCGGTGCGCAGGCCACCGGCGAGTATTGCCGCGTGCTCGGCCACATCCGGCCGGTCGATCCCAATGCGCCGAATATCCGCTTTCAGCTGAATCTTCCAGCCAACTGGAACAACAAGATCATGATGTTCGGTGGCGGCGGCTACAACGGCACGATTCCGTCGCCGCAAGGCAATGTGCCGGCCGGACCCGCGGACCAGCCCACACCGCTGGGGCGAGGCTATGCCATCTTCGCCAGCGACTCCGGCCATCAGGCCGGCGCGCTGGGCAGCCGGGATGGCTCGTTCGGCGTCAATGACGAGGCCTTGCGCAATTTCGCCAGCGACGCGTTGAAGAAGACCCGCGACACCGCGCTGCACCTGGTCAAGGCTCGCTACGCGACCGAAGGACCGCGCAAGTCCTACTTTGCGGGAGGCTCCACCGGCGGCCGCGAAGCGCTCGCCGTGGTCCAGCGCTGGCCCGACGATTGGAACGGCGCCATCGTGCTCTATCCCGCCTGGAATGCGGCGACGCTGGACCTGGCATTCGGCCGCATCACGCGCGCGCTGGCGCAGCCGGGGGCCTATCCCAATGCCGCGAAACGTCGCGCGCTCTTTGACGCCTCGCTGCAGGCCTGCGATACGCTCGACGGCGTGCAGGACGGGCTCATCAGCAATGTCGCGGCGTGCAACGCCAGCTTCGATCCCGCGACCGCGACGCTGAACGGCGCCCCGCTACGCTGCGCGGGCGGCGGCGACATCGGCGACAACTGCCTGTCCGATCCGCAGATCGCGGCGCTGAAGGTCTACAACGCGCCGATCCAGTTCGCGTATCCGCTTGGCAGCGGCGAGACGCAGTACCCGGGCTTCAACGTATGGGGCGCGGACCTTGGCATGTCGGGCCCATCGCCCGTGCAGGCGACGGTGATCGCGCTGGCGCTCAATCTCGACCAGCCCGCATCGCCAATGCCTGCCACGGCGCCATATTTCGCGGTGTTCTGGGACCAGTGGGTTCGCTTCTTCGTCACGCGCGATCCCAACTTCAATTCGCTGTCGCTGGACCCGGAGAATCCCGGCCCCTGGCAATCGCGGGTCAGCGAGCTGACCGCACTGCAGGACATCAACAAGACGGACCTCAGTGCGTTCGCCGCCAAGGGCGGCAAGATCCTGATGGCGCATGGCAATGCCGACGTGCTCGTCAGCTCCCGCGCGACCGCCCAGTATTACGAGCGCGTGCGCTCGACCATGGGCGCGGACCGCGTCGCGCAGTTCATGCGCTATTACGAGATCCCTGGCTATGGACACGCCGCCAGCACCGTGTTCAACGCGGCCTGGGATTCCCTGACCGCGCTGGAAAACTGGGTGGAGAAAGGCACCGAACCGCCGGCACAGGTGGTCGCGGACACGGTCGGCGTGCCGGGGCGCACGCGCCCGCTTTGTCTGTATCCGACCTGGCCGCGGTACAACGGTAGCGGCGACATCAACGTGGCCGCGAGCTTCAGCTGCGTCACGCAATGATATTAGCGCGTCGGTTCTGCACGGCTTCGCGCGTGGAAGATCCGGCCTCGGGTGAACGCGAGGCCGGGCGGAGCCGGTGGGCTACATCATCCTACTAGGCCCGTCTTACCTGCATTGCATGCGTCACGGCCGAAACACGTCGTCCAGGCACTGCGCCGCCAGGGCTCTGTCCTGCCAGGCCTCCAGTTGAGCCGTGGAAGCGGCGTCCAGCTTGGCGAGAATATGTGTGGACAATGGGCCGAATCGATGTTGCAGGAGCTTTTGCAGGGATACGGCGTTGCCGATATGAATCCCCTTCTCGATTCCCTTCTCGATTCCCTTCTCGATTCCCTTCTCGATTCCCTTCTCGATTCCCTTCTCGATTCCCTTCTCGATCTCCTTCTCCGCATACTGCCGCGCCCACCGGTGAAATCGTGCCGTCATTTCCATTTTCCGCTCCTTCAAGTTATGTACCTCCGTTAGATGCAAAGCCATCGGGGTCCGCCATTGCAAGCGTCACGGGCGAAACACGTCATCCAGGCACTGCGCCTCCAGGGCCCTGTCCTGCCAGGCCTCCAGCTGATCCGTTGAAGCGGCGTCCAGCTTGGCGATAACGTGTGAGGACAATGGGCCGAATCGATGCCGCAGGAGCTTTTGCAGGGATTCGGCCTTGCCGATGTGAACCCCCTTCTCGATCCCCTGCTTGATCCCCTGCTCGACCCCTTGCTTCGTATACTGCCGCGCCCACCGGTCGAATCGTGCCGACATTTCCATTTCCAGCTCCATCAGGTTATGTACTTCGGTTAAATGCAAAGCATTCGGGGTCAGGGCAGCGAACCACGCGGTCATTGCCTGATCGAGGGCGCATTGTGTGCCGTCAACTCCCTGGCCAGCCGCAATGGTTCCAACATCGCCTCGATGTTTTCGGCCCGTTCAAATCGCATCAGCACTGCCACCAGATTCCGCATCCCCGCCAATTGCGAATCCGTGTAGCGGGTACGGTCGATCAGGCAATAGTTCAGGCGCGGCTGGTGGCTCGCCATGGACTGCGGCAGAGGCGAAATCATCGTCGCAATTTCCGTATTCGCTCGCCATGGTCGGCTGCCGTTGTAGAGCACGATCGGCAGCACCGCCGGATACCGTGGACCGCTCCGGCGGCCACGTCGACGGTCACGTCGCCGACTCTCATCGCGGTAGAACATGCCGACATAGGCCAGCATGCGTGCCGCCATGTCGGCGTCGACGCGGCTTTGAAATTCGATCAGCAAGTAGAGCGGCTGGTCCTGGCCGGCGACGCCGATTCGCCAAACCACATCGTTGATGCCGTAACGCAGGCGGTCCGACACATAGCTTCCCGGCACCGGCTCAAGGGAATTCCAGTCCAGCGAGCGCAACCAGGGGTGCCCGATGAAACCGTGTATCAGGTCGCGCACGACTTCGCGGAACGAGAACACCAGCTTGTATGAGGCATCGTGGTCGCGGGCGTTCGCAGGGGCGCGACCGCCGTCGGCTGCGGGCCCGGGTTCGGCTACCCCGAGGCATATGGGTTCGGGACGCGGGCGCAGGATCGCATAGCTGTTGGATGACTGTCCTGCGGAATCGGCTACCGGACAGCGGGTGGAAAGCTGAGTGGGATAGCGCGTGGGATAGCGAGCGGAATAGCCCGCAACAGGGTGGTCGAGATAGTGGTTCATATGGAAGGGGAGCTGGCTTGCGAAGGGGAACAACGTCCGCATAAGTTGCCAGCCGATGAGCTACAACGCTTGCTTGAAATGGCGCGGTTTTAACAAGCGGTGACCTCTATAGAGAGCGCCCTGCACTTCCGCATCCGCGCGCTGCTCTCCGCGATACCAGATCACGTTCACGGCGCCGTCAAAGGCCGTCGATCGACTCCCGCGCTGCCGCTGCGCAGGCCCCGATCCCCGTTAGTGGTAATCTCCGCTATTTTGAAAACGCATATCTGGTCTCTGAAAATATGACTTCGCCCGCTCCACTCCCGCCCTCTAGACTTGCACCAGCCCAGCGGGACCGGCGCCATCCGGCCGCGACAAGCCAGCAAAACGACTGGTTCGGGACATCCCAAAACAGGAGACAAACAATGAAGAAGGCGTTGCTCGCCCTTCTGGCGGCCTGCGGCATGGCCGCCGTCGCACCGGTCCAGGCCGACACCGCTGCCTGGCCTGCCAAGCCGATTCGCCTGGTGATTCCCTTCCCCCCGGGCGGCGGCACCGACATCCTGTCCCGCCTCGTCGCCAATCAGCTGACCCAGAGCGCCAAATGGACCGTGGTGCCGGACAATCGTCCGGGCGCCGGCGGCACCATCGGCATCGCCGAAGCCGTACGGGCCACGCCCAATGGCTATGAGCTGGTGATGGGCCAGAAGGACAACCTGATCGTGGCCCCGTGGCTGTACAAGACCGTCAAGTACGACCCGACCAAGGATCTGGTGGCAGTGACCCACGTCGCCTATACCCCGATCATGATCGTCGCGCCGGCCAACTCGCCGTTCAAGAACATCGCCGACGTGGTGGCCGCCGCCAAGCGCGCACCCGGCTCGATCAAGTACGGCTCGCCGGGCAACGGGACCACCATTCACCTGGCCGCCGAAATCTTCAGCCAGGCGGCGGGCATCAAGCTGCTGCACGTACCCTACAAGGGTTCGAACGCCGCGATGATGGATGCCATCGCGGGCAACGTCGACCTGATGGTGGCCTCGGTGCCGTCGGCCATGGCGCAGATCAAGGCGGGCAAGCTGCGCGCGCTGGCCGTGACCTCGGCCACGCGCAGCACCTCGCTGCCGGATGTGCCGACGCTGGCCGAAAGCGGCTACAAGCAGGTGGACGTCAGCACGTGGTATGGCATCTTCGCGCCGGCCAAGACGCCGCGCGACGTGGTGGACAAGCTCGCCGCCGAGGTGAACAAGCAGCTCGCCACGCCGGCGATGATCCAGGCGATTCACGAGCAAGGCGCCGAGCCGAAGATGATGACCCAGAAGCAGTTTGCCGATCTGGTCCAGTCCGACTACAAGAAGTGGAAGACCATCGTGCAGGAATCCGGCGCGACGGTGGAATAACACGCGCCCCAGCTTCGCCGGGCGTATCCCGAACGCCTGCATGATCCTGGTGCCGCCGCATTGCCGGCGGCACCAAACCTCCCGCCCCGCCCGCCGTCGCTCCGGCAAACATCACTGACTTTGCCGACCTTGCCAGCATCCGGCGCCCGCTCGCCTATATTCCAGTGAATCGGTACGCGCGGCCCAGAGATGCCGCGTATCGCCCGATCCACCGCGGCACGTGAGTGCGGTCGGGGACGCAAGGCAAGGAGGCAAACCATGGCCACGCCCAACTGGAACATCGAGGGTCAGTATTACGAGACCTGCAACTGCGACTTCATCTGCCCCTGCCTGCCCGGACAGCTGGCGGTCCCGCCCACCAAGGGGCACTGCATCTTCGCCATGGGCTTCCAGATCGAGCAGGGCCGCTATGGCGAGGTGTCGCTCGATGGGCTCGGCTTCATCGTGCTCGGCTCGACACCGGAGGAAATGGGCAAGGGCAACTGGTCGGTCGGCGTGATCGTCGACGAACGCGCCGATGCCTCACAGCGTGATGCGATCACCGCGATTGCCAGCGGCGCCGCGGGCGGACCGATGGCGGCGCTCGCTCCCCTGGTCGGTTCGTTTGCCGGTGTGGAATCGGCGCAGATCCGCTTCGACCGCAACAGCAGGAACTGGTCGGTCACCGCGCCGAACCTGGTCGACATGGCCGCCGAAGGCGTGATGGGCATCAATCCCAATGCGACCGAGCCGATCCACCTGGATAACACCGGTCACCCCGCCGCGGATCGCGTCGCGCTGGCACGCCCCGCGCACAGCCATGTCCATGCGCTTGGCATGGTCTGGGACGACGACAGCGGCCGAAACAATGGCCAATATGCGCCCTTCTCCTGGCAGGGAGCCTGAGCCCGCCGGCGCGCTCCCGCTGCCGGACGCCAGCCGGTATGGAGGACTGCCGAAGCGCGACCGTCTGCTCGTCTGGGCCTGCATGTTCGCCATCGCCGCACTGGCGTGGGGTTACCTGATCCATCTGGACAGGTCGATGGCGCCAGACCAGGACGCCACGATGGCCGGCATGGGCATGGCGATGCCGATGCCGATGCCCTGGACGTCCGCCAATCTGCTCTACACCTTCGCGATGTGGGTCGTCATGATGATCGGCATGATGGCCCCGGCCGCGGCCCCGGTGATGCTGGTGTACGCGGGGCTGCAACGCCGGCGGGAGAACCGCAGGCTGCCGGCGACGGTGCTGTGCTTCGGGCTCGGCTATCTGGCCGTCTGGGCCGGATTCAGCGCCGCCATGACGCTGGTGCAATGGGCCCTGCACGAGGCCCTGTTGCTGTCGCCGGCGATGGCGGTGTCGAGCCGCGTGGCCGCGGGCGCGATCCTTTGCGTGGCGGGCCTCTACCAGCTGACGCCATGGAAGCGAACCTGCCTGACCCACTGCCGCAGCCCGCTCGGCTTCCTGATGACGAACTGGCGCGACGGCAAGCGTGGCGCGTTGGCCATGGGCATGCGTCATGGCGCGTTCTGCCTGGGCTGCTGCTGGGCGCTGATGGGGGTGCTGTTCGTGACCGGCGTGATGGCCCTGACCTGGGTCGCGGCGCTGGCGCTGCTCGTGCTGCTGGAAAAGGTCGGACCTGCCGGCCTGCACGTGGCGCGCCTGTCCGGCTTCGCACTGATTGCAGCAGGCGCGCTGCTGATCTGGCTTGCCGCGGCACCAGGCTCGGCCTGATCCGCCCTGCCCGTCGCCGCTGTCGGCGACCGGTACACTGCGGTATTCCACATCGGAGACCGCATCCATGCTCACGCCGCGCACGCTCTATCCCGAAATCGAACCCTACGAGACCGGCACGCTCGATGTCGGCGATGGCCACGTCATCTACTACGAGCGTGCCGGCACGCCCGGCGCCAAGCCGGCGGTGTTCCTGCACGGCGGGCCGGGAGGCGGCATCTCGCCCGACCATCGGCGCCTGTTCGATCCTTCACGCTATGACGTATTGCTGTTCGACCAGCGCGGCTGCGGCCGCTCGACTCCGCATGCCGGGCTCGAGGCCAATACCACCTGGCACCTGGTCGGCGACATCGAACGCCTGCGCGCGCTGGCCGGCGTCGAACGCTGGCTGGTGTTCGGCGGTTCGTGGGGCTCGACGCTTGCACTGGCCTATGCGCAGAAGCATCCCGAACGGGTCAGCGAGCTGGTGCTGCGCGGCATCTACACCGTATCGCAGGCCGAGCTCGACTGGTACTACCAATACGGCGTGTCGGAGATGTTCCCGGACAAGTGGGCACGTTTCCAGGCGCCGGTGCCCGAGGCCGAGCGCGGCAACATGATGGCCGCCTACCGCAAGCTGCTGACCGGGGGCGACAAGGACAAGCAGGTCGAAGCCGCGCGCGCCTGGAGCGTGTGGGAGGCCGAGACCATTACGCTGCTGCCCGATCCGGCGATCGCCGCCAAGCACGACGACGGCCATTTCGCGCTCGCGTTCGCGCGGCTGGAGAACCACTACTTCACGCACCGCTGCTGGCTGGAGGAAGGCCAGCTGCTGCGCGATGCGCACAAGCTGGCCGATATCCCCGGCGTCATCGTGCATGGCCGCTACGACATGCCGTGCCCGGCGCGCTATGCCTATGCGCTGCACCAGGCGTGGCCGCAGGCGGATTTTCATCTGGTCGAGGGGGCCGGCCATGCGTGGACCGAGCCTGGCATCCTCGATCAGCTGATTGCCGCCACCGATCGCTTCGCGGCGGATCGGTAGCAGGCAGCGGCGGGCGCGGTACGCCGCCTCAGACCTCGCCCATTGCCGGGTCGCTGACCGTATGCCGCCCGGTTTCCACCCGGCCGGCAAAGCGGCGATAAAAGGCGGGATCGCTGCTGCACGTCACCGCGAAGTCGTACCACTGGCCGCTGTCGGCCAGCGACCAGTGCCGCGAGGCGGTGCCGCCGGCGGCGACGTCGACCTGCCACGGGCCGTCGCCGCGATAGGCCAGCGGCGCGATGGCGAACTGGCACGCGGCGGCGCCCGGATTGAGCAGGTCCACGTAGACGTCACCGTTGGCGATGTCGTAGCAGACGCGGATCTCCGGCGCCGGCTGGGTACCGCCGAGCCGGTTCAGATCGCCCTTGAAGTGCCGGTGATAGCCGTTCGGACCCAGCACCCACAAATCGTAGCGGCCGAAATTGTCGGACGCTGCGTTCCAGGTATCGGACAGCGTCTTGCCGGCCTCGACCATATAGCGGCGCGGAATGCGGTCCAGCTTGTGGCCGTCGTAGACATGGAACACGGCGGCCTGCGTGCCGGTATTCGAGAACAGCAGTTCGACCTGGCCCGACGCGTGGCAGCGCGCGCTGGTATGCAGCTCGTACGGGAGCGCACGGGACGGACGCGTGCCCGGCGCCTGCAGCGGCAGCGCCATGTTGCGCGGCACCGGCACGGCCGGCAGCCGCTGCTGCGCGGCGCGCAGCGCGTCGGCCGCATCGCGCGTGGTGCGGCCTGCCAGCGTCGGCAGCGCTTCGGTATTGGGCGTCTTGAAGTTGAAGGCGCTGGTCAGGTCGCCGCAAACGGCGCGCCGGAACGGGCTGATGTTCGGCTCCTGCACACCGAAGCGGGCCTCGATAAAACGCAGCACCGAAGTGTGGTCGAACACCTGCGAATTGACCCAGCCGCCACGGCTCCATGGCGAGATCACATAAAGCGGAACACGCGGTCCCGGCCCGTAGACCCGCCCATCCGGCGCCGGCTGGCTGGTGCTGCCCTGCGGCGGCGGCTGTGTGAAATACTCCGGCGCCAGCTCCTCCTCGCTCAGCGTGGTCTTGCCGGCGAGCGTGTTATCGGGATTGCGCGACGGCGCCGACGGCGAAGGCACATGATCGAAGTAGCCGTCGTTCTCGTCGAAATTGACGATCAGTACCGTCCGGCTCCAGACCTCGGGGTTGGCGGTCAACGCATCGAGGACTTCCTGCAGGAACCACGAGCCCTGCACCGGGCTCGACGGCCCCGGATGCTCGCAGTAGATCGACGGCGCGTTGATCCACGACACCTGCGGCAGCTTGCCTTCGCGCACGTCGCGCTTGAAGGCATCGAGATACTGGTCCGGTTGTGTTCCGGGCAGCGTGTTGGCGACGCCTTTGTAGAGCGGATTGCCGGCGTTGTCCGTCGCCGGATCATAGGCGTGATACGGCAGCGGCTGGCCCGTGTTGTTGTACGGCGCGCCGGGTGCCCCGCCGCTCGACACCGGAAACCCGGATGCCAGATTGGCGCGGCGGAACGTCTGGAAGGCGCCGAGCATATTGTCGCCCCACTCGTCCGGCATGTTCTGGTAGCTGATCCAGCTGATGCCGGCCTCTTCCAGCCGCTCGGCATAGGTTTTCCACGTGTAGCCGATGTTCGCGTCCGACGGGATGCCGTTGATCGCATCCCACTCGTTGTTGACGAAGGCGACGTTCTGCGGCACCGGGCCGTTGGTGCCGGTCAGGAAGAAAGACCGGTTCGCGTCGGTGCCGGTATGCATCGAGCAGTGGTACGCATCGCAGATGGTGAAGGCATTGGCGAGCGCAAACTGGAACGGGATCTCCTGTTCCTTGTAATAGCCCATCGACGTGTCGGTCTTGGCGACGGGCCAGCGCGACATGCGGCCGTGATCCCACGCTTCCTGACTGTCCTTCCACGAGTGCGGCGTGCCGGCGACGCGCTGCGCGTTGTTGGCGGTGCCGTCCAGATGGTAGGGCGTGATCACCGTGCCGTTGGCCCGCTCCTGCTGCCAGACCTTGCGGCCGTTGGGCATCGGGATCGTGATGCGATCGCCGAATCCGCGCACGCCGCTCAGCGTGCCGAAGTAGTGGTCGAACGAGCGATTCTCCTGCATCAGGATCACCACGTGCTGCACGTCCATGATGGTGCCGGTGGCATTGTTGGCCGGGATGGCCAGCGCGCGGCGAATGCTCGGCGGAAAGGCGGCCAGCGCGGCGGCCGAAAAGCCGGCAGCCGCGGTCGCCTGCAGGAATCTGCGGCGGGAGGTCATTGGTGTTTGTTGTCGTGGTCGGAGTCGGAGTCGGAGGGCTGGGTCGTGCGAGATGCGGGGGTTCCGATGGCGCTCGGCGTGCTCAGGGTGCGCAGCGCAGTTCCGGCTTCGGCGTCTCTGGCGGCTTGGGCGTTTCGCCCGGCTTGTCGTCGTCGCCGCCGCCGCAGGCGGTCAGCACGGCGGTGGTCAGAAGAATGGCCAACAGCGCTCTCGTCATTCTCAGGGCTTGCATTGGGACCTTCGCTGGCGTGGGAGAAAGAGGAAGAGTTCCGGATCGATGCGCGATCCGTTCCGAAAATCCCGCCAGCCTAGTGCGTATGCATGACGACACTGTGACCCGATGTCGATCGCTTGCCCTGTTGCAAAGCGGTCGTTGTCATCGCGACGTCATGGCGCTGACATCGCTGTTCGGTACGGTGCCGGCTTCGGCTATCCGGTGCCCCGCTGCCGCGGGCGCACCGGCGCCAATGGTTTCCCGATCGCCGCCCTGCCGGTACCATCCCGCCATCCCAGCCGCCTTTCGCCATGCCATCGAACAGCCGTCGTCAATTCCTGAAGCTCGCCAGCACCGGCGCCGCCGCTGCCGCCACGCTCGCCGCCTTTCCCCCGGCAATTCGCCGGGCGCTCGCCATCCCCGCCAATAACGCCACCGGCACCATCCGCGATGTCGAGCACGTCGTGATCCTGATGCAGGAGAACCGTTCGTTCGACAACTACTTCGGGACCATGAAGGGCGTGCGCGGCTTTGGCGACCGCTTTCCGATTCCGCTGGCCGGCCGGCGCAACGTCTTCGAGCAGACCTACACCGAGAACGGCGTCAGCCGCATCGTGCTGCCTTACCACCTGGACAGCAGCGCCGGCAACGCGCAGCGTGTCAGCGGCACGCCGCACAGCTATCCGGACGCGCAGGATGCCTGGGACCTGGGCCGCATGAACCAGTGGCCCACGTACAAGGAACCCCATTCGATGGGCTTCTATACCGAAGCCGAACTCGATTTCCAGTACGCGCTGGCCAACGCCTTCACGATCTGCGACGCGTACTACTGCTCGTTCCACGGCGGCACGAACCCGAACCGCCTGTTCCACTGGACCGGCACCAACGATCCGACCGGCGCGCTGGGCGGTCCGGTGATCGACAACCGCGGCGATTCGCTCGATGCGACCAGCATCAGCTATCGGTGGACCACCTATCCGGAACGGCTGCAGGCGGCCGGCGTCAGCTGGAAGGTCTACCAGAACCTGCCGGACAACTTCACCGACAACCCGCTGGCCGGCTTCAAGCAATACCGCGACGCCAACGCGGCGCGCGGCAATCAGCCAAACGGCAGCCCGTATCCGCCATACACGCCCGCGGACGAGTCGATCAGCCCGCTGATCAAGGGCATCGGCAATACCATGCCCGACGGCGGCTTTCTGCAGGCCCTGAAGGACGATATCGCGGCGGGAACGCTGCCGCAGGTCTCGTGGATCGTAGCGCCGGCCACCTACTCCGAGCATCCCGGGCCGTCGAGCCCGGTGCAAGGCGCCTGGTATACGCAGGAGGTGCTCAACGCGCTGACGGCCAATCCCGAGGTCTGGAGTCGCACCGTGCTGCTGATCAACTTCGACGAGAACGACGGCTTCTTCGACCACGTGCCGCCGCCCTGCGCACCGGCCTTCGACAACGGCACGCTGGCCGGCGCCTCGACGGTGGCGACCGACGGCGAATATCACACCGACGGCAAGCCCTATGGTCCGGGCCCGCGCGTGCCGATGTACGTGGTATCGCCGTGGAGCCGCGGCGGCTGGGTCAACTCGCAGGTGTTCGACCACACGTCGGTGCTGCGCTTCCTCGAAGCACGCTTCGGCGTGATGGAGTCGAATATCAGCGCGTACCGCCGCGCGATCGCCGGTGACCTGGTCTCCGCGTTCAACTTCGTCAATCCGAATACCGAGACGCTGCCGACGCTGCCGACGCGCGACAAGACCAGCGCCGACGCGATCCGCACCGCGCAGGGGCAGTTGCCGCAGGTGCCGCTGCCCGCGACGACCGCGCAGCAGCTGCCCGCGCAGGCAACCGGAACGCGCCCTTCGCGCGCGCTGCCGTACGAACTCCACGTCAGCGGCCGCGAGGATGCCAGCGGCCGTGCGATGTGGCTGCTGTTCAGCAATACCGGAACAGCGGCCGCGGTGTTCCATGTCTATGACCGGCTTCACCTGGACCGCGTGCCGCGCCGCTACACCGTCGAGCCGGGCAAACAGCTCGACGGCCGCTACGAGGTGTTCGCCAGCGACGAAGGCCGCTACGACCTCTTTGTGCTGGGGCCCAACGGCTTTCATCGCGGCTTCCGCGGCGACGTCAGCACGCTGGGCACCGCGGGTGCCAGCGCGCCGGAGATCCGCGTCTGCTACGACATCGCCAACGCGGCGGTCTACCTGACGATGATCAACGCCGGCACCAGCGCCTGCACCTTCACCGTGGTGCCGAACGCCTATCGCAACGACGGCCCCTGGACCTTCGAGGTCCCGGCCGGCAAACAGCTGGACCAGCACTGGCCGGTGGCCTCGCAGGGCAATTGGTACGACTTCACGGTGACCACCCAGCAAGGCAGTTTCCGCCGCCGTTTCGCCGGACGCATCGAGACGGGCAAGGACCTGGTGTCCGACCCGGCGATGGGGGAACGCGACTGACGGCTTGAGCGTTTGAGGGCCCGGGCTTGACTCAGCCGCGGCGGCGCTCCCGCTCCGCCCGCAGCTTCTCGTAGTAGGCCCGCTTGGCCGCATACATGCGCGCGTCGGCCTGCTTGACCGTATCGGTCAGCCGCTCACCCATCGCGCAGGTGGCGGAGCCGATCGCAAAGTTCAGCGCCGCGCCCGGATAGAACTGGTTGTTCAACTCGACGACCTGCTCGATCTGCGCGACGACCGAGGCCGCCGCATGCTCGTCGCGGTCCGGCAGCAGTACCATGAACTCGTCGCCACCGACACGCGCCACGCAGAAGCCGTCGCCCACGGCCTTCTTCAGAACCTCGCCGGCCCGGCGCAGCAGCGCATCGCCGTCGGCATGGCCGAGATTGTCGTTGATCTGCTTGAGCCCGTTCAGATCGACTGCGATCACGCTGACCGGCCACGGCCCCTTGCGGCCGAGCCGCGCCAGCTCGTCCTCGTAGTACGCGCGGTTATACAACTTGGTCAGCACGTCGTGCTTGCCGAGGAATTCGACGTAAGCCTCGGCCTTCTTGCGCGCGGTGATATCGGTCAGCGACACCAGCACCTGGTCCCACTCAGCCTCATGCCCGGGGAACACCGACCACTGCATGAAGACGTCGACATGGCGCCCATCGAGCGCATAGTTGACGATCTCGCGCTGCTGCCACAGCTTCTCGTTCCACAAGTCGACCAACTGTTCCGCGAAATGCTGCTGCATGTCGTCCCGGAACACATCGCCCAGGCGGGAATACAGCACCGCCTTGGAAGGCGCACTGAACATCAGCAGCGTCTGCTGGTTGACGTCCATCACGCGGATCTCCTGCATGCAGCGCGCGACGAAATCGGGATGCACGTTCAGGAAGGTCCGGAAATCGGTGATGCCGGCCGCGCGCACTTCATCGATCAGCACCTTGACGGCGCTGAAGTCCTCGACCCACAGCGACACCGGCGAATGCTCGAACAGCCCGACCGCGTATTGCCGGCTATTGCGCAATTCACGCTCGGCCCGCTCGCGCTGCGTGATGTCGTCGATCGACAGCAGCACGCGGTCCCAGTGCTGCTCGTGGCCGGGCAGCACGCGGCCCGACAGCTGGATATCGAGACGCTGGCCGTCGAGCGTGTAATTGACCGACTGCCCCGAAAACGTCCCCTTCCCTTCCCAGAGTTGCACCAGTTCCTCGACATGCTGCTCGAACATGTCGTCGCGGAACACCTTGTCCAGATTCCCGACCAGATCGCCGAGATCCCGGGCGCCGTAGAGCTCCAGCGTGCGGCGGTTGACGTTGACGATGCGCATCAGCGACGAACAGCGGGCGACCTCGTCGGGATGGCCATGCAGGTGGGCGCGCAGATCGACGATGCCGGCGGCACGCAGGCCATCGAGATGCCGTTTCAGGTCGCTATAGTCTTCCAGCCACAACGAGACTGGCGCGAGATCGAACAGGTTTTGGTAGTCGTCGACGGTCGACGCGCTGCTTTCGGCCTTCAAGGCGGGTTCCTCTGATTCCAGGCTGGCGTGGCGCTCGCAGGGGCGGCCGGATGGCCCGGACCCGCCCTTGCCGGGCGCACAAAGCCCGTAGCATAGGGCACCGCGCGCTGGATGGGAAATCCGCGCTGGCCGCAGGGATCTAGGTTCCGTCGATCTTGAAGCCGATGTCCTTGATGAACTTGCCCCAGCGGGCATGATCGGTCTTCACCTGGTTGGCAAAGGCGTCCGGCGTGACCGCCTGCGGCGGCAGCACCCCCACGCCCGCCAGTCGCTTGTGATAGGCCGGATCGGCCAGCACCTTGCGCACCGCGGTCGATACCGCTTCCACGGTCTCCCTGGGCATCGCCTTGGGTCCGAACAGCGCGAAATACCCGCTCAGCTGTTCCATCTCGGGAAATCCCAGTTCCCGGAACGTCGGCGCACCGGGCGCAAGATCGGAGCGTTCCGGAATCGTGGTGGCCAGCACCTTGGTCTTGCCTGCCTGATATAGCGGCACGCCCGTGGTCAACCCGTCAATCATCAACGGCACCACGCCGCCGACCAGATCCTGCGTGGCCGGGGCCGAGCCCTTGTACAGCACCGGCTCGATGTGAGTGCCGGACAGCCGGTTGAACAGCAGCGGGCCGAAGTGCGACGAGGTGCCGGGGCCGTACGAGGCCGAATGCAGCGGCTTGCCGGGATTGGCCTTGGACCAGGTGATCAGTTCCTTCAGCGACGAGAATGGCGCGTCCTTGTTCGCCACCATCACGACTGGCGCTTTGCCCAGCTCCGCCAATGCGGTCAGATCGGTCAGCGGGTCGTAGGGCACACGGTTGATATGGGCGCCGGAGGTCGCCGACGAACCCAGGGTAACCAGCAAGGTGTGGCCGTCGTTCTTCGCGCGAATCACGTCCTGCGTGGCAGGGATCGTCGCGCCGCCCGGCTTGTTCTCCACCACCACCGACTGGCCGATGACCTTGGTGAAGTAGTCGGCGAACAGCCGCGCCACCACGTCGGTGCCGCCGCCCGGCGGGTAGGCGACCACCAGGCGAATCGGCCGGCTCGGCCAATCGGCGGCGGCCCATGCTTGTGGCGCCAGGCCGGTTGCCGCGAGCGTCGCGGTGGCGCAGGCCGCCGCGCCGAGGAACTGTCGTCGATCCATGCTGATGTCTCCGGCTATTGTTTTGAGATCCGTTGCTGCCGGTTCATCTTAATGGCTGTTCCAACCCGCGACATGTTGGGGTTTTCCGCCATTTTCCGCACTGCAGAACGCCAGCGATTCAGGCACGATGGCGACGGCTCAGGTTCCGCTTTCCTGATGGGGCACCAGCTTGATGGTCAGCGGCGCGAGCGCCGGGCCGGACAGCACGCTGCCATCCGGCGCGAAACGGCTGCCGTGGCAGGGACAGTCCCAACTCGTCTCGACGGCGTTCCAATGCACGATGCATTTCATGTGCGTGCAGACGGGCGATACCGCGAACAGGCGCCCGGCGGGATCGCGATAGGCCGCAACGCGCTCGCCCTCCAGTTCGGCGATGGCGGCGTTTCCCGGTGCGAGACTCTGCAGCTGCTCGTGCTGGCGGCGCGTCAGATAGTCCTGGATCAGCGCCTTGCCCATGCTGACCACTTCCTCGGCGGTGCCCTTTGCGGACTTCACGGCGGTCAGCCGCGTCGCCTTGTAGAGCTCGCTCCAGCGGTTGTCGATTCCAAGAATCTGGTCCGCGATGATGGCCGCGGCCAGCGTGCCGTAGGTCAGGCCGTCGGTGGCGAAGCCCGTCGCAATGTAGCTGCCGAAGGCGTCCTTGCCGATATAGGGCAATCCGTCCGGCGACGGGAAATTCTGTGCCGACCAGCGAAAGGCAATCTGCCGAATGCCGAGACGTTCCCTCGCCGATTCTTCGAGCTTTGCCATGGCCGCCGCCGCGTCATGCTGGCCGGTCTTCGCTGTCTGGCCGACGCAGACGAGGTAGTTGCCCTGCGTGGTGTCGAGTCCGCGCACCGACAACCGCTCGCTGCCCTCTGCGTAGAAAATCCCCGCAGGAAACGAGTCGCCGTTCAATGGCGCGGCCAAGCCATACTCGCGATGCGGCATCATGCCGGCCTGCATCAGATGGAAGCCGCTCGGTGAATGCGTCGCTAGCACGATGTGCTGCGCCTTGACGCTGCCGCGCTCCGTTCGCAACAACTGCTGCGAGCGGTCCAGCTCGATCACCGGGGAGTGCTCGAAGATGCGGCAGCCATTGTCGGCGGCATGCCGCGCCAGCGCCAGCACATAGGCAAGCGGATGGAATTGCGCCTGCCGTTCGAGTACCAGCGCATCGCCGTGCGCGTGTGGCAGCCCCGGCGGCAAGGCGCCCTCCCTCCGAATCGGTAGGCCAACTGCCAGCGAAGCCTCGAACTCGGCCTCAATCCCGTCGCGCGCATCGGCCGAGGCTGGATAGCGAACCAAGGGGCAACGCCGAAACGCGCAATCGATGCCGAGGCGATGAACGTGCTCCTCGATCCAATCCACCGCTTCCGCGCGCGAATGCGCGACCTGCCGCACCACATCGTCGCCCCACTTCTGCCGAATGGCGCGCAACCCGCTGCTGACCGTCGCATACAGATTGCCCGTGGAATTGCCGGTATCCCCGACGCCCAAGGCATTCGCCTCCAGCAGCACTACGCTACGGCCCGCTTGCACGAGCCGCCATGCGAGGCTGACCCCTGTAATGCCGCCACCGACGATGGCGATATCGGTCTGGATGTCCTCGACGAGCATCGGACATCCAGTCGGGTTGGTGGTGCCGCGCCAGAGTGACGTTGTCATGTTGGGTTCCTTGCGGCTCTATTGATGGCGTTGTCTAGGAGCGGGCAACTTTGGCGCTCCACTCAGGCCTTGCCAGCGTTCTCGCGGTCCAACCGTGCCATTACCCCCTGCACGATCCGGTCGCAGCGCACGCCGCCGAATTCGTATAGATCGCGGCCGGCAAGGTCGATCTCGCGGGCGAGCGCCTCCCGCAGCAAACTTCGTGCACGGAAATGCCGGCTGCGGACGGTAGCTTCCGGAATATCGAGACACTGCGCGGTCTCCTCCACGCTCATTTCTTCGACTTCCCGCATCACGAACACCAGACGAAACGCCTTGGGTAAGCGGTCCAGCTGACGCTCGATCAGTCCGCGCAACTCGGTACGCGCGTAGGCCCGGTCGGGCGCATCGTCATCGGGTGCGGGATAGTCGTGCTCCATAGCGTCATCCCCGGATGAAGCCACCATCGGAATCACCTTCTCGCGGCGCGCGTGCCGGCGCAATCGACCGAGACATTGATTCAGTACCAGCCGCGACAGCCACGTTGCCAGCGCCGCGTCGCCGCGGAATTCACCGATCGCGCGATAGGCCGACAGATAGGCCTCCTGCAAGGCGTCCTCGGCTTCCGCATCGTCCCGCAGCGCCGCGCGCGCCAGCCGGTACAGGCGCCTGTTATTCCGCCGGATCAGCAACTCGAACGCCGAACGATCGCCTGCCGCGATACGCCCGGCAAGCTCCTGGTCATCGTGATGCGGCTTGCCCGCGGCGAGCGTCGTTGCACTGGAAGGGATCATCGCTTGCGAACCTCAAGCACCGCCTGCATGGTCGGATGGAGCGTGCAGACATAAGGCAGCGATCCTTGGCCCTGCACCACATGCTCCCATGACGCACCGGGCGCGATATGGCCGGAATCGAAGCCCTTACCGTCCGCCGCGGTCGCGGTATGCGGCACGAGATCCTGATTGACCCAGACGACGCGATCGCCGCGGTGCAGTACCAATGTCGAAGGACGGAATTCCATGCCCTCGATGGTGACAATATAGGTCGCCGCGCCGACTTCCGTGCCGCAAAGGATCGCCGCCATCCCCAGCGATCCCAGGATGGTCCCCCGGCTCCAATTCATGGCTTCTTGTTCGTCTTCGCGTTCTTGGTCTTCGGCAGCGAGGCTTGCAGATGCTTCGCATGCTCCAGATGCGCGACGAACGCCGGCCGCACCTTGACCAGCAGTGCCTTCAACTCGGCATTGCTGGCGTTCGGCACCAGGGTCTTGTCGAGGGCGTTCAGCACGGCCTGGTGATAGTCGACCTCCTGATCGACATAGGCCTTATCGAAGGCCTCCCCCTTGAGCCCCTTCAGTTTGGCGATGTTTGCTTCCCCTCCGCGCTTCAGGGTCTGCGCCGTGGGGTTGTCTTGGGGCTTGAGATCGAGCTTCCTGGCCAGGTCCATTGCGGACTTGTTGACGCTGGAGTGGTCAGTGACCATCAGGTCCGCGAACTCCTTCACTTCCTTGGACTTCGCCTTCGTCCGCGCCAGTTCGCCGGCGTCGATGTCGACCTGGTTGGCTGTGACGACGATTGCCGCGATTTGGGCGTCGTTGGGTACCTGTGCCCATGCGACTGCCGCAGCGCAGCATAGGGATAGGGCCGTCAGGATGTGTTTCATGGCATCGCTCCTCCATCAAGTCGATCCGGTGGCCGGCGCCGGAAGGCGTTGGCGATCGGGTCCTTTCATGGGGATGGATGTCATGAGGGGCGGCGGCGTTCCGGAAGAAATGCCGACGGGCTATGCCGCACGGCAATACTCATAGAGTCTCGTGGTTCCAATGGCGAGCCTATACAGTACCTCCCGCTGTGGGCGGATCTCCATCGTTTGCCTGCACCAGCGGGTTCGGATCCCACCGCAGCATTCAGGCGGGGTGAGCGCTCATCATCTGGCACTGGCGGTTCCGCCGATCCAAGCATCTGCGCCATCTCCTCGCCGTCAGGCTTCCACGCCATGCCGCCCAGTATGATCTACACGAGTTCTTCCCAGAATCCCCTAAAAGGGGGTTCGGGAACAACTAAACGCCACACCTCGCCAGAGGCATTGCACCGATACCAACGCTCTTCCACCCCGAATATCAGGTCACTACTCGGCTCCCTTACAGGAATCTGCTCGACTAATCCTGCATCTACTTGAGCCTCAATCCACGCGCAGAAGCGTGCAAATTCACCGGGTGACTCAAACCCATGGATAGCTTCCCAGTTACACAAATTCATGGCGTCTTTATCCAAGAAGGATCAACTCTAAACCCTGGGGGAAAGACTACCTGATTTCCCCCACCCACAAGACCTCCTTGCTGTGCAGCGGAGCCGGTAAAGTACTTCGTTCCCGCAGGGACTTCGATCTTTACAACATTCATCGCCGTGTTACCCCACTGAGGAAGTAGAGCGCTATCGATGATCGATTGGACTGGGCCCGCAGGTGGCGTCTGTGTCCAATATCCACCCAATTGGCCGGCTGATCCACCGTATACGCGGTACAAGGCGGTCGGCTGCTGTGCAATCATTTCCGTATACGTCCCGCTCCTAAACGTGCCTGCGATATCCAGTGGTAGAGGTCCTTGGTTCAACGGACCATACGTAGCAACGACCTTATTCGTCGCAACACTGGCGCCCTTTGCTGCAATAAACTCGCTGATCTTGCCATAGGCCGCTGCCCCGGCAGGGATAGCGCCCAAAACGCCCGACAACCACCGCTCCGCCGCATCTAACGACTGGCCGCTCAAGGTTCGCCCTGTCACGGCCTGATACAGCATCGCTGGTGAACCGTAAAAGGGAATCATATTGGACAAAGCGTCCGCACGCCTCAACGCCTGCTCAGGCGTCAGATTGTCCATCCTTTCGAGGGTCACGGCCGCCTCGAACTCTCGGACTTGCTTGTCGATCCGGACAAAGTCTTCGTTCGTGCAATTCGGCTCGCACAGCTTTGTCAGATAGGCGTTTACCTTGGCACTAATGCCCCGCTCCGGCCCAAGCGACGTGGCATTGTTCAGCGCTTCGTTCTGCGCAGCGAGCACAGCCGAAGCTGCATCCGTACCAGCCAACTCTCCAGCAGCCCCTCCGACCAACGCCGCAAGCCCCACCGTCAGTGCTTGGCGGAACTTGTCGTCGCTGTAGTTGAGGACGGCGCTGTCGGCATAGACGGCATCCCGAATGAACGGGGCAATGATGGCGCTCGATGCCGCGCCGACCGCCCCTCCGGCACAGTCCACGCCTGTGGCGCTCGCGGCAGCACACCCCAGCGCCCCGTGAGCCAGCGCGTTCGCGAGCACCGTGCCGGCATCCGACCCCGGCGCTCCGATGCCGGGCAGGTTCAAGCCAATGCTATGGGCCCCGAGCGCAGCCCCCTGGCTGACAAGGTTCCCAAGCAGCGCACTACCAAAACTGCCACCGTAGACCGCCGTATTGAGCCCAGCACTAACCAGCCCAGTGCCAATCACGCCCACGGTCTGCTGCCAAAGAACTGAGCTGCCTCCTTCCTTGATCGCCTGCGTGACCCCGGACACGCTGGTCGTGCCAGCGAGGTTCGCAAGGGTGTTGGTTCCTTTCAGTGGCACTCCCCACTTGCTCAGGCCGAAGCTGGAACCGTCGAAGGTAATACCGTGCGTCAATCCAGCGGTAGCCGCACCCACGGCGCCCGCCATCATCAGCTTGCCGAAGTTCAAGCCTTGGCCGGAGGCGATCTGACTGACAGCACTGCTCGCCATGCTGGACAGCGCCGCGGTCATCATCGCTTGGCCAATCGTCATATTGGCCAATGCAAAGCCCATCGCCCCCGCTGCTGCGCCGGCTGTCAGCACCGATGCAGCGACCGCCAGAGCCATCACGACAAAAGTCGGCAGCCCCTTCTTCTCCTTGACGAAGTCCTGATGAATATCGTCTTCGACCGTGCTGCTGGTGTAGTTCAGGCCTAGATTGGCCTTCAGTTGCGCGACCAGCGCATAGGACGCTTCGCGGTCGATGCTGCCGTCTGCCTTGCGGATCTGGAAGGCCTCGTTGACGGCATTGATGCGCTCGGCGATGATGTCCATCTGTGCCGCGGCCATGAAGCCGCCGGGCTGGACCTGCGTG
>JAPSLC010000084.1 GCA_031181345.1 Cupriavidus sp. | reverse complement strand
ACGCACAGACCTTCGACATCAAGGTCAACGTGACCGGCGGCGGCGAAACCGGCCAGGCCGGTGCGGTGCGCCACGGCATCACCCGCGCGCTGATCGACTATGACGCCACGCTGAAGTCCGCGCTGTCGAAGGCCGGCTTCGTCACCCGCGATGCGCGTGAAGTCGAGCGTAAGAAGGTCGGTCTGCACAAGGCACGTCGTCGCAAGCAGTTCTCGAAGCGTTGATGCGCCGAGCAAGCCGGGATTCGTCCCGGATTGCGCAGCCAGCAAAAACCGCACGCCTGTCGTGCGGTTTTTGTTTTGGGGGTGTTGTTGCCCGGAGCGTTGTTACTGCATCACGGTGGCACGGGCAGTTGGCCGCACAATGCATCGTCATGGATACAATGGCGCTTTCCCAAGTTTCCCAGTGAGGCCGCGATGCTGTTTTCGAAGAAGAAAGGGTTGACGATCGACACCCTGATCGGTCGCCAGACCGTCGTCGAAGGCGACCTGCACTTCTCGGGCGGCCTGCGGCTCGACGGCCGCGTGCGCGGCAACGTGCTGGCCGTGGCCGATCAGCCGAGCATGCTGGTGGTCAGCGAGACCGGGGTCGTGGAAGGGGAGGTCAAGGTCGGCCACTTGGTCCTGAACGGCACCGTGACCGGTCCGGTCCATGCCGCCGAGCTGCTGGAACTGCAGCCGCAGGCCCGCGTGCAGGGAGAAGTGCATTACGCGGCGCTGGAAATGCACCAGGGTGCGATTGTCGAGGGCCGTCTGGTTCCGCTCGGGAACACCGAGCCCAAGGCGCTGCCCAACTTGAAACTGGCCGCAGGCAGCGAGGAAAGCGCCTGAGGCCCCGCGCACGGAAAGGTGTGTGAACCATGCCCCTTGAATCGACGGGGGATCGGCACGATCTTTCCAGTGCGCTTAGAATACCGGCGTATCTAAATAGGAGAACCCCATGAACGCAGTCGCAGAGGCACCCATTACCGAGGACGTGCCGGCCCCGTTCGTCTTTACCGACAGCGCCGCCGACAAGGTCAAGCAGTTGATCGAGGAAGAGGGCAATGCCGATCTGAAACTGCGCGTCTTCGTGCAGGGCGGCGGTTGTTCCGGCTTCCAGTACGGCTTCACCTTCGACGAGGAAGTGAACGAGGACGACACCACGATGGTCAAGAACGGCGTCACCCTGCTGATCGACTCGATGAGCTACCAGTATCTGGTCGGCGCGGAAATCGACTACAAGGAAGACATCAACGGCGCCCAGTTCGTGATCAAGAACCCGAATGCCACGACCACCTGCGGTTGCGGCTCGTCGTTCTCGGTCTGACGCCAGTCCGCCTCGGCAGAAAAAGCGCACCCCCGGGTGCGCTTTTTTGTTGCCTTGTTCCTGACCGCCTCCGTACGCCTTACTGCTGCGCTCGCCAGACCACAGGAAACCAGTCCTCCCGCATCCGCTCCCCATCGGCCAGCCCGATGCCGGGGAAGGGCGGCGAGGTGCGTCCGGGGCGCTCGACATAGCGCACGTCGTCACCGAGAAAGCGCGCCGAGAACGCCCGCCGGCGCCCGCTGCCGGTATTGCCGGCGGCGCCATGCACGGTGCGGAAGTCGAACACGACCGCGTCGCCTGGCTCCAGTTCCGGCGTCAGGATCCGGTGCGAGCCGTCCTCGACGTCGGGCATCTCCATGAAGGCGTCGTCGCCGACATAGAAGTTGTCGTTGCTGGCCCAGCGCTTGGGCCGCACCAGCTTGGGCCAGCGATGCGAGCCGAGCACCACGCGCAGCGTGTTGGCGGTGGTGACCGGGTCCAGCGGAATCCAGTAGCTGGCGGTCTGCCAGCCATCGACGCAGTAATAGGGCAGATCCTGGTGCCACGGCGTCGGCTTCGCCGTGCCGGGCTCCTTGACCAGGATGTGCTCGTGGAACACCTGGGCCGCCTGCGAGCGCATCAGCTGGCCCGCGATCGCGGCCGCCGGCGAGTCCCGCATGAAGGCCGCGAAGGCGGGGATGCGCTGCCAGTTGCAGTAGTCCTCGAAGAAACGGCCGCTCTCGCCGGTGCGCACGTTCTCGATGGCGAACGGGCCCGGTGCGGCGAGGTTCTGTTCGAACCCTTCCCGCAGCCGTTCGACCCAGCCGCTGAAGGCACCCCGCAGGACCAGCGCGCCGTCGCGCTGGTAGGTCTCGATCTGCGTCGCGCAGATTTCCATGGCTCCTCCTATATAGATAATTCCGTCTGCCACGACAGTATCGAAGCGCCGTCGGGATAGGAAAAGCATATATTCTCTATGCTTCAATATAGCTATCCTCTATAGATGGCTTCACCGTCCGCGAGCGCTCCGATGATCGGTTTTTCCTTCCGCCAGCTCGAATACTTCGTCGCCGTCGCCGAGCAGGGCAGCATCAGCGGTGCGGCGCGCGTGCGCCACGTGTCGCAGCCTTCGGTGTCGCTGGCGATCGGCCAGCTCGAACAGATCCTCGGAACGCCCCTGTTTCGCCGCCAGGTCAGCCGCGGACTGGAACTGACGCCCGCGGGCCAACGACTGCTGGCACGCGCCCGCGACATCCTGGCGCTGGCTGCCGGCATTGGTGCCGACGAGGGGGATGCGGCAACACTGAGCGGCCAGCTGTCGCTGGTGTGCTTCCAGGACCTCGGTCCCTACCATGTGCCCGCACTGCTGGCCGGATTTCGCGCCCGCCATCCCGGCGTCGCGGTGACGCTGTTCGAGGCCGACCTGGCCACGGTCGCGCGCACGCTGCACGCCGGCAAGGCCGAGCTTGCGCTGACCTACGACCTGGGCTTCGACCATCGGGTCCTGCGCTGGCGTCTGGCCGAGCTGGCGCCCTACGCGCTGCTGCCGGCCGAGCATCCGCTGTCCGCGCAGCCCGACGTCAGCCTCGCGGAGCTGGCCGGCGAGCGACTGATCCTCGAGGACATCGCGCAGACGCGCGAGTACTTCCTGTCATTGTTCTGGGCCCACGGCCTGTATCCGCAGCTGCACCAGTACACGCAGACCTTCGAGATGCAGCGCGGCCTGGTCGCGCATGGCTATGGCGTGGCGCTGTCGTGCACGCGGCCGGCCGGCGATCGCAGCTATGACGGCATGCCGATCGCCTGCCGCCCCCTGCGCGAGCCCGTGACGCCCCAGCGCGTGGTGCTGGCGCGGGCGGAGTCGATCCGGCCCTCGCCGGTGGCGGAGGCCTTCATTCGATGGGTCGAGCAGGATCGGGGCGCCACGCCGCTGGGCGAAGAAGCGCAAGGCAGGGCGGCCGGGTGACGCCGGGCGGCGCGTCGGCGCCGAGGTCAGCGGGGATAAACCGCGCCGAGTACGCGCGGACCGGCGGCGCCGGTCACGGTAGGCACGTTGCCTGGCTCGCGGCGCAGGCACTGGCGCGCCAGCCAGGCAAAGGCGAGCGCCTCGACCTGCGACACCGGCACGCCGAAGTCGTCCGAGGTCTGTACCGTGACGGCCGGCAACGCGGCCGCCAGACGCGCCATCACGAAGCCGTTGCAGGCGCCGCCGCCGCAGACGATCAAGCGCCGCGTATCCGGCGCATAGCGGCGGATGTCTGCGGCGATGGCCTCGGCCGTCAGCGCCGCCAGCGTCGCCTGCACGTGCTGCGGATCGCGTTCGGCGTCCTGCAGCTGCGCGTCGAGCCAGGCCGGATGGAACAGGTCGCGGCCGGTGCTCTTGGGCGGAGGCTGCTGGAAATACGGCTCCTCGAGCAGCCGCGCCAGCAGCGCCTCGTCGATGCGCCCGCCGGCCGCCCAGTCGCCGTTGGCGTCGAAGGGCAGGCCGCGATGGCCGGCAATCCAGTGGTCCAGCAGCGCATTGCCCGGTCCGCAGTCGAAGCCGATCACCGGCCCGCCGTCGCCCGGCAGCACGCTGATATTGGAGATGCCGCCGATATTGCAGACCACGCGGGTCTCGCCGGCCAGTCCGAACAGCGCCTGGTGCACGGCCGGCACCAGCGGCGCCCCCTGTCCGCCCGCGGCGATATCGCGGCTGCGGAAATCGGCAATCACGTCGATGCCGGTCAACTCGGCGAGCAGAGCGGGATGCTGGCTCTGGCGCGTATAGCCGATGCCGTCGTAACGGCCGGGACGATGGCGGATGGTCTGGCCATGCGCGCCGATCGCGGCGACGGCGTCGGCCTGCACCGCGGCGTCGCGCAACAGCGCGGCCACGCAGCCGGCATAGACGCGTGCCAGCGCATTGGCGGCCAGCGCCTCGCGATGGATCTCGTCGTCGCCGGGCTGCTGCAGCGCGCCGAAGGCGGCGCGCAGGCTGTCGGGGAAGGGTTGGTGGCTGGCCGCGAGCACCCGGGGTTGCGCCCCGGCGAAGTCCACCAGCACGCCGTCGGCCCCGTCCATGCTGGTGCCGGACATCAGGCCGATCAGGAGTTCGGGGCGCGTGGCGGACATCGCGGCGTGGGGTGGTGCGCTCGGTGCCGCGTCAGTTGCCGTTGGAGGCGACGTTGTAGGTGCGCAGCGCGTTGATCCGGCTCAGCATGTCGCTGGTGTAGCTCAGGAACTGCTGGCGCGCGCGCCCGGTCAGCGCCGGCGATTCCATCAGCGTGATCGTCAACGGGTTCTGCGGCACGTCGTTGTGGCGGAACTCGTAGTGCAGGTGCGGACCCGTTGCCCAGCCGGTCGAGCCGACGTAGCCGATCAGCTGCCCCTGCATCACGCGCTGACCCTGCTGGATGCCCGCAAAGCGCGACAGATGCGCGTAGTAGGTCGAGTAGCCGTTGTGGTGCTTGATGACGACGATATTGCCGTAGCCGTTCTGCTGGCCGACGAAATCGACCTCGCCATCGCCGGTGGCGAACACCTTGGTGCCGGTCGGCGCGGCGAAGTCCACGCCCTTGTGCTGCTGCCACTGGTGGTGCAGCGGGTGGTCGCGGCCGCCGAAGCCCGACGACATCCGCGAGAACTCGACCGGCGAACGCAGGAACGGCCGCTTCATGCTGCGTCCGTCGAAGGTGTAGTAGGCGCCGTTCCTGCCGTCCGGCGCGTACCACAGCGCCTGGTGCAGCTGGTTGCGGTTGATCAGTTCGATCGCGACCACGCGGCCGTTGCGCACGAAGGCGCCGTCGCGATAGCCCGATTCGTAGACGATGCGGAAGCGGTCGCCCTTGACGATGTCGTGGTGGAAGTCGATCACGCCCGAGAAGATCGAGATCATCTGGTCGACCACCTCGTCCGGCACGTTGGCCGCGTCCATCGCCTTGAAGAAACCGCCGGCGCCGATCGTGCCCGAACCCATCTCGTAGTGCAGCTCGTTCTTGACGACCTCGATGCGCGCCTTGTAGTCCGGATCGGCCAGGTCGCCGGCGCGCTCGATCACCAGCTGGCGCGAGATCGAGACGTCGCCGCCCAGATTGGCCTGCAGCGAGACCAGCAGATTGTTCTGGTCGACTTCCGCCTGCACGATCTGACCGGGTTCGAGCTTGAACAGGCCGCGCGCGGTGGGGTTCTTGTGGATGAAGGTCTGCGCGTCGGGATCGTCCACGCCGAGCCGCTTGAGCAGCGTGGCGATGGTATCGCCGCGCTGCATGCGCTCCTGGCGCACGAAGGTGGCGCCGGTGTCGGTCAGGCGCTCGAGCTGGTCGCGCAGATCGGGCAGGCGCATGCCCTGGACCACGCGCGGCGCGTCGGGATCGTCGAAGGCGGTGCGCGGTGCCACGCCCATGGCGGCAGCCATGCCGAGCGTAAAGACGGTCGCGACCGAAGCCGTCAATTGCTTGCGGCGGCGCGCATGCAGCGCATGGGTCGGATCGACGAGCACCACGAGCTCACGCGCGAAAACTTCGCGGAGTCTGGACCACATCACGTAAAATTCTGCCTTGGTTCGGGCTCCGCTGCCGCGACGATCTGTCCGTGTCTGCCTTCCTCCCCCGAGGTGCGGCGCGGGCTGTTTTCATTTGCCGCCTACAATGGCGGTTGGCCTACGGGATGGCTCCCGGCCGGCCGAATCGGCGGATTATACCAAAAACTTCCCCGGTGTCCGCCCGAATGTTCATGTATTTCAACGACTTAAGTCATGACCGACGTATCCTCCGGCGCCGCGACCTCCTACCCCCTGACACCGTCCGTGATGCACGCGCTGGAAGTGTCCAAGCGCGGCTGCGACGAACTGCTGATCGAATCCGAATGGCTGCAGAAGCTGGCGCGTAGCGAGGCGACCGGCGTGCCGTTGCGGATCAAGCTGGGGCTGGATCCGACCGCGCCGGACATCCACATCGGGCACACGGTGGTGCTCAACAAGATGCGCCAGCTGCAGGACCTCGGCCATCACGTGATCTTCCTGATCGGCGACTTCACCTCGACCATCGGCGACCCGTCCGGCCGCAACAGCACCCGGCCGCCGCTGACGCGCGAACAGATCGAAGCCAACGCGCAGACCTACTACCGCCAGGCCAGCCTGGTGCTCGACCCGTCCAAGACCGAGATCCGCTACAACAGCGAGTGGTGCGACCCATTGGGCGCGCGCGGCATGATCCAGCTCGCCGCCAAGTACACCGTCGCCCGCATGATGGAGCGCGACGACTTCACCAAGCGCTACCGGTCTGGGATTCCGATTTCGGTCCATGAGTTCCTCTACCCGCTGATGCAGGGCTACGACTCAGTTGCATTGAAGTCCGATCTCGAGCTCGGCGGTACCGACCAGAAGTTCAATCTGCTGGTCGGCCGTGAGCTGCAGAAGGAATACGGCCAGGAGCCGCAGTGCATCCTGACGATGCCGCTGCTGGTCGGCCTGGACGGGGTCGAGAAGATGTCCAAGTCCAAGGGCAACTACGTCGGCGTGACCGAGCCGCCCAGCGAGATGTTCGGCAAGCTGATGAGTATCTCGGACGACCTGATGTGGCGCTACTACGAATTGCTGTCGTTCCGCCCGCTGTCCGAGATCGACCTGATGAAGCAGGAAGTGGCGCTCGGCCGCAATCCGCGCGACTGCAAGGTGATGCTGGCGCAGGAAATCGTCACGCGCTTCCACAGCGCGGCCGATGCCGACAAGGCGCTGGAGGACTTCAACCACCGCGCCCGCGGCGGCGTGCCCGACGAGATTCCGGAGGTCAGCCTGTCCGGTGCGCCGCTGGGCATCGCCCAATTGCTCAAGCAGGCCAACCTGGTGCCGTCGTCGTCCGAGGCCAACCGCAATATCGAGCAGGGCGGGGTGCGCATCGACGGCACCCAGATCAGCGACAAGGCGCTGAAGGTCGAGCCCGGCACCTATGTAGTCCAGGTCGGCAAGCGCCGTTTCGCGCGCGTGACGCTGTCCTGAGGCCGCCCCGATGATCGCGTTGATCCAGCGCGTGGCGCGAGCCAGCGTCACGGTCGATGGCCGCGTCACCGGCGAGATCGGTGCCGGCCTGCTGGCGCTGGTCTGCGCCGAACGCGGCGACACCGAGAACGAAGCCGAGCGCCTGCTGGCCAAGCTGCTCGGCTATCGCGTGTTCCCGGATGCCGCCGGCAAGATGAATTTGCCGGTGCGCGACATCGACGGCCACGGCACGCCCGGCGGCCTGCTGGTGGTGTCGCAGTTCACGCTGGCCGCCGATACCAACAGCGGCACGCGGCCGAGCTTCACGCCGGCGGCCTCGCCCGAGGACGGCCGCCGCCTGTACGAGCATTTCGTCGCGCGGGCGCGCGCCGCCCATCCCGAGGTGCAGACCGGCGCGTTCGGCGCGATGATGCAGGTCAGCCTGGTCAACGACGGCCCGGTCACATTCTGGCTGCGGGTGCCGCCATCGTCGCCGCCGCCGTCGTCATCCGTGCCGTCCGCACCGTCATCCACGCCGCCCCGCGCGGCCAACCCGTAAGCGCAAGGAGACAAGCATGAGACTCTGGAGCAACGCCTTTGCCGACATGGCGCCGATCCCCGGCGAGTTCGCCTTTGCCGTGCCGGATGCCGCCAGCCACGTCACGCTGTCCGGCAACCGCAATCCGGACCTGCACTGGGAAGGCGCGCCGTCCGGCACGCGTTCGTTCGTGCTGATCTGCCACGATCCCGACGTGCCGAGCCGCGGCGACGACGTCAACCAGGAGGGCCGCGAAGTGCCGGCGGATCTGCCGCGCGTGGACTTCTTCCATTGGGTGCTGGTCGACATCCCGCCGGGCCTGACCACGATCTCGGCGGGCTCGCACAGCGACGGCGTGATCGCGCGCGGCAAGCCCGGCCCGGATGCGACGGGCGGCACCGCGGCCGCGGGCGGCCTGCGCCACGGCGTCAACGACTACACCAACTGGTTCGCCGGCGACAAGGACATGGCGGGCGACTACTACGGCTACGACGGCCCGTGCCCGCCGTGGAACGATGCGATCGTGCACCACTACGTGTTCACGATCTATGCGCTGGATCTGGACCGCCTGCCGCTGGAGGGCCGCTTCACCGGCGCCCAGGTGCGCGAGGCGATCGAAGGCCATGTGCTCGACCAGGCCAGCCTGACCGGCACCTATACCCTGAACCCGAAACTGGCGGCGACGCAGCCGGCCGGCTGAGGCCGCCGCAGCCCCAACACCAAGAATCAGCGCGCACCCGGCGCGCGCGAAGGAAACGGCATGACGTTCACGCCCGGGCCGCAGTCGCTGCTGGCCATCACCCATCTGATCGTGATCCGACACGGCGAAACGGCCTGGAACCGCGAACGGCGGCTGCAGGGGCAGCTCGATATCCCGCTGAACGACACCGGCCACGCGCAGGCACGCGCGCTGGCCGGCTCGCTGGCAAGCGAACCGGTCGACGCGATCTATTCAAGCGACCTGTCGCGCGCGATGCAGACCGCGGCGCCGCTGTCCGAGGCGCTGGGCGTGCCGGTACAGTCCGAGCCGCGCCTGCGCGAGCGGTGCTACGGCACGCTCGAGGGCATGACCTATGCCGAGGTCGCGCAGCATCGGCCGGAGGACTTCGCCCGCTGGCAGGCGCGCGTGCCGGACTACGCGCCGCCGCAGGGCGAGTCGCTGCGCGACTTCCACGAGCGCGCGGTCGAGATCGTGCTGGCGCTGGTGCGCCGCCATCCCGGCGAGCGCATCGCGCTGGTCGCGCACGGCGGCGTGCTCGACTGCCTGTATCGCGAAGCCACCGGCATGACGCTGGAAGCGCCGCGCGAGCACGAGCTGCTCAATGCCAGCGTCAATCGCTTGCGCAGCGACAGCTACCGGCTGACCGTGGCGCAATGGGCCGACGTCAGCCACCTTGCCACGCTGACGCTCGACGAGGTGGACCGCCGCGTGCCCTGATCGGTTGGAACCGGCCTATACCCGCAGCCGGAACGGCGTGAAGTTGGTGTCGCGGTCGTACCAGTCCTCGTCCTCGGCGCGCTTGAGGAAGGCCACCACGCGATAGGTGACCGGCGTCATCACGACCTCCCAGGCGGTCTTGAGCACGTACTGCGCGACCGCGACCTGCACCACTTTCTCCAGCGGCCAGATGCCGTAGAACGCGATCACGTAGAACAGCGACGAGTCGACCAGCTCGCCGGCCAGCGTCGAGCCGATCGTGCGGGTCCACAGCCAGCGGCCGCGCGTCCACAGCTTCATCTTGGCCAGCACGTAGCTGTTGGTGAAGCTGCCGCAGCAGAAGGCGATCAGCGAGCCGAGCGCAATGCGCCAGGTATTGCCGAACACGTCCTCCAGGCTCTTCTGATAGTCGGCCATGAACGGCGCCACCGGCATCGACAGCACCACCAGGCTCATGAAGGTGGCGAAGGCCAGCGCCGCGAAGCCCGCCCACACCACGCGGCGATCCCGGCCATAGCCGTAGACCTCGGTCAGCACGTCGCCGAAGATGTACGAGATCGGGAAGAACAGCACGCCGGCGCCGAAGGTCACCGGGCCGATCCAGGGCAGCGTGACCTGCGCCGCCTTGGCCGCGCCGATCAGGTTCGAGCACAGCAGCACGGTGACGAAGGCCACCATCACCAGATCGTAGTAGCGGTAGACACGGCCGGTGAGGGGCGCGGCTCGGGTTGTGGACATGGGCTTCCCTGGTTTTTTGCTGGCGATTATGCCAGCAGCGCGTGGGGCCGGCTGGCAGCGCGGCGGTCCGGTCCAGCCGGCTGGCGCCGCCTGCAGGCGGCGGGGACGAGGTGTATCGTTGCGGCATCCCTCGATCGCCCTGCCACCCGGAGCCAACCGCCATGACCTGGTCCTCCAATCAATACCTGCAATTCGAAGACGAGAGAACGCGCCCGGCGCGCGAGCTGCTTGCCGCCGTGCCGACGCAAACCGTCCGCAGCGCCATCGACCTGGGCTGCGGCCCCGGCAATTCCACCGAGGCGCTGGCCGCGCGCTATCCCGACGCGCAGATCGTCGGCCTCGACAGCTCGCCGGACATGATCGACGCCGCGCGCAAGCGGCTGCCGCAGTTCCGCTTCGAACTCGGCGACATCAGCGCCTGGCGCGACCCGGGGCCGTACGATCTGGTGCTCGCCAACGCCGCGCTGCAATGGGTGCCGGACCATGCCGCGCTGTTCCCGTCGCTGGCGCAGCGGCTTGAGCCGGGCGGCAGCCTGGCCGTGCAGATGCCCGACAACCTCGATCAGCCGACCCATCGGCTGATGCGCGAGGTCGCGGCGGACGGACCGTGGGCGCAGGCGCTGTCGCAGGCGGCCGCCGCGCGCACCACGCTGCCGCCGGCGGGCTGGTACTACGATCTGCTGCGGCCGCACTGCACGCGCGTCGACATCTGGCGCACGACGTATCACCACACGCTGGCGGGCGCGCCGGCCGTGGTCGAATGGCTGAAGGGAACGGGGCTGCGGCCTTTCCTGGAGCCGCTCGACGCCGAGCAGCGGCAGGCCTTCCTGGCGCGCTATACGGAGGCGATTGCCCAAGCCTATCCGGCGCAGGTCGATGGAGTGGTGCTGCTGCCGTTTCCGCGGCTGTTCATCGTGGCGACGCGATGACGCCGCGGCGTCAGTCCTTGCCGGTGGAATCCTGGGCGGAATGCTGGCCGGAACCGTTGGCGGAACCGTCGGCCGCCGAACTCGCCAGCGCAGTCGCGCAATAGGCGGCGATCGCGTCGAGCACGCTGTCGGCCTCGCCGACCGCCGCCGCGCAGCGGATCCGGATGCCCGGCAGGCGCGCCCGGCAATCGTCGAGCAGCGCCGGCAGATCGCGGCGCAGATGGCCGCCCTGGCCGAAGAACACCGGCACCACCAGGATGTCGTCGATATTTTCCGCGGCCAGCTGCGCCAGCGTGTCGGGCAGGGCGGGCGTCATCAGCTCAAGGAACGCCAGCCTGACCGCGCAGTCGGACAGCGTCGCGGTCAGGCGCGCATGCAGCCGATCGAACGGCTCGCGCCAGCGCGTATCGCGCGCGCCGTGGGCGAACAGCACCAGCGCCTGGCGGGCCGGCTTGTCGCTGGGCAGGTCGCCGCGCGATGCCATCGCTCAGTGCCGGTCGACCCAGCGCAGCGCGGTCAGCGCGACCAGCAGGTACAGCGTGCCGGGCAGCAGCGCGGAAACGATCGGCGGCCAGGTATGGAGCAGGCCCACGTGCGAGAACAGCGTATTGGACAGGTGGAAGGACAGCCCGAGCATGATGCCGCCGAACACCTTGATGCCGACCGCGCCGGCGCGCGCGTGCAGATAGGCGAATGGCAGCGCCAGCGCCATCATCACGAACAGCGTCAGCGGATAGACCACCTTCTTCCAGAATGCGATCTCGTAGCGCTGCGTGTCCTGCTTGTTGTCGCGCAGGTGGCGGATATAGCGGAACAGGTCCAGCGTCGACATGCGCTCCGGCGTCACCAGCAGCACCGACAGGATCTGCGGCGTCAGCTCCGAATGCATCGTCATGTCGGGAAAGCTCTTGCGCTCTGCCCGGAACGCCGGCGCCAGCCCGTCGCGCTGCGCGCCCGGCTGCGCCGGCGCTTCGGCGAAGCGGGTCTCGGTGACCTTGGACAGCTGCCAGGACTGGTCGCCGCGATAGCGCCCTTCCTCGGCGACGCGGATCACGCTGAGCCGGTAGTCCGGATCGAACTCGTAGATCGTCACGCCGTTGATGGTCTGGTCCGGCTTCAGGCCCGCCACGTTGACGAAGCGGGTCAGCTCGCCGCCGGTGGCCGGATCCTTGCCGCGGTCCTTGACCCAGACGCCCGAGCGGAAGCCCGACGACACCGTCGCGCCCAGCGAGTCGAGCTTGACCTTCTGCGCGTACTGCTCCGTCTTCGGTCCGATGAACTCGCCGAACAGGAACGTCGCGATCGCCAGCGGAATCGCCAGCTTGAACAGCGAGAACAGCGCCTGCCGCGTATTGAGCCCGGCCACGCGGAAGATCGTGTATTCCGACTGGCTCGCCAGCTGCGAGAACACATAGATCGCGCTGATCAGCGCCGCGATCGGCAGCACCTCGTAGATCCGCGTCGGCGCCTGCAGCACGACGTGGAAGAAGGCGACCAGCGAGGTGTAGCCGGCCGTCACGTTCTCCAGCTCGTTGAGCATGTCGAAGAACACGAACAGCGCCAGCACCGCGAACAGGATGAAGGCAAAGACGCCGTAGATCAGCCGGCCGAAGTAGCGCTCGTAGACGTGCAGCACTCTCATGCCGGTTCTCCCGGCGCGGTGCGGCGGCGCAGCCCGAACACCGCGCGCCAGCCGCCCAGGCTGTAGCGCTGGCGGTAGCGGAACAGCATCACCGCGCCGAGGAAGGCCATCAGGTGGAACGGCCACCAGGCGAGCCCGAACGGCAGCGAGCCGGAGCGGACCCAGGCCTGCGACAGGTTGATCAGGTTGCTGTAGGTCAGATAGATCAGCACGGCGAACACCAGCGGCGTATAGCGGCCCAGGCGCGGGTTCACATAGGCCAGCGGGATCGCGATCAGCACGAAGTTGAAGGCCAGGATCGGCAGCGACAGCCGCCAGATCAGCTCGCCCAGGTTCTCATTGGTCGGATTGCGCAGCAGCTCGATGGTGTCGCGGCTCTTGACCGGCAGGTTGGCGTCGCTCTCGGGCGGCTTGCTGTCGACCTTGACCGCATAGCGGTCGAACTCGACGATGCGGTAGTCCAGCTTGCCCGGGGTGCCCGCATAGCGGCGGCCGTCCTCCATCACCACCAGGCGGTCGCCGTTGGGCATGGTCTCGAACTGGCCCTGATGGGCCAGCGCCACGCCGACCTTGCCGGCCTCGGCATTGGCTACGAACACATTGCGCGCATGGCGCATATCGCCGTCGATGCTCTCGATGAACAGCACGTAATTGCCGTTGGCCGGCTCGATGAAGCGGCCGGCGGCGATCATCGACAGCACGCCGCGCTGCTGGAAGCGGTCGCGGAACAGCGCGCTCTGCTGGTTGGCCCAGGGCCAGGCGAAGGCGCCAAGGAACAGCGCCAATATCACGAAGGGCGCCGCGAACTGCAGCACGGGCTTGATGAAGTCGCGCAGCGAGAGGCCGGCCGAGAACCAGACCACCATCTCGGAGTCCTTGTACCAGCGCGTCAGCACGATCAGCGTGGAGATGAACAACGTCGCGCACAGCAGGATCGCCAGGTAGCCGAGGGCGGCCAGGCCGATCAGCATCAGCACGTCGTTGGGGCTGGCGCGGCCGGTGGCGGCCATGCCGAGAATACGGATCACGAGCGAGGTCAGCATGAAGGTCAGCATGACCAGGA
>JAPSLC010000020.1 GCA_031181345.1 Cupriavidus sp. | reverse complement strand
GGTCCCCTGCGTTTTCGCCTCTTCATACCCATGCTCCAACAGCAGGTCGGGCCCGTCATGCTCGTGATCGAAGACTAGTCCGCCGGAAAAAATGCCGTAGGAATCGAAAGCGCGCGAAGAGAAGAAAATGCCTTCGCCGGAATGGTGACTTGGATCTGTCGTCAACTTCCCTTTGGCCAATTCGAGAATGGCCTGCCGCTCGTCTGGCAGTTTGCATAGCCGGGTAATACGGCGGAAGATCCCTTCCCCATCGTCGGTGATGTAGCAACTGCCATAAGCGGCATTCACAAACAACTGCACCCGCAAAGTCGTCCCTTGCGAATGTTCAATGGCGTTGTTGACCATTTCGGTAATGCCATATTCCCAGACGCTTAACGACTCGGGGGTAACGTGATCCGCAAGATACGGCTTCGCGTGGTCCGCCCATACAACGTGTTCCTCCAGGCCGGCCAGCGGGAAGGTCTGGTCAAAATGCGCCAACGTGCTCAGCACGTATGTCTTTGGGCGTTCCCCGCTGCCCGGATGCAGATAGCCGCGGTCCACGAGGCGGGAAAGCATGCCGGCCGCCGCTTGACGAGAAATGCTACGGGCCTGTTGAAGTGGACCCGCCAGGGCCACTTCGGCGCGCTGGGCAAACTGTGTGCTCAGCAAACGTACGAGGTCAATGTCAAGTTGCATACGATGGTATGACAATATTGCTTGTTAGCTATGACAACATCATACTCGGCGATGTTGACATAGCAGGTCAGAAAACGGCAGGAAACTTGCGCTGGTGAACGCGTGTGACGGTGAGCCGACACGAGGAGCGCCGCTCCTGCGTTTCCCGTGGCCGTCTCCGTCTGCCACCCTCCTGACACCACGCTGTCAGCAGCCCCCTCGCAAACTGCGGTCTCCTTCAACGACCACCGAGGTGGCATCATGCAAAACGTTCTGATCAACTGGCTGGAGATTCCCGTCGTCGACATGGCCCGGGCCGTGCAGTTCTACGAGCGGGTATTCGAGACGCAGCTGCGCCGCGAGACGATGAGCGAAATCGATATGGCAATCTTTCCGCATTCCCATTCGGGTGGCGCGCTGGTGGCAGGCGAAGGGTTCCGGCCGAGTACCGAGGGCAGCCTGCCTTATCTGCATACGCCGGCACTCAATGACTTGCTGGCGCGCGTGGCCGGCGCGGGTGGCAAGACGGTGTTCGGTCCGATGGAGTTGCCGGACGAGATTGGCCGGATCGCCCACATCATCGACAGCGAAGGCAACAAGATCGGCCTGCACGAGCCGGTGCCTGCCAACCGCTGACCTCTCTCACCTGACCCACGCCGATGAGCCGCCGCGCCGATCGCCTGTTCCAGATCGTCCAGGTCCTGCGCGGCCGCCGTCTGACCACGGCGGCGCTGCTGGCGCAGCGGCTTGGCGTGTCGGAACGCACGGTCTATCGCGACATCCAGGCGTTGTCGATTTCCGGCGTGCCGATCGAGGGCGAGGCCGGGATCGGTTATCGCTTGCGGGCGGACTTCGACGTGCCGCCGTTGATGTTCTCCGGCATCGAGGTCGAGGCGCTGGTGGCCGGCCTGCGGATGCTGAAGGCCTGGGGCGGCGGGGCGCTTGCCGCCGCGGCCGACCCGGCGCTGGAGAAGCTGGTGGCGGCGCTGCCGCCGACACGTCGGCTGTCGGCGCAGCAGAGCCGGGTGTTCGCGCCCGCCTATATGCATGAGTCCAAGGTTCGCGAGGTCTTTGACGTGGTGCATGGGGCGATGGGCGAGCAGCGGCTGTTGCGGCTGGACTATTGCGACGCGCAGCAGCGCCTGACAGAACGCGTGGTGCAGCCGCTCGGGCTGTTCTTCTGGGGTAATGTCTGGCTGCTGGCGGCGTGGTGCACGGCGCGCGAGGACTACCGCAGCTTCCGCCTCGATCGCTGCCGGGCGATCCGCATGCTGGACGATCATTTCCATGAGACCCCTGACCGTTCGTTGAACGGCTTTCTGAAGGCGGTCAAGGCCACGGGCTATTGAGCGCGAATTCTCGCGGCTGAGCCTGCGCGACCGTCGCGACCTGTTTGCACGCGCAACGGTCCGCAACCTTGCGGTGTTCGGCGCTACACTTGCCGCCTTGATGACGCGCCCGCTTTTCCTCGCGCGTCTGCCCCATCCGATCCCGTCCAGGAGAATCCGCCGTGAGCCCGTCCCAGGTCACGATCCGCGCGGTATTGACCGGCACCGCCAAGCCCTATGGCGGGCCGAGCAAGCCGGGCAAACAGAGCGCGATCGACAAGCAGCCGATTGAGGGCCCGCTCTTCGTTGATACGCTAGGCCTGCAAGGCGACGAGCAGGGGGATCGCCGCATCCACGGCGGTCCGGAAAAGGCGGTCCATTGCTATCCGTGGCAGCACTACGCGAGCTGGCGGCACGACATCGGCCCCTTGCCGGTGCTGGAGCGCGCTGGCGCGTTCGGCGAGAACCTGAGCTGGGCGGGCGGGGACGAGCATGATGTCTGCCTCGGCGACATCTGGCGGATCGGCTCGGTGACCTTGCAGCTGTCGCAACCGCGGCAGCCGTGCTGGAAGCTGAACGTGCGATTCGGGCGCGACGACATGTCGGCGCTGGTGCAGCAGAAGCTGCGCATCGGCTGGTATTTCCGCGTGCTGGAGCCGGGCAAGCTGCAGGCGGGCGACGTGGCGGAACTGGTCGAGCGGCCCCACGCCGATTGGTCGGTGGCGCGCCTGGCCGGGTTGGTACGCGATCGCAAGACCGATCCCGAATTGCTCGATGCAGTGCTGGCCTTGCCGCTGGTCGATTCATGGCGGCGGCTGTTCGAGCGCCGTCGCCAGAGCGGCGCGGTCGAAGACTGGACTGCGAGACTGCGGGGATAGCATACGCATCGCTCAAGTTCGCCGCCTCGGCCCTGCCGGAACTTTGCCCAACGCGCGCCCGCCTGACCTTGAAGCCCGCAGTCACGCCCCCAGTTGCCCGACCATGCCCGTCGCCATTCCCCACCACGAGTACCAGATCACCGCGATCCGCGCCCAGGGGGCGGGCGGGCAGAACATCAACAAGGTGTCGAACGCGGTGCATCTGCGTTTCGATGTCCGCGCCTCCTCGCTGGCCGACGACCACAAGCAGCGCCTGCTGCAACTGCACGATCACCGCATCACCCGCGATGGCGTCATCGTGATCAAGGCGCAGCAGCATCGCAGTCTCGAACTCAATCGCGATGAAGCGGTGCGCCGGCTGCATGAGCTTGTCGATAGCGTCGCGGTGCCGCCGCCGGTGCGCCGGCCGACGCGGCCGACGCTGGCGTCAAAGATGCGGCGGCTGGAAGGCAAGACGCAGCGCAGCCAGATCAAGGCATTGCGCGGCCGGGTCGCCGATTAAGGCATCGGCCCGGCTTCCCGGGTCCCCAAACCATTCCCTGACGATTCACCTACGGCTGCCAACGGCCGAAGGCCCATCGGCATCCGACCATCGGCACCCGCCCGTCGGCGTGGCAGCTTGGCAGAAATCCACGGATCGTTGTCCGAAGGCCAGGCAGCGGGACTTTTAAGCTCGGTGGCATCCCTGCGAATGGCCAGGGAATCCCGAGGAAAGCCCTGATGAAGCCGATGTCCCCGATGTCCCACGCCCGCGTGCTGGCGATCTGCCAGGCGCTGTTCACGTCCGCGCTGTCGGTCGACCTGACGCTGACCGGCCTGGTCGGCTACACGCTCGCGCCCGACAAGGCGCTGGCCACCGTGCCGTTCGCGTTGATCACGGTGGCCTCGGCGGTGACCGCGATCGCGGCGGCCTTCCTGATCGAGCGGCTCGGGCGGCGGCTGGCGTTCTGCCTGGGCGGCATCGCCTGCACGGCGGGCGGGCTGATCTCGGTCTGGGCGATCGCCCATCACGATTTCCTGGCCTTCTGCGCCGGCACCGCGCTGGTCGGCGTGTTCCAGGCGTTCGCGCGCTTCTATCGGCTGGCCGCCGCCGATGCCGCGCCGGCCGCCGACAAGCCGCGCGCGATCTCCGCGGTGCTGACGGGCGGCGTGGTGGCCGCGGTCTGCGGTCCGGCCATCGCCGCGTGGTCGACCGACCTGATGAGCCCGCTGCCGTTCGCCGGTTCCTATGCCGTGGTGGCGGCCTTCGGCGTGGCGACCGTGCTGCTGCTGGCGTTTGCCTATCGCGAGCCGCCTCCGCCGCCGGCCGGTAGCAACCCCGAGTCGCAATTGCCGGCGCGCCCGCTGGGCGAGATCGTGCGCCAGCCGGTGTTCCTGGCGGCCTTCGCCAACAACGGCATCGGCAACGCGGTGATGATGTTCGTGATGACGGCCACGCCGATCGCGGCGGTGGCCTGCAACCACACCATCGCGCAGGGCGCGCAGATCATCGAATGGCATCTGGTCGGCATGTATGCGCCATCCTTCGTGTCGGGCTGGCTGCTGCAGCGCTTCGGCAATCCGGCGATGCTGATGGCGGGGATCGGGCTGTCGGCGCTGTCCAGCGTGATCGCCCTGGCCTCGACCTCGCTGCCCGCGTTCTATGCCGCGCTGCTTTGCCTGGGCGTGGGCTGGAACTTCATGTTCGTCGGCGGCACGACGTTGCTGACCAGCAGCTATCGCGATGCGGAGCGCGCGCGCACGCAGGCGGTGGCGGAGTTCTCGGCCGCGGTGCTGACGGCGGTGGCGACGCTGGCGGCCGGGCAGATCCTGCACCACTACGGCTGGGATGCGGTGAACCTGGCGGCCTTGCCGGCGCTGGCGGTGGCGCTGCTGATCACGCTGGGCTGGCAGCGGCGCAGCCGCGCGCTTGCACCGGTATGATCGGCCGCATGCCGGCCTTCACGCTCCCGCTGGCGAGAACCTTGCCCCCTTCGGCCACTTCCCCCCTTCGCCTGCCAAGCCCATGCCCAGCCATCTGCATTCCGTCCCCGACACGCCGCGCGTGGTGCTGATCGTCGCACCGGACCCGGCGCAGGAACTCGACGTGACCGGCCCTACGGCCGTGTTCGGGCAGGCCAACCGCCTGTCGGGGCGCCCCAATCCGGCCTATCACATCCGCATCGCGAGCGTCAGCGACGACGCGGTGATCCGTACCGAGAGCGGCATCCGGCTGCTGGCTGACGCGCCGTTCCACCGCATCGCGGAGACCTTGCCCGGTCCGATCGACACGCTGCTGCTGGCGGGGGGCGCCGGCCATGCGGCGGCGGCCGACAACCCCGCGCTGATCCACTGGCTGCGCGAGATGGCGCCGGGCGTGCGGCGACTGGGCGCGGTGTGCACCGGGGCCTTCGTGCTGGCGCGCACCGGGCTGCTCGATGCGCAGCGCGCCACCACGCACTGGCGCCATGCCGAGAAACTGGCGCGGCGGCATCCGCGCGTGACGGTCGATGCCGACCCGATCTGGATCCAGGCCGGGCGCCTGTACACGTCGGCCGGCGTCACCGCGGGCATGGACCTGTCGCTGGCGCTGGTCGAGGACGATCTGGGCCATGCCACCTCGCTCGCGGTGGCGCGCGAGCTGGTGCTGTTCCTGCGGCGGCCCGGCAGCCAGGCGCAGTTCTCCAGCGCGCTGCAGGCGCAGGCGGCGCAGAGTCCGGAGCTCAGGGAATTGCAGGGATGGATCGCCGACCATCTCGACGCGGACCTGTCGGTCGGCGCGCTGGCCGAGCGCGTGGCGATGAGCCCGCGCAATTTCGCGCGGGTATTTGCACGGCAGGTGGGGCAGACGCCCGCCCGCTATGTCGAGACGCAGCGGGTCGAGGCGGCGCGGCGGATGCTGGAGCAGAGCGACCGCCGGCTCGAGACGGTGGCGCGCATGGCGGGGTTCAGCAGTGCCGACGGCATGCGCCAGGCCTTCCTGCGGCACCTGCGCACCACGCCGGAGCGCTATCGCGCCGCGTTCCGCGCGCAGTCGACCCAAACGCAGACGCGATCGGAGGTGCCAGTGCCGCAGCGGGAACCGGTGAACGCCGCCGCCTGATGCGGCCGCGGCCGGTCCCCGCCGCTCGGTTTCAGCGCGTGCCCTGCAGCGCCGCGATGCGTGCCTCGATCGGCGGATGGCTCGAGAACAGCGCCATCCACGACTTGCCGCCCGAAATGCCCATCGCCTGCATGTTCTGCGGCAGGCCGTCCGCTTCCATGCCGCCCAGGCGGCGCAGCGCGGCCACCATCGGCGAGGGCGTGCCCATCAGGCGGGAAGCCCCGGCGTCGGCGCGGAATTCGCGATGGCGCGAGAACGCCGCGACGATGATGCTGGCGAGGATGCCGAACACAATTTCGCAGACGATCACCGTGACGATGTAGCCGATGCCGGGGCCGCTCGATTCCTCGTCGTTGCGGCGCAGCATCGAGTCGACGAAGTAGCCGACGATGCGGGCGAGGAAGATCACGAAGGTGTTCACCACGCCCTGGATCAGCGTCAGCGTCACCATGTCGCCGTTGGCCACGTGCGCGACCTCGTGCGCCAGCACGGCCTCGACCTCGTCGCGCGACATGCTTTGCAGCAGGCCGGTCGACACCGCCACCAGCGAGCTCTTCTTGGTCGCGCCGGTGGCGAAGGCGTTGGGCTCGCCCTCGTAGATGGCGACCTCCGGCATGGGCAGGCCGGCGCGCTGTGCCAGCTTCTCGACGGTCTGCATCAGCCACAGTTCGGTGCTGGTGCTCGGATGGGTGATGACCTGCGCACCGGTCGACCATTTGGCGATGGTCTTGGACATCAGCAGCGAAATGAAGGCGCCGCCGAAGCCCATCAGGGCGGCGAAGGCGAGCAGCGTGCCGAGATTCAGGCCGTTGGCGGTCAGGAAGCGATTCACGCCGAGCAGGCTCGCGGTGATGCTCAGCACGATCATGACGGCGAGGTTGGTCGCCAGGAAAAGCAGGACGCGTTTCATCTTGGTTCAGTCAACAGGGAAAAAAGCGCGGACAGGGCCGCATGGCGAAGGCCCGCGAGCGATCGCGGGGCTTCGGGTTCGGAATCGGCGCGGACGGCCAGGATCAGCCGCGCGGCGGGCGCGGCAGCAGTGGCAGGTCGGGTTCGGGCAGCCGCAGCGCGGCGTAGGCCGGCGGGCCGGTGTGGCCGCCGGCGTGCGTCATCGCGGGCGCCGAGGGAAGCAGCAGTTGTTCGGCCAGATCGGCGCCGGAGGGCGCCGCTTCGCCGGCGTCGGCGAGCGGGGAGGGCGCGGGTGCGCCAGGCCCCGAGGCCGGGTCGGGGATGGCGCCCAGCGAATCGCAGTCCAGTACCGTGTCGATGGTCCCGATGACCGCGATGGCTTGGGCGGTCTCGACGGATTCGATCGCATGCGGCATCGCGCTGCCCGCGGGCATGCTGGCGCCTGCCCAGCCATGCAGGGGCAGCAGGGCAAGCAGCAGCGGCAGCAGCGACAGCCGGAGCAGCCGCTGCAGCGATCGCACGAAGGTGGCGGAGCGCAGCACGAAGGTTCGCGTTGGGTATCGAAAGCAATCCGGGCCAGCCTGTCGGGGGCCGACCCGGTTGCGGCGATTCTACCCGAGATGCGAACCCGCCATTCGTGGTGCGAAACCAGTCCGTTCGTCGCCCCCCGACGGCGGGCCCAGCGGCTTCTGAGCTGCGGAGAGCACCGGAGACCACCGCAGGCACCGGGTCAGGGGCAAACCGCTCCCCACTGAACTACACTGCCCCTTGAAAAACCCTGTAAGCGCTACAAGGTGAGGGTCATGAGAATCGGAGAACTGGCCCGCCAGTCGGGCTGCGACGCGGAGACGATCCGCTACTACGAGCGCGAGGGCCTGCTCGATGCGCCCCAGCGCGAGGACAACGGCTATCGCCGCTACGGCGAGGCGCATCTGGTGCAGCTGAACTTCGTCCGCCATTGCCGTTCGCTCGGCATGAGCCTGTCCGATGTGCGGCGGCTGCGCGATTTCGCCCGCGATCCGAGCGCGCCCTGCGATGGCATCAATTCGCTGCTGGACCGGCAGATCGAGCAGATCCATGCGCAGCGTCTGGCGCTGGAGGCACTGGAGAGCCAGCTGCGGGCGCTGCGGCACACCTGCGAGGAAGGCCACCGAGGCCACCGGGCCAGCGAATGCGGCATCCTGCAGAACCTGCAGCAGGCGGCCGGCGGCGGACCGTGTGAGTGCCACCGCACCGAAGCCGGCCACCCGCACTGAGCCGCGGCGGTCCGGGGCCACGCCGCTTTGCCGGTGCTGTGCTAGCATCCCGCTAACCGGTCACGCGATTCTTCGCGTCCGCTTTTTTTTTGAGTCGCCGGTTTTAGTTTCCCGATTACAACGTTCGGGACCGCGGCCCGCCAAGGCCGCATCCCCCAAACGGAACCCATTGCCGATGTTCGCTCGCCGCTTCGTCTCGTTCGCCCAGGCCCGCCGCCTTGCCCGGCTGGCCGGCGTGCGCGTGGCGCGGCAGATCGCGAACGCGGCCCGGATGCGCGCGCCGCTGATGCGCGCACCGCGTATGGCGGCCGGTCTGGCCGCCGTCCCTTCCCGCCGGATCACGCGCCGAATCTCCGCCCCGCTTGATCCCGCCCGGTTCCCAGCCTAGCCGCACCGCAGTCGCGCCGGGCCAGCCGAACCGGGCCCGAGCCTCCTTTTCCGGATCGTTTCCTGCCAGGCGTGCCGCGTCCTGCCGCACGCTGGGTGCTTACCGGCACCATCGCCGCGCGGACGCCGATCCGGCCGAATCCAACAGACATGCACGACAAACGCGCCCAATCGCGCGCAAGCCATACAGGAGCCGCCATGACCGCATCCGCTTCGCTGCAGCAAACGCTGTACCTGACCGAACTCGACGTGACCCGACTGGAGCGCATCGCCAGCCGAGCGCCCGCCAACGGCATCGCCGAGATGCTGGACGACATCCTCGCCCGCGCGGCGATCGTGCCGCCCGAGGCGATTCCGCGGGACGTGGTGACGATGAACTCGTCGGTGCGCTGCGCCCTGGAGGGCGATCCCGCGCCGCGCGAGTGGACGCTGGCGTACCCGGACAATGCCGATTTCGAGGTGGGCCGGATCTCGGTGTTCTCGCCGGTCGGCCAGGCGCTGCTGGGCGCCCGCGCGGGCGAGACGGTCAGCTACCGGCTGCCGGACGGCCGCGAGCAGCGTGTCACGGTGCTGGAGCTGTCCTATCAGCCCGAGGCCAACGGCCAGTTCACGCTGTAGTCCGCGCCGTAAAGGGCCGGCGGCGCCTGGCCCGGGGCGCCGCTTGTTCCGCCTCGTTGACGTTTCACGGCGCGCAACTCACCATTCGTCGCAGCCCCATTTGTGGCCGCAAGGCCAGGGACTAACCTTCAACCCGTGCTCACATGGCGACATAGATCGCCCAGGGGCAGCAGGTAGCTGACACACAAGATAAAGCTCAGTTGAAGGAGTCCCAAATGATCACCAGCCGTATCATCGGCGGCGCGCTGGCCGCCATCGTGGCGGCGACCTCGGCAGTCGCCGTGGCCGCCCCCGCCACCTCGAGCAAGGTCGGCAAGTTCGACGTCTATGCCGATGCGCTGCGCGCCGGCAAGTTCAACACCTTCACGGACGGCGCCCGCCAGGGCAAGTTCGATACCTACAGCGAAGGCGCCCGCCAGGGCAAGTTCGATCCCTATAGCGAAGGCACCCGCCAGGGCCAGTTCGACAGCTTCAGCGAAGGCGCCCGTGCGCCGAGCGGCGAGATTGCCGCCAACTCGCTGGACAACGCCCGCAGCGGTGACGGCTCGCTGTACGGCTATCGCGTCTGACGCCGGGCCGGCGCCGCGTCCCAGGTGGCCGCCTCAGGCCATCGCCACGCAAGCGCGCCGGCCACACCGGTTTATCTCCCACCTGCCCGGTTGACCTCCTTTCCTCCTTCTCTCTCTCTCCGGGTGGGTGTTTTTTATTCCGCAGGTCCGTTGCCTGGCGCGCGCGCCCGGCGTTACAGCTGGCGCGCCGCGAATGCGTCGCAGCGCCCGATATCGGCCGATTCGAGCCCGCGCCGCAGCCAGCGGACCCGCTGCTCGCTGGTGCCGTGCGTGAAGGCTTCCGGCACGACATAGCCTTGCGACTGGCGCTGCAGACGATCGTCGCCGATCGCGGCGGCGGCCTGCAGTCCTTCTTCGATGTCCCCGGGTTCGAGCAGCTGCTGATTGGCGCGTTGCGCGGCCGCGGCCCAGACCCCGGCCAGGCAATCGGCCTGCAGCTCCATCCGCACCGACAGCTGGTTGGCCTGCGCCTCGCCCATGCGGCGGCGTGCGCCGTCAACCTTGTCGGCCACGCCAAGCAGGTGCTGCACATGGTGGCCGACCTCGTGCGCGATCACATAGGCCTGGGCGAAGTCGCCCGCCGCGCCGAAGCGCTTGCGCAGTTCGTCGTAGAACGCCAGGTCGATATAGACCTTCTGGTCGGCCGGGCAATAGAAGGGCCCCATCGCGGACTGGCCCATGCCGCAGGCGGTCTGCGTGGCCCCGGTAAACAGCACCAGCGTCGGCGGCTCGTAGCGCCGGTTCAGCTCGGTTTCGAATAGCCGCGACCAGGTGCGCTCGGTGCTGCCGAGCACCTTGCGCACGAACACGGACATGGCGTCGGTGGCGGGCGGGCCCTGTGTGGCCTGCTGTTGTGGGGCGTCGGACTGCTGCAGCACCGAGGCGCCCTGCATGATCACGGTGGGGTCGATGCCGAAGAAATACGAGGCGGCAAGGGCGACCAGGATCGTGCCGATGCCGATCGTCTTGCGGCCGGCACCGAAACCTCTGCCACCTCGCCGGTCTTCCACGTGTTGGCTTTCGGCTTCGTCGTCAAGGCGCATGGTGGCTCCGCTGGTTCAGGGTCGCGGCCACGGAAGACGGGCGAAGACAGGCCCGGCCGCGAAGTGCCGCCAAGTATAACAATGGCGGCACCGGCAAAGGCGGCACGGACACGGGTTTGCGGGGAGCGCCCGCCTATGCTGGCACGGCGCTGGAGGCCTCGACCGCAACGGTGGCCGGTACCTTCGTGCCGCCGACCTCGGCGACCCGCAGCAGATTGGTGGTGCCGCCCTGGCCGAACGGCATGCCCGCCGCGATGGTGATCTGGTCGCCGGGTTGGGCGTAGCCCTCGGCCAGCGCCGCCCGCGTCGCGGCATCGACCATCTCGTCGACGCTCTGCACGTCCGGGCTGACGGTCGAATGCACGCCCCAGGCCAGCGCCAGCCGCCGCGCGATCTCGACATGCGGCGTGATGCTGACGATCGGCGCGCACGGCCGCTCGCGCGCGGCGCGCAGCGCGGTCGCGCCCGACGACGTATAGGTCACGGTCGCGGCCGCGCCGATGATCTGCGTGACCTCGCGCAGCGCGGCGCAGATCGCATCCTGTCGGGTCGACAGCGGTGCCTCGTGCTGGGCGTCGAGCAGATTGCGATAGAGCGGATCGCGTTCGACCTCGGTGATGATGCGGTTCATCATCGCGACCGCCGGCACCGGGTGGCGGCCGTTGGCCGATTCGGCCGACAGCATCACCGCGTCGGCGCCGTCGTAGATCGCACTGGCGACGTCGGACGCTTCGGCGCGCGTCGGCACCGGCGAATCGATCATCGATTCGAGCATCTGCGTGGCGATCACGATCGGCTTGCCGAGCTGGCGGCACACGCGCAGGATGCGCTTCTGCACGCCGGGCACGCGCTCGGGTGGCAGTTCCACGCCGAGGTCGCCGCGCGCAACCATCACCGCGTCCGACACCCGCACGATCTCGTCGAGCTGCTGCAGCGCGGCCGGCTTCTCGATCTTCGACAGCACGCCCGCGCGCGTGCCGACGATCTCGCGCGCCTCGACGATGTCCGACGGACGCTGCACGAACGACAGCGCGATCCAATCGGCGCCGAGCGACAGCGCGAATTCCAGATCGCGGCGGTCCTTGTCGGTCAGCGCGGGAATTGGAATGACCGCGTCCGGCACGTTGACTCCCTTGCGATCCGACAGCGTGCCGTGGTTGACCACGCGCGTGACGATGCTGCCGGCCGACACCGATTCGATCCGCAGCTGCACCTTGCCGTCGTCGATCAGCAGCGACTGGCCCGGCGCGGCGACACGGAACAGCTCGGGATGCGGCAGATGCACGCGCGTCGCATCGCCCGGCGTCGGATCGCTGTCGAGCACAAACGGATCGCCGGCCTTGACCGCGACCTTGCCGACCGCGAAGGTGCCGATGCGCAGCTTCGGTCCCTGCAGATCGGCCAGCACCGCGATGGGACGGCCGGTCTCGGCCTCGACCTGGCGCACGGCCTGGTAGCGCTGGCGATGGTCCTCGTGCGTGCCGTGGCTGAAGTTCAGCCGGAACACGTCGGCGCCCGCCTCGAACAGCTGCCGGATCACCGCGATATCGGTGCTCGCCGGTCCCAGCGTGGCAACGATCTTGGCTTTGCGCTGGCGTCTCATGGTGTCTCCTGTTGCGGTAATTGCAGTGGTGCGGTGATCGCGGTGTTGCGGTGGAATGCGGCACGTTGCCGTGCCAGTGGCGATTCGATGCCGTAGCGGCTGTGCTTGCCGCTGTCGTTGTCGACCTCGACAGGCGCGGCGGCGTCGCAGGGCCATCGTCAGAGAATCAGCATCGCGCGGAAGTCGTTGACGTTGGTGCGCGTCGGACCGGTAACGATCAGATCGTCCAGCGCGGCGAAGAAGCCGTAGCCGTCGTTGTCGGCCAGGCGCGCGCGCGCCGACACGCCGCGCGCAGAGGCGCGGGCCAGCGTGTCGGGCGAGAGCAGCGCCCCGGCGTTGTCCTCGGAGCCATCGATGCCGTCCGTGTCCGCGGCGATCGCATGCACGCCGGGCAGGCCGTCGAGCGCGACGGCGAGCGACAGCAGGAACTCCGCGTTGCGCCCGCCACGGCCGTTGCCGCGCACCGTCACGGTGGTCTCGCCGCCCGACAGCAGCACGCAGGGCTTGCGCCACGGCTGGCCGCGCTGCGCAACCTGGCGTGCCAGCGCCGCATGCACCAGCGCGACCTCGCGCGCCTCGCCCTCGATGCAATCCGAAAGGATATGGGCCTCGATGCCGAGCGCACGGGCACGCGCGGCGGCGGCTTCGAGCGACTGCTGCGCGGTGGCCAGCGTCACGCTGCGATGGCCCTCGAAGCGCGCGTCACCGGGCTTGGGCGTTTCGCCGGCCCCGCTCTCCAGATGCGCGCGCACCGCCGCCGGCACCTCGATGCCGTATTTGTCGATCACCGCCAGCGCATCGGCGCAGGTGGTGGCATCGGGCAACGTCGGGCCGCTGGCGATCAGCGTCGGATCGTCGCCCGGAATGTCGGAGATCAGCAGCGTCTCGACGCGCGCGGGCGCGCATTGCAGCGCGAGCCGGCCGCCCTTGAGCGCGGACAGATGCTTGCGCACGCAGTTCATCTCGCCGATATTGGCGCCGCTGCGCAGCAGCGCCTTGTTGACGGCCTGCTTGTCGGCCAGCGTCAGCCCCGGCGCGGGCGCGGCCAGCAGCGCCGAGCCGCCGCCCGAGATCAGGCACAGCACCAGGTCGTCGGCGCTCAGTCCCTTGACCATCTCGACCATGCGCTGCGCGGCCTGCTGCCCTGCGGCGTCGGGCACCGGATGCGCGGCCTCGACGACCTCGATGCGCGCACATGGCGCGCCGTGGCCGTAGCGCGTGACCACCAGTCCCGACAGTTCGCCTTGCCAGTTGGCCTCGACCGCCTGCGCCATCGACGCGGCGGCCTTGCCCGCGCCGATCACCACGGTGCGGCCCTTCGGCGGCGCCGGCAGTTGCGGCGGCAGGCATTGGCCCGGACTGACCGCGGCGACCGCGGTGCCGAACAGCTCGCGCAGCAGCGCGCGCGGATCGGCAAGGCTGTCGGGACGCGACGGCGTCAGCAGGGCGGCGTGGGAATCGGAATACATGGCGGTGCGGGATAGACGTAGGCGGATCAACACGTCATTCCCGCCTTCGCGGGGACGACGCAATGCTGGGGCAAGGCGAGGGCGCCATCAAGGCGCCCTCGCTGGCTGCTTACTTCGCGATCGTGTGGTTCGACATCAGCTCGATCGCGCGGCACAGCGCCGAGTGATCCTGCTTGCCGAAGCCGTTGGCGGAGCAGGTATTGAACAGCTCCTGCGCGGTCGCGGTGTTGGGCAGCGCCACGCCCAGCGCCTTGGCGCCCTGCAGCGCCAGGTTCAGGTCCTTCTGGTGCAGCTCGATGCGGAAGCCCGGATCGAAGGTGCGCTTGACCATGCGTTCGCCGTGCACTTCGAGGATGCGCGACGACGCGAAGCCGCCCATCAGTGCCTGACGCACCTTGGCCGGATCGGCACCGGCCTTCGAGGCGAACAGCAGCGCCTCGGCGACGGCCTGGATGTTCAGCGCGACGATGATCTGGTTGGCGACCTTGGTGGTCTGGCCATCGCCGTTGCCGCCGACCAGCGTGATGTTCTTGCCCATCAGGTCGAACAGCGGCTTGACCTCCTCGAAGGCCTCGGCCGGGCCGCCGACCATGATGGTCAGCGTGGCCGCCTTCGCGCCCACTTCGCCGCCGGACACCGGCGCGTCCAGATAGGCCGCGCCCAGCTTGTTGATGCGCGCGGCGAAGTCCTTGGTGGCGATCGGCGAGATCGAGCTCATGTCGACCACGATCTTGCTGTGCGAGGCTTCCTTGCCGGCCGCCTTCAGCGCGGCGGCCACGCCCTTCTCGCTGAACAGCACGCTTTCCACATGCGGGGTGTCCGGCACCATGATGATCACGATGTCGGCGCGCTTGGCGACCTCCTCGGCGCTGGTGCAGACCGTGACGCCAGCGTCGACCAGGGCCTGCGGCGCGGGATTGACGTCATGGACGAACAGCGTGTGGCCGGCCGCGCGCAGGTGGCCGGCCATCGGCGCGCCCATGATGCCCAGGCCGATGAAGCCGACGTTGCGTTGGTTTGCCATGGTGAGTCTCCTTGGAATGGTGATGAATGAAATCTGTTCTGGTTCTGTCGCCGTCGCGGTCCGGCGGGGTCACTGCACGCCGAACTGCGCGCGCCAGCCCAGGCCCGCCTCGGTGGTCGTGCGCGGCTTGTACTCGCAGCCGACCCAGCCGGTGTAGCCGATCTGGTCGAGCCAGCCGAACAGGAAGCCGTAGTTCAGCTCGCCGGTGCCCGGCTCGTTGCGGCCCGGGTTGTCGGCCAGCTGCACATGCTTGATGCGCGGCAGGTTGACCTTCAGCGTCGCGGCGATCTCGCCCTCCATCCGCTGCATGTGATAGATGTCGTACTGCACGTAAAGATTGGGCTCGCCGACCTGGTCGATCAGGTCGAGCGCCTGCTGCGTGCGCGACAGGAAGAAGCCGGGGATGTCGAAGGTGTTGATCGGCTCGATCAGCAGGTCGATCTTCTCGGCGGCCAGCTTGCGGGCGGCAAAGCGCAGGTTCTCGACCAGCGTCTCCTGCGCCTGCTCGCGCCTGACGTTCTGCGGCAGGATGCCGACCAGGCAGTTCAGCTGCTGCACGCCCAGCACCTTGGCGTACTGGATCGCGTCGCCGACGCCGTCCTGGAATTCGCCGACGCGATCCGGATGGCAGGCGATGCCGCGCTCGCCCGCTTCCCACTTGCCGGCCGGCAGGTTGTGCAGCACCAGGTCGAGCTGGAAGCGGTTGAGCCGATCGGCGATCTGGTCGGCGTGGAAGGCATAGGGGAACAGGAACTCGACGCCGCGAAAGCCGGCACGCGCGGCGGCTTCGAAGCGGTCGAGGAAACCGACCTCGTTGAACAGCATGGTCAGGTTGGCAGCCAGTTTCGGCATGGATGTCTCCAACAGTCTGGGTGGTGATGTCGTTACGGTCCGAGGGCGGCGGACGGCACGCCGATGCATCGGCATGCGTCCGCCTGCGCGCGCGTCAGGCCGTTTCCGCTTCTTCCTTCAGGATCGCCGTGTCGGCTTGCTCGTCGACGCGGTCCTCGATCGGCTCGAATTCGTTGATGTTGTCGATCTCGGTACCCATCGCGATATTGGTCACGCGCTCCAGGATCACCTCGACCACCACCGGCACCGAGAACTCGGCCATCAGGTCGCGCGCCTCGGCGAAGGCCGGCGCGATGTCCTCGGGCTTGAACACGCGGATCGCCTTGCAGCCCATGCCCTCGACCACCTTGACGTGGTCGACGCCATAGCCCTCGAGCTCCGGCGCGTTGATGTTGTCGAAGGCCAGCTGCACGCAGTAGTCCATCTCGAAATTGCGCTGTGCCTGGCGGATCAGGCCGAGGTAGGAGTTGTTCACCAGCACGTGGATGTACGGCACCTTGAACTGCGCCGCCACCGCCAGCTCCTCGATCATGAACTGGAAGTCGTAGTCGCCGGAAATGGCCACCACGTCCGATTCGGGCGAGGCCACCTTGACGCCGATCGCGGCCGGAATGGTCCAGCCCAGCGGGCCGGCCTGGCCGCAGTTGATCCAGTGGCGCGGCTGGTTGACCGACAGGAACTGCGCCGCGGCGATCTGCGACAGGCCGATCGTGCTGACGTAGCGCACGTCGCGCGGGAAATACTGGTTCATCTCGCGATAGACGCGCTGCGGCTTGACCGGAACGTTGTCGAAATCGCTCTTGCGATGCATGGTGCGGCGGCGCTGCTGCACCTCGGCGACCCACGCCTTGCGGCACGGCAGCCGGCCGGCCTGCTTCATTTCACGCGCGACCTCGACGAACTGCTCCAGCGCCAGCCTTGCGTCGGAGACGATGCCAAGGTCCGGGCCGAACACGCGCCCGATCTGCGTCGGCTCGATATCGACGTGCACGAACTTGCGGCCCTTGGTGTAGACATCGACACTGCCGGTGTGGCGGTTGGCCCAGCGGTTGCCGATGCCCATCACGAAGTCCGACGCCAGCAGGTTCGCGTTGCCGTAGCGGTGCGAGGTCTGCAGCCCGACCATGCCGGCCTGCAGCGGATGGTCGTCGGCCAGCACGCCCCAGCCCATCAGCGTCGGCACCACCGGCACGTTGACCAGCTCGGCGAACTCGACCAGCAGCTCGGCCGCATCGGCATTGATCACGCCGCCGCCGCAGACGATCAGCGGCTTGGCCGAGGCGTTCAGCATCGAGATCGCCTTCTCGATCTGCGCGCGCGACGCCGCGGGCTTGTACGGCTGCAGCGGCTGGTACGTTTCCGGATCGAACTCGATCTCGGCGACCTGCACGTCGAACGGCAGATCGATCAGCACCGGACCGGGACGGCCCGAGCGCATCAGGTGGAAGGCCTGCTGGAACACCTGCGGCACCAGCGCCGGCTCGCGCACGGTCACCGCCCACTTGGTCACGGGCTTGGCGATCGACTCGATATCGACGGCCTGGAAGTCTTCCTTGTACAGGCGGGCGCGCGGCGCCTGGCCGGTGATGCAGAGGATCGGAATCGAGTCGGCCCAGGCGGAGTACAGCCCGGTGATCATGTCGGTGCCGGCCGGGCCCGAGGTGCCGACGCAGACGCCGATGTTGCCGGCCTCCGCGCGGGTATAGCCCTCGGCCATGTGCGAGGCGCCCTCGACGTGGCGCGCCAGGTAGTGGTCGATCGAGCCGGCCTTGCGCATCGCCGAATAGAACGGGTTGATGGCAGCGCCCGGTACGCCGAACGCCACCGTGATGCCTTCCTTTTCCAGCACGGCCACGGCCGCGTCCACTGCTCTCATCTTCGGCATGTCTGTCTCCAATGGTGATGAATTTCCGTTGGAGTCGATCCTATTACCGCCTTGGCGCTGCGATAAAGGGAAGAGAGATCAGTTGATTCCATACCTGAGGTTTGGAATGATGGCATCTGGCGCGTGCGCCGGCGCACCGTCCGCGCTCATCCGCGTTGATGGGCGTCATGCGTGACGGCGCATTGCCGGCATAGCGCGCGGCGGATGCCGCGGCATGGCGGCGCGGCGCACAATCGTGCGCGGGAGGAGACAAACGTTGGACAAACTCAAGCAGATCGAGGCCTTCATCTCGGTGGTGGAGCAGGGCAGCATGGCCGCCGCCGCGCTGACGCAGGGCGTCACGCCGGTGATGATCGGCCGGCGCATCAATGCGCTGGAGGCTCGCATCGGCGTCAAATTGCTGCACCGCTCCACGCGGCGCATCGTGGTGACCGAGCAGGGCGCCGCCTTCATGGAGCAGTGCAAGAAGGCGCTGGCGGACCTGGACCGCGCCGAGATGCTGATCGCCGAAGGACGGCACAAGGCGACCGGCCATCTGATCGTTTCCGCGCCGGCGGCGTTCGGCCGCAAGCACGTGGCGCCGCACGCGCCCGCCTTCCTGGCCAGCAATCCCGAGGTGCAGATCTCGTTCAACCTGACCGACCGCGTGGTGGACCTGGTGCGCGAGGGCTACGATGTCGGCATCCGCATCGGCGGCGCGATCGACCCGAACTTCGTCGCGATCAAGCTGGCGACCAACAAGCGCGTGGTGTGCGGTACGCCGGCCTACTTCGCCAGGCATGGCGTGCCCCGCACGCTCGACGACCTGGCGCAGCACAACTGCCTGGCCTTCAACCTGCAGGGCGGGCAGCAGCGCGGCTGGTACTTCCGCCAGAACGGCAAGGCCGTCAGCGTGCGCGTGACCGGCAATCTCGACTGCAACGACGGCGAGCTGCTGCACCGCTGGACCTGCGAGGGGCTGGGGCTGGGCTGGCGCTCGACGTGGGAGATCCTGCCGCAGCTCGAGAGCGGGGAGCTGATCACGGTGCTGGACGAATACGCGCTGCCCGATTACGACATCCTGGCGGTGTACCCGCAGCAACGGCCGGTGCCGGCGAAGATCCGCTTCTTCATCGAGCACCTGAAGACCGAGTTCAACCGCCCGGGCTACTGGACCGCCCGCGCCGGCTGTCAGTAAGCATCCGGGGCGCCTGCAGAGGAGGGCCAATGACTGCCTGGCTGGCCGACGCCGTGGTGCTGCTGCATCTGCTGTTCGTCGCCTTCGTGGTTGGGGGCGGCGTGCTGCTGTGGCGCTGGCCCCGCGTCGCATGGCTGCATCTGCCGGCCGCGCTGTGGGGCGCCACCGTCGAATGGACCGGCTGGATCTGCCCGCTGACCCCGCTGGAGAACCGGCTGCGGCACGCCGCCGGCGAACAGGGCTATGCCGGCGGCTTCGTCGAGCAGTATCTGCTGCCGCTGCTGTACCCGCAGGCGCTGACGCGGGAGACGCAGCTGTGGTTGGGAGCGGTGGTGGTGGCGATCAATGTCGCGGTGTACGGGCTGTGGTGGTGGTCGCGGCGGCGCAAGCGCTGACGCGGCGCGCCGCGGACGATGGAGTCAGGCAAGCAGCGCCGCCACCAGATCCTTGCCGGCCGGCGCCGGCACCTCGTCGAAGTGCAGCGCGCCCTCGACATGGCTCAGGTGGCCGACCATCAGTTCGACCGCGCGCTCGGTGTCGCCGGCACGCGCCGCTTCGATGAATTCGCGATGCTCGTCGGATGAGCACGCCGCGTCCCGCCGCGACTGGTACAGCATGGTGATCACCGCGCTGCGCATCGAGAGCTCGTGCAGCATCTCGATCAGCACCTTGTTGCCGACCACCTCGGCCAGCAGGATATGGAAGTCGCTGAGTAGGCGGGTACGGGTCTGGGCGTCGTTGCCGGCCAGCGCCTTCCTTTCGGCGGCCAGATGCTTGTCGATCCGCTTGTAGTCTGCGGCGGTGGCGCGCGCGACGAACTCGCGCGCCAGCGCGGCCTCGAGAATGCGCCGCACGGCGAAGACCTCGCGGGCCTCCTCGGCGCTGGGCTTGGCGACGAAGGCGCCCTTGTCGGGCACGATCTGGATCACCTTGTCCTTGGACAGCATCAGCAGCGCCGCGCGCACCTTGGTACGGCTGACCCGGTAGACCGCCGCCAGAGCCTCCTCGCGCAGCTTGGTGCCGGGGGGCAGGCGGTGCGAGACGATCGCCGCGACGATGTCGTCGGCGATCGCTTCGGCGGTCATGGCAGGATCGATATGCTCGGGCATGGGGCGCAGCGCGGGCGGCGCGCTTGGGGGAAATGCCGAATTCTATCGTCCCGTGGCTTTACCCGGCACCGGCGCATACCCAGGGGCCGGGGTGTGGCCGCCCTCCAGACTGTCCAGGCCATCGAGCACCGGGGCGCTCAGTCCCTCGTCCAGTTCGGCAGCCGGGATCTCGCCGTTCAGCACGGCATGCGCGCGTTCCCGGTCGATATCCTTTTCCCAGGCTGCCACCACCACGGTGGCGACGCAGTTGCCGATCAGGTTGCCCAGCGCGCGGGCGATGCCGATGAACCAGTCGACCGACAGCACCAGCACCAGGCCGATCGCCGGGATCGCCGGGTGCGCCGACAGCGTCGCGGCCAGGATCACGATGGCGGAACCGGGGATGCCGTGCGCGCCCTTGGAGGTCACCAGCGCGACCGCCAGGATGCCGAGCAGGTCGGCCATCGACAGCGCGGTATTGGTGGCCTGCGCGATGAACACCGCGGCCAGCGTCAGGTAGATCGAGAAGGCGTCGAGGTTGAACGAGTAGCCGGTCGGAATCACCAGGCCGACCACCGACTTGCGGATGCCCATGAACTCGAGCTTGCGCATGACTTGCGGCAGCACGCTGTCCGACGAGGCGGTGCCCAGCACCACCAGCAGCTCGGCGCGCAGGTACTTGATCAGCTTGAACACCGAGAAGCCCGACAACCGCATCACGGTGCCCAGCACCACCGCGACGAACACCACCACCGCGCCGTAGAACAGCACCACCAGGAAGCCCAGTTGCTTGAGCGAGCCGATGCCGTACTTGCCGACGGTGAAGGCGACCGCGCCCAGCACGCCGAGCGGTGCGAGCTTGATGATGAAGCCCATCATCTTGAACAGCGCCTGCGAGAACGTGTCGATCAGCCGGACCAGCGGCCGGCCCGGTTCGCCGATCAGCGACAGCGCGCAGCCGAACAGCACGGAGACCAGGAGCACCTGCAGCACGTCGCCCGACGAGAAGGCGCCGATCATGGTCGACGGGATCAGCTTGAGCAAGAAGTCGACGGTGCCGCCGCTGGCCACCTTGGCCGCGTTGTCGACATAGGCGCTCATCGCCGAGGCGTCGAGCGAGGCCGGGTTGACGTTCATGCCGGCCCCGGGCTGGAACACGTAGGCCAGCAGGATGCCCAACGCCAGCGCGATGGTGGTGACGATCTCGAAATAGACCACCGCCTTGACGCCGACGCGCCCAACCTTCTTCAGCTCGCCGGCGCCGCAGATGCCGGCCACCACCACGCAGAACACGATCGGCGCGATCAGCATCTTGATCAGCTTGATGAAGGCGTCGCCGAGCGGCTTGAGCTTGGCGGCGAACTCCGGAAAGGCCAGCCCGAGCACGGTGCCCAGCACCAGCGCGATCAGCACTTGGCCGAACAGCGAGCGCGTGAAGCGGTGGATCGGATGGCGGGGGACGGGATTGGGGGTAGGCGTGTGCGGCCGGCCGGCGCCGGGCAGGGCGGGTTGCTGCATGACTTGTCTCCAGACGGGCGGGTCCGTATCGGTGTGACGGCTCGCCCTGTTCGATTCAGGACTGCCACCGGCGCCCCTCGTGGGCAGCGGTGTCTCGGGTCCGGCACACCTCCCCGGTGCTGGGGCGTGGGCTCGCGTGGAAGGCCCCCCTGTTGGGGCGGAATTCACGCCGACGACTGTCCGGACCGGATTGTCCGCAGCGCTTTGTCGGAACCTGGACCGGAATATAGTGCATATCTTTTTTGTATGCAATTTTTGAATTCACTGTGCTAACATGGCTTGCATCGATGCCCCCGTGCCGCCCAGGCGCCGGGAAACAGCGCACCACACAAGCACAACAGCCACCGCGCCGGCGGGCAGCCCAACAGGCTCGCCAGGCCGCGAGCGAGCGCGCTACAGTCATCGCATCCCCGTCCGGGGGCCCGGGTGCCGGCGACAGCCGGCACGATCCGTTCAGCAGGAGACACGCATGGCAGCATCCACAACGCCCTCCTCGGTGTCCGCCACCGAAGTCGGCGCGCGCATCATGGCCTGGGCCGACGCCCTCGCCGTCCACACCGAGCAGCCGGGAATGCTGACTCGCACCTATCTGACCGAAGCGCACCATGGCGCCGCCGCGCAGCTCGCGGCGTGGATGGAAGCAGCCGGCATGACGGTGCGCCGCGATGCCGCCGGCAACGTGATCGGCCGCTATGAAGGCACCGAGCCCGGCGCGCCGGCGCTGCTGACCGGCTCGCACTTCGACACCGTGCGCGATGCCGGCCGCTACGACGGCAATCTGGGCGTGATCTTGCCGATCGCGTGCGTCGCCGAATGGCACCGGCAGGGCAAGCGCTTTCCGTTCGCGATCGAGGTGGTCGGCTTCGCCGAGGAAGAGGGCGTGCGCTTCAAGGCGACGCTGCTGGGCAGCCGCGCGATCGCCGGCACCTTCGACCAGAACGTGCTCGACAACGTCGACGACAGCGGCAAGACCATGCGCGAGGTGATGCGCGCGGCCGGCTTCGATGCGTCGGGCCTGCCCGCCGCCGCGCATTCGCGCGACAAGGTGCTGGCCTTCGTCGAAGTCCACATCGAACAGGGCCCGGTGCTGCTCAACGAGAACCTGCCGGTGGGCGTGGTCACCGCGATTTCCGGCGCGACCCGCTTCATCGTCGAGCTCGACGGCCTGGCCGGCCATGCCGGCACGGTGCCGATGGACATGCGCCGCGACGCCGCGATGGCCGCCGCCGAGATCGGGCTGTTCATCGAGCGCCGCTGCAGCGGCTCGCCGGGCCTGGTCGGCACCGTCGGCCAGTTCAACGTGCCCAATGGCGCCGCCAACGTCGTGCCGGGTCGCGCGGTGTTCTCGATCGACATCCGCGCCGGCGAGGACGCGGTGCGCCAGGCCGCCGTCACCGACGTGCTGGCCGAGATCGAACGCGTCTGCGCGCGCCGCAACGTGCGTGCGCAGGTCCGCAAGACCCACGAGGCAGCCAGCGTGCCATGCGCCCCGTGGCTGCAGCAGCAATGGGCGGCGGCGATCGAGCGCCAGGGTGCGCCGGTGCGGCTGCTGCCGTCCGGCGCCGGCCACGATGCGATGGCGATCGCCGCGATTGCCGACGTGGCGATGCTGTTCGTGCGCTGCGGCAACGGCGGCATCAGCCACCATCCGACAGAGACGATGACGGTCGAGGACGCCGCCCTCGCCGCGCGCGTGTTCACCGATTTCGTCGAACACTTCAGCGCGCGTCCTTGATGTCGCCGCTTGCCGGCCGCTTTCATTCCGAACACACTCCCGCGCCCAGCGCGCCCTCAGCCAACCAGCGAAGAGCCATGACCGCACGAGACAATATGAACCCCACGCAAACCACGCTGACCACCTTCATCGACGCGCACCGTCCCGCGCAGGAGGCCTTCCTCGCCGAGCTGGTCAAGGTGCCGTCCGACAACCCTCCCGGCGACTGCGATGCCCACGGCGCGCGCGCACGGCAACTGCTCGAGGGCCTGGGCTTCCAGGTCGAGGCGCACAAGGTGCCCGACGAGCTGGTCAAGGCGGCCGGCATGATCAGCGCCACCAACCTGGTCGTGCGCAAGACCTTCGGCAACGGCGGTCCGACCATCGCGATGAACGCGCACGGCGACGTGGTGCCGCCGGGACTGGGCTGGACCAAGGATCCGTACGGCGGCGAGATCGCCGACAGCGAGCACGGCCCGGTGATGTACGGCCGCGGCGTGGCGGTGTCGAAGTCGGACTTCGCCACCTACACCTACGCGGTGCTGGCGCTGATGGAAGCGGAAAAGCAGGGCGCCAGGCTGAATGGCACGGTCGAGCTGCAGTTCACCTACGACGAGGAAACCGGCGGCGACATCGGCCCGAAGTTCCTGCTGGACCAGGGCCTGACCAAGCCGGACTACGCGATCTCGGCCGGCTTCTCGTACGGCATCACGTCGGCGCATAACGGCTGCCTGCACGTCGAGGTCACCGTCAAGGGCAAGCAGGGCCATGCCGCGATGCCGCATACCGGCGTCGATGCGATCGAGGCCGCGACGCACATCCTGCAGGCGGTCTACGGCCTGCGCGCCGAGCTGGCCACGCGCAAGTCCAAGGTGCCGGGCATCGATACCGCGACGCTGAACGTGGGCCTGATCAAGGGCGGCATCAACACCAATGTGGTGCCCGACCTGGTGACGTTCCGCATCGACCGCCGGATGATTCCGGAAGAGATCGGCTTCGACGCGGAAGGCGAGATCCGCGCGGTGGTCGAGAAGGCCGCCAAGGACCGTCCCGGCATCGAGGTCAAGGTCGAGCGCATCATCCTGGCCGAGCCGCTGTCTGAACTGCCGGGCGTGGAGAAGCTGATCGGCGCGCTGAAGAGCCGCGCCGAGGAAGTGTTCGGCGTCGACATCCCGGTGCATGGCGTGCCGCTGTACACCGACGCCCGCCACTACACCAGCCGCGGCATCCCGACCGTGCTGTACGGCGCCGGCCCCCGCACGCTGATGGAAGCCCGCGGCCACAACTCCGACGAGAACCTGCGGCTGAACGACCTGAACCGGGCCACCAAGGTGGTGGCGCTGGCGTTGTCGGATTTGATGTCGTGAGTTCGGTGCGGTGTTCACTGACCGGGGTGAGCACCGCCCGCGGACCGGCAACCCCAGCTCGGTATCGTGCTATCATCGACCGATCCAAAAGCCTTCTGCCGCTTCGGTGAAAGCCAACAGCCAGCGGAGGGTCCAGCCCGGCCTTGGGTTGGAAAGGCTTAGCAGCTAGCGGGGTGTTTGCATCAAAAGCTAAGCGCCGCCTCGGCTCTGCCGAGGTCCCACCTGGAGTGGGATGTCCAAGAGAAGCCCCGCAACTATTCCTGAACGCCCCCTTTTAAAGGGGGCGTTTGCGTTTTCAGGCCTTCTTCGCGCCCGCGATTTTTTTCTTCGGTTTGGGGGCCGGGTCGTTGTGGTCGCGCCCTTCCCAAGCACAGGCGAGCAACTTGCGAAAGCTGAAGGGTTTTTTCAGCGCCGGCTTGTCGTAGTGCAGCAAGTCCTCGGGGAAAGCTGTCTCCACCCGCACCTTGATGTGTTTGGGCTCCTCCGGCGCAACGTGCTTCTGGATTCGCATCAAGACGTAGTAGTTGATCGTCGTGCGTGTCCCGTCTGACTCCTCGTCCACCATTTCCACTCGTACAAAATTGTTGCCGGCTACGCTCCAGACATGGGTCTCGCTGCGGATCAACGCGTCCATGATCTGCGGCAGGTTCAAGGACAGGCGGTAACGGCGCGAGCAAAACATACGGGCTTTGGCACCATCACGAATCAGGTATCCGACAGGGATTTGCTCGTTGACCGCTGGGATGGGGCGACGACTGTAGCAGTGGTTTGTATAGGCGATCTCGACCGGCATTTGCTTAACGTGTCCACCCCGCAGCGGGACGTCCACAACCGTGCGATACGGTGCGAGATGAGAGATGTCGAAATCGGTGCCCGCAATCTTGATGTAGGTCGGCATAGGGAGCTGGCCGCCGGCCGCTGGACCGGCTGGCCGGCCGCTAGCCTAACGGACCGCCACCCCACTTGCTGTCGCTGTTCGCCGAGAACTGGCGCTAGAGAGCAAGACGACAGAGGACCCGCACCTGGCTCCGTGCCGGAGCGGATTCACAGCGCAATTGCACCTCCGGCCCCGATCAATGCACCGCAGCCTCTGCTGGCAACGCCGTCGCCCCCGCCCCCAACGCCCTCTGCATCAGCGCCGTATCGATCCACTGCCCATGCTTGAAGCCGACCGCCTCCAGCCGTCCGGCCATGCGGAAGCCCATGCGTTCGTGCAGCGCGATCGAGCCGTTGCCCTCGCCGCCGGCGGGGCTGGCGATCACGGCGACCATCTGGCGCCATGGGCCGTGCTCGCAGCGGGCAAGCAGCGCCGCCAGCAGTACCGCGCCGATGCCGCGGCCGCGGTGGCGCTCGTCCAGGTAGATCGAATCCTCGATGGTGTGGCGGTAGGCGCTGCGGGTGCGATAGGTCGACGCGTAGGCGTAGCCCGCCACCACCGGGCGGCCGTCGATCTGCAGCTCGGCGACCAGATAGGGCAGCCCCTTGGCCAGCACGGCGGCGCGACGCTCGCGCATTTCGTCCAGCGTCGGCGGCGTTTCCTCGAACGAGGCGCGGCCGTGCAGCACGTGGTGGGTGTAGATCGCGTGGATCGCCGGCAGGTCGTCGTCGGTGGCATCGCGCACGGTCGGCGCGGCAAGGGTGGCCTGGTTCGTGGTCATGGCGTCTGCAGTGGTACCGGAAGAGGGCACGCGGCGTACCGGTTCGCCCGCGCGGCTTGTATAGTCCGTCGTGTTCGAAGATGACAACGTATGCGTTTGAGGTGACGGACCCATGATCAAGATTTACCACAATCCGCGCTGCTCCAAGTCGCGCGACACGCTGGCGCTGGTACAGCAGGCCGCCGAGCGCCTGGGCGAACCGGTCGAGGTGGTCGAGTACCTGAAGACCCCGCCCACGCTGGCCACGCTCAAGCAGCTGCATGCGCTGCTCGACGTGCCGGTGCGGCAGATGGTGCGCGACAACGAGGCGATCTACGCCGAGCTCGACCTGGCCGATCCGGGGCTGAGCGATACCGAGGTGCTGCAGGCCGTGGCCGATCATCCGATCCTGCTGCAGCGGCCCATCGTGGTGCGCGGCCAGCGCGCGGCGATCGGGCGGCCGCCGGAGAACGTCGCGGCGCTGCTTTCCTGAGCCCCAAATAGAAACCGGCCTCCGTGTGGAGGCCGGCCCGGTGCTGGAGGCGCGGTAGCTTCAGGCGGGTCGTTATTTGACACCCAGCCAGTGCATGGCCTCCTGACCGAAAGCGATGGCCGCCAGTACGATCAGCAGCAGTACCAGCGCCACGGTGCTGACGTAGACCGTGGCCTTGGCGATGTCGGCTTCATCGTCGGCGGGGCGGGAGTGGGCGACGCTGTGTGCGGGCGGTGGCCGGTGCAGCCGTTCGGCCAGATGCCGCCAGTGAAGATCGGGATGGAAACGCATGATCGACACCTCCTCGACAGGAACGCGCGTCAGGCGGTCTTCACCATAGCAACGACCGCCATGCATGGCGAGGCCGCCGCAGTTGCGCACGGCGCGGCGTCGGAACGGCCATGCACGCCTTTACTATAGGCGATGGGGACATGGCGGACCCGCAGCGTGGCGCGGACGCGACCTAAGGGTCAACCCTGCTGTGCCAGGTCGTCGGGCGGCGTGGACGTGTCGGTGGGCTCGGTCGGGGCAGTCGGCGCGATCGCAGCCAGGGCCGCCTCGCGCTCGCGCAGCGCGGCCAGCATGTTGCAGAACATCGCGCCCTGTTCGAGCGCGTCGTCCAGCGCGACATGGGTATGCGGCAGCGGGTCCTTCCACGCGTCGGGCATCGTGGCCTTGACGGTGCGGCGGTAGCGCAGGCCGGTCAGCGAGAAGCCCAGCGTCTTGATGTCGAGCGCGGCCCAGCCGAACGGCGAGCGGCCGGCGAAGCGCATCATGTACCAGAACATCCAGGTGAAATCGAACCCTGCGGGGAAGGCCACGAACACGGGTTTGCCCGGCAGGCTCTCGACCCATTCGACATAGCGCACCAGCGCCTGCTCGGGCGGCTGCAGATCGCGCCGGCAGGCGGCCCAGGCCTCGGGCTCGGTCTCCCACCATTTCATCTGTACCGGGTGGCCGACCGCGCCGGGCAGCGTTTCGAGATTGGCGGAGAAGGTGCCGAGCACGGTCTTGTCGGCCAGCATCGCCACCGAGGCGAACGAGAGCATCGAATGCGGGCCCGGGATCGGACCGTCGGCCTCGACGTCGGTGCTGACGTAGATCTCGGGGCGGGTATCTGGAGCCTGTTGTTTCGCCATGGTCGGATGCGCGCGGTTAGCCGACGTCGATCAGATGATCGGCGACGAAGGGGTTGTCGCGCCGCTCATCGCCGAAGGTCGAGACCGGTCCGTGCCCGGGAACGAAGGTCACGTCGTCGCCCAGCGGCCAGAGGTTCGTGCGGATCGAGCGGATCAGGTCGGCGTGGTTGCCGCGCGGAAAATCGGTGCGGCCGATCGAGCCGGCGAACAGCACGTCGCCGACAATGGCCAGGCGGTGTGGCCGCGAAAAGAACACCACGTGGCCGGGCGTATGACCGGGGCAATGGTAAACCTCGAGCGTTTCGTCGCCGAACTGGACCGTATCGCCCTGATCCAGCCACCGATCGGGCTCGAACGCCTCGGCGTGGCCGAAGCCGAAGCGCTGGGTCTGCTCGGGCAGCTGGTCGATCCAGAACTGCTCGTCGCGATGCGGCCCCTCGATCGGCACGCCGAATTCGCGCGAGAGGGCGGCGGCGCCGGCGCAGTGGTCCAGATGCCCGTGCGTCAGCAGGATCTTCTCCAACGTCACGTCCTGTTCCTTCAGCGCGGCCTGGATTCGGTCCAGATCGCCGCCGGGATCGCAGACCGCGGCGCGCCGGGTGCGCTCGTCGATCAGCAGCGAGCAATTCTGTTGGAAGGGCGTGACGGGGATCAGCAGGACTTTCATCGTGACGGGTGTCGGACGGCCGCGTCCGGCGCGGCATGTGGAGTTGGATCGGCGTTCCGGCGTATGTGCCGGCTATGTCGTCGCATTGTAGCGTCGGCCTTTGGTAGACATCGCAGATAGGGATGATGTGACTTGTCCTGCTTTTTCGTTGCATCGACGCCAACGGCAGGGATAGTCCGGGGAATCGCCGCAATCCGTTGTCAGTTCGTGGATTGCGAGCAATTGCACGCCGTAGCCAGACAATTCGTAACAAAATCGCTGTAAATCGCGCGGACCACCGATGTTAGACTCGCGCGATGCTTTGGCCGACCCACCCCCTTACCCATGCTCGCCGCGCGCTCCGCTACGGCTTTCACGCCGTCTGTGCGTTGACGCTGGCCGCCTGTGCGGTGTCGCCGAGCGACGATCCAAACGGCACAGCCGCCGACCAGAATGCGGCGCCGACGGCTGCCACGCCGGCGGCAAAACAGGCGCAGGCACGCAAGTCGAGGACCCCGAACAACGGCAATCGCGGCGACGCCCCCGACGAGCCGCAAGCCAACGCAGCCACCGAAACGCCGGCGCCGACCAACTCGTGGCGCCTGTTCGGCTGGGGTGACAACGAAAGCGACGACACCGAATCGGCCTCGCGCGGCACGCCGCGCACGTCCTCGCTGGAGGGCCTGCGCGCGGACATCGGCACCTTCGAGCAGCGCGGCACGGCGTCGTGGTACGGCAAGCAGTTCCACGGCCGCAAGACCGCCAACGGCGAGCGCTTCGACATGGGGGCGATGACAGCCGCCCATCCGTCGCTGCCGCTGGACAGCTGGGTACTGGTGCGCAATCTGCGCAACGACAAGGTCGCAGTGCTGCGCATCAACGACCGCGGCCCATATCACGGCAACCGCGTGCTCGACGTGTCGTATCGCGCCGCCAAGCGGCTGGGCTTCGTCGACCGCGGGCATACCCAGGTCGAAATCCGCCGGCTGTCGCGTACGGAACTGGCCGCACTGGGACCGCTGCGCGAGCCCGGCATGGACAATGGCGCCACCGACGGCGGCGGCGACGGCATCGACGACGACACCGTGACCAAGACGGTCAAGCCGAAGCGCGTGGTGCTCAAGACCCGCAAGACGGCCGGCAAGGGCCATGCTCGCTGAGGCCGGTTTCGCCTTCCTCGCCCCCTTCCTCGCGCACCAGCGCGGCACCGACCGCGCCACCGGCACGGTCACAGTGGCCGATCACGCGGCCCGCCGCGTCGGTCTGCGTTCCACCCGGCATCCTGACCGGAGCGCCTGAGCGGCGCCGACCACGATGCCGGCGCGCATGGCTTCGCCTCGCATCTTCCCGGTCTTACTCCTGCTCGCGGCGCGCCAGCGCCATCGCATAGAGCGCCGCGGTATCGGCTCCGGTGATCGCCGCGGCCAGCTTGGCGGCGCGCTTGGCGGGCAACTCCTCCAGCAGCAGCCCCAGTACCCGCTGCGCGTTCGCATCCAGCGCCGCCTCGCCCTTGACCGGTGCGCCGGCCCCCTCGATCACCAGCACGAACTCGCCCTTGGCCCGCGCCGGATCGGCTGCCAGCCAGGCCGGTGCGTCGGCGACCGCCATCGTCTCGGCCTGTTCGAACAGCTTGGTCAGTTCCCGACCGATCATCAGCCGGCGCGTGGGCGGCAATTGCTGCGCGAGCGCGGCCAGCGTGTCGGCAATGCGGTGCGGGGCTTCGTAGACGACCCAGGCGTGCTCGAGCGTCGCCAGCGCGGCGATCGCCTCGGTGCGCGCCTTGGCCTTGTTCGGCAGGAAGCCGGCGAAGGTGAAGCGGCCCGCGCCGGTATCGAGCATGTCGCCGGCGACCGACAGCGCGGTCACCGCGGCGCTCGGGCCGGGCAGCGGCACCACGCGATGGCCCGCCGCGCGCACTGCTTCGACCAACCGCGCGCCGGGGTCCGAGATGCCCGGCGTGCCCGCGTCGGACACATAGGCGATGCGCTCGCCGGCCGCCAGCCGCTCGACCACGCGCACGCCGGCCTCGCGCTCGTTGTGTTCGTGCACCGCCAGCAAGGGCCGCTGCAGGCCCAGGCGCGACAGCAGTTGGCCGGTATTGCGGGTGTCCTCGCACGCGATCGCGTCGGCCAGGCCGAGCACATGCAGCGCCCGCAGCGTCAGGTCGGCGAGGTTGCCGATCGGCGTGGCGACGACATACAGCGTGCCGGTGGGATAGGACTGGCCGGTTGCCAGCGAAATCCAGTCAGTCATGCTTGAGAACTTCCGTTGATGCGCACATTCAAAACCACGGCACGAGGCTCGGCACGGGACTCGGCAAGCGATCGGACGAAGGACACGTCGAAAGCGCGCGGCGAACGCGCCGAGGCGCGGGCGCTGGCCTATTTGCAGGGCCAGGGTCTGGCGCTGGTGGTGCGCAATTATCGCTGCAAAGGCGGCGAGCTGGACCTGGTGATGCGCGCGCCCGACGGCACGCTGGTCTTCGTCGAGGTCCGTTCGCGCAGCAGCGACGCGTTTGGCGGCGCGCTGGCCAGCATCACGATGACCAAGCGCCAGCGCATCCTGCAGGCCGCCAATCACTATCTGGCGACGCTGGACCACGCGCCGCGCTGCCGGCTCGATGTGGTGGCGATCGGGCCGCGGCGGCTCGAGTGGCTGCGCGATGCGTTCGGCGCGGGCGAGTCGGAATGACAGGCCGTCCGTCATAATGCGCGTTGCGGCGCACGGCCGACCGGGATTGCCCGAGCGCGGCGCAGGCCGCCCTGCCGACTGCCGATCCTCTTTCGCATTACCGCTACAGCAAGGAACGCATGAAGACTTCGCTTTTTTCGCGCGACGCGCTCGCTGAACCGACGCCGCTCCGCGCCTCCGCCCGGGCCCGGCTGGCCGCCGTCGCCCGCGCCGCCGCCACCGCCACGCTGATGCTGACCGCCGCCACGCAGTTGAGCGGCTGCTTCCCGGTGATCGCCGGCGCCATGGGGGCCGGCGTGATGAGCGCCACCGATCGCCGGCCGACGTCGATCCAGGCGGTCGACCGTGGCCTGCAGCTCGAGATCGAAAACACGCTGGCCACGCGCTACAGCGGCGCGGCGCGGGTGAACGTCACGGTGTTCAACAAGAAGGTGCTGCTGACCGGCGAGGTCAAGGACGCCAATCTGCGCCAACAGATCGAGCAGTATGTGCGCGGGCTGCCGAACGCGCGCGAGGTCGTCAACGAGCTGGAGGTGGTGTCGTCGCCGTCGTTCGCGGCGCAGAGCCAGGACGCCTTCGTGACCAGCAAGGTCAAGACCATGCTGATGACCGCCGAAGGCGTGCCGTCGAATTCCACCAAGGTCACCACCGAGCGCGGCGTGGTCTATCTGATGGGCCTGGTGACCCGTCCCGAGGGCGATCGCGCCACCGAGACGGCGCGCAATGTCGGCGGCGTCAGCAAGGTGGTCAAGGTATTCGACTACATCGACGAAACCGAGCGCGCCCGCCTGGATGCGGCCGCATCGTCGCAGAACGCCGCTCCGGGCGAACCGGTCGGCGGCACGCCGGCGCCGGTACAGGGCACGCCTGGCACCGCCGCGCCGACCACTTCGACCCCGGCCCCCGTCGGCACCGACCTGTCTTCGCCGGCAACCGCGCCGACGACAGCACCGACCACCGCGCCGATCCCTGGCCCGGTCGGCCTGCCTCCGGGCCGCAACCTGCCCTGATCCTCTCCCGCCTCTGAAGCGCGCCGGCCATCCGGCCCGGCGCGCCTCCCTCGCTCTCCCTCTCTCCACCGTCCGGCTGCTCCCGCCCCGCCTCCAGCTGACCTACGCTGGTGTTGCGGCGGACCAATGGCGTTCGCCGTCCGAGCATCTGCGAAAACCGCAGTACGCCGGCGCCGGCCGATGTGATAGGGTTGCCATGCCTTGCGCGTCACTCACGCGCCCCGGCCGGTTGCTCGTCCGGTCCGCGTCGTGCGGCCGATCGATGCGCCGAAGTGCCGATCCCAGCGAGGAGCGAGACCATGAAGAACAACAATCCCCTGCGAACCGCCGCGGCCTGCCTGGCCGCCCTGGCGACGTTCGCCACGGCGCCGGCCAGCGCCGCCGACCCCACGCTCGAGCAGGCGCGCAATTGGGCCGCGGCCTGCGCCAGCTGCCACGGGCCTTCCGGCCGCGCGCCGGCGGGCAGCCCTGTGCCTGGGCTGGCCGGTCGGCCGCAGTCCTATCTGATCGAACAGATGCAGGCGTTCAAGACCGGCAAGCGCGAGGCCACGGTGATGCACCAGATCGCCAAGGGCTATACGGACGAGCAGATCGCCGCGATGGCGAAGTGGTTCGCCGCGGTCAAGTAACGCGGTCAAACGAGCGAGGGAGGCTGACATGCAACGACGCGAATTTCTCGGCGCGGCCGCGACCGCCGCAGTCCTCGGCACGCTGGTCGGCGGCTGCGCCAGCGGCGGCACGACGCGCGCCAGTGGCGGCAAGGTGGTGGTGGTCGGCGGCGGCTACGGCGGCGCGACCGCCGCGCGCTATCTGCGCGAATGGAGCGACAACACCATCGACGTGACGCTGGTCGAGCCGAATCCGGTCTTTATCTCCTGCCCGCTGTCGAACCTGGTGCTCGGCGGCAGCAAGCGGATCGAGGACCTGACGATCTCCTACGATGCACTGAGCCGGCGCCACGGGGTCAAGGTGGTGCGCGACACCGTCGCCGCGATCGACCCGTCGAAGCGCCAGGTACGCCTGGCCAGCGGCGGCACGCTGCCGTACGACCGGCTGGTGGTGTCGCCGGGCGTCGACTTCATGCCCGACGACGTGCCCGGCCTGAAGCGGCCCGGCGGCGACCAGATCCTGCACGCATGGAAGGCCGGCCCGCAGACGGTGGCGCTGCGCCGCCAGCTCGAAGCGATGCGCGACGGCGGCACCTATGCGCTGACGGTGCCGCTGGCGCCTTATCGCTGCCCGCCCGGACCGTACGAGCGCGCCTGCCAGGTGGCGCACTATTTCAGCCAGGCCAAGCCGCGCAGCAAGGTGCTGATCCTCGACGCCAATCCCGACGTGACATCGAAGGCCGCGCTGTTCAAGCAGGTGTGGGCCAGCAAGTACAAGGGCATCGTCGAATACCGTCCGCAATACCGGACCGTCGATATCGATCCCGCCACCCGTACGCTGAAGTTCGAGGTCCAGGACGACGAGCGGGTCGATGTCGCCAACGTGGTGCCCGCCCAGCGCGCCGGCGCGATCGCCGTCAACACGGGACTGGCCACCGCCAATGGCCGCTGGTGCGAGGTCGACTTCCTGACCTTCGAGTCGAAGGCCGTGCCGAACATCCACGTGCTGGGCGACGCCATCCAGATCGCGCCGCTGATGCCCAAGTCCGGACACATGGCAAACCAGCACGGGAAGATCGCCGCGGCGGCGATCGTCGCGCTGTTGTCGGGCCGGCAGCCCAACCCCGAGCCGCTGTACAACAACACCTGCTACAGCTTCACCTCCGATCGCGAGGTGATCCATGTTGCCAGCGTGCATCGCTACGATCCGCAGAAGAAGACCATGGTGACGGTGCCGGACTCCGGCGGCGTGTCGACGGCGCCCAATACGCTGGAAGGGACCTACGCCTTCGCCTGGGCCAATGCGATCTGGGCGGACGCGCTCGGATAGCCGACTGCTCGCTGAAGCCGCCGTCAAGCGACTGCAAACGTCCTGGTGACGGTGTTAGCGAGCTGCGGCCCCTTGCCCGCATCGGCATGAATCTCTTCGGTGGCACCATAACGGCTCGTCCATAGCCGGCCCCACCTGCCGATGACGGGCGAAACGCCGCAATACTGGGCGACGTAAGCCTTGTTGGGATGTGTTCGCAGCAGGGGTCGCAACGGGTGGATCTGATGGATCTGGCCGCCTGGGGCCATGGCATCTCGCGCCGTCTCGTCGATGGCGGTCGCGATGACGGGGTCACCCCAGATCAACTGCAACGCACTGCGCGACAGTACCGTGCCCGGTCGAGTCGATTCGCCGCCGGGCGTGCCAATCAGGAACGCCGCCACTTCGCGTGCGTTTTCCATGCTGATGCGCCATCTGTTGCCGGCGTGGCTCACATCCAGCCGATCGATGATGGACTGCCGCAGCCGATCGCTTACCCGCTCGTCCGACAAGACAAAGTTCATCGCGCGATGATAGGGGGCCAAGCCCCAGATGACGTGATCGTTCGCCAGGACGGCAGCGTCTTCGGTCGTCGCCACGGTGTCGCGCAGCGCTATCCACAACTTCGGAACGCGATCGCGCCCTGCGCGATCCTTGGCGAAGGAAGCATGCTCGCCGTCGATCATGTAGGGCAACACCAGCTCACGGGCCTCCTTGAACGATTTGCCCCGCATTTCATTGGCCAGTGTGTCGGCGATATGCCGGATGGTCGCATCGTCGTCGAGCATGCGCCTGAGGCCGACCAGGGCGCTTCGCTGGGGCGCTGCATCACCGGTTTCCGCCAGGGTGAGGATCTCGCTGCTGTTGCTGCACAACGCCGCGAGTCGCCGAATCGTGCCTGCGTCGCGCCACGCTGCCTCGGCGACGACCGGCAGGGACAGCGACACCACAATATCTGCCAGCGCCGCCTTGTCGCCCTTTAGCCCCGCGGCTCGGATACGCGCCAATGCCGCGGACGGATTTCTCATGATCTCCATGCAGGCAGCCATGAGCTCGATGTCGTCCCTTGCCTCGACCGGCCTGTTCGACAGAGTCGACTCCACTGCCGTTCCAAAGACGTCGTCCATGATCTGGAAGGTGCGCACCTGCGTCTCGCTCAGCCGCTTATGGCCGTCCAGGCTGATGCCCCGAAAAACCTTGTCGAACAATTTTCTGCATAGGCCGCGCTGTTTCTGCACCGCTTCATCCAGTTCTGCAATGGCCCGCGTCGGCCCGTTGGCGCGCGGTGGGGCGAGATAGCAAAGATGCCCCGAATAGGGGCCGATTTGCACGGAGCCCGTTGTCTCGAAGTACGACTGCGCCGGACGCAAGCCACGGCCTGCTTCGCCATACCGGGCCTGCGCGGCGGACTGGGCCGCCATCAGCAGTGCGTCCCGGGTACGGACGGCGGGGAAGATCGAGTTCATGGTTCGCTGCTCCTTCGTCAAGGTGGAGGAGGCAATGTATTGGTCCACGCGTCACGCCTTCGATCGTCTAACGACGCAAGCTTTAGCAAGGTTGCGATCGTGGCCTCCATTCTCAGGACCCGCCTCCAGGCGCGGGTAAACCATATATTCGTCCTCACGCATATACGCATATAGTGGATCGCATGAACGAACTGGATCGCGTCTTCGAACAGGTGTCGCACTACTTCGCGCTGCTCGCCGAGCCGACGCGGCTGAAGATCCTGCACGCGCTGTGCGACGGCGAGAAGCCCGTCGGCGCCGTGGTGGAGACGGTCGGCTCCTCGCAGGCCAATGTGTCGCGGCATCTGAACGCGATGTTCCGCTCCGGCGTGCTGGCGCGGCGCAAGGAGGCGAACCTGGTGTACTACGCGATCGCCGACCAGAGCGTGGTGGAACTGTGCCGCACGGTGTGCGTGCAGGTGGCCGCGCGGATCGAGGACGACGCGCAGCAGGTCGCGATGGTGGACCGCTTCATGCCCACCGAGCCGAAGCGGCGCACCGCCGCGCCGCGCAAGCCCGGTGGAGCCGGCGCGGCGCGCTGAGATCAGCACGAAGCGCGATTCGGTCGCCATCGAAGCGCGCCGCCCAATACGAACAGGCATGCCGACCGCGCCCACATGGGAGCGCGGCGAGCGGCCGGAGGAGATCGAACGTGCCGGACCGTAGTCGCCCGGGTCGCATCGTGCCCGCGCCGGAACACTTCGTCAGCACCGACCTGCGGCACGAGATCGGGCGCCACGGCATCGACAGCCGCCGACGCGATCTGCTGCGCGGCAGCTTTCTCGCCGCCGCCGGTGCCACGGCAGCCGCGGTGGGCCTCGGCAAGCCGGCGCGCGCTGCGGCAGCCGACGCCAACATCGCCGCCACCGCCGAAGGCGATCCCGCCATCCTCAAGCCCCAACCCTGGGCCACCTCGCTCGGCCAACCGGTCGCCGCGCGTCCCTACGGCCAGCCCTCCAGCCATGAAACCGCGCTGGTGCGGCGCGAATCGCCGGGTTTGACGCGCGTCGCCGCAGCCTCGGTCAGCTTCGCGCCGCTGCAGGGCCTGTTCGGCATCATCACGCCGAACGGCCTGCACTTCGAGCGTCATCACCAGGGCTGGCACGACATCGACCCGACCCGCCATCGGCTGATGCTCAACGGCCTGGTCAAGGCCCCGCGCGTCTATACGATGGACGAGCTGATGCGGCTGCCGTCGGTCTCGCGCATGCATTTCATCGAATGCGGCGCCAATACCGGCATGGAGTGGGGCAATGTCGCGGTGCCGACGGTGCAGTACACCCACGGCATGCTGTCCTGCTGCGAATTCACCGGCGTGCCGCTGCGCGTGCTGCTCGACGACGCCGGCGCCGACCAGCGGCGCGGCCGCTTCCTGCTGGCCGAGGGCGGCGACGGCTCGTCGATGACGCGCACGATCCCGATGGAGCTGGCCGACGAGATCATCGTCGCCTGGGGCATGAACGGCGAGATGCTGCGGCCCGAGAACGGCTATCCATTGCGGCTGGTGGTGCCGGGCGTGCAGGGCGTGTCGTGGGTCAAATGGCTGCGTCGGCTCGAGCTGGGCGACCGCGCCTGGAATACCAAGGACGAGACGCTGCACTACGTCGACATGATGCCGGACGGCATGCTGCGGCAGTACACCTCGATCCAGGAGTGCAAGTCGGTGATCACCACGCCGTCGGGCGGCCAGCGTCTGACCGGCAAGGGCTTCTACAACGTCAGCGGGTTGGCATGGTCGGGCCGCGGCAAGGTGCGCCGCGTCGATGTCTCGGTCGACGGCGGACGCAACTGGCGCAGCGCGCGGCTGGAGACGCCGGTGCTGTCCAAATGCCTGACCCGCTTCAATCTGGACTGGGTCTGGGACGGCTCGCCGGCGATCCTGCAAAGCCGCGCGATCGACGAGACCGGCTACGTCCAGCCGACCATCGCGCAGCTGCGCGCGGTGCGCGGCACGCGTTCGATCTACCACAACAACGCGATCCAGAGCTGGCTGGTCGCGGCCAGCGGCGAGGTGTCCAATGTCCAGGTGCGATAGCGTCCGGGTGGGCTGGCGCCGTGGCGCCCTGCTGGCCTGCCTGCTGATCGGCATCGCGAGCGCGGCGGCGCTGTCGATGCCGGCGGTGCGTGCCGCGCAGGCGGAGCCGGCGGGGGCGTCCGCCCGGGATACCAAGGCCGCCCGCGCCCAGCTTGGCCGCACCGCCACCGCGGCAGAAGTGAAAGCCTGGGACATCGACGTCCGCCCCGACTTCCAGGGCCTGCCGCCCGGGCGCGGTACCGTCGCGCAGGGCCAGACCGTCTGGGACGCGCGCTGCGCCTCCTGCCATGGCGACTTCGGCGAATCCAACGCGGTCTTCACGCCGATCGCCGGCGGCACCACCGCGGCCGATATCGCCAGCGGACGCGTCGCCGCGATGACCGGCTCGCAGCCCTACCGCACCTCGCTGATGAAGCTGAGTACCGTCAGCACGCTGTGGGACTACATCCGCCGGGCGATGCCCTGGGACGCGCCCAAGAGCCTGACCGTCGACGAGGTCTACGCGGTCACCGCCTACATCCTGAACCTGGGCGATATCGTGCCGGCCGACTTCACGCTGTCGGACGCCAATATCGGCGAGGTTCAGCGCAAGCTGCCGAACCGCAACGGCATGACCACCGAGCACGGCCTGTGGCCGGGCCGCGGCAAGCCGGACACGCGCAATACCGCCTGCATGGCCAATTGCACGGACAAGGTCGAGGTCAGTTCGCTGATCCCGGAATACGCGCGCGGCACGCACGGCGACCTGGCGGCGCAGCAGCGCGGCTTCGGCCCGGTGCGTGGCGTCTCCACCGGCTCGCCGGAAGACGAGGCCAAGCCGGATGGCAAGGCCGGGGCCGCGGCCGTGGCGACCCCGACCCCGGCGGCGGCGACGGCTGCGGCCGCGCAACCCATCGGCGCCAAATTGGCCGGCCAATACCAATGCGTGGCCTGCCACGCGCCGGACCGCAGGCTGGTCGGGCCGTCGTTCCACGAGATCGCGCAGCGCTACCGGGGCAAGGACGCGCACGGCGCGCTGGCGCAGAAAATCCGCGGGGGAGGGCAGGGCGCGTGGGGACCGGTGCCGATGCCGCCGCAACCGCAGGTTCCAGAATCGGATATTCAAGCCATGGTGAGGTGGATACTTGAGGCAAAATAGCGTATTGGGCCGCCCTGGCGCCCCCATCGAAGGGGCTGGGTCGGGCCAATATGCCGCCGTGCCGGGCAGATTCGCTGCCACACGGCCGTGCCGCCCCCACGGCTCATTCCAGTTCGGAGAGGAGAACAATGAAGCAGTTCGTGATTGCAGCCATGATGCTGGCCGGTGCGGCCTCCGCCCACGCCGCCGTCGACGCGGCCAAGGCCCAGGAGATCGCCACCAAGAACGCCTGCATGGGCTGCCACCAGGTGGACAAGAAGCTGGTCGGGCCGTCCTACAAGGAAGTCGCCGCCAAGTACAAGGGCGACAAGGGAGCCATGGCCAAGCTGACCGAGAAGGTCAAGAAGGGCGGCGCGGGCGTCTGGGGCCCGGTGCCGATGCCGGCCAATCCGAACATCAGCGATGCCGACGTGAAGACGGTGCTGGAGTGGGTGCTGGCAGGTTCGCCGGCCAAGTAATTGCCTGGTGACGGGGCCGACGGTTCGACGGTTCGACGGCAATCGCCATCGCAGCCGGAGTCGGCCCCGACAAGAGCACAGCAGTAACGACGCAACCAACAACGGCAATAACGGGCGGCGATGCACCGCCCGCGCCAGGCCAGCCGGCGTGGCGACCAAACGAATACCGCGGGGCGGGTAGAAGCAGGAGTGCAGGACACCATGAACATCACAAGACGAGAGATGCTGCGGGTCAGCGCCGTCGTGTCGCTGATGGCGGCCGCTGGCCTGATCGGCGAGGCGCAGGCGGCCGAATGGAACAAGGCGGCCTTCGAGGGCAAGAGCGTCAACGACGTGATCAAGGCCCTGGGCGGCGGCGCGCCGGAGAAGAGCGGCTCGATCGCCTTCAACGCACCGGATATCGCCGAGAACGGCGCCGTGGTGCCGGTGGCGGTCACCAGCAATCTGCCCGACACCGAGCAGATCGCGATCCTGGTCGAGAAGAATCCCAATACGTTGGCCGCGGACTTCGTGATCCCGGCCGGCACCGAGCCGTTCGTCTCCACGCGCGTGAAGATGGGCCAGACCTCCGTGGTGCATGCGGCCGTCAAGGCCGGCGGCAAGTGGTATGTCGCCTCCAAGGAGATCAAGGTGACGCTGGGCGGCTGCGGCGGCTGATCAGGCCGATCGCAGGTCCCGCTTTCCCAGACCGCCCATCGCAAGCATCGCAACAGGAGAACGTCATGGCAGACCCGATGCGCGTACGCGCCACCGAGAACGGCGGCGTGGTCGACGTCAAGATTTTGATGAAACACGATATGGAAACCGGCCAGCGCAAGGACGCGTCCGGCAAGACCATCCCGGCCTGGCACATCCAGACCGTCAGCGCCCAGTGCAAGGGCAAGGAGGTCTTCCACGCCAACTTCGGCCCGGCGGTGTCCAAGGACCCGTTCCTGAACTTCAAGTTCAAGGGCGGCGCCAAGGGCGACAAGGTCACGGTGACCTGGGTCGACAATCGCGGCGACAAGCGGACCGACGAGGCCACCATCTCGTGATGCCGGCGCGGACGGCACGTTGCCGGCCGCTCTGGTAAGGTGCCCCTTCGGTAGCCGGGTCGGCAGCCGCGCACGAGGCGCGGCGGACGCGGCGGAAGGAAGATCATGCGTCGAGCATTCTTTGCAAAGGCGGCCGCCGCGCTGGCGGCGGTCGGACTCGGAAGCCGGGCCGCGGCCCAGACTGCGGCCGCGCCCCGGAGCGGGGGCGGGCGCCACCGGGTGGTGTACCAGCTGTCGGAAGGCAACGACCAGGCGGTGCGGGCGATCGGCAATCTGCGCAACCATCTGGCCGGGGCGCCCAATACGAAGATCGTCGTGGTCGCGCTCGGCTACGGCGTCGATTTCCTGGTCGAGGGCGCACGCGATGCGCGCGGCAACACCTTCGATGCCGCGGTCGGCGCGCTGGCCGGCATGGGCGTCGAGTTCCGCGTCTGCCGCAACACGCTGACCGCGCGCCAGATTCCCGAGAACAAGCTGCTGCTCGAAACGAAGATCGTGCAGGCGGGCGTGGTCGAGATCGCGCGGCTGCAGCAGGACGAAGGCTACGCCTATATCAAGCCGTAGCGCGAGGTGCGGCGCAACGGTGTGGCACAACGCGCGGCCCGATCCGCGCCTAGAAAAACAGCGGCCCGCCTGGTCGGCGAGACCGAGAGGAGAAACCCCATGAGACCGAACCGACGCCGTTCTGGCTGGGCCGTGCTGACCGTCGCCGGCGCCGTCGCGCTGACGGGCGCGATGGCCGTGCAGGCGCAGGGCGAGAGCAATACCACCGACGAAATCGCCAAGTACCGGCAGATGCTGGCAGAGGGCAATCCCGCCGAGCTGTGGGAAGCCGCCGGCGAGGAACTGTGGAAGAAGCCTGCCGGGCCGAAGAACGTATCGCTCGAGCGCTGCGACCTGGGCAAGGGCCCCGGCGTGACCAAGGGCGCCTACGCCGAGCTGCCGCGCTATTTCGCCGACGCCGGCAAGGTGATGGACCTGGAGCAGCGCCTGGTGTGGTGCCGCACGACGCTGCAGGGGCTGACCGAGCAGCAGGCCAAGGCCACGCCGTTCTCGTCCTCGGGCAAGCGCTCCGATATCGAGCGGCTGGTGGCCTTCGTCACCGGCGAGTCGCGCGGCGTCAAGATGAACGTCAAGCTCGACCATCCGGAAGAGAAGCAGGTGTACGCGCTCGGCCAGAAGATGTTCTATTACCGCGGCGGCGCCTATGACTTCGCCTGCGCGACGTGCCATGCGGTCGACGGCCAGCGCATCCGCCTGCAGGACCTGCCCAACCTGCTGACCGACAAGGGCGCGCAGGCGGCCTACACCACCTGGCCGGCGTACCGCGTGTCGCAGGGCGAGGTCCGCACGATGCAGCACCGGCTCTACGACTGCCTGCGCCAGCAGCGCTTCCCCGAGCCCGCCTACGGCTCCGATGTGATCACCGCGCTCACGATGTTCCTGGCGCGCAATGCCAACGGCGGTACCTACGACGGCCCCGGCCTGAAGCGCTGAACCAGGGGGAGAGCACGACATGATCCAGACAGAACGATCGCGCCTGCAATTCGGGCGTATTGGCGCGGCCGCAGTGGCGGTGTGCGGCGCGCTGGCGATGCTGGCGGCGCCGGCAATGGCGCAGGATGGCGCGGCATCGAAGGGCAAGGCCTCGTCGAAGGCCGCGGCCAATATCCCGCCCGTTTCCGACGGCGACATGAAACGCCTGATCGCCAACTCGTTCACCTCGAAGGGCCCGGCCACGCTGCAGGGCGTGCTCGAGCGCGACGAGATGCAGCAGCTGTGCAGCGACTATCCCGACCGCAGCAAGGTGCCGGCCGCAGTGGCGAAGAAGGTCGAGACCGCCGAGCAGCAGAAGATCCGCTATCCGGCCGACAACCGCTGGCTCGGCGACTGGAAGGAAGGCGAGAAGGTGGCGCAGCTGGGCCGCGGCATGCAGTTCTCCGACCCGCCCGGCGGCGTCAACGGCGGCAACTGCTATGCCTGCCACCAGATGACCAAGGCCGAGATCTCGTTCGGCAACATCGGTCCGTCGCTGTATCAGTACGGCAAGCTGCGCGGCAACTCGGAGGCGGTGCTCAAGTACACCTGGGGCAAGATCTGGGACTCGAACGCCTTCGCCGCGTGCTCCAACATGCCGCGCTTCGGCCATAAGGGCATCCTGACCGAGCAGCAGATCCGCGACGTGATGGCGCTGCTGCTGGACCCGGCCTCGCCGGTCAACCAGTAAGGGGCGCGCGATGCGGGCCGCGGTGGCGGTAGCGTTCGGTCGATGGCACGCATGGCGGGCGGCGATGCGCGCCGCCGGTGCGTTGGCCATCGTGGCATCCATCGCGCTGACCTTCGCCACGCCGGCCGCCGCGCTCGAAGTCGGCGACACCGTGCGCCTGCCGGCGGTCCAGCTGCTCGACGGCCGCACCGTGCCGCCCGAGCACTGGGCCGGCAAGCCGGTGGTGGTGCAGGTGTGGGCCTCGTGGTGCCCGTTCTGCGCGCTGCAGAACCCGCGGCTGCAGAAGCTCTACGACAGCACGCGCGGCACGCCGCTGCAGGTGCTGACCATCAGCATCGACAAGGACCAGAAGGACGCCGTCGGCTATCTGCGCCAGCGCGGCTATACCTTTCCCGCGGCGATGGACACGCCGGCGCTGCGCGCCGCGATCGGTCCGCGCAAGGGCCTGCCCGAGCTCTACGTGATCGACGCCAGGGGCAAGGTCGTACAGAAGGAAGTCGGCGAGATGCTGGAGGAGGAAGTCGCCGCGCTGGCGAAGTACGCCAGACCCTAGCGCGGCGGCAAAGCGGCCCGTCCCGGTCCTGCATCCGTCCTGCACCGGACGGCGCGGCCGCCATCGAGAGGAAGACGACAATGAACCGACGCGAGTTCCTGCAGGTGCTGGCCATCGCCAGCGCCGCGGGCATGGCTTTCCCCACGCGCGACGCGCAGGCGGCTCAGGCCGCCACCAGGCTGTACGACGTGCCGCGCTTCGGCAACGTGCACCTGCTGCATTTCACCGATTGCCATGCGCAACTGCTGCCGGTCCATTTTCGCGAGCCGAGCGTCAATCTGGGCATCGGCGACTATGCCGGCAAGCCGCCGCACCTGGTCGGCCAGGCGCTGCTGAAGCACTACCGGATCGCGCCGGGCAGCGCCGAGGCGCACGCCTTCACCTATCTCGATTTCACCGAGGCCGCGCGCCGCTACGGCAAGGTCGGCGGCTTCGCCCATCTCGCCACGCTGGTCAGGCAGCTGAAGGCCAGCCGCCCCGGCGCGCTGCTGCTCGACGGCGGCGATACCTGGCAGGGGTCGGCGACCGCGCTGTGGACGCGCGGCCAGGACATGGTCGACGCCGCGCTGACCCTTGGCGTCGACGTGATGACGGCCCACTGGGAAATGACGCTCGGGGCCGAGCGGGTGCGCGAAGTGGTCGACCGCGACTTCAAGGGCAAGGTCGCCTTCCTGGCCCAGAACATCAAGACCAAGGACTTCGAGGACCCGGTCTTCGAGGCCTACACGCTGCGCGAGATGAACGGGGTGCCGGTCGCCATCATCGGCCAGGCCTTCCCCTATACGCCGATCGCCAACCCGGGCTACCTGGTGCCGGACTGGACCTTCGGCATCCAGGAAGAGAACCTGCAGCGCATCATCGACGAAGCCCGCGCCAAGGGCGCGCAAGCGGTGGTGCTGCTGTCGCACAACGGCATGGACGTCGACCTGAAGCTCGCCTCGCGCGTGCGCGGACTCGACGCCATCCTCGGCGGCCACACCCATGACGGCGTGCCGGCCCCGGTGCCGGTGCGCAATGCGGGCGGCACCACGCTGGTCACCAACGCCGGCTCGAACGGCAAGTTCCTCGGCGTACTCGACTTCGACGTGCGCGGCGGCAAGGTCGCCGACTTCCGCTACCGGCTGCTGCCGGTGTTCGCCGACTACCTTCCGGCCGATCCGGCGATGGAGGCGCTGATCCGCAAGGTACGCGCGCCGTACGAGCAGAAGCTGGGCGAGGTGCTGGCGGTCAACAAGGAGCTGCTCTACCGCCGCGGCAACTTCAACGGCACCTTCGACCAGCTGATTCTGGACGGGCTGATGGATGTGCAGGGGGCCGAGATCGCGTTCTCGCCCGGCTTCCGCTGGGGCACCACGCTGCTGCCCGGCGAGGGCATCACGATGGAACGGCTGATGGACCAGACCGCGATCACCTATCCGTACACCACGGTGACGCAGATGAGCGGCGAGACCATCAAGACCGTGCTCGAGGACGTCGCCGACAACCTGTTCAACCCGGACCCTTACTACCAGCAGGGCGGCGACATGGTCCGCGTCGGCGGCCTGCAGTACACCATCGACCCGGCCGCGCCGATGGGCAAGCGCATCACCGAGATGCGCCTGAAGGGCAAGCCGATCGAGGCCGGCAAGACCTACAAGGTCGCCGGCTGGGCCCCGGTCGCCGAGGAAGCCCGCCAGAATGGCGGCCCGCCGATCTGGGACCTGATGGCCGGCTGGCTGCGCCAACGCAAGGAAGTGGCCGCGGCGCCGCTGAACCTGCCGTCGGTCAAGGGGATGGGCGGAAATCCCGGCATGGCGGCCTGACTTCCCGCCGCCCCGCTCCCGGCCGCGATGGCTTGAAATCGCCGGGAGGCTCACGCTATAATCGCACGCTACGGGCCGATAGCTCAGCTGGGAGAGCGCTGCGTTCGCAATGCAGAGGTCGGGAGTTCGATCCTCCTTCGGTCCACCAAATAAAAGGGCCCGGATACTATCCGGGCCCTTCCTTTTTGAAATTGCCGGTGTGAGAACGAGCCGATATTCAGCGCTATCGCCACGCATATCGCTGCTGGTGGAAAATCACCAGCCCGAACCAACATTTTGTGCACTAGAATCAGATGCGAAAATGCTGGGATCCACGCATGCACCGTGTTGCAACGGCTAATAGTAAATTCTCCCAGGGAGCAGAAGCTATCGCTTCCTCGGCGCGCTCCAGCCGTCTGGCGTTGCCCGTCGGCGCTGCTTGCGAGCCTGAAGGGAGAGGTCGTTTAACTTTCTCTGTTTTGGCTCCGCCGCACACTGCCCGTGGCTCCAGAAATACTGCGAATAACGGTAGCCGTTGGACTATGAACTGCGCCACCAACTCAAGACCCGAAGTGGTCGGCAGTCGTCTGACTTGACACAAGCGCCTGAATGGTCGAAATGAATCTGGACCTCGCGGTACAGTGCCACCCTGCCCTTGCCGACCAGATGAGCCGATAATCACGAATCTAGAAAGACTGTCAATGCCCCTGACCCTGTCCCAATTGGAACGTCATCTATTCAAAGCCGCCGATATCCTGCGCGGCAAGATGGACGCCTCAGAATTCAAGGAATACATTTTTGGGATGCTGTTTCTGAAGCGCTGCTCGGACGTATTCGATCAGCGCCGTGAAGAAATCATTAAGCTCCAAAAGGAGGCGGGAAAAAATCAAGCGGACGCCGAGCGGTCGGCCGAGATTTCTCGCTGGTACAAGAGGGAAGGCAGCTTCTGGGTTCCACCGCACTCCCGATACGACTATCTGGTGAACGAAGCGCATCAGAACGTCGGGGACTACTTGAACAAGGCGCTGACCGGAATAGAAACAGCCAACACCAGCCTTTACGACGTTCTCGAGCATATCGATTTCACGCGAAAGGTCGGCCAAAGCAAGATTCCGGATATCAAGCTACGCCAGCTGATCACTCATTTCGGCAAATACCGACTGCGCAATGAAGATTTCGAGTTCCCCGATTTGCTCGGCGCGGCCTATGAATACCTGATCGGAGAGTTCGCCGACTCGGCCGGGAAGAAGGGCGGCGAGTTTTATACGCCGCGATCGGTCGTGCGGATGATGGTGCGGCTTATTAAGCCGACGCTGGCCCACGACATATACGATCCCTGCTGTGGTTCGGGCGGTATGCTAATCGCTGCGAAGGAGTACATCGACGAGCATGGCGAGGACGGCCGCAAAGCCAATCTCTTCGGACAGGAATACAACGGCACGGTCTGGTCGATCGCCAAGATGAACATGCTGCTGCACGGCATCAGCACCGCCGACCTGCAGAACGAGGACACGCTGGCCGAGCCGCAGCACGTGGAAGGCGGCGAGCTGATGCGCTTCGATCGCGTGCTCACTAACCCGCCGTTTTCACTCAACTGGGGCAACACCGAGAAGAACGCCGACGGCACGCCCGCCTGGGCGCCCAAGTTCCGCGAACGCTTCCGCTTCGGTGAAGTCCCACTGGGCGCCAAGAAGGCCGACCTGATGTTCCTGCAGCACATGCTGGCCGTCACCCGCGACGGCGGCATGGTCGCCACGGTGATGCCGCACGGTGTGCTATTCCGCGGAGGCGAAGAAAATACCATCCGGGCTGGCATTATCGACGCGGACCTGCTCGAGGCGGTGATCGGCGTCGCGCCAAACTTGTTCTACGGAACCGGCATCCCAGCGTGCATCCTCGTCCTGCGCCAGCAGGTGCAGAACGGCGCCCAGCGCGTCAGCGGCAAGTCAGCAGAACGCCAGGGCAAGGTGCTGTTCATTAACGCCGATCGCGAGTTCTTCGAAGGCCGGGCACAGAACTATCTGCTGCCCGAGCACATCGAGAAGATCGTCACCACGTTCGACGAATTCCGCGCCGTCCCGGGCTTCTCGGCCATCGTCGACAACGCCACGCTCAAGGCCAACGATTACAACCTCAACATCCGCCGCTATGCCGACAATGCGCCGCCGTCCGAGCCGCATGATGTGCGCGCACATCTGGTGGGCGGCGTACCAAAGGCGGAGGTGGCGGACAAGGCCGCGCTGTTCCAGGCCCATGGCTTGAACCCGCTCGACCTGCTCGCCGAGCGCGATGCGAAGTACTTCGACTTCAGGGTCGAGCTGACCAAGCGCCAAGATCTCAAGCCCGCCATCGAAGGTAACGCCGGGCTCGTCGCCAAGGAGACCGCCATCCGCATGGCCTTCGAACGGTGGTGGCAGGCGCACAGCGCCCGCATTACCGCGCTAGCCGGGCAAATGGACAACGTGGCCAGCCTCGTCGCTCTGCGCAACGACCTGCTCGCCAGCTTTAGCACCGCTTTGGAAGCCATCGGCTTGCTCGATCCCTTCCAGGTGCGTGGCATCGTCGCCGGCTTTTGGTACCAGACCAAGTATGACTTTCTTACCCTGATGGCACGCGGCGCCAAGGGTGTGGCCGACGCCTGGCGCATCAGCATCGTCACCGCGCTGGAAGACAAGGCCAGCAAGGAGAGCCCGCTGGAGCACAAGCTCGTCAAGTTCCTAATGAGAGACTTCGTCGCGGCCATCAACGAGCTAGAGGCCAAGAAGACCGAGTTGGACAGCCAGATCAGGGCGGCCGGCCCTAAGGATGCCGAGGCCGAAGACGGTGAAGCCACGCAAGCCATGGAAGCCGCGGACGAGGACGCCGAGGGCGAGAATGCGGTCGACGAGGCCCAGCTCAAGGCGTGGAAGAAGGAGCTCGCCGCCGTGAAGAAGCAGCTTAAGGCCAAGAAGGAAAGCTTTGCAGAGCACATCGACGCGGCTGTCGATGGCTTGTCGGCCGAGCAGGCCGCTGAGCTCCTGCTGACCATTCTGCACAACGACATGCGTGCCATCGTCGAGCGTTATATCGCCGCCCAGCGCAAGGCCATCGTCGCCGCGTTCGAAAACTGGTGGGACAAGTACCGGATGACACTGGCCGAGATCGAGAGCAAACGGGAAGCTGCGGCGACGGCCCTGCAAGAGTTCTTGAAGGGACTGCGGTATGCCTGACTCTGAAGCGATCTGCTACCGCGCGCTGTCGGAACTGGTGTCGCATGTCGACACCAAGATCACTGTTCACAAGGACCCCACGCGGCCCTACGTCGGACTGGAAAACATCCCGTCTCGCGGAGCGCACCTGACGGGGTGGTCACTCGCGAGCTCGTCGGTCAGTACCAACTCAATCTTTCAGGCCGGCGACGTCCTCTTTGGCAAGCTCCGCCCGAACCTGCGCAAATGCGTCGTGGCGCCTTTTAACGGCTACTGCTCGACCGACATTCTCGTCCTACGCGCGAACACTGGCATTGATCCAAGCTTTGCGGGAATGGTGCTCAGGACAGAACAAGTTGGTGCCGCGGCTGAGATGAGGTCGATCGGCACGAAAATGCCGCGAACGTCGTGGAAGCACCTGCGTGGACTTGAAGTTTTCTGTCCAAGCTTTCCTGAACAGTCAAAGATTGCGAAGGTCCTCGATACCGTGGACACTGCCATCCACGAAACCGAAGCGATCATCGCCAAGCTCAAGGCCATCAAGCAGGGCCTTCTGCACGACCTGCTCACGCGCGGCATCGACGCCAACGGCGAGCTACGCCCTACCAAGGCCGAGGCGCCGCATCTCTACAAGCGGTCACCCCTAGGTTGGATTCCGAAGGAATGGGCTTACCCCTCCTTTGGTAGCCTTTGCGAGTCAAGTGCGTTCGGTCCTCGCTTCCCGTCTGATGCTTACGATGAGAACGGGCCGCTTGCAACCCTTCGCACGACCGACATGGACGATGAGGGGAACATTTCGCTGTCCACAATGCCGCGGGCAGCGATTGCACCATCAGTGTTTGCTGATCACTTGCTTCGTCCCGGGGACATCGTTATCTCTCGAAGCGGGACTTGCGGAGTGACGGGTGTGTTTGCCGGCCACGACATTCCTGTCGTACCCGGTGCGTTCTTGATCCGGTTCCGGATGCGAGACCTTCGGTTGAACCGCTTCTACCGCCGGTACTTCAACTCCCCGCAGGGTCGTCCCTATCTGGGGCGACTGGCAGTTGGCGGAGTGCAGAAGAACATCAAGGGCAGCGATGTGCTCAACCTCCTCGTCCCGCTACCGTCGCCCGAAGAGGCGGTTGGGATCGCCGTGCGCGTTGAGTCCATTGAGCAACACATCGAGGGCAATCGGCAGATGCTGTTCAAGCTGACGCTTCAGAAGGCCGGCCTCATGGACGACCTCCTCACCGGCCGCGTCCGCGTCACGCCCCTTCTGACAGAAGCTGAACGACGGAAGGAGTGTGCCTGATGGCGTGGGAACTCGAAGACGTCGAAAGGCCCTTCGTCGCCCAATTGCAGGGGCTGGGCTGGGCCTACACCGAAGGCAGCCTCGACACGCCAGCGCTCACTAGGCGCAGCAGCTTCACCGAGGTGATCCAGGAGGGCGTGCTGCGCGAGCATTTGCGTGCAGTGAATCCTGGTCCTGATGGTCAACCGTGGCTGGAGGATACGCGTCTGTCGGAAGCCGTGGCGGCTATCACCCGGCTCGGAACGCACAAGCTGATGGAGGCCAACCAGAAGGCCACCGAGCTTCTGATCAAGGGGCTGACGGTCGAGGGCCTGCCCGGCTGGGATGGCGGGCGCGGTCAAACCATCCGCTACATCGACTGGGACAAGCCGGCCAACAACCGCTTCGAGGTCGTCAATCAGTACCGCGTCGATTGCCCACCAGGCTTCAATAGCGCGAAGGCCTTCATCGTGCCCGATCTCGTGCTGCTGGTGAACGGCCTGCCGCTGGTGGTGGTGGAGTGCAAGAGCCCGTCCATTCCTGAGCCGCTGGCCGAAGCCGTGGACCAGCTGCGCCGCTACAGCAATCAGCGCAAGGCTGCCTTCGAGATCGACGACAACGAGGGGAATGAGGCGCTGTTCGCCACCAACCAGCTGCTGGTGGCGACCAGTTTCGACGAGGCGCGCGTGGGCTGCGTTGGCGCAGCGTTCGAGCACTACGCGCAGTGGAAAACGGTGGTCGGCCCGCATGGCACCGGCAGCGAGATCGAGGTAGCCGAGAAGCTGGGCAAGCCCAGCTTGTCGGAGCAGGAGCGCCTGATCGCGGGGCTACTGGCACCCGCGCACCTGCTGGACGTCGTGAAGAACTTCCTGCTGTTCATGCAAGTGGGTGGTCAGACCATCAAGTCGGTGTGCCGCTATCAGCAGTACCGGGCGGTGAACCGCGCCATCGCGCGGCTCAAGACCGGCAAGACGCGTTTGCAGCACGGTGAGCACGACGAGCGCGGCGGCATCATCTGGCACACCCAGGGGTCGGGCAAGAGCTTGACGATGGTCTTCCTGGTGCGCAAGATGCGCGCGGATGCCGAACTGCGCCGCTTCAAGGTCATCGTCGTCACCGATCGCAAGGACCTGCAGAGCCAGCTATCCGTGACGGCCACACTTACCGGCGAGGTGGTGGAGGTGGCGGACAGCACGGCCGGCGTAAAAGCGCTGGCGCGGCGCAAAGGGCCGGGGCTGATTTTTGCCACGATCCAGAAGTACCGTGACCCCGATACCGCGGGCGATGCACCGCTGACGCCGGACTATCTACCTAAGGTGGAAGAGCCGAAGGCCAACTACAAGGCCGGCGAGAAGTTTGAGGTGCTGAACGAGGACGACAGCATCCTCGTGCTGGTCGACGAGGCCCACCGCACGCAGGCGGGCGACCTGCACGCCAACCTGCTGGCAGGGCTGCCCAACTGCGCGCGCATCGGCTTCACCGGCACGCCGATCATCATGGGCGAGAAGAAACGCACCCATGAAATCTTCGGCGAGTTCATCGACCGCTACACGATCAAGGAGGCCGAGGCCGACGGCGCCACGGTGCCGGTGCTCTACGAGGGGCGCACCGCCAACGGCGCGATAAAAGACGGCACCAGCCTGGACGAGTTGTTCGAGGATCTGTTCCGCCAACACACGCCCGAGGAACTGGAGGCGATCAAGCAGAAGTACGCCACCAAGGGCCACATCTTCGACGCCCCGGCGCTCATCGCCGAAAAGGCCCGGGACATGCTGCGCCACTACGTCACCCACATCCTGCCCAACGGCTACAAGGCGCAGGTGGTGGCGTACAGCCGCCTGGCGGCTGTACGCTACTTCGAGGCGCTGAAGACGGCACGCGACGAGCTGCTGGCCGAGGCCCATGCCCTGAGCCCGCAGGACAAGGCTCTGGACGACGAAGCCCTGTGCCAGCGCTCGTCCCCGCTGCAGGCAGTGGTTCAGGCTTGGCGCTACCGCGACACTCTTTTGCGGATCGAGTTCGCGTCGATCATCTCGGGCAGCAACAACGACGACCCGGCGTGGAAGACCTGGACCGACGCCGCCGTGCATGAGCAACTGATCAAGCGCTTCAAGAAGCCGCTGCTCCACGCCAACCCCGCCAAGACCGACCCCCTGGCCTTCCTGGTGGTGAAGTCGATGCTGCTTACCGGCTTCGACGCGCCCATCGAGGGCGTGATGTACCTGGATCGGCCGATCCGCGAAGCCGAACTGCTGCAGGCTATCGCCCGGGTCAACCGCACCGGCTCCGGAAAGCGCTGTGGCATCGTGGTCGACTATTACGGTGTGGCGCAGCACCTGAAGGAGGCCCTGGCAGCCTACGCCGACGAGGACGTGGAAGGCGCGCTGGCCAGCCTGAAGGACGAGGTGCCGGTGCTGCGCGACAGGCACCTGCGCGTGGTGGACCTGTTCCGGCAGCGGGGCGTCGAGTCGTTGGACGACGCCGAGGCCTGCGTCGAGGCGCTAGGCGGCGAGAAGCTGCGGGCAGAGTTCGCGGTCAAGCTCAAGGCCTTCTTGGCGTCGCTGGACACGGTGCTGCCGCGCCCCGAAGGCCTGCCGTACTCGGCCGACGCGAAGCGGCTGGCCTACATCCACGCGCGGGCGCGCAACCGCTACAAGGACACGCAAGTTCTCGGCAAGGACGTCGGGGCCAAGGTGCGCAAGCTGATCGATGAACACGTGATCTCGCTGGGCATCGACCCCAAGATCCCGCCGATTCAGCTGACCGACGCCGAATTCGATACCCACGTGGCACGGGCGGTCAGCGACCGAGCTAAGGCGTCCGAAATGGAACACGCGATCCGCTCGCACATCCGCAAGCACACGGACGAAGACCCGGTGCTGTACCGCAAGCTCTCCGAGCGGTTGAACGAGATTCTTAGGACGCTGGGTGAGCAGTGGAACGAGGTCATTGCTCAGCTGCAGAAGATGATCGATGAACTGCGCTCAGGCAAGGCGGGCGCTGCCGACGCCCAGGGTGACCTGCCCTCGCATTGCGAGCCCTTCCTGCGCACTGTTGTGGACGTCGTCCGTGCCGGCCAGACACCCACTTCGGCCGAGCTGCTGCGCCTGAAGGACGTGACCGTCGAGTTGGTGGACTTGCTTGTTCAGGAACTGCAGGGCAACCGGGGCATCTGGAGCGCGAACAAGCGAGCCGACCAGGACAACCTGAACGGGCAACTGTTCGAGCACCTGATGCGGATGCGCCCGCCGCTCTTGGATGTCGAAAAGGCGGGTGTGCTCGCCGATAAGCTGGTCGAACAGGCTCGCGCCAACCACGACAAGCTGATGCAGGTGTGAACCGATGCTCGTACCGGTGAAGTTGCCCAGAATCCAGGTGGACGAGTTGCAGTTCCACGTGCGGCACAGCGCGCGTCGCAGGACGATGCAGATCACCGTCGAGCGTGACGGGGAGCTGGTGCTGTCGGCCCCGCCCGAGGCAGACGAAGCGGCACTGCGCGCCTTCGTGTTGGAAAAGCGCTTCTGGATCTACACCAAGCTGGCTGAAAAGGATCGCTTGCAGCGCAAGGTACCGCGGAAGGAGTTCGTCGGCGGCGAGGGCTTCCTGTACCTGGGGCGTAGTCATAGGTTGAAGCTGGTGGATGAACAGGATGTGCCGCTGAAGCTGATGGCCGGCCGCTTCTGCCTGCGCCGGAATGCTTTGCCCGCCGCGCGCGAGCATTTCGTCTGCTGGTACAGCGAGCGTGCCAGGACGTGGCTGTCGAGCCGGGTAGCCGAGTACCAGGCGCGCATGGAAGTTTCCCCCGCCGGCGTGAAGGTGCAGGACCTGGGCTACCGCTGGGGCTCGTGCGGCAAGGGGGACTGGCTGTACTTTCACTGGAAGGCGATTCTGCTGCCGGCGCGTATCGCCGAGTACGTGGTGGTGCACGAGATCGCCCATCTGCACGAGCCGCACCACACGCCAGCGTTCTGGCTGCACGTGGAGCACGCGATGCCGGATTACGCTCAGCGCAAGGCCTGGCTGGCCGAGCACGGGATCGATGTCGAAGGGATCTAAGAACGATGGCGGATTATTTCACCACTGAACACTTCAAGCTGCTGAATCGATGGAAGGGTCAAAGGCGCGACGAGTCGAACCCCGAGCAGAACCGTGCCTACGAAGACCTGAAGAAAGCCTACGAGATTACCGAGGCGTGGGCCGAAAAGGTCAAGGATGCGTTGTTCCCCGTGGGCCACGTCGAGATCCGCAAGCGTCCGACCACTCAGGGCAACAACTTCGCGAGCTACAACTGGGCCAAGATCTACCCATCGCCCGAAGCGCCGAAGGCGCTGGCTTACACCGTGGGCATAGGAGCCGATGATGGTTTCGTGGTGAAGATCGATACCGTGGGACTCGATGAATCGGACGCCACGCGGCGCGCGTACTTAACACTCCGTGGGCCTTACGACAACATGGCCCCTTTCGTCGCCAAGCTGCTGGCTGCAGACGGCCTTGAGAAGTCACTGGACCAATTGGCAGCGTGGAGCGTCGATGCGATCCGAACCTTCAAGCTGCGCTACGACGACGTGGTTGCGCAGTTAAACCTGGGGAAGACACTCAGTGACGAGGATTTGCTTAAGCATTTCGACAGCAAGCCGGCGTTCCAGACCTTCCGCGCCTCGTGGTCGCTCCAGGACAAGGCGTTGTTCTGCCGTCTGGCCAGGGCGGTGCACGCGGCCGGCTTGGACTGGTGGCACATGGGCAAGGGCATTCAAGTGCGTTTCGGGCGCAAGAACCCCGGTAGTGAGCGCGCGGTAGGCGTACTGGGCGTCGTTCGTGGAACTCGGGCCCGCAAGATCACGTGGAAACGACCCGTAGGGTCGGTCGCCAAGTTCAACCGCGAGCTTTTGACGGACGACCTGGTGGCGAAGATTGAAACATCCCTCTCCATCGAGCGTGAATCACTGGACGATTGGCTGGTGCTTGAAAGCGAGCGGCCAGGCCTATGGCCCGATCAACTGCGCGACGACCCGCTTGATCCGGGCGAAGACACCGACGACGACGAGGTCAGCGATACGACGGAAACGCAGCAGCCCGTCAACCGCATCTACTATGGTCCGCCCGGAACGGGGAAGACCTACGAGCTGTCGAAGCTGCTCAAGCGAGAGTACGAACAGGCCGTGACCGCGGTGTCCATAGTGGAATGGCGCAGCCAATTCATTGCGGAAAGGATTGCGGTCCTGAAGTGGTGGCAGGCCGCCGTTGCAGTGCTTTATGACCTCGGCGGCAAAGGGAAGGTAAGCGATCTCACGGAGCACCCCTTCATCAAGGCGGTGATCGCTGCCAACGGCTCGAACCGGAACATCCGGCAAACTCTCTGGCAGACGCTGAACTCCCACGCGGTCGAGGACTCCGCGACCGTGCAGCTGAAGAAGCGCCTCGCGCCGGGCGTCTTTGACAAGTCAGCAGAGTCGGTCTGGCATTTGGCCGGCGACTGGCGGGACACTTGCGAGGACTTGGTCCGCTTGGTCGATGAACTCAAGGCCGGCCACCGCGACACCGGGGCGGTCCAGCGCTACAGCTTCGTCACCTTCCACCAGTCCTTCGGCTACGAGGAATTCGTGGAGGGGCTGCGGCCGGTGCTCGACGGTGATACGGAGGCCGGCGAAATTCAGTACGAGATCCGAGCTGGCGTCTTCAAGGATCTGTGCCGCCGGGCTCGGTCGGCACCGGACCAGCGATTTGCGATGGTGATTGACGAGATCAACCGGGGCAACATCAGCAAGATCTTCGGCGAGCTGATCACCCTGATCGAACCCGACAAGCGGGAGGGTGCGGAGAATGCCGTGTCGGTGACGTTGCCCTACTCGGGTGAGAGTTTTTCGGTGCCGGCCAACGTCGACATCATCGGAACCATGAACACGGCGGACCGGTCCCTAGCGCTGCTCGACACCGCGTTGCGCCGTCGCTTCGAGTTCGTGCCGGTGATGCCGGACGCCCGCGATGACCCAGGCGCCCCTCTCGCGGGCTTGCGAGTGAGTTCTGGCGAGCAGGTGATCAACATTCCCCTCATGCTCGATGCCATCAACCAGCGCGTCGAGGCGCTATACGACCGCGATCATTGCATCGGCCACGCGTACTTCGCACCCCTGGCCAACGTGTCCGATGGTGACGAGCGACTTGTCGCGTTGCAGCAGGTGTTCAGCACTCGCATCCTCCCCCTACTCGAAGAGTACTTCTTCGAGGACTGGCAGAAGATTCGCCTCGTCCTGGCCGACAACCAGAAGCCGGAAGCCGCGCAGTTCGTGCGTGAGAGAGCCGATCACGAGGACGATCTGGAGCGCCTGTTCGGAAGCGAACACAGCTTGGACAGCTACGCCACCAAGCGTCGGTACGCCGTGCAGGATGCGGCGTTCTCCAATCCGGATGCCTACATCGGCATCTACAAGACCTTGTCAGCCTTAGTGCCGAAGCCCCGGTGAACGGCATCACGATCTACGAGTTCGACGCGCTGATGGCAGAGGGGTCGGATGCCGCGGGTGCAGAAGGGCTGCATCGTATCCCGGACAAGGTCTATGGCTGGCTGGAGGATCAGTGCCTTCGATCCGCCGAGGCGAGAGAGGCTGCGTGGCTTCGTCTCGGCCAGCGCCAGGGGCGCCGCGTCGTGCAGGTCACCAGCTTCGTCGGAGTGATCCGCGCGCCGGATGGATTCCAGATCGAGGTGCTGCCCAAGATTGGCAAGGCCATCGGCGGGAGCGCCAAGGAGGCGCGCCAGCTGCTGATCGAGATGCTCTGCTGCCTTCAGGGCTTTCGCCATGTTCAAACCGAAAGCGCGAAGATCTCGGCGGCGCGCATGCCGGTGCTGCAAGTGTTCATCGCAGAGTTTCTGCGCACCGTGGAACGCATCGTCAAACGCGGGCTGCGCAGCGACTATTCGAGCCGGCAGGACAACCTCTTCGCCCTGCGAGGCAAGCTGCTGATGGCGCCGCACCTGAGGCAAAACCTGTATCGGGCCGACCGCTTCTTCACCGAGCACGACGAGTTTTTGACCAATCGGCCGGAGAACCGCTTGCTGCACGCCGCGCTGCAGCGGGCACTGATGCTGTCCGCGTCCCAGGCCAACCAACAACTGGCCCGCGAACTGCAGTTCGTGTTTGCGGACGTCCCCGCGTCGGCGCAGCCCGCGCTTGACTTCCAGCGGGTGCGGCTGGACCGGGGTATGGGTTACTACGCCGACGCGCTAGCGTGGGCTCGCCTGATCCTCGACGGGGAGTCCCCCTTGACCGGCACCGGCGGACACCGTGCGCCGTCGTTGCTGTACCCGATGGAGGCAGTGTTCGAAGCATTCGTCGCCAAGCACCTGGCAAGACAGCTGGCGCGGCCGCTGACTCTGAAGACGCAGGCCCGCAGCCATCACCTAGTTCGTCATGGTGGGCAGAACTGGTTTCGGCTGAAGCCCGATCTGCTGATTCGGGATGCCGGCCGCGACGCCCTGGTGCTGGACACCAAGTGGAAGCTGCTGGATGGCTCGAAGGCAAACGGCACAAACAAGTACGGCCTGTCGCAGGGGGATTTCTACCAGCTACAGGCCTACGGCCAGAGCTACCTGGACGGCCAAGGCGATGTCGTTCTGATCTACCCGAAGACGGCTGCCTTCGACAAGCCACCGCCGGTGTTCGAGTTCCCGAAGTCGGAAGGGCTGCGACTTTGGGTGTTGCCGTTCTGCCTGACATCGCGGCGGCTGGCGATCCCGCGCGACGCGCCGTTTGCCGAGGCGTTTGCGGACAGTGGCGCTGCGGAATCCGCCGGCGCAGAGTTGTCAGCCGCCCGGTAACAACTGCAAGTCCACGGGAGCCCGTCCCAATACCTTTGAGCTGCATGGGGCGGATAACCGCGCCCACCAGAATCCCTGGAACAACGCACTGCATCGTTCAACGATTCAGTGCGTTGTTTGTTTTGGGGGCCGGTTTCCACGTCCGCTTGTCCCCCAGGCCCCCCATGGCACGTCGACTATACTTTTCCCATTGGAGGACAAGCGATGAAAGCCACTGTCAGGACCACGGTCAAGCTGATCCGCAACGATCCCGAGAGCGACAAGGCGCTGCGCGAGTTCATTGCCACCGGGAAGCTGAACTCCACCAGGACGTTCAAGATCCGGGACGCCGCCAAGGGCGTTGAGCGCGAGGTCAAGCTGAAGCTGATTCCCGCGCAGGGCTGACCTTGAACATTGCGCTGCCCGCGATCCTGCTGTTTTTCCTGGTCGCGCCGGGCTTTCTTTACCACCACTACAGCCAGGCCAGGGAGGCGCGCGAAGCCGACATGACGCCCTTCGGGGCGACGGCGATCAAGTCCATCGTGCTGGCGCTGATCGTGGATGCCGCGGTCGGCCTCGCCGCCACCGAATATTTCGGCTACCAGCTCTATCTCGGCGACGCCCTGCGCATGCTGTCCGGCGGTGCCGCGGCGGCCAGCGTTCCGCCGTACCGCTATGAATGGCTGAACGAACATCCCTGGCCAGTGTTCGGCTACTTCGCGGGGACGTTCGGCCTCGCCTTCGTGCTGGCCATGCTGCGTCGGTGGCTGGTCAGCCGATTCCATCTGGACCATCCGAACAGCTGGGCGAGCGGCTTTTTCCGGCAGCAGGCGCCCTGGTACTACCTCTTCAGCGGCATCGATTCGGGCATCAGCGACGGCGCGATGGTGGTCGTCAGCGCCGTCGTACCGATGAAGGACCAGTCGTACCTCTACACCGGCCTGCTCGAGGATTTCGAGTTCAAGAGCGATGGGGAGCTGGAGCGGATCATCCTGTCCGCTGCGTCCCGGCGCAAATTGACCGACGACCGTGGACGCGGCCTGGAGGAGCACGGGCGCTTCTACCCGATCGAGGGCAACCGGCTGGTGATCCGGTCCAGCGAGTGGACGACGTTGAACGTCAAGTTCCTCGTCGAAGAAAAGGCCGAAGCTCCGGCTCCGGCCCTCGCGGGCGACTAGCGCATCTGCCTCGCAGACGCTGGCACCACCGGCCCCGCCTCCCGCACCTCACCGGGCCCCGACGACCGCCCGATCAACGCCGCCGACACCGCCGACACCAACCCGGCAAACATCACGTAAGCACAGATCTGCCACGGCTTGCCCTGGCCCGACTTCAGCAGCGCGGTGGCGATGATCGGCGTGATTCCCGACGCGAAGATGCCCGAGAACTGGTAGACGAAGGAGATGCCGGTATAGCGGACCTTGGCGTCGAACAGCTCGCAGAACAGCGCCGCCTCGGGCCCGTAGACCGCGGCGTAGAAGATGCCGAACGGCACGATGATGGCCAGCCACAGCAGCATCACGTTGCCGCCGCCGTTGAGCATCAGCCAGAACGCGGGGAAGGCCGAGCACGCGGTGATCAGCGAGCCCCAGAAGTAGACCCGGGTGCGGCCGATGCGGTCCGACAGGTGGCCGAAGAGCGGGATGAAGAAACACATGACGATGGCGGCGGCCATCACGCCGGTCAGCGCTTCGGTGCGGCTGATCTTGACGGTCTGGGTCAGATAGCTGATCGAGAACACGCCGAAGACATTGAAGAAGACGCCATCGATATAGCGCGCGCCCATCCCTTTGAGGATATTGCCGGGGTAGCGCCGCATCATGTCGACGAAGGGAATGCGCGTCTCGGCGTTGCGCTGCTTGACCGCGGTGAACTCGGGCGTCTCCTTGATCGACAGCCGGATATACATGCCGACGAACACCATGCCGGCAGAGACCAGGAAGGCCACGCGCCAGCCCCAGCTGAGGAACTGTGCGTCGGTCAGCGTCAGCGACAGCAGCGCGACCACGCCGGAGGCCAGGCACAGGCCGATCGACAGTCCGATCTGCGGCAGCGAGGCATAGAAGCCCTTGCGGCCCGGCGGCGCGTATTCGTAGGCCATCAGCACCGCGCCGCCCCATTCGCCGCCCAGGCCGATGCCCTGCAGCACGCGCAGCAACAGCAGCAGGATCGGCGCCCACAGACCGATGCTGTCGTAGGTGGGCACCAGTCCGATCAGGAAGGTCGAGATGCCCATGATCATCAGCGTGATCACCAGCATGCTCTTGCGGCCGACGCGGTCGCCGAAATGGCCGAAGATGACGCCGCCGAGCGGCCGCGTGACGAAGCCCACCGCGAAGGTGGTGTAGGCCAGCATGGTGGCGACCACCGGATCGCCGGCCGGGAAATACAGCTTGTTGAACACGATGCCGGCGACGACGCCGTACAGGAAGAAGTCGTACCACTCGATGGTGGCGCCGATCACCGCGGCCATCGCGACCTTGCGTACCGCCTGCTCGTTGGGGCTTGCCATGCTTGTCTCCTTTGGATTGACGGCGCCCTTGGTGCAATGCGTAGGCGGGCGCTCTCGCTGCCGGGGCTCGGCCTTCGGTGGCGCAGCGAACCGAGCCCGGGTTCGCTGCCGATATGCGTTGGCGGGGCGATGGCGGGCCGGATCAGACCGGCTCGGTGATGCCGCGATCGGCTTGGCGCACGGTTTCGCGATCGGCTTGGCGCTCGGTCTCGCGTTCGACCTGGACCGGCCCCGCCGGCTCACCGACGATCTCGCTAACGGTCTGCGCCCGCGCATCCTCGCGAATAAAGTCCGCCGCGCGCTCGGCCATCATCACCACCGGCACATTGGTATTGCCCGACACCAGCGTCGGCATCACCGAGCAATCGACCACGCGCAGCCCCGCCACGCCATGCACGCGCAGCCGCTCGTCGACCACCGCGAGCGGATCGCTGGCCGGGCCCATCCTGGCGGTGCCCGACGGATGGAAGATGGTGGCGCCGTACTCGCGGCAGAAATGCAGGATCTCGTCGTCCGACTGCACCGCGTCGCCTGGCCGGAATTCCGCCTGCATCAGCGTGCGCATCGGCTCGGTCTGCGCCACCCGGCGCGCGAACCGGACCGAAGCGATGGCGCTGCGCCGGTCGAGCTCGGCCGACAGATAGTTCGGCTGCATCGACGGCGGCGTGAACGGATCGGTCGAGCGGATTCGCACCGTGCCGCGCGAGTCGGGCCGCAGCTGGCACACCGAATACGTGCAGCCCGAGAACGGATGGACTTGGCCGCCCGCCATGTCGGCTGACAGCGTGGCGAAGTGGAACTGCGTATCCGGCGTCGCGCTTTCCTGCGGCAGCACGCGGCAGAACATCGCGCCCTGGTTGATGCCGATCGCCAGTGGACCTTGTCGCCACAGCAGCCATTCGAGCCCCATGCGGGCCTTGCCGAACAGCGAGCGCAACTGGTCGTTGGTGGTGATCGGCCGCGCGACCTGGTAGATCAGCCGGATCTGCAGATGGTCCTGCAGGTTCTCGCCGACGCCCGGCAGCGCGTGCACGACCGGCACGCCGAATTCGCGCAGCAGGCTCGACGGTCCGATGCCGGACAGCTGCAGCAACTGCGGCGACTGCAGCGCGCCTGCGCACAGCAGGACCTCGCGGCGCGCCCGCAGCATGTGCTGGCGGCCGTTCTGCATATAGCGCACGCCGACCGCGCGCCGGCCCTCGAACAGGATCGCGGTGGTATGCGCGCCGGTCTCGATGCGCAGATTCGGACGCGACTGCGCCGGCCGCAGATAGGCGACGGCGGTCGAACAGCGCCAGCCCTTGCGCGTAGTCAGCTGGTAGTAGCCGACGCCTTCCTGGTCGCCGGTATTGAAATCGGCCTTGCGCGGCAGGCCCAGCGCCTCGCCGGCTTCGATGAAGGCTTCGACCAGCGGATGGCGCCGGTCGATCGAGGTCGCGTTCAGCGGGCCGTCGGTGCCGCGCGTCGGGCCGGGGCCGAGGTCGTTGTTCTCGAGCTTGCGGAAGTAGGGCAGGCAGTCGTTCCAGCTCCAGCCGCGATTGCCTAGCGCGGCCCAGTGGTCGTAGTCCTCGCGCTGCCCGCGCACGTAGATCAGGCCGTTGATGGCGCTGCTGCCGCCCAGCGTGCGGCCGCGCGGCCAATAGATGCGCCGGTTCAGCATGTTGGGGTCGGGGTCGGTATGGAAGCCCCAGTTGACCTCCTTGTGGAACATCGTCTTGCCGTAGCCGATCGGGATATGGATCCACGGATAGCGGTCCGGCGGGCCGGCCTCGAGCAGGCACACCGCGTGGCGGCCGTCCTCGCTGAGCCGGTTGGCCAGCACGCAGCCGGCCGAGCCGGCGCCCACCACGATGTAGTCAACGGTTTGCGACATCGTCGCTGTCTCCTGGTCGGGTGTTGCGGGCAGGGTTTGTCCGGGGCGGATTGGCCGCGGGGCCTGCCAGCAACGTTCTTATAATGGAACGACTTGTCCCGATTTTATTTGCCGACCTGAAAATGAAAAGGCAATACGCGTGGAGGCGCGGAAAGTGAAACAGAACGTGCAAATTCCGTTTCAGAATCGCAGCGCAGCAGACAGTGCGTCGGACTCTCGGGCGGCGGACGAGGACGCGCGCAGCCTGCGTGTGCTGATGGTGCTCGACGCGCTCGCACGCGCGCAGCATCCGCAGACGTTGGCACAGCTGTCGCAACGCCTGCACGTGCCGAAGACCACGCTGATGCGGCTGCTGGCGGCGATGGAGCGCGCCGGCTTCGTGCTGCAGATGCCGGCCGAGCGCGGCTTCGTGCCGGGCCCGCGGGCGGCGGGACTGGCGCTGCAGACCTTGCGCAGTCCGCCGGTGCTGCGCGAATGCCGCGCGATCCTCGGCCGGCTGGTGGCGGCGCTGGGCGAGACCTGCAATCTGACCGCGCTGGACGGCGATCGGGTGCTCTACGTCGAGCGCGTCGAGACCCACGAGCCGCTGCGGCTGCAGCTGTCGCCGGGCATCCATGTGCCGCTGCACTGCACCGCGAGCGGCAAGCTGTTCCTGTCGGCGATGAGCCGGCTGGAACGGCAGCAGACGCTGCAGCGGCTGGTGCTGACGCGCAATACGCCGCGCACGCTGGCCGACCTGTCGCTGCTGGAGGCCGAGCTCGATCGGCTCGGCGCGCGCGGCATCGGCGTCGACAACGAGGAATTCGTGCGCGGCATGACGGCGGTCGCGGTGCCGGTGCGCGAGCTGGCAGTGGAGGCGATCAACGGCACGGCGGTCGGCAACGCAACCACCGCCCGCCCGGTGCTGGCGGCGATCGCCTGCCATGCTCCCACGGCGCGCGTGCCGCTGGAAGGCCTGCTGCGCGCGGTGCCGGTGCTGCAGGAGGCGGCGCAGCAGATGGCGCGCGTACTGCGGGCCGAATGACCGACGCGCCGATTACCAGCGCGCCGATTACCAGCGCGCCGACGGACGAACGAACGGCTACGCCGGTCCCTGGCGCGGCACCCACACCGTGAAGGTCGTCCCCGCCCCCTCGCGCGAGACCACCTCGATATCGCCGCCATGCAGCATCGCCAGTTCGCGCGCGATATGCAGCCCCAGTCCCAGCCCCTCCGACTCGGTGGCCGAGCGCCCCGAGCGGAAGGCGTCGAACAGATGCGGCAGCAGATCGGGCGGAATGGTGCCGCCATTGCTGACCGCGACCGCCACGCGCCCCTCGGCGCCCTCGATGCGCACGCGCACCGGCACCGCTGAGTCGCCATGCTGCAGCGCGTTGCCGATCAGATTGGCCAGCACCTGCGACAGCAGCCCGGCGTCCACGGCCGCCGCCGTATCGCCGGCCTTCTCCAGCAGCAGCCGGCCCTTTCCGTGCCGGGTTTCGTGTTCGTCGACGATCGCCGCGCACAGCGCATGCAGGTCCTCGCGCTGCAGCGAGGGCTGCATGCGGCCGCCGTGCAGCCGCGCCACGTCGAGCAGTTGATCGACCATCCGCACCATGCGGGTGCCGCTGCGGCGGATGCGTTCGACGGCGGGCGCGGTCTTCTGGTCGTGGCAGAAGCGCTCGAGGAAGGAGGTCGAGGCCAGGATCGCGGACAGCGGCGTGCGCAGGTCGTGCGCCAGCACCGCCATCAGCATCTCGTTGGCCTTGAGCAGCCGTTGCGTGGTGGCGAGCTGCTCGGCGAGCTGCTGCTTCTGCCGTGCCAGCTGCACGAACACGTCGACCTTGGCGGCGAGGATGTTGGCGTCGAGCGGCTTGTACAGGAAATCCACCGCGCCGGTCGCATAGCCCTTGAAGGTGCGCTGGCTGTCGTAGCCGGCCGCGGTCAGGAACAGGATCGGGATATGGTGGGTCCGCGTGCTGCCGCGCATCAGCTCGGCCAGCTCGAAGCCGTCCATGCCCGGCATGTGCACGTCGAGGATGGCCAGGCCGAACTCGTGTTCCAGCAGCAGGTCCAGCGCCTGCGGCCCCGAGTTGGCGTGTACCAGTTCGACGTCGGGTCGGGCGAGCACCGCGTCCAGCGCAGTCAGATTGCTGGCGATGTCGTCGACGGTCAGGATCTTGATGGGATCGGACATGGCAAGGTTTCAGTGGACGGCGAGCCGCAGCCGGCTGCCGATCGCTTCCAGGGTCAGTACCTCGTCGACCGCGCCGCGCGCGATCGCCTCCGCCGGCATGGTTTCCGCCGACGCCGTATCCGGGGCCTGCACCCAGGTTCGTCCGCCGCATTGGCGGATGGTCTCGAGCCCGCGCGCGCCGTCGTCGTTGGCGCCGCTGAGCAGGATGCCCAGCAGCGCCTCGCGCCAGGCGTGCGCGGCGGACTCGAACAGCACGTCGATCGACGGGCGCGAGAAGCGCTCCGGCGGGTCGACCGACAGCGCGAGACGCACGCCCTCGGCGCGCTCGCTCCCGTGATGGCTGCCGTGGTGGCTCTCCCGCTCGACCAGCAGGTGATAGTCGGGCGGGGCCAGATACAGGTGGCCGTGCCGCACCGGCATCTTGTCCTCGGCCTCGCAGACCGGCAGCGCGCAGCGCAGCGAGAACAGCTGCGGCAGCAAGCTCGGCGTGTCGGGCCGCAGATGCAGCACCACGATCAGCGCCGGACGGAACGCCGCGGGCAGCATCGGCAGCAGCACGTTCAGCGCCTCGATGCCGCCGGCCGAGCCGCCGATGACGACGGCCTCGGGCGATGGGGTCGGGTGGGCGTGGGGAGCGTTCATGCGACGTTCATCGCTTGCGGTACAGCCGGTCCGACGGCATCACGGCCTCGAAGGCCTCGGCGTGGGCGCTGAATTGCAGCGTTTCCTTGCTGCCCAGGCCCAGAAAGCCGTGGCGCACCAGCGCGTCGCGGAACAGCCCGAGCGCACGGTCCTGCAGCGCGCGATCGAAGTAGATCAGCACATTGCGGCACGAGATCAGCTGCGCTTCCTGGAACACGCTGTCGGTGGCCAGGCTGTGGTCGGCGAACACCGCGCGCGACACCAGACTGGCGTCGAACTTGGCCTTGCCGTAGGCGGCGTGATAGTAGTCGCCCAGCGAATGCCGGCCGCCGGCGGCCAGGTAGTTGCGGCCGAAGCCGCGCAGCCGCCCGGCGTCGTAGACCCCGGCGCGGGCCTCGGCCAGCGCGGCCGGATTGATGTCGGTCGCATAGAAGGTGGTGCGCTCGTGCAGGCCCTCCTCGGCGAACAGGATCGCCAGCGACCACAGCTCCTCGCCGCTGCTGCAGCCGGCCACCCACACCGTGATCGACGGATAGGTCTTGAGCACCGGTGCCACATGCTCGCGGATCGCGCGGAAATACGAGGGGTCGCGGAACATCTCGCTGACCTGCACCGTCAGGTACTGGAACAGCCGGGCGAACAGCGCCGGATCGCGCAGCATGCGGTCCTGCAGCTGGGACAGCGTGTCGAGCCTCAGGTCCCGCAGCGCCTGCGACAGCCGGCGCCGCAGCGAGGCGCGCGAATAGCCGCGGAAATCGTGCTGGTACTTGCGGTAGATGCCCTCGAGCAGCAATTCGAGCTCGATGTCGAAGTCCTCCGCGGGCACCGCCGCGAACGCGTCGTCGGCCGGCGCCGCGCTGGTCGACGCCGCGGCGGGAGGGGTCAGCGCGCGTGCAGCCATACCCGGCACAGCGAAAGCAGCTTGTCGATATCGATCGGCTTGGCGATGTAGTCGTTGGCGCCGGCCAGCAGGCAGGCCTCGCGGTCGGACGACATCGCCTTGGCGGTCAGCGCGATGATCGGCAGCCGCGCGTGGCGGCCATCCTGGCGGATATGCCGCATCGCGGTCAGCCCGTCCATCTCCGGCATCATGATGTCCATCAGCACCAGGTCGATATCGTCGCGGCCGTCGAGGACTTCCAGCGCCTGGCGGCCGTTGCGCGCGATCTCGACCTGCGCGCCGAGCGGCTCGATCACCTTCGACAGCGCGAAGATATTGCGCGCATCGTCCTCCACCAGCAGCAGCCTGCGGCCCTCGAAGGCGTCGTCGCGGCTGCGTACCGCGCGCAGCATGCGCTGGTGTTCCGGCGGCAGCGCCGATTCGACGCTGTGCAGGAACAGCGTGACCTCGTCGAGCAGCCGCTCCGGCGAGCGCGCGCCCTTGATGATGATCGACTTGGAATGGCGGCGCAGCCGCTGCTCGTCCTCGGCCGACAGCTGCCGGCCGGTGTAGACGATCACCGGCGGCATCGAATACGAGGCGTCGGCCGCCATCTGCTCGAGCAGGTCGTGGCCCGAGCCGTCCGGCAACGCCAGGTCCATCACCACGCAATCGAAGCGGCGTTCCGACAGGCGCGCCAGCGCTGTCGACACCGTATCGGCGGTGACGATATCGATGTCAGCCGATTGCAGCAGCGCACGGATGCTCTCGCGCAGCGTGGCGTCGTCCTCGACCACCAGCACCGTACGCATGCCGCCGCGCGCCATGCGCGCCTCCAGTTCGCGGATCACACTGGCCAGGTCGTCGCGGCCGCTCGGCTTGAGCGTGTAGCCGATCGCGCCGCGGTGCAGCGCCGCCTCCGCATGGTCGCTGATCGACACCAGATGGGTCGGGATATGCCGCGTGGCCGGGTCGCGCTTGAGCCAGTCGAGCAGCGTCAGGCCCGAATGGTCGGGCAGCGCGACATCGAGCAGGATGCCGCAGGGCTGGTATTCGCGCGCCAGCTCCAGCCCCTGCTGCGCGGTAGTCGCGTGCAGGCAGTCGAAGTCCAGCTCGTGGGCCAGGTCGTAGAGGATCTGCGCGAAGGCGACGTCGTCCTCGATCGCCAGGATCAGCCGGTTGCCGCGCGAGCGACGGCCACGGTCGTCGTCGATCGGCGCCGGGCCCAGCATGGTGTGCAGCGGCGGCGCGCTGATGGTGATGGGCGACGCCGTTTGCGCCGGTTTCGGGCCGGCAGCGTGCGCCGGCGCGGACGTGGCGGCGACCGCGTCGGGCACCGGCGCGGGCTGCGGCGCGGTGAGCGCCTCGGTTACGTCGATGCCGCCCTCGGCCGCGACCTGGGCCGCGGCTTCCAGCACCGCCGCCGGTGCGGGGGGCACCGAGGACACCGCAGCCGTCGGCGCGGCCGGTCCGATGAATTCGAGCGGCAGCGTCAGCGCGAAGGTGCTGCCGGTGCCCGGTTCGCTGTCGACCGTCAGCGTGCCGTTGAGCAGTTGTGCCAGCTCGCGCGAGATCGACAGCCCCAGGCCGGTGCCGCCATAGCGGCGGCTGGTGGTGCCGTCGGCCTGCTGGAAGGCCTCGAAGATGATGGCCTGCTTGTCCCGCGGAATGCCGATGCCGGTATCGCGCACGGCGAAGCGCACGCCATCGTCGCCATCGCGCGTGACCGACAGCGTCACCTCGCCGCGCTCGGTGAACTTGAAGGCGTTGGACAGCAGGTTGCGCAGGATCTGCTGCAGCCGCACGTTGTCGGTGACCAGCGTCGCGGGCAGCTCGGGCGCGCGCTCGATGCGGAACTGCACGGACTTCTGCGCGGCGATCGGCGCGAACCCTTGCGCGAGGCCGCCGACCACCGCCTCGATATCGACCGGCTCGGGGTGCACGGTCAGATGGCCCGCCTCGATCTTGGACAGGTCGAGGATGTCGTTGATCAGGTTGAGCAGGTCGGTATTGGCCGAATGGATGGTGGCGGCATAGCGCACCTGCTCCGGCGTCATGTTGCCTTCCTTGTTGTCCTGCAGCAGCTTGGCCAGGATCAGCGCGCTGTTGAGCGGGGTGCGCAGCTCGTGCGACATGTTGGCCAGGAACTCGGACTTGTACTGGTTGGCGCGCTCCAGCGCCCGCGCGCCCGCGGCCAGCTCGGCCTGGTATTGCAGCAGGTCGCGCTTCTGCGCCTCCAGCAGCTGGGTGTGTTCCTCCAGCTGGACGTTGCTCTGCTCGAGCTCGGCCTGCTGCGTCTCCAGCCGTGCTTGCGATTCCATCAGCGCGCGCCCGCGCTCCTCCAGTTCCTCGTTGGAGACGCGCAGCTCTTCCTGCTGGACCTGCAGTTCCTCGGCCTGGCGCTGGGTCTGCGCCAGCAGCGTCTCCAGCCGCGCGCGATACGCCGAGGCGGTCAGCGCCACGCCGGCCGCCTCGGCGATGCGGCCGGTCAGCTCGATGGTGTCGTCCAGCTTCGGCTGTGCATTGGCGAAGGCCAGCTCCACCACGCCGACCACATGGCCGTCGGCGGTCAGCGGCGCGGCCAGCACTGCCTGCGGCACGTCGCGCCCGAGCGCCGAGCCGATGCGCAGATAGTGCGAGGACAGCCCGCGCGCCAGCAGCGGCCGGTTCTCGCTGGCGGCCTGTCCGGCCAGCGTTTCGCCGAGCGCGAGGTCCTCGGGCGTATCGGCCGGCGCGGCCCAGCCCGCAAGCCGCTTCAGGCTGCCGTCCTCGAGCCGGTAGACCACGCCGGCCTGGGCCTGCGCCAGCGGCACCAGCGCACGCAGCAGCGCGCTGCCGACCTCGGCCGGCGTGTCGAGTCCGCGGGTTTGCTGGACCACGCGCACCTGGCCCTCCTGCAGCCAGGCGAAGCGCTGCATCTGCAGCTGGCTGGCGATATAGCGGTAGATCGCGGCGGCGAGGAACCACATCACCACGGTGCCGCAGAGGCGGTTGATCATGCCGACGGTCGGATCGCCCCCGCTTGGCGAGAAGATATAGCCGGCCGCGATCAGCAGGGTCGCCCCGGCGGCCGTCCATAGCGGCATCATCGGCCGGTCGACGAACACGCACAGGCAGATTGGAACCAGATAGAAGATCCACTCGGCCACGCCGAGCGGGGTCAGCAGGTCCGCGACCAGCAGGACGGCCAGCAGCAGGGGAATGACGAGCGTACGCAGCAGATCGCTGCGCGCAAGGGTTTGGGGCATGGGCGACCGGGTGGAAATGGGAGAAGGCGGGGGCGCCGGCGCAAAAGCCGCCCGGTGCCTGCGCAATGACGCCCCATGCTACCGGGCCAAGTGACGTAAAAAAATCAGACAAAATCCGACATGCCCGCCATGCTGGAAGCCGCGCCTGCTATGGCAGTATGGCGCGATGGCGGCGCCACTCATCAAGCGGTCCCGGCCGCGAGCCGACGGCGCCTTGCCCCCCTCCAAACCACAGGAGTTCAAGCCATGCCGAGTTCCGATCGCCGTACCGACGCAGCCTGGCTGCCCCGGGGAGGCCGCTGAGATGGCCGGTGCCAGCCTGCTTGCGCTGCTCGACGATATTTCGACGATCCTCGACGACGTCGCCACCATGAGCAAGGTCGCCGCCCGCAAGACCGCGGGCGTGCTCGGCGACGACCTCGCGCTGAACGCGCAGCAGGTGACCGGCCTGAAGGCCGAGCGCGAGCTGCCGGTGGTGTGGGCGGTCGCGCTCGGATCGCTGCGCAACAAGGTGATCCTGGTGCCGGCGGCGCTGGCGATCAGCGCCTTCGCGCCATGGGCGGTGACGCCGCTGCTGATGATCGGCGGCGCGTTTCTCTGCTACGAGGGCTTCGAGAAGCTTGCGCATCGCTATCTGCCCGGCCACGCCGAGCCGACCGAGCGCGCCAGGGAGGCGGTCGAACGCGCCGCGTTGCGGCAAGCAGCGTCCAATCCCGCGGTCGACCTGGTCGCGCTGGAGAAGGACAAGATCAAGGGCGCGGTCCGTACCGACTTCATCCTGTCCGCCGAAATCATCGTGATCTCGCTCGGCACGGTGGCCAACGCGCCGTTCGGCACCCGCCTGGCCGTGCTGACCGCGATCGCGCTGCTGATGACGGTGGGCGTCTACGGGCTGGTGGCCGGCATCGTCAAGCTCGACGATGCGGGGCTCTATCTGAGCAACCGCGGCAACGGCTTCGCCCGCCGCATCGGCGACGGCCTGCTGCGGCTGGCCCCGATGCTGATGAAGACGTTGTCGGTGGCGGGCACCGTGGCGATGTTCCTGGTGGGCGGCGGCATTCTCGTCCATGGCCTGCCGTGGGCGCACCATCTGGAACAGAGCGCCGCGCAATGGCTCGGGGCCATCCCCGGCGTCGGCCCCTTCCTGTCATGGCTGGGACCGCTGCTGATCAATCTGGTCGGCGGCGTGATCGCCGGCGCCATCGTGCTGGCCGGCGTGATGCTGGTGCAGCGCGGGCGGCGGGCGTTGCGGCCGAGTTCGCACTGAAACTGCACTGTACCGAACGGGACCGCACGGCCGTCGCATCGGCGGCCTGGGGATAAGTGCGGGGACAACCCTGTGCCCGTCCTGTGCGCCGCACAAGGGACAAGCGCTGGGCAGCTTGTGCGACGCCTGTGGATCGCCGACTAACAACTCCCGCGCGTTCCGAACCGGTTCCGCGAGGGCGTCCGGTTATCCCGTATACATCGGGTTTTCCCTAGGGATTATCCCGTCCGCCAGCGCTTGTGCCGCAAGGCCGCGGCGCCCTTATCCACTGCCGAGTGCGCCGTTTACCTACTACTACTATCTACGTATACGTAAACAATCTTTAAAGACCATGGGGCACCGTTGCGCCGTGCGGTACCTGGATGTGCGTTTACCCACGCAGTCGCGCACGGCCGCGGCGGCCGTCCCGCTAGCGCGGCACCTTGAATGCCGCCCGTCTGCGCTGCGCCTCCTCGCGCGCCCAGCAGCCCTGCTGGTGGTCGTTGACCATGCCCATCGCCTGCATCAGCGCATACATCGTGGTCGGCCCGACGAAGCGCCAGCCGCGCTTCTTCAGGTCCTTGGACAACGCGGTGGCCTCCGGACAGGTCGTCATCGTGCGCAGCACCTCGGGGGTCAGCACGGCAGGCCGGCTCTTCGGGTCGGGCTCGTAGCGCCACAGATAGGCGGCCAGCGACGATTCGGTGTCGAGCAGTTCGAGCGCGCGCTGGGCGTTGTTGATCGCCGCCTCGATCTTGCCGCGATGGCGCACGATGCCGGCATCGCCCAGCAGGCGCTCGATGTCGCGCTCGCCGAAGCGCGCCACCTTCTCGACGTCGAAGTTGGCGAATGCCTTGCGGAAGGCCTCGCGCTTGCGCAGGATCGTCAGCCAGCTCAGACCGGCCTGGAAGCCCTCCAGGCACAGCTTCTCGAACAGGCGGCGGTCGTCGTCGACCGGATAGCCCCACTCGTTGTCGTGGTAGTGGCAATAGTCCTCGAGCGTGCCGCACCATCCGCAGCGCGTCAGCGGTGCAGCGGGCGCCGATGCGGCCTGCTTGGGCCTGATGGCGGGCATGGTGGTCATCGTGTCTCCGTCGTTTCGGTTCGGGGCCGATTGGGCAACCCGCTCGGCAAGCCGCCATGTTAGTGCCAGTTCGCCCGCGGTTGGAGGGGACATCGCCGCAACGCTGAATTTCAAAATATTTGACGGAGGCGTCCGCAACGCTTCACGTCGGAGCCGTGGGGATTTGTCAAACTAGCCCGGTATTTCACGAAGCCGGTGTTTCACGAATCCACGATGTCGAAAGGACCTCCCATGCTGCCCGCGCTCTATGTCTCCCACGGTTCGCCGATGCTGGCGATCGAACCCGGCCCGGTCGGCCCGGCGTTCGATGCGCTGGGAGCGCGGCTGCGCGCCTTGCGGCCGCGCGCGGTGCTGGTCATCTCGGCGCACTGGATCTACAGCACGCTGGCCGTGACCGCGGCCGAGCGGCAGCAGGCCTGGCACGACTTCGGCGGCTTCCCGCAGCAGCTCTATGCGCTGCGCTACGACGCGCCGGGTTCGCCGGCGCTGGCCGGGCGCGTCAAGGCGCTGGTCGAGGCCGCCGGCATCCCCGGGGCGGGCTTTGTCGCGCTGGACGAGGCCAGGCCCCTCGATCATGGCGCCTGGCTGCCGATGCGGTATTTCTTCCCGGACGCCGACGTGCCGGTGGTGCAGCTGGCGCTGAACCCCTATCTGGACCCGGCCGTGCAGATCGAGATCGGCCGCGCGCTGGCGCCGCTGCGCGACGAGGGCGTGCTGGTGGTCGGCTCGGGCAGCTTCACGCACAACCTGCGCGAGGTGTTCGGCGAGGAACGGCCCGTCCAGCACGGCGGCGCGGCCGAGCCCTATGTCGAGGCATTTCGCGGCTGGATGGTCGACGCGCTGGACGAGGCGCTGCGCACCGGTGAAACCGCGCGCATTTCGCGCTATCGCAGCGAGGCGCCGCATGCGCGGCGGGCCCATCCGACCGACGAGCATCTGCTGCCGTTCTTCGTTGCGCTGGGTGCCGCGCTTGGACCCGCCACAGGAACTGCGGGGCGAACCGCGGGGGCGCCTGCGCCGGCCAGGCCGGCCGAGGTCGCGCGCGAGACCGACGCGGTCACCTACGGCGTGCTGGCGATGGACACCTTCGTCTTCGAAGGCATGGGCGCGGCGGCTGCGGCCTGAGTACGTCCGCGTTCCGCTAGGCGGCGGCCGGCGGCGCCCCCAGCATGCCGCGCCGGCGCAGCGCATAGGCGAACGCGCCCAGCGCCGCCAGCGCCAGCGCCACCATCACCCACAGCATCAGCCAATAGCCGCCGGCAGCGCTCCACATCAGCGCGCCCAGCCACGGCGCGATCGCCTGCATCAGCAGCACCGGCGTCATCATCAGCCCGTTCAGCGTCGCATAGTGGTGCCGCGAGATCAGCTCGGGCATCGCCATCGCCCGCAGCATCGTGTTGATGCCGTTGGCGCAGCCGTACAGCACGGCGGCCAGCATCAGCCATTTGCCGTGTCCCAGCGCCAGCGTCAGCAGGCCCAGGCTCATCACCAGATAGACCGGCATCGCGATCCGCACCGGCTGCCGCGACGGCATGCGCGCCATCGCCAGGCGGCCGACCACCTGGGCCGGCCCGATCAGCGCCGCCACCATCAGCTGCTCGCCGACCGGCAGGCCCTTCTCGTTGAGCATCGGAATCAGGTGCGCGCCCAGCAGCGAGGCCACCACCGCCAGCGCGGTGAAGGCCAGTACCACCGACCAGAACACCGGATCGCGCAGCGCCAGCGTGGCGATGCCGGGCGAGCCGCCGCCCAGCGGCGCCACCGGCTGCACGCTGGCATAGGTCGGATGCGGCGTGAAGCGCAGCCGCGCATGCAGCGGCGCGCAGACCAGCAGGTTCAGCGCCGCGAAGATCAGCAGCGTGCCGCGCCAGCCGATATGCAACACCAGCCATTGCGCCAGCGGAATGAAGATGGTGCTGGCAAAGCCCGCCACCAGCGTCACGATCACGATCGATTTCTGGTAGCCGTCGCCATAGGCCTGGCGCAATACGACGAAGGCCGGCTCGTACAGCGTGGTGGCCATCGCCAGGCCGAGCGGCACCCACATCAGCAGGAACAGCGTCGGGCTGGGCGTCCAGGCCCACAGCACCAGTCCCAATCCCGCCAGCACCGAACCGGTGCCCATGACCCACCGCGCCGGCGCGCGATCGAGCAGCCGCCCGACCGCGAACGAGCACAAGGCCCAGACCAGCAGCCCGAGCGAATAGCCGCCCGCCAGGAAGGGCTTGCCGTAGCCGAGTGTGCGGCTCATCGGCTCGATGAAGACGGTGAAGGCGAAGTACAGCGTGCCCCAGGAAATGGTCTCGGTCAGGCCGAGCACCCAGGCCAGGTGGCGGGGCGGTTCGGACCAGGGGGCGGGGTGGGGCTGCGGTTCGGCGGGTCCGGCGGCGTCGCCGGCGGCCGCCTTGGAGGGGGCGGAGGGGGCGGCGCCGCCGCTGTCGGGGCGCGGGCCGGAGGAGAGGTCGGGTGTCGTCATGGCATGCGCCGGAAAGCCGGCGCCGGGCCGCCGATGCGTTGCCGGCGGCGCATGGTTGGGGGAAACCCGATTGTAGCGGCGCCCCGGTGCCGCGTGCGCGGGGCGTTGCGCGGCGGCATCGCTTCGGCTCTGCCCCGTCTTGCCCGCCTATGCCTTGGCGTCGGGCGGTCCCTTCAGCTCGACCACGTTGCCATCGGGATCGCGCAGATAGATCGACGGCCCGGTGCCCTCGGCGCCGTAGCGCGATTCGACCGGTCCGGCTTCGACACCGTGCGCGCGCAGATGCGCGGCGATGGCGTCGGCGTCGAAGGGCTCGACGCGCAGGCAGAAGTGGTCCAGATTGCGGCCCTCGGCACCGGGTCCCGCGCCGCCGGCCTTGCCGAGCGGGCCGTCGAGCGTGACCAGGTCGATCAGGCTGGCGCCGGCGCGCAGCTGCGTCAACCCCAGCTTCGGCTGCTCGCGCTCCAGCGTGCAGCCCAGCACGTCCACGTAGAAGCGCAGCAGCGCCGGCACGTCGGCGCTGCGCAGCACCAGATGATCGAGTCCCCGGATCGACAGCATGGCGTCAGCGCGTTGGTGTTACAGGCGCCGCCCGTCGAACGGGATGACCTTGAGCTTGTCCAGGTCGATGCCCTCGAGGCAGCGCGCATTGACCGCCGCGGTCGGATTGCCCTTCGGATCGATGGCTTCGCCGAACGGCCCGCAGCCGCACACCGGGCAGAAATGGTGGGCGATCTTCATGCTGTGGAAGCGATAGGTCGAGTAGTCGGACTCGGGCGTCTTCAGATGCAGGCGCTCGCGCGGCACGAACCACAGCAGATGGCCGCGGCGCTGGCAGATCGAGCAATTGCACGAGAGCACGGCGTCGATCTCGCCCTCGACCTCGAATGCGATGCGGCCGCAATGGCAGCTGCCCTGATATTGCATCGACGTTCTCCTTTGGCTGGTGCCGCCGGCCACGCGGACACGGTGGCGGCGACTGTCGGTATCCCGACAGTGTAGCGGCATCGACCGGTGTCACAATGGCGGAATTCCCCAGAGCGCATCAGCGCCGACCCCACCAGGAGACCACCATGAGCGAATCCCATCACGCGCCGCGTGCGCGCTTCAGCCATATGGAACAGGGCACCCGCGAAGACTGGGCCGCAATCTCGGCCGAGTTCATGCCCTATGCCGCCGCGCTGCCCGACCGCGTGCTGGCCCATTTGCGGCTGCTCGACGGCGACTGCGGCGGCTTTCCGATCGACCGGCTGACCCACTCGCTGCAGACCGCCACGCTGGCCCACCGCGACGGCCGCGACGAAGAATACGTCGTCTGCGCGCTGCTGCACGATATCGGCGACACGCTGGGCAGCTACAACCATCCGGACATCGCCGCGGCGATCCTGAAGCCCTTCGTCAGCGCCGAGAACCTGTGGATGGTCGAGAAGCACGGCGTATTCCAGGGCTACTACTTCTTCCACCACCTGGGGCTCGATCGCAACCTGCGCGAGCAATTCCGCGGCCAGCCCGAGCTGTTCGAGCGCACCGCCGAATTCTGCGCGAAGTACGATGCCGCGGCCTTCATGACCGACTACGACACGCTGCCGCTGTCGTTCTTCGAGCCGATGGTGCGCCGCGTGTTCGCGCAGCCGAAGAACTCGATGTATGTGAAGAAGGGCGAGGAGAAGTTGGCGCAGGTGGAGTAGGAGGAAAGCGATCGAACCGCGTCGACGCGCTCCCCTCTCCCACTCGTGGGAGAGGGGCTGGGGGAGAGGGCAGGGCGGTAGCTATGCGATGCCAACTGCCATGCCCAACCGCCCTTGCCCTCTCCCCCGACCCCTCTCCCGCAGGGGCGGGAGAGGGGAGAAGACCGAAAGCAGTATCGAGCGTTATCGCCTCAAGCCGCCTGCTGCCCCGCCTGCGGATTCCTGAACTGCGCCAGCAGCGTCTGCCAGCGCGAGCGCGCCGCCTTCAGGTTGTTGGCCTTGACGTGGCCGAAGCCGCGGATGTCGTCCGGCAGATTCGCCAGCGCCACCGCGGTGCCGTGGTTGGCGGCATTGAGCCCCGTCACCAGCTCGTCCAGCAGCGCCCGATATTCCCCGATCAGCGCGCGTTCGGTGCGGCGCTCCTCGGTCTTGCCGAACACGTCGAGCGGACCGCCGCGCAGGCCCTTGAGCTTGGCGAGCACCTTGAAGATCGTCATCGTCGACGGGCCGAAGCGGCGCTTGATCAGCCGGCCCTGCTCGTCGTGCCTGGCGATCATCGGCGGCGCCAGCCAGAAGTTCAGCTGGTAGTCGCGTCCCGGCTCGCCCTCGAACTGGTTGCGCAGCTTGTCGAGGAAGACCGGATCGGTATAGAGCCGCGCGACCTCGTACTCGTCCTTGTACGCCATCAGCTTGGCCAGATTGCGCGCCACCGCCTCGGTCAGCGGCAACGGCTTGCCGCTGCCGACCAGCGCGCTCTCGGCGGCGCGCACGCGATTGACCGTGTCGCGATAGGTCTGCGCATACGCCGCGTCCTGGTAGGCGGTCAGGTGCTCGGCGCGCTGGGCGATCAGCTTTTCCAGCAGCGCGCCCGACGAGGTCGGCAGCTTGACCACATCGGCGCCCTCGGCGGTGCGCTTCAGTTCGCCGGTCAGCGACAGCACATGCTCGGGGTCATGCGCCATATGGCGGCCCCATTCGAACGCGGCCTTGTTCTTGTCGACCGACACGCCGTTCAGTTCGATCGCGCGCAGCATCGCATCCAGCGACAGCGGCACCCAGCCCTTCTGCCAGGCATAGCCGAGCACCAGCGGGTTGGTGTAGATCGCGTCGCCGAGCAGCGCCACCGCGAGCGCGCTGGCATTGATGAAATCGCATTGCTCGCCGACCGCATTGCGCACGTCCTGCTCGGCCGACAGCCCGGGGAACTGCCACTTCGGATTGCGGATGAATTCCGCGGTCGGGGTTTGCGCGGTATTGACGATCGCGCGCGTGCGGCCCGCCTGGGCCTTCGATAGCACCTCGTCGGTAGCCGACACGATGGCGTCGCAGCCGATCACGAGATCCGCCTCGCCCATCGCGATGCGCGTGGCGTGGATGTCTTCCGGCCGCGCGGCGATCTGCACATGCGACAGCACCGCACCGCCCTTCTGCGCCAGGCCCGCCATGTCCAGCACGGTGACGCCCTTCTGCTCCAGGTGCGCCGCCATGCCGAGCAGGCCGCCGATGGTCACCACGCCGGTGCCGCCGACGCCGGTCACCAGCACGCCGTACGGCTTCTGCAGCGTGGGCAGCGCCGGCTCGGGCAGCGGCGGAAGGCTCTGCATCGACACGCCATGCGCCTCGGGCTTGCGCAGCTGCGCGCCTTCGGCGGTCACGAAGCTGGGGCAGAAGCCGTTCAGGCAGGAGAAGTCCTTGTTGCACGAGGACTGGTTGATCTTGCGCTTGGTGCCCAGCTCGGTTTCCAGCGGTTCGACCGACAGGCAGTTCGACTTGACCGAGCAGTCGCCGCAGCCTTCGCACACCGTGTCGTTGATAAAGACGCGGCGTGCCGGATCGGGGAAGCTGCCGCGCTTGCGGCGGCGGCGCTTCTCGGTGGCGCAGGTCTGGTCGTAGATCAGGATGGTGCAGCCCGGCACCTCGCGCAACTCGCGCTGGATGCGGTCGAGCTCGTCGCGATGGTGGATCGTCACGCCTGCCGGCAGCTTGATCGCCGCGTTGTACTTCTCGGGTTCGTCGGTGACGATGTCGATCCGCCTGGCGCCCTCGGCGGCCACCTGGAAGGCGATGTCCTGCACCGACAGCTGACCGTCGACCGGCTGGCCGCCGGTCATCGCCACCGCGTCGTTGTACAGGATCTTGTAGGTGATATTGACGCCGGCCGCGATCGACGCGCGGATCGCCAGCAGGCCCGAATGGAAGTAGGTGCCGTCGCCGAGGTTGGCGAACACATGCTGGTCGCCCGCGAACGGCGCCTGCCCGATCCACGCCACGCCTTCGCCGCCCATCTGGCTGAAGGTGCTGGTGCTGCGGTCCATCCAGACCGTCATGTAGTGGCAGCCGATGCCGGCCAGCGCGCGCGAGCCCTCGGGCACGTTGGTCGAGGTGTTGTGCGGGCAGCCCGAGCAGAACCAGGGCTTGCGCTCGGCGGCCACGCGCGGCGTGGCCAGCGCGCGCTCCTTCGCTTCGATGACCGCGATGCGCGCGGCGATGCGGGCGCGCACGTCGCTGGGCAGGTCGAACTTGTCCAGGCGCGTGGCGATCGCCTTGGCGATGATCGCCGGCGACAGCTCGTAGTGCGCCGGCAGCAGCCAGTTGCTCTGCGGGATCGACCACTCGCCGCCGGCATTGTCTTTCTCGTCGAACTTGCCGTAGACCTTGGGCCGGACGTCGTCGCGCCAGTTGTACAGCTCTTCCTTCAGCGCGTACTCCATGATCTGGCGCTTTTCCTCGACCACCAGGATTTCCTGCAGCCCTTGCGCGAAGGCGCGCGCGCCCTGCGCTTCCAGCGGCCAGACGCAGCCGACCTTGTACAGCCGGATGCCGATGCGCTCGCAGGTCTCCTTGTCCAGGCCCAGGTCGGTCAGCGCCTGGCGCGTGTCCAGGTAGGCCTTGCCGCCGGTCATGATGCCGAAGCGCGCGTGCGGCGAGTCGATCTCGATGCGGTCGATCCGGTTGGCCCGCACATAGGCCAGCGCCGCGTACCACTTGTAGTCGAGCAGGCGCGCTTCCTGTTCCAGCGGCGGATCGGGCCAGCGGATATTGAGGCCGCCCGGCGGCATCGCGAAGTCCTGCGGCAGCGCGATCT
>JAPSLC010000019.1 GCA_031181345.1 Cupriavidus sp. | reverse complement strand
CGCCGTATTCGCCAAACCGCATTTCTTCGCCCATGTCGTCACCGTCCTTGTCACGCCACCATTCGCTGCCGCTCCCCTGATCCCGCCCCGGACCGCTGCCGTAGCCACCGTAGCCGCCGGGGTAGCGCTGATTGCTGCCGTTGCTCATCTGTCCCTCCTTGCGTACCGAGTGGCGGCACGCGCCGCGCACTGCGCCGGGCCACTGCCCGACCGGCTGAGGAACCGCAAGAACCGTACCGCTGTGCGCGAGGGGCGGCATGCGAAAGCAGCACGCCTGGCGCGCGCGCGTCGGCAAACAGCGGGGCGAGTGACATGCAAAGTTTGCCGCAGGCACTTGTAAAAAGTACGGCGTATGGCGATGGCATCACCGAAGGGCAGTCTCTTTCGTCATTTGCATGCGCGACATGTGCTGCATTGACATGACAGGTATGGAACTTGCCGTATATCGGTATTGCCGATCGTCCGGCGCGGGCGCGCTTTTTTGATTGGCTTGCCGACGCCCGCCATGCCGGAAGGCGCTCAGAGAACAGACATGCCTAACGCAGCCAGTACCGACCGCGAACGCCTCGCCAGCGTCGCCCGCGAAGTGATGAACGGCAAGACCGCCAACGGCAATGGCAACGGCGGTGCCCACGAGACGCCGGACGATGACCGGCAGGGTTGGCGACGACGCGTCATGCACAGCTTCGAATGGTTCGCCGGCCATGCCACACGCGGCGCCGGCTCGCCCATCGCATTTGCGATGGCGGTCGGCGTGGTGATCGTGTGGGCGGTGACGGGCCCGATGTTCGGCTACTCGGAAACCTGGCAGCTGGTCATCAATACCGCGACGACCATCATCACCTTCGTGATGGTCTTCCTGATTCAGCAGGCGCAGAACAAGGATTCGCTGGCGGTGCATCTGAAGCTGAACGAGTTGCTGGCCTCGCATCGGCATGCCAGCAGCCGGCTGGTGTCGATCGAGGACCTGGACGAAGAGGACCTGAAGAAGCTGGCCGCGTTCTACCGGCAACTGTCCGAGCTGGCCGAGCGCGAAAGCGATATCGAGGAAACCCACGGGCTCGACGACGCGCTGCAGACGCATGTCGCCAAGAAGGAAGCGCGGCACGATCTGGAGGAAGAGGTCGCTGCCGAGCTTGGCGGGAAGGATCGCCGCCGCGATGACGGCGTCTGACGCGGCCCGGCGTTGCGCACGGGCAGGCCGAACCGCGATCGGCGCCGTGTAGATCGGTGTGCGCGTTGCAAGTTCGACACGCGCGCGGAGCCGCCATCCCCAACACCCATCCCGCGACGGCGGGCGCTCAGCGTGCCGGCTCGCGCGGGCGCATTCCTTGCACGGCATCGAGAATGTCGTTGTCAAACCCAGGAGCCAATCATGTCGACCATCGTGGCAGGGCGTTTCGATTCCTTCGCCGACGCCGAGCGCGCGGCGCGAGGGCTTTATGGGCACGGATTCTCGGTATGGGACGTGTCGATCTTCACGGTCGGCACGCCTCAGGCCGCGGAGCAACTGGCGCGTCCGCCCGGCGTGCTGCTGGCGGCGCGGGTCGAGCCCGAACGGCTGCAGACCGCCGCCGAACTGATTCGCCTGGAAGGTGGGCGCGAACTCGAGCAGGCCGAGGGGCAATGGGAGAACGGCCGCTGGTCGGACTTCGATCCGCTCGGCACACCGAGGCCGCTGCAGGAAACGGCGCCGCACGAGCGTGCGGGCCAGCTTGGCGAGGGCGCGCTGAACGCGACCGGCAACGAGGACCCGGGTAGCGAGATCGATCAATCGGTCCGCCAGGACGAGGACCGCCATGCCGGGCAGGCGGGCGGTCACTCGGGCGGGCAGGCCGGCGCAAACGGCGAGCGCGATCTCGGCGTGCTGCTGACGCCGGGCCAGCACACCACCACGCACGAGGGCGTCAGCAAGGGCGACGAGGCCCGCATGCAGGGCCAGCGGGCTGGCGAACCGCGGCAGCAGGGCGCCGAGGGGCAGGCGCCGTCGGGCGGGCAGGGATCGAGTCAAGGGGCGGGCCTAGGGGCCGGCCAAGGTTTGAGCCAAGGTCAGACCCAAGGTCAGACACAAGGTCAAGGCGAAGGCCAGGGCCAGCACCCCGCCGAAGAACAGCCGCGCGAAGCCTGGGAATCGGCGCAGTCGCATCGCCAGCCGGACGAACAGAGCAACGAGCCCGAGCTGGTGCGCGGGGCGACGACCACGCCGGAGCCCAGCGGGCCGAACGACACCTTCCGCCAGATCCGCCGCGGCCAGTTCCCTCCGGGCGTCGGCGAGGGCGACCTGCGCGATCCGGGCAGCACCACGCCGGACGCGCCCAAGGTCGACAACCGGTCGTGATGGCCTGAGCTTCGGGACGAGCGCTGCCGCCAACCAGCGAGACGATGCCGCCGACGAACGGACATACCACTCCCGCCTCCAAACGCCGGATCGCGGCCGAACTATGGGCCACGATCTGGCGTTTTCGTGCCCGCGTCGGCGTGGCCGTGGTGCTGCTGATCCTGGCCAAGGCCGCCGCCGTGGCGGTGCCGCTGGTGCTCAAGCTGGTGGTCGACGACGTGGCCCCGGTCGCCACAGGCGCCGCGGCGATGGCGGGCGCGGCGATCACGATGCCGGTCTTCCTGGTGCTCGCCTACGCGGCGCTGCGCCTGCTCGGCAATGCCTTCAACGAACTGCGCGACGTGGTGTTCGCGCCGGTGACCCAGCGCACCGTGGCGACCTTCATGGAGCGCACCTTCGCGCATCTGCATGCGCTCGGCGCGCGCTTTCATGCCCGCCGGGAAACCGGCAGCGTGATCCGCGACCTGGAGAAGGGGACCGCGGCAATCGGCTTCCTGCTCGGCGTCGCGGTCTTCACCATCGTGCCGACGCTGATGGAGATCGGCTCGGTGCTGATCATTATGATAGCGGCTTATGGCGGGGCCTTCGCGGCGATCATCGTGGTGACGTTCGCCCTGTATGCCGGCTACACCTTCGTGATGACGCGGCGGCGGACCAAAGTGCAGCGCAAGGTCAATGCGGTCGAGGCGCAGACCAACAGCAAGGTGGTCGACAGCCTGCTGAACTACGACACCGTCAAGTTCTTCGCCCGAGAAAAGTTTGAGACGAAGCGACTGTCCGGGCTGCTCGAAGGCTGGGTCGATGCGAGCGTCGAGAATCAGTACGCGCTGTCCGCGCTGCATGTGGGCCAGAGCTGCTGCATTGCGCTCGGCGTGGCGGCGGTGATGCTGCTGGCGACCGAACGGGTCGTCACCGGCGTGCTGACGGTGGGCGACCTGGTGCTGATCAACGCCTACATCATCCAGGTGGTGCTGCCGCTCAATACGCTGGGCTTCATCTTCCGCGAGTCCAACGACGCGATGACGCAGGTCGAGCGACTGTTCGCGCTGCTCGATGCGCAAGGGCCGCCGGGCGAGGACCACGATGCGCCGGGCGCGCGGCCCTTGCACGTGACGCGCGGCGAGATCGTGTTCGAGCACGTGAACTTCAGCTATGACCCGAGCCGGCAGACGCTGTGGGACGTCAGCATCCGCATCGGCGCGGGCCAGACCGTGGCGGTGGTCGGCGGCAGCGGCTCGGGCAAATCGACGCTGGCGCGGCTGCTGTTCCGGCTGTATCTGCCGGACAGCGGGAAGATCTGCATCGACGGGCAGGACCTGCGGCTGGTCACGCAGCAGAGCCTGCGCGAGGTGATCGGCATCGTGCCGCAGGACACCATCCTGTTCAACGACACCATCGCCTACAACATCGGCTACGGCCGCGAGGGCGCGACCCGCGCCGATATCGTCGAGGCCGCGCGCGCCGCGCAGCTCGATACGTTCATCGACCGGCTGCCCGACACCTACGAGACCCGCGTCGGCGAACGCGGCGTGCGGCTGTCCGGCGGCGAGCGCCAGCGCGTGGCGATCGCGCGGGCGCTGCTGAAGAAGCCGCCGATCGTGGTGTTCGACGAGGCCACCTCCGCCCTCGACACGCGCTCGGAGCGCGCGATCCAGCGCGAGCTGGCCGAAGTGGCGAAGGGCCGCACGGCGCTGATCATTGCGCACCGGCTGTCCACCATCGCCGATGCCGACCATATCCTGGTGATGGAGCATGGCCGCGTGGTGGAGGAGGGCACCCACGATGCGCTGCTGGCCCGGCGCGGCGTCTATGCGCAGATGTGGCGCCTGCAACAGCAGCAGCGCGAACTGGAACGGACCGAACAGAAGCTGGCGCTGCAGCCGATCCGGCTCGAGGCCATCGTCGCCGCGGTGGTCGACGGCCTGCGCGAGCTGATCGCCGAGCGGCAGGTCAATCTGTTCACGGTGCTGGGCGAAGCGGAACTGCGCGTGACCGGCGACCCGGGCGTCGTGCAAAAGGCGGTGTGGGAGCTGTGCCATGCGCTGATCGACGACATGGAGCCCGGCGGGCGCATTGAACTGCGGCTGGAGCGGCAGGGCGGCGAGGCGTCGCTGTACGTCGCCGCGCCCGATCGGCAGGCGCCGCTGCCCGATATGCGCGAGCTGGAGGGCCTGCTCGAGGACCATGCGGTTCGGCTGACGGTCGATCCGCATGGCCATGGCTATCGCGTGACGATGCCGATGCGACCGATCCGCGAGACCCCGGCGGCGCCGCCGGTCGCGCCGCCCGACATCGCCGCGACCCTGCCGGCGCCGGACGCGCTCCGGGGGCTGCGCATCCTGGTGCTCGATGACGACGAGCCCACGCGCGAGGTGCTGACCAGCACGCTGGAGGACTACGGCGCCGACGCGCAGGCCTTCGGCCGCGGCGACGATCTGCTTGAGTTGCTCGGCAACGCCGATCCGCAACACTGGCCACAGGTGCTGCTGTGCGATATCGCGCTCGACGAAGAGGACGGCTACACCGTGCTGCGGCGCGTGCGCCGGCTCGAGACCGAGCGCAACGTGCCGCTGGCCTGCCGCCTGAGCGCGATCGCGCTGTCCGGCCACGCCGAGGCCCAGGACCGCATGCGGGCGATGATGGCCGGCTTCCAGGTGCACCTGTCCAAGCCGGTGCAGATCGGCGAGCTGGTGGTGGCGATCCACTCGATGGTGCGCCATCGCGATGTCGACACCACGGTGCCCGGGCCGCGAAGCTAGCGCGAGCGTGCTGCCGATCTCCGGTCCCCGATCGCCGGGGCCATCGGTTTCCGTCTGACTACCCGACTGACTTTCCCACTCACTACGCATTCGAGGAGAAACCATGCAGCCTCACGACAGGCCCGATCTGCCCAGTTCCACCCCGTCCCGGTCCTCCGCCGACGTCCCCGGCCGCACCGGCTCGCCGGGCATGGCGGTGGGCAGCCGATTTGCCGATGCGGCCAGCGCCGAGCGCGCCGTCGCGCTGGCGATCCCGATGCTCGAAGCCGCGGTGCGCGACCGCGAGGTTGGCGAGGGCGGCTTCCTGCATGTGGTCGTGATGGACCCGGGCAAGGGACCGGCGGATTGCCCGTTCGAACAGGCGATCCTGTACGAATACTCGACGCCCGGGCGGGAGCGCTGGGACGCGGATTACGCCTGGTATGCCCGCGAGAAGGCCAAGGTGGCCTGGCGCACCGGCATGGCTACCGACCAGATCCAGGCGCGCGCGCCGCACCTGCTGCGCGCGGAGGAATCGATGCTGGGCGGGGCGGTGGTGCTCGACGGCATCGTCGTGGCGGTCAGCGGCGCGAACCCCTGGTACGACGAAGCGTTCGCGCTGAGCGTGGCGGCGCTGCTGCGCGCGGTGGCGCAGCAGCGGCGGAGAGCGCAGGGCTAGCGCTGGCGATGCCCGGCTCCCTCTCCCGCTGGCGGGAGAGGGCTGGGGAGAGGGCAAGGGCGTGTCCATTGCCACAGTGGCCTGCCAGTGCTCAATGCCCTCTCCCCCAACCCCTCTCCCGCAAGCGGGAGAGGGGAGCAAACCGCAAGACGTATGTACGCCGCCGGTGTTCTCCCTCTCCCGCTGGCGGGAGAGGGCTGGGGAGAGGGCGGGCACCCGCAAGCCGCCGTGCAACTTTTACCAGCCACGGCATAAACGCCAACACCCCACCATGTAACTCCTGACATGGGAGAACCGTTTCCCCCGAAACGGCAAGCCACGGCGCCATCACGCGTCTGGCATGCAATTCGCTGAAGGCATTCCCACAGAGAACCGGATTCGCCGCCGTCGCACGGTGCGGCGGGCAACCGGAAATGGGGAGCCGTGCCGTGCGTTCCCTTTTTCCTTCCCGCCCGAAGCGAGTCGCCCCCCGCGCCGCATCCCTTTGCGCCCGCGCGGCATCCGGTCACGCCTTCCAAGCCAACTTCAGGAGCCGAAATGTCCGATGCGCCAGACGCCAGCCTGCAAGGCAAGACCTTTCTTGTGACCGGGGGAGGGCGCGGGCTGGGTGCCGCGATCTGCCAGAACCTGTCGGCCGCCGGCGCCAGCCTGGTGGTCGCCGATGTCGATGAATCGCTGGCCCGTACCTGCGCCGAGAAGCTGGATCCCAGCGGCGAGCGCGCCTATTCGCTGTCCTTCGACGTGGCCGAGCCGGCCGCGGTGCGCTCTGCCTTCGAGCAGGTGCGCGAACGCAGCGGCCGGCTCGACGGCATCGTCAACAACGCCGCCATCGACATCACGCTGCCGGTCGACGAGGTCGAGACCGAACGCTGGCACCGCGTGCTGATGGTCAATCTGTATGGTCCCTATCTGATGTCGCACGCCGTCGTGCCGATGCTCAAGGCGCAGGGCGGCGGCCATATCGTCAATATCGCGTCCACCGCATCCAAACGCGCCTGGCCCAATGCCTCGGCCTACCACGCCACCAAATGGGGCCTGCTGGGCTTCTCGCACGCGCTGCACGCGGAACTGCGGCCGCACGGCATCAAGGTCTCGGCCATCGTGGCCGGCGGCATGCGTACCCCCTTCCTGCTCGACCGCTTCGCCGATATCGACCAGTCCACCCTGCAGGACCCGGCCAATGTCGCGCGCGCGGTGCGCTTCGTGCTGACGCAGCCCGAAGAGACCGTGATCCCCGAGGTCATGGTGCTGCCGATGAAGGAAACGTCGTGGCCGTGATCGACGAGCCTGGCGCCGGCCCGGCCGCAGCAGCCAGTGGACTCCCGGGCGCGGTATTGCTGGACAAGGACGGCACGGTGCTGCAGGACGTGCCGTACAACGTCGACCCCGACAGGATGCGGCTCGCGCCCGGCGCCGCGCGCGCGCTGCGGCGGCTGGGCCGGCTTGGCGTGCCGCTGGTGGTGGTGTCGAACCAGCCCGGGCTCGCGCTCGGCCGCTTCACGCCCGAGGCGCTGGGGCCGATGCGCCAGCGCCTGGGCGAACTGTTCGCGACCCACGGCGCCAAGCTGTCGGGCTTCTTCTTCTGTCCGCATCATCCGGAAGGCGTGGTGCCGCGCTTCACGCGCACCTGCCTGTGCCGCAAGCCGTTGCCGGGGCTGCTGCGCAATGCCGCGGCGCTGCTGCACTTCGATCTGCGCCGCTCCTGGATGATCGGCGACATCCTCGACGACATCGAGGCCGGCCAGCGCGCCGGCTGCCACACCATCCTGGTCGATTGCGGCAACGAGACCGAATGGGTGCGCGGGCCGCACCGCACGCCGGAGCATGTCGTCGCCGATCTGGACCAGGCCGCCCGCATCGTGGTCCGCCATTTGGGCGGCACGGTACGGCACGCCGAACGTTGCCGGGTGGAGGCCTCATGACGATGACGGCATGGCGCGACGCCAAACGCATCCTGTGCGTGCGGCTGGACAATATGGGCGATGTGTTGATGACCACGCCCGCGATGCAGGCGCTGAAGGACAGCGACCCGTCCCGTCATCTGACTTTGCTGACCTCGAGCGGCGCCGGGGCGTTGGCCAGCCACCTGCCGATGATCGATACGCTGCTGACCTGGGATGCGCCCTGGGTGAAAGGTAACGGCACCGGCAACCGCACCGCCAGCAGCGTGCTGCCGTGGGCGCAGCGGCTGCAGGCCGCGCGCTTCGACGCGGCGGTGATCTTTACCGTCTACAGCCAGAACCCGCTGCCGGCCGCGCTGCTCTGCACGATGGCCGGCATTCCGCTGCGGCTGGCGCATTGCCGCGAGAACCCCTACGAACTGTTGAGCGATTGGGTGCCGGAGACCGAGCCCCAGACGCAGGTCCGCCACGAGACGCAGCGCCAGCTCGATCTTGTCGCCACGGTCGGCGCGATGCCGGCCGACACGCGGCTGCGCTTCCGCGTGCAGCCGCACGATCGGCGCGCGGTGCAGCGGCTGCTGCAACGCTGGCAAGGCGAGGGTGAGCGAGAAAGCGCTGTGCCGACCCGCTGCGTGGTGATGCATCCCGGCGCCACCGCCGAAACCCGCCGCTGGCCGGCACCGCGCTTCGCCGAGGTCGCGCGCACGCTGGCCGAAGAGGACGGCGCGCTGGTGCTGCTGACCGGCGGCGTCAGCGAGCAGGCGCTGGTCGACAGCGTACGCAGCGCCGCCGACCATCCGCGCGTGATCGGCATCGCCGGCGAACTGACGCTCGGCCAGATGGGGGCGCTGATCGAGCATGCCGATCTGCTGATCTCGAACAACAGCGGGCCGGTGCACCTGTCGGCCGCGCTCGGCACGCCGGTGGTCGATCTCTATGCGCTGACCAATCCGCAGCACACGCCGTGGCAGGTGCCGCACCGCACGCTCTATGCCGACGTGCCGTGCCGCTATTGCTACAAGAGCGTCTGCCCGCAGCAGCACCACCGTTGCCTGAACGATGTCGACGTGACGCAGGTCGTCGCCGCGGCGCGCGAACTGCTGGCCGGTGCGCCGGCCGCCGAGCCGGTTGCCGCGAACACGCTGCCGCCGCTGATCGTGCCGACCCCGGTCATGCCCCCGTTGCCGCCGGTGCGCGCCAGTGGCGCGGTGCTGGCTACCTGAATCCGACACAAGGAATCGCGCAGAGGAGCCGCCATGTACACGCTTGGAATCAACGCCGCCTATCACGACACCTCCGCCTGCCTGGTGCGCGACGGCGAGGTCATTGCCGCGGCGGAAGACGAACGGTTCACGCATATCAAGCACGGCAAGCGGCCGGTGCCGTTCACGGCCTGGGAGCTGCCCTACCATGCGATCGACTACTGCCTGAAGGAGGCCGGCATCACGCTGGCCGATATCGACCATATCGCCTATTCCTTCGATCCGGCGGTGATGCTGGGCGAGCGGCGCAACGACGAGACGGTGACGCTGCCCCTCGAGCCCTCCCGGCATGCCCAGCCCGGCGTGGCCGATTCCCCGTGGGACCCGCTGTTCCTGTCCTATGTCGTCAACGCGCCGCGGCAACTGGTGTCGGGCGTGCCGCACCACCTGCAGAAGCGCTTCGCCGCCGTGCGCAGCAGCGACGAAGCCCCGTACCGCTGGCACTACGTCGAGCACCATATGGCGCACGAGGCCAGCGCGTTCCTGGCGGCGCCGTTCGACCGCTGTGCGGTGCTGACGATGGACGGCCGCGGCGAGAGCGCCACCACCAGCTATGGCGTGTTCGACGGGCGCGATTACCGCCGCATCAAGCAGATCGACCTGCCCGATTCCCTGGGGCTGCTGTATGAGCGCGTGACCCGGCATCTGGGCTTCCTGCACTCTTCCGACGAGTACAAGGTGATGGCGCTGGCCTCGTATGGCGAGCCGACCCGGGCCGACATCTTCCGCGCGATGGTCCATGGCGACCGCGAAGGTGGCTACCGCATCGACCAGGCCGACCTCGAGGCGGTACTGGGGCCGCCGCGCGTGCGCGGCAGCGAATTCACGCGCGAGCATTTCAATATCGCGCGCTCGCTGCAGCTGGTGCTCGAGGAGACGGTGCTCGGCATGACGGCATGGCTCGCCGCCGAGACCGGCGAGCGCAAGCTGGCGATGGCCGGCGGCGTCGCGCTCAATTGCGTGATGAACGCACGGGTGCGCGACCAGGGCGCCTTCGACGAGGTCTGGGTGCAGCCTGCCGCCGGCGATGCCGGCACCGCGCTGGGCGCGGCGCTGTGGGTCGACTGGCAGCAGCGCGGCAAGCCGGCGCGGCGCTGGGCGATGGAGCACGCCTATTACGGCCCGGCCTTCGACGAGCAGGAGATCGCCGCCTTCCTGGACCAGGCCAAGCTGCCGTACCGCCGGCTGGACGACGTCGCCGGCGAAACCGCCGAGCTGCTGTCGCAGAACAAGATCATCGGCTGGTTCCAGGGGCGCATGGAGTTCGGCCCCCGCGCGCTGGGCGGCCGCTCGATCCTGGCCTCGCCGATCGATCCGTCGATGCAGCAGAAGCTGAACCAGATCAAGGACCGCGAGGACTTCCGCCCCGTTGCCCCGGTCGTGATGGAGGAACGCGCCCCCGAATGGTTTACCGCGGCCTGTCCGGGTAACTGGCGCGCGCCGTTCATGCTGTTCGTGTTCAACGTCAAGTCGGGGCGGGAGGATCGCATCCCGGCGGTCTGCCACGTCGATGGCACCGCCCGTGTGCAGACCGTACGCCGCGAGCAGAACCCCGCCTACTACGACGTGCTGGCGGCCTTCGAGCAGCGCACCGGCGTGCCGATCCTGGTCAATACCTCGTTCAACACTCGCGGCGAGCCGATCGTGTGCACGCCGCGCGATGCGGTCGAATGCTTCTGGACCTCGCCGCTCGATGCGCTGGTGATCGGCCCGTTCCTGCTGGAGAAGCCTGCGCGGGAGGGCACGCATGCCGGTGCATGACACTGCGGGAGATGCGATCCGCAACAACGAGACCGCGGACGTGGAGCCACTGGTCTCGGTCGTGATCCCGACCTACCGACGCCCGGACCTGCTGCACCGCTGCCTGCGCGCAATCGGGGTGCAGCAGTTCGGCGCCGGCGCGTTCGAGGTGATCGTCGCCGATGACGGCTGCCAGCCCGAGGTCGAGCGTCTGGTTCACGAACTGAACGGCGTGTGGCCGCGCTGCACGCTGCGTTATCTGGCGGTGCCCGACACGCAAGGGCCCGCCGCCGCGCGCAATGCCGGCTGGCGCGTCGCGCGCGCGTCGGTGATCGCGTTCACCGACGACGACACCATCCCCGATCCGGGCTGGCTGCGCGAAGGGTGCCGGGCGCTGTCGACCTCGCCGCAATGCTGCGCGATGACGGGCAGGGTGGTGGTGCCGCTGCCGGCGCGCCCGACCGACCATCAGCGCGATACCGGCGGACTGGCCACCGCGGAGTTCGTCACCGCCAACTGCTTCGTACGCAAGGAGGCGCTGCTGAAGGTCGGCGGCTTCGACGAACGCTTCACGCGTGCGTGGCGCGAGGATTCCGATTTGCAGTTCCGCCTGCTGCAGCAGGTCGGTCCGATCGGCACCGCGCACGGGGCGATGGTGGTGCATCCGGTGCGTCCGGCCCCGTGGGGCAGCAGCATCGCCGCGCAGTCCAAGGTCTTCTTCGACGCGCTGCTGTACAAGAAGCATCCGCGCTGGTATCGCGAGCGCATCCGGCCGATCCCGCCCTGGCACTATTACGTGTCGGTGCTTGGCTTGCTGGTCGCCCTGGTCGCCGCGCTGACCGGCCATGCTCCGCTGGCATGGACCGGCTTCGGCGTCTGGTTCGCGCTGACGGCGTGGTTCTGCGCCCGCCGCCTGCGCGGCGCCGCGCTGACCCCTTCGCATGTCGCCGAGATGATCGCGACTTCGATTCTGATTCCCCCGCTTTCCCTGTACTGGCGCCTGCGCGGCGCCCTTGCCTTCAAGGTTGGTTTCCTATGATCAGATTCGCGGAGCGTCCGCGCCGGATCGCCGTGTTCCGAGCGCTGCAACTGGGTGACATGCTGTGCGCGGTGCCAGCCTTGCGCGCGCTGCGCAAGGCCGAGCCCGATGCCACCATCACCCTGATCGGCTTGCCATGGGCGGCCTCGTTCGTCGAGCGCTTCTCGCATCTGGTCGACGATCTGATGGTGTTTCCCGGCGCGCCGGGCATGCCCGAGCAGCCGATCCGCGCGGAGGAGACCGAAGCCTTCTACCAGCAGGCGCGCGCGCGCCAGTTCGATCTGGCGATCCAGCTGCATGGCAGCGGGCTGGTGACCAACGCGATCGTGCGGCAATTGGGCGCGCGGCAGATGGCCGGATTTCGGCCGGTACCGGCAGCCCCGACCGCGGGCCGCTCCGAACGCAAATGGATGCCCGGCGCGCTGTCGTACGGCGCGCGTCCGGTCAACGAGCTATTGATCGACTGGCCGGGCGGCAACGAGATCGAGCGGCTGCTGGCGCTGACCACCCGGCTCGGTTATCCGTCCGATGGCACGCAGCTGGAATTTCCGCTGCGGCCCGCCGACAACGCGGCATGGCAGCGGCTGGGGCTGATGCACGACCTGATGCCGGGCAATTTCATCTGCATCCATCCCGGCGCGCGCATGCATTCGCGCCGCTGGCCCGTCGAGCGCTTTGCCGCGGTGGCCGACGTGCTGCGCCAGCATTGGAAGATCGTGGTGACCGGCACACCGGACGAGGCCGATCTGGCGGCGCAGCTGTGCGACGCGCTCGGCTCGCCGGTGATCAACCTGTGCGGCAAGACCGATCTGGGTGCGATGGCAGCGGTCGTCAAGCACGCGCGGCTGCTGTTGTGCAACGACACCGGCGCCTCGCATATCGCCGCTGCGATGCGTACGCCCAGCGTCGTGGTCTCGTGCGGCAGCGACAGCGCGCGTTGGGCGCCGCTGGACACCACGCGCCATCGCGTAATGGCCGACTATCCGGCGTGCCGCCCGTGCATGCATCAGGATTGCCCGGTGGGGCATCTCTGTGCCGAGGCCGTGGAGGTCGCCGACGTGGTGACGGCCGCCATGGCGATGATCGGCCAGTCGCGCGAGACGCAGGAGGTCAGCCATGCGTGAGCGGCTGCGCATCCTGACCTGGCACGTTCACGGCAACTATCTGTACTACCTGTCGCAGATTCCGCACGACCTGTATCTGGTGACCAAGCCGGGCTCGCCGCCGGGCTATGCCGGCGCGGTCGGCGCGCTGCCGTGGGGCGGCAACGTCCACGAGGTCGCCTACGAGGACGTGCCGAAAGGCGAGTTCGATTGCGTGCTGTACCAGCACCAGCGGCACTGGGACAGCGATCGGGAAACGTTGCTGACCGAGGCACAGCGGCAGCTGCCGACGATCTTTCTCGAACACGATCCGCCGCAGCAGCATCCGACCGCGACCGTGCATCCGGTGCAGGACCCGAACGTGATGCTGGTCCATGTGACGCCGTTCAATGCGCTGATGTGGGATAGCGGCGTGACGCCGCACTGCGTGATCGAGCACGGCGTCCTGGTCGATCCGTCGGTACGCTACAGCGGCGAGGCGCCGCGCGGCATCAGCGTGGTCAACAACCTGACCAGGCGAGGCCGCCGGCTAGGCGCCGACATCTTCGCGCAGGCGCGCGAGCAGGTACCGCTCGATCTGGTTGGCATGGGCGCGGAGGAGGCCGGCGGGCTCGGCGAGGTGCCCAATCCCGAGCTGGCGGCATTCATCGCGCGCTACCGCTTCTTCTTCAACCCGATCCGCTATACGAGCCTGGGGCTCGCCGTGGTCGAGGCGATGATGATCGGCATGCCGGTGGTCGGCATGGCGACCACCGAGATGTCGACGGCCATTCGCAACGAACACAACGGCTATGTCGATACGCGGCTCGAACGGCTGGTCGAGGTGATGCGGCGGTTGATCGACGATCCGGGCCTGGCGAGGGAGTGGGGCGAGCGGGCGCGGGTGGCGGCGAGGGAGCGCTTCGGAATCGGGCGTTTTGTCGAGGATTGGTGTGGGGTGTTGCGGCAGGTGGCGCAGTAGGGCGTGACGGGCGATGGTTAGTGTGGCCAGCGCCTGCTGCCCTCTCCCCCAGCCCCTCTCCCGCAAGCGGGAGAGGGGAGCGAACCCGCAGGCTTGCGAAGGCTGATGGTGTTCTCCCTCTCCCGCAAGCGGGAGAGGGGAGCGAACCCGCAGGCTTGCGAAGGCTGATGGTGTTCTCCCTCTCCCGCTTGCGGGAGAGGGCCGGGGAGAGGGCAAACGGCGCCCACTAAACCACCGCCGGGAACCCGGCCCCCTCACCGCATCTGCGCCGACCCCAGATACCGCCGCAACCGCTGCACCGTCGGCGGAATGACCGAGCGCTCCCGCAATACCCACGGCAGCCCGCGCGCGGTATCGACGCATCCGACCAGCCCACCTTCGCGCAGCAGCGCGGGCACCATGCGCAAGCTCTCGCGCAGCGCCGCGCCCGCGGGCAGCCGCAGCCATGCCGACCAGATCGCATTGCGTGCCAGCAGGCGGCGGCGCATCTTGTGTGCGCGGATCGGGCAGGGCTGGTGGTAGGCGATCAGCTCGGGGCAATAGACCAGATGCCAGCCCAGCGCCGCGAGGTCGAGCGCGAGCAGCGTTTCCTCCCCGCCGATAAAGAGCCGCGGATGGTAGCCGCCGGCGCGGCGGTAGGCGTCCACGCGGAACACCGACGCGCCGGCCAGCAGGCCGAGGATCGCCTTGCCCGGCAGTCCCGCCGAAGGCAGCGGACTGTCGGCCATGATGCGGCTGATCGGGTCGGTTTGCGGCTCGCCCTCCTCGCGCACGACCTTCAGATGGGCCGTCAGCGCGGCGACGTCCTGATGGCGGTCGAGCGTGTCGGCCGCCAGCTTCAGCGCCCCGGGGTGCCACCAGGTATCGTCGTCGCAGAACGCGACATAGGGCGTGCGTGCCCAGTCGACGCCGACATTGCGCGCCGCGGCGCCCAGATTGGCCGGCAGGCGCAGCAAGGCCGCCTGCGGAAAATCCTGGCGCACCATGTCCGCGGTGCCGTCGGTCGAGCCGTTGTCCACCACGGCGATGGCGGGACGCTCCGGGAGCCCGCACAGGCGTGACAGCGTCGCGCGCAGCCATTCGCGTCGGTTGTAGGTCAACACCACCACGCTGACGCGCGCTTCGGTGTGCCTTCGCCCCTGCCCCTGCGCCTGCGCTTGCCGGTCCCCGAGCAGCGCAGGCGCCGTCATGCCATCCGCCGCGTTCACACGCTGCCCTCGCTGGTGCAGGCGGTCTGGGCCTCGGTCGCATCGCCTGCGCTCGCCTCCCACTGCCAATAGCGCTCGGGCGCGCTCAGATCGCTGATCGTATTCGAATCGAACATGGCGAGTTGGCTGGCGTAGGCGTTGCAGGCGCGGGCCTTGGTCGCAGTGTGCTCGCCGATGGCCAGGTCCACCGGCGTGGATACGGTGCCCGCCGCGTGCCAGCGCGCCAGCAGCTTGTGCAGCATGCCGGGTTTGCGCCGGTAGATCGCCTCTTCGTAATAGAGCCAGGGCGGGCCGCCGTGATCGCGTTCGCGCCACAGCCGCGCGCACGCCTCGTGCACCAGCGTGTGGTCGGAATGATAGAGACCGCACGGCGCCACCACGGCGCAGGCGTTATGCAGCGAGATCACCTTCGACAGCTGCGCGGCGATCTCGCCCGCGGTGTGGCGCCGGTTGTACTGGCTGTCGAAGAAATCGAGCCAGACCGGTTGCGCGTCGAGGATGGCGAGCCCGGCGCGGTCTTCCTCGCGCCGCGCCAGCATCGCCTGCGCCGCGCTGGAGAAGCCGGCGCGCCGGTCCCAGTCCGGCGCGGGCATGTCGACCGGCGGCACGCCGGCGAAGACGGTGACGACCACCGAGCCGGGGCAGGCTGCCAGCAGATTGCCGCAGCTGAATACGGCGTCGTCCAGGTGCGGCGATACCACCACCAGGGGAACGGAGACCGACAGGGACATGGTTCAATCCGGTTCGGTTTGCAGGTCCGCGATGGTGCAAGGATCGCGCCAATCGGTGGCGCGCGGGGCGGCGTTCGGCGTGGTGCTCTCGGTGGTGCCGGGGATGGCGGCGGCACTCGGGGCATCGATGGGCCGCGCGGCGGAGGGGCTCCGGTGTGCAAAGGTGTCGGCGGCCCAGTAGATCTTGCACGAGGGCAGATCGCCGAGCTCGCGATAGAGGCCGCTGCGCGCGGCGTGCAGCGCTTCGGCCCGGCGGCGATGCCATTCGAGCCGGTAGACCAGGAAGGTGATATTGCCGCTCATCGCGTCGCCCCCCTCGGGCTCGGCCCGGCGCCGCGCCGCGGCGGGATCGCCGCGATGCCGGCAGCCGCCTGCGCGGCCTGTGCCGCCTGTGCCGCCTGTGCCGCCGAGCCAAGACCGTCGGCCTGCTGCACGACCGTGTCGTTGACAGCCGGTGCCGGCATGCCGGCACCGCGCGCCAGCCGCTCGGCGAAGTAGTCCACGGTGCGGCGCAGCCCCTCGTCCAGGTCGATGCGCGGGACCCACTGCAGCTGCAGGCTGGCCTGCGTGATATCGGGGCAACGCTGGCGCGGATCGTCCTCCGGCAGCGGGCGCATCACGATTGGCGCGGACGAGCCTGTCGCCGCCAGCACCTTGCGGGCGATCTCCAGCATCGACAGTTCGCACGGGTTGCCCAGGTTGATCGGCGTGCTGTGGTCGCCGGGCGCGTCCATCAGCCGGATCAGCCCTTCGATCAGATCGTCGACATAACAGAACGAGCGCGTCTGCGAGCCATCGCCATAGACCGTCAGCGGCTGGCCGGACAGCGCCTGCGTGATGAAGTTGGACACCACGCGGCCATCGGCCGGATGCATGCGCGGCCCGTAGGTGTTGAAGATGCGCGCGATGCGCACGTCGACGCCGTGCTGGCGGTGGTAGTCCATGAACAGCGTCTCGGCGCAGCGCTTGCCTTCGTCGTAGCAGGAGCGCGGACCGATCGGATTGACATGGCCCCAGTACGACTCCTGCTGCGGATGGCAGTCCGGGTCGCCGTAGACCTCGCTGGTCGAGGCCTGCAGGATGCGCGCCTTCACGCGCTTGGCCAGTCCCAGCATGTTGATCGCACCGTGCACGCTGGTCTTGGTGGTCTGCACCGGATCGCTCTGGTAGTGGACCGGCGAGGCGGGGCAGGCGAGGTTGTAGATCTGGTCGACCTCGACATAGAGCGGAAAGGTCACGTCGTGACGCATCAGCTCGAAATTCGGCTCGCGCAGCAGGTGCGCGATATTGTCCTTGCTGCCGGTATAGAAATTGTCCACGCACAGCACGTCGTGTCCGGCCTGAACGAGTCGGTCGCACAGATGCGAGCCGAGAAAGCCCGCGCCTCCGGTGACCAGCACGCGGCGTCGATTGGCTTCTTTCATGAGGTCGCTCCGTTCAAGCCGCGACTTGCGGCGTTTGCGCCGTTTCGTCGACGGTGACACCGGCCAGCCGCGCGTACACCGCTTCCATTCGTGCGGCGACGCCGGCCCAGGTGAAATGCGCGTGCGCGCGGCGGCGGCCGGATGCCCCCATGCGCTCGGCGAGCGTGGGATCGCAGGCCAGGCGCGCCAGCCGCGCGGCCAGCGCCGCGGGGTCGTTGGGCGGTACCAGGTAGCCGGTGCGGCCGTTCAGCACGGTGCTGCGAATGCCGCCGACCGCGGCGCCGATCACCGGCACGCCGCAAGCCATCGCCTCGACCGGCGTGATGCCGAACGGCTCGTACCACGGCGTGGTCACGAATACATCGGCCGCGCTGTAGAACAGCCGCAACTGGTCGCGGCCGCGCCGGCCGACGAAGGTGACCGCGTCGGCCACGCGTTCCTCGGCGGCGATCTTCTGCAGCCGGCCGATCTCCGGCGTTGCCGCGGGGCTGGGCTGGTCGGAATTGCCGCCGACCACATAGAGCCGGGCACGCAGTCCGAACGAGCGCCGCAGCTCGCCCATCGCGCGCACCACGTTGTCGATGCCCTTGCGCGGCACCATGCGGCCGAGCTGCAGCACCGAGAATTCATGCGAAGGCCAGCCGAGCGCACGCCGTGCTTCCAGGCGCGGCACCGGCGAGAATTCGTCGCCATCGAATCCGCAGGGCACCGTTTCGATCGTGCCGGGATCGGCGCCATAGAGCCGGATCAGATCGTGCCGGTCCTGCGGGCATTCGGCGATCACGCAGTCGGACTCGCGTACGAGCCGCTCTTCGATCTCGAAGCGGCAGTCGGGAAAGCCATCGGCGCTGCCCTGGTGCAGGCGCCTGACTTTGCCCAGCGCGTGGAACGTCATGACCAGCGGAATATCAAGCTTTTGCTTGACGCGCAGCGCCGCGAGCCCGGACATGAAGAAGTTGGCGTGCATCACCAGGTAGCCAACGCGATCGCGCGCCATGAATTCGGCCATATGGGCGCCGAACTCATCCATATAAGGCAACAGCTGTTCCTTCGGCACGTGGACCGCGGGGCCTGCGGGAACATGAATCACGCGGACGTTCGGGGCGAACGCGACGATCTCGGGCAACAGGCCCTTGTCGCGGCGCGTGAACACGTCGACCGGATAGCCGCGTTTGCCCAGATGGCGCGCCAGCTGCGCCACGTAGATGTTCTGTCCTCCACTGTCCACGCTGCCCGGCCCGGCCAGTGGGGAAGCGTGCTCGCTGATCAACGCGATCCTTTGCATGGTTGGCTCCCAGGGGAGCGAGCTGCCGGCCGTCACAGCCGCGATCCGCTCGCTAGTAAAGCCAGCGTGATTGCAGCTTGCATGCCAGCATGCGACTTCTCAGGCTGTTGATCGCGAGAAGCGTTATAGCGCTTCTCGTTCGGTTCCCATACCGCACAAAAAATGTGCGGGTTCGCGCGGAAAGCGGCGCGGGCACGCATGGCGAAATTGCAGCATTTTGTAATACGCGCTAGCGCCCGAGGACGGCAGCGGGCGCGCGTGCGCCATATGTACCGTCGCATCTGCGTCATCATGCCGCGCCAGGCCGCAGCGGACTGCGAGCAGAGCCGGGAACGCTCCTTGCGAGAAGGTCAAAGCTGCCGGCGGCGTGGCCCGCGCCGGCAGCCGCCCGCGTCGTGCGACGCGTACATGGAGACCCGGGCCGCTGGAGTAGCAAGCAGATGAGACTGACGCTGAAGAAAATCGGATCGCAGGTCATCGTGATCACCGGCGCCACCAGCGGCGTGGGCCTGCTGGCCGCGCGCAAGGCCGCGGCACGCGGCGCCAAGCTGGCGCTTGCCGCGCGCGGCGAGGAGGCATTGCACCAGCTGGCCGAGCAGTTGCGCGAGACCGGTTCCGAAGTGATCACCGTGCCCACCGACGTCGGCAATCTCGAGGCGGTCAAGGCGCTGGCGCAAGCCGCGGTCGAGCGCTTCGGCGGCTTCGATACCTGGGTCAACAACGCCGGCGTGACGATCTACGGCCGCTATAACGAGGTCCCGATGGAGGACCAGCGCAAGCTGTTCGATACCAATTACTGGGGCGTGGTCCATGGCTCGCTGGTCGCGGCGGCACATCTGCGCGAGCGGGGCGGCGCCATCATCAATATGGGCAGCGAGGCCTCCGATGTACCGCTGCCGCTGCAGAGCGCCTACGCGGCGTCCAAGCATGCGATCAAGGGTTTTACCGACTCGCTGCGGCTCGAGCTCGAACAGGAGCGCGCGCCGGTCTCCGTCACCTTGATCAAGCCCGCGGCGCTCGACACGCCGTTTGCCAGCCACGCCAAGAACTACCTGGATGTCGAGCCGGAACTCGCGCCGCCGGTCTACGATCCGGAGATGGCCGCCGAGGCGATCCTGTTTGCCGCCGAGCATCCGCGCCGCGACATGTTCGTCGGGGCCGCGTCCAAGGCCATGTCGTCTGCCGCCTACCATATGCCGGCGCTGTACGACCGCGTGATGCGGCGCTTCCTGGGACGCGCGCAGTGCACCGCCCGTCCGGCCGGCCCGCGCGAGAACAACGCGCTGTTCCAGGCCACCAACGACCTGGTCGAGCGCGAAGGGCGCCGGCACGTGGTGCGCACGTGTCCCTATACCGCCAGCACTCGCCATCCGGTGATGACCGGCGCGATGGTGGTCGGCGCGTCGCTGGCGCTGGCGGCGGCGCTTGGCATGCGGCGCACGCGCATGCGATGAGCGGGGACGATGGCCGAGGCCGCCACGCTGATCCTGATGTTTGGCCTGGTCCCGCTATGGCTGGCGGCGGGTCTGGGCGACTGGGCCTGCCATCGCCGCGAGCGGATCGAGCGCAATGCCGGCACCTATGAATCGGCGCTGCATCTGCTGATGCTGGCCGAGGTCGGCGTGCCGGTGCTGCTCGCGCTGTTCTTCGAGGTCAATGCGCTGGTGCTGGCGATCATGATCGTCGCCGTGGTGGTGCACGCCGCCACCGCCTGGTGGGATGTGCACTACACGTATGGGCGCAGGATCATCGGACCGACCGAGCAGCATATGCATGGCCTGCTCGAGGTGTTGCCGTTGTCGGCGCTGGCGCTGGTGGCGGTCGCACACTGGCCGCAGGCGCTGGCGCTGTTCGGACTGGGCAACCAGGCCGCCGATTTCTCGCTGACGCCGAAACAACCGCCGCTGCCGGGCTGGTATCTCGCCGCGGTGCTGGTCGCGACGGCGCTATGCGGCGTGTTGCCCTTCGTCGAGGAATTCTTCCGTTGCCGACGCTGGCGGCGCCGGCATGGCGTCGAACGCGAGCAACGCGAAGCGGTCGCGACGGAGGGATGAAGGAACGGGAAGATCGGCCGGACGATCAGCCGACCCGACGCCAGCTGCGCACGACCAGGTAGGCCCCATACGCCGCGGCCAGCGCGAACACGATGCCGACCACCACCGCGTTGTCGCTGCCGCCGGCACTCGGCAAGCGCGCCAGCCAGCCTTCCCCGCCCAGCCAGATCACCGCTTCATGCACGCCGGCAATCACCAGCAGCGTCATCGCCAGGGCATCGAGCACGCGCGTCCATGCGGGCCGCGTGATCGGTGGCTGTGCGGCGGGCGGTACCGGGCCGCCGGAGGTGCGGCGCAGATCGGCAGCGGGATTGCGCGGATCGTGGGCGGTGGGGGAAGTGCGGGAGTCAGGCGGATTCGTCGGCATTGATACGGCCTTCGTGGGCTAGCGGTGCGGCAGCGGCCGGTTGACGGCCGGCCGCGATGGCGAGCGGCGTGTGGTCGCGGGGTACTGCTCGCGCGTCAATTGCTCCAGCACGCGCAGCAGGTCGGCTGCTTCGTGGTAGTAGCGGATCAACCAGGGACGCAGCATCGGATCCTCCAGCTCGCCGCGCAGCAGCGCACCGCAGGCGGCCACCGAACGGCCCGCCCGGCGGCAGGCCAGTTGCAGCGGTGTATCGCCGGGGCGCTCGCGATGCGCGCTATCTCCGTGCGGCGCCGCGCCCGGCGTGCCGACGACGCGCTGCGACAGATCGGCGGCCGCGCGCCGTTGCAGGTTCGCGCGGTGGATCAGCAGCGCGCGCAATTGCGGATCGGCGGCGCTTACCGATGCGGCTTCAAGCGCCTGCCCGCAGAGCGCGGCCAACTCGCCCAGACCCGCCAGCATGGCGGCGGTCGGGTCCTCTGGAGAAGGAATGGTCGATTTCACGGTGTGCGGGCGGTTTGGCAAACGGGCTCGGGCGAACACGGCAATCTCGGCTTGACAAGGGGGCGGAGGTCGTACGGATCTGGCGGGATCCGGGGCGCGCGACCGCAAGCCGGCGATGGCTGCGTGCTGATGGCGGCGTGCTCTAGTGTTTTAGGACGTTTTTTGGGATCGGTTCAAAAGTTTTCCACCGGTGGCTCACTTTCTTCCGGATTGCCGCCGGGACGCTTCACCGACGGGGGCTCGCCGTTTTCATCGGGCAGGTCGCGTCCGGCCGCGGGGTCGGACTCGCGTGCCGGGCCTGCGCCGCTGTCGCGCTCGTCGTTGCGGCCGCCCGAATCGGGCGCGCTCTGCGCCGGGGAGGGGCCCGAAGTCTTGTCAGCGCCCTGATCTTTGCGTTGACCGACGGGATCGCTGGTTTGCCGTCCGGTGTCGCCTGCTTTGGGGGTTTCGGTCCCGGGCCGGGATTCTGTTGCCATGCGTCCCCTCCGTCGAAGGCAAGTTGCACTTCCGCGGATGAGCACTAACCATGCCAGTCGCGATTGCCGGTGCCGCAGCCATCCGCGCGGCGATGCAAGGCCCGATGCGCCGCGTTTGCGGCCGGTTTTACATGGACGTTGTAATTCGTTGGGGAAGCCGGGCCACATACCGCGCGCCGGTCTGGTCTGCGCAGGCACCCGCCCGGACCGGCACTATAGCTTTTGACGCCCGCGGTCTTGCGGCCTCGCTGGCGCTCACTAATCTGGCTCGCACCCGGCCGAACGGCGACGCCATGCCGCGCCGGGATCCCGCCATGAACACGTCCGATTCCGCCGCCGAGGCCACGCAGGCCGATCCCCACGACGATTTTCCGCTGCGCCGGCGCGTCACCGCGCTGCTGCTGGCCAGCACGTTGTTGCTGCCACTGTGCCTGCTGGCCGGCTGGGGCTGGCTCGCGCTGCGCGATGCGTTCGCCGATGCGCAGCGGCAATGCGCGCTGCTCGCACGGGTGGTGCAAGAGCACGCGAGCAAGGTGATGGAGAGCAACCGGCTGGCCGACCAGCGCCTGCGCGACCTGACCGTGCAATGGAGCAACGCGGACATTCGGCACCATGAACTCGAACTCCATCGCCGCATGGCGCGGATGGGCCACCGTCTGCCGCAGGCGTTTGCGCTGGCGATCTTCGGCGACGATGGCACGCTGCTGGTCAGCAGCCTGCTCTATCCGGCTCCCCTGCTCAATATCGCGGGACGCGAGGACTATCGCGCCATCATGGTCGATCGCGAGCCCTTGCATCTGTCCGCGGTGCTGATCGGTGGCGTGATCCCCGAGCCGGTGTTCAAGGCGAGCATGCCGCGGATGCAGGGCCAACGGCTCGCCGGCATCGTGTCGATCTCGCTGCGGCCGTCCTATTTCGCCGACTTCTACCGGCAGTTGCTCGAGAACACCGACGGTTACCGCGCGGCGCTGGTGCGCAACGATGGCGCGGTGCTGGCGGCGTATCCGTGGCCGGACCCGGACGCGGCGCGCTTCGCGGCCCGGGTCCGGCACATGCGGGACAGCGATGGGCCGCAGCGGATCGAGCGCGCCGACGGCCATGCGTGGCTGGTCACGGTCCATCCGGTGGGCGACGGCGTGGCCAGCGCCATGGTCAGCGTGCCGTATCGCGTGGTCTATCGCGCCTGGTGGCAGCGCATGGCGCCCGCCTCGCTGGCGGCGGCCGTCGTTTCGGCGGTGCTGTCCCTGTCGTTATGGAGCGCGCTGCGGCGCATACGCGCGGAGGAAGCAGTGCGGCGGCGCTGGCGCGACGAATGCGCGCGCCGCGAGCAGCTGGAAAAGCGCTACCGGCAGTCGCGCAAGTTCGAGGCGATGGGGCAGCTGATCGGCTCGGTCGCGCACGACTTCCGCAATGTGCTGGCGGTGATTTCGGCCTATACCGACGTGCTGCTGTTGCGGCCCGGGCCCGATGTCGAGGGAAATTCGGGCCGGGCGGAGCGTGCGGAGCGCGCCAACCGTACCGCGCTGGCCGGCATTCGCAAGAGCCTGGCCAGCGGCGCGCTGCTGGCAGAACGGCTGCTCGGTGTGGTGCGGCGGCGCGAGCATCGCAGCGAGGCCATCGCGCTGCACGAGGAACTGCAGCAATGCGATCCGCTGATCCGCGCGACGCTTGGCCCGGGCATCGCGCTGCGCTACGCGGTCAGTCCCGATTGCCTGCCGGTCCATGCCGACCGCTGCGAGCTGGGCCTGGCACTGTTGAACCTCACGGCCAACGCGCGCGATGCGATGCCCGAGGGCGGGGTGCTGGAGATCGGCGCCGCGAATCTGGGCGCCGCCTACGGCGGCGCGGGCACGTTGCCGCCGGGGCTCGATGCGCACCGCGCGTCAGGAGGGACGGCCGATGGTGCCGATCATGACGATCATCACGCAGAAGAGGGAGCCGAAGATCCGGCCAATGCTGCAGTGCCGATGCGCGGCGTCTACGTGCGGATCTGGGTCAGCGACAGCGGCATCGGCATGCCGGCCCATGTCGCGGACCGGGCGCTGGAGCCGTTGTTTACTACCAAGCCGGACGGCGCCGGCACCGGTCTCGGCCTGAGCCAGGTCAGCGACTTCTGTCGCGAGGCGGGCGGCGCGGTTACGGTGCGCTCGGCGCCGGGCAAGGGAACCACGGTGACGCTGTTCCTGCCGGCCTGCCAGCCGTCCAGGCGCGCTTGAACTGGCGCCGACCCAGCGGTTTGCAGTCCCAATGCCCTCTCCCCCGGCCCCTCTCCCGCAAGCGGGAGAGGGGAGAAGCCAAGCGGAGGGCGAAAGCGCTGGGGACACCCTGCTCCCTCTCCCGCTTGCGGGAGAGGGCTGGGGAGAGGGCAAGGGCGCATCCATTGGCTCAGCGGTGGGTCATCGCTCGCGCTGCTGTGCCAGCGCGTAATAGCGGGGGATCTGCGCCAGCGCGAATTCGGCGGCGGCCTCGCGGACCTCGTTGCGGCCGCCGCGCAGGCGCACCGTCTCCGAGAACGCCACGGTTGAGCCGTCGCCGCGGCCGGTCTGCCGGAAGATCCAGGCGAAACATTGCGTGCCGGGCGGCGTGCCGTCGTCTCCCTTGCCGTCCGCAATGCCGGTATTGGCGATCGCCAGGTTGGCATCGGTCAGCGCCAGCACGCCGCGCGCCATCGCCAGCGATACCTCTTCGCTGGTCAGGCCATAGCGGCGGATCGTTTCCGGCAACACGCGCAGCACGCGATGCTTGATCGCCGGGGCATAGGCCACCACCGCGCAGCGCAGCGCGTCGCCGCACCCCGGCACATCGGCGATGCGCGCGGCAATCAGACCAGCCGTGCACGACTCCGCGGTGGCCAGGCGCAAGCCATGCCGCAACAGAAAACGTGCGGCCTCCTCATGGGCTTTCATCTCGTTTTCCTCCCGAGTTCACGACCTCGCGTGTGCAGATTCCATGCCATCACCGTCGGTCAAATCTCGTTGGTCAAATCTGCACGTTCTGCCACGTGGCCTGCGGCGGACATCAGGAAAGTGTGTAAAAAGCGGCCCCCGCATGAAATTCCGAATGTCCGGAACACGCCGGCAGCGGCCTTTGCCACGGCCGCAGCGGCAGAAAGCACTGCCGGATCGTCGGCGGTATGGATATTGCGTCTTGGCTCGAAGCCGCGGATCGGGCGGGCCTGAAGCGCCCGGCCCGCGGCGACCCGATGCAAACCGGAGCGCAAGGAGTCGAGGCATGCAGCAATCCACCAGCAATCCGCGAGAACGCAGTGTCACCGGAGCACCGTTTGCCGCGCCGGGGACTCGCACCGACCGGTCTGGCGACGAGGTGCGCAGCCGCAGTGCCGATCCCGGTCAGAGCAGTTACGGCGGCTTCAAGAACGAGAATCCGAGCTATCAGCGGCAGGGCGATGCCGGCCGCGGTGCGGGCAACCGCATCAGCTATTCGGACGATCGCATTCTGGACCGGGTCTGCGAGCGCCTGTGGCGCGCGGGGCTCGATGTCAGCGAGGTATCGGTCCGCGTCGAAGGCGGCCACGTCACGCTCGAAGGCCAGGTCGGCAGCCGCACGGCGCGCCGGCAGATCGAAGAGTGTGTCGACGCCTGCCAGGGCGTGTCCGATATCACGAACCGGATCCGGGTCGCGCCGGATCGCAGCGAGTCGCAGGCCTGAGGGATCGCCGACGGCAGCGACGGACTGATGAAAACAGGGCCTGGGCAACGGCCCACGCAGTACCTGGACAGCTACACAGCAATTCCCCACCACGATAAAAGGAGTTTCGAATGGACAAGTCCAAGATTCCGACCGCGCAACGTGCCGCGCTGAGCCTGCTGCTCGACGATCACCGCAACGTCAAGAAGCTGTTCAAGTCGTTCGAGAGCGCCAAGGAGCGCTCCGAGAAGGAGCAGATCGCGCAGCAGACCTGCCATGAGCTGACCGTGCATGCGCAGATCGAGGAAGAGATCTTCTATCCCGGCCTGCGGGGCGTGCACGAGAAGCTCGACGACATGCTCGATGAAGCGAAGGTCGAACACCAGGTCGCCAAGGACCTGATCGCGGCCATCGAAGGCGACCTGAGCGGCGAGATGCTGGAGGCCAACTACAAGGTGCTGTCCGAATACGTCAATCACCACGTGCAAGAAGAGGAGAACGAACTCTTCAAGATGGTCATCAGCAAGAACGTGGAGCTGGGCGAGATGGCCGAACAGATGACCGCCCGCAAGGAAGAACTGATGGGGGCCATGGCTTAACCGCCGACCCGACTGTTCTTACTGTTGCCGCACCCCGCGTGTTGCCGCCCCCGCGCACGCGGGGGCCCAGCGGCTTGGCAGCACCCCGCACTGCCGCACCGACACGCACCGACATTAAGCCGCTGGGTTCCCGCGTCCGCGGGAACGACGATTCCATCGACTTCTGCGCGCCTGCCGGGCGCTCGGCTCAGACCTTGTGATGAATCGGGCCAGGCGCGGGCGGCAACGGCGCGCCGCGCTCTCCGCGCTCGCCGGGCTCTGGCGCGGTGATGGCATCCGCTGCCTCGGTCCCCGCGATCGGGGCGGCCGGTTCGCTGTCGTCGGCCGCTTGCAGATCGTTGTAGACGCCCAATATGCCGGGCCCGATCGCCGCCGCCTTGGCGATGCGTTCGGCGGTGGCCAGGTCGGCCACGCGTCCGCGCAGCTGGATGCGCTTGTCCTCGATTCCCACCTCGATACCCTGCGGCAGGGTGCCGCCGAATTCCTCGGCGATATGGTCGCGCGCCTGCCGCAGCAGGTCGTCGTCCTGGGCGGCGGTGTCGGCGCCAGTCGGCGTGGCGGGTGGGGAAGGGTTGGAGTTGGCCATGGGCGTGCTCGCTGGATCAGGACGGAAAAGACGGGCGCGCGCCGTCGTCTTTGCGCACCCGACGGATAGGGAAACCGGACCGCGCCATCATCGCTGCGCGATGCCGCTGCGCCAGGTCATGGTCCGCGTCGCCATCGACTTGCCCTGCGACAGGCGCTCTTCCAGCATCGGCACCGCGCGCTTGGCGAAGGCCCGCAGCGCCGGATCCTTGCCGATCTCGGCCTGCCGCTGGAACAGCGCCAGCGCCTGGCGATTGGCGTCGACCGCGACGATCTGCACGAACATCCGGTCGAACTCGGCGCCCTTGAGCGAACGCAGCTTGGTAACCTCGGGCGCTTCGGGCAGCCGCTGTTCGGGCTGAACGCCCTTGCTTTGGGCGATACGCGCCAGTTCCGCCGCGAGCGCGCGGTAATCGCGCGCCGCGCTGCGGGCGTAGGCCAGCAGCGTGGGATCGGCGGAGACCTCGAGCGCCATGCTGGCGGTCTCGACGCCCATCGCCGCGGTCAGGATCGCTTCGTCGATAAAGCGCAGGTCGTCGGTCGACAGCGACGTCGCCGGCGGCTTGGACGCTCCGGTGGGCGGCGTCGCCAGCGGCGAAGTCGCGGCCGGCTGCGCCGGCGCGGGGCCGGCGGCAAGCGCGGCGGCGAACGCGACGGCGGCCAGCAGCAGCTGGGCCGCCATGCGAGGGGTGGATGCGATCGTCGTCATCGCGAATCTCCATCGACGCAACGCCGCCGGCCATCGGACGCCGGTGGCGTGCATCAGCTCTCGGACTTGTGGTCCGGCTTGCCCTTCTGCGGCGTCGATGCCATGTCGTGCAATTCCTTCTGGCTCATCGACTGGTACATCGACTTCGACGCGCCCTTGAGCTCGCCGACCTTCTTGTCGCCGCGCTTGGCCGACAGCGCCGCGCCGGCAGCCATCTGCTGCGATTTCGATTTGGCTGGCATCAGTTCCTCCATGGAGTCGGGTGGGTGGGCAGGGGTGCAATCTTGCAAGCCTTGTAAATCCCGGTCGTTGCCGCAGCCCGCAGGCAAGCGGCATTCGCCGTCAGCGAGACGGCTGCGCAGGCTGCGAAACGCCCTGCAGCGCCTCGCCGGCACCGCCGGCATCGCCGGTCTTTACCGCCAGGTCGCCCAGCGACACCATGCCGACCAGATGATGATCCTTGTCGATCACCGCAAGACGGCGAACCTGATGCGCCGCCATCTTTTCGCGTGCGGTGTCGATCGACTCGTCCTCACTGCACCATTGCACGTCCTGCGTCATCGCCTGGGTCACCTTGGTGTTGGCCGGGTCGGCCCCGGCGGCGGTGCAGCGCACGGTGATGTCTCGGTCGGTCACCATGCCGGTCAGCCGGCGCCCGTCGCAAACGGGCAGCGCGCCGACGTCGAGCTGGGCCATCAGTTCGGCCGCGCGCTTGATCGTGTCGTCCTCGGTCAGGAAGGCTGGCTGTGCGGTCATCACATCGCGTAGAACGCCGCCAGACCGCTGGGCGTCGCCTCCTTGCATCTGGGTTGCCATCGTCGTTTCTCCTTGCGGATAGTTGGCAGTGCGTGCGCTTCGCACGCATCGACGGTTTCGCAAGATGCGTTCCAGAGCGCTGCCGGGATGACGCCGGGGTGACACCGTTGCGCACGACCGATCGGCGCGGCGGTACGGTTCTTGCGCGGCGCTACGGATACGGACGCGCATCGCGCCGGACCAACTGCAGGAGATCGATATGCGAAACGAATCCATGCGACGCAATCGGCCAGAGCAATCCTGGCCTGGCTACGATCAACGTGACGATGGCTGGAGCGACAACCGCTCCGAACGCTGGGCCCAGGACGACTGGCAGGCGGAGTCGGCTGGCAACGATTGGGAATCGCGCGGACGCAAGGCGCGCCTGACGCCCTATCAACTCAGCGAGGGCGGCCCGCCGCGCGGCGCGTTCGAGGATGACGATACCTATGGCACCGGCTATGGCCGCGAAGCCGGGCGGCAGAACCAGCCATACCGCGGCGGCACCAGCGACTATGGCGAGGGCCGCTACGGCGGCGAGCAATACACCAGCGGTCAGCAGGGCCGCAGTCAATACGGCCGCGGTCAAGCCGGCGGTGGCGGACAGTATGGCCGCGAGTATGCAGGGCAATCCGGCGGACAATCAGGCGGGCAGTATGGCGGCGGATATGGTGCCGGATCGGGCCGCAGCGGATCGCAGTACGGGTCCCGATATGGGGCGAGCCGTGGCGCCGAACATGGCTCCGGATACGGCTCCGGATATGGCTCCGAGTATGGGTCGGAATATGGGTCGGAGTACGGCGGCCAGTATGGGAGCCAATACGGTGGGAGCCAGTACGGTGCGAGCCAATACGGCCGCGGCGAGGAACGCGGCGATTGGCGCGGCCGCGGCGAATCGTCGACCCGTCGCAACGAATACCGCACCGATCCCTGGCAATCGGGCTATTCCGGCGCCGCGGCGCTGGAGAGGGGCACCGGGCCCTCGTACGGCACCGGCACGCGCGGCGAGGAATGGAGCGACGAAGACGAGCGCTACGGGGGAACCAGCGCGTGGCGCGGCGGCCAGCGGCAGGGCATGCGCAACCGCGATCAGGACTGGCTGCGCGAAGCCGAACGCAGCAGCGGCTACAGCAATGCGGGCACCTCGACCTACGGCTGGGATCGCTTCGACGACGACTGGCCGGGCCGCAACTACGCCGTGCCGGAGCACCGCTACGGCGGCGATGTTGGCGGGGAATGGTCGGGCCGCGACGCCGGCCGGCAGTCGGCCGGAGAGCTGAGCTATGGCGGCGGCTATGGCAGTAGCTATGGCGGCGGCTACGGCGGCTACGAGCGTGGCGAGCGCCACGAGCGCGACGATGACCGCGACGAACACGGCCCGCTGTACAACATCGGCCGGCGCATCGGCGAGGCGGTCAGCGAGTTCTTCGGCACCGACGATCGGCCGCAGCGCCGGGTCGGCCCGAAGGGCTATCGCCGCAGCGACGAACGTATCCGCGAGGCGGTGTGCGAACGGCTCGCCTATGCCGAGGGGCTCGATGTCGGTGAGGTGACGGTCGACGTCAACGGCGGCATCGTCAAGCTCGGCGGCACGGTGCGCGACCGCAAGGAGAAGTACGACATCGAGGACCTGGTCGACAATGTATTCGGCGTGACCGACGTGGAGAACGACATTCGCGTCCGCCGCGACAGCGGCGAATCGCCGGCGAAGATGGACGACCTGAAGGGCTGGACACCGGACTGAGTGCCGGCGCAGGCGGGCAGGGGCGCGAGCGGACGCCCGCGCCTGCCCGCCTGATCGCTTGCGTGCGCCACCGCACGCGTGTCAGACAGCCGCCGATGGCGCGGCGCCACCCCTTGGGCAATACTGCGCTCACAAAACAGGGAGGGCGCCATGACCGCCAATGAGGGTTTCATCGCCGCCAACCGCACGGCGGCACAGCCCGATGCCGGCGCACCGGCATCGGCCCAGGCCAATGCCGGAAAAACGCGCGCGCCATGGTGGCAGCCGGGCGTCTACTGCAGCGCGCCGGCCGTGTTTCTGTGGATTGCCTCCCGCCTGCCGGAAGAGATGCTGTCGCAGATGTTCCGCGGCGCATCGATGCCGCTGGTGCTCAATCAGCTCGGCGATGCGCTGTTCTTCTGCGGCTGGGTCATCAGCGCGATCCTGCTGTGGGGCAGCCGGCGCCAGACGCCGGCGGCCTGACCCAAAGATCCCACCATCACCCAGCTACTACGAGGCCGCACCGGCGTCGTCGCGCCTGAGCACGCGCAGCCGCAGCACGCCGGGCAGCGCGGCCAGCGCCTGCTCGAGCTCGGCCGAGGGCGCCTTGTCCAGATCGGTGACGACATAGCCGGTGGTGCCGCGCGTCTCCAGATGCTGGCCCGCGATATTGATGCCCTCGCGAGCCAGCAGCGTGTTCAACGCCGCCAGCGCGCCGGGTGCATTGCCATGGACGTTCAATAGCCGCGCCGGGCAATCGACCGGGCCGGGATCGACCTCGGGGAAATTGACCGCGCCGATGGTCGCGCCGGTGGTCAGGTAATTGACCAGCTTGGCGGCCACCTCGACGCCGATGTTTTCCTGCGCTTCCTCGGTGCTGCCGCCGATATGCGGCGTCAGCAGGACGTTGGGCAGGTTCTGCAGCTCGCTGACGAACGCATCCTTGTTGCTCTTGGGCTCGCTCGGGAAGACATCGATCGCGGCGCCGCCGACGCGCCCCTCGCGCAGCGCCTGGGCCAGCGCGGGAATATCGACCACGCTGCCGCGCGAGGCGTTGATCAGCATCGCGCCGCGCTTGAAGGCGGCCAGCACGGTGGCGTCGATCATGTTGCGCGTGCGCGGCGTCGCCGGTACGTGCAGCGTCACCACGTCGGCATGCGCGACGGCGTCGGCCAGCGAGCCGGCCGCCTTGGCCGAGCCGTGCGACAGGCGCGGCTGCACGTCGTAGTAGACCACCCGCATGCCCATCGCCTCGGCCAGCACGCCGACCTGCGAGCCGATATTGCCGTAGCCGACGATGGCCAGCGTCTTGCCGCGCGCCTCGAAGGCGCCGGCCGCGCCCTTGGCCCACTTGCCGGCATGCGCCAGCGTGTTCTTCTCGGGGATCCGGCGCAGCAGCATCACCGCTTCGCTGACCACCAGCTCGGCCACCGAACGCGTATTCGAGAACGGGGCATTGAATACCGGGATGCCGGCCGCGGTCGCGGCCGCGAGGTCGACTTGCGAGGTGCCGATGCAGAAGCAGCCGATCGACAGCAGGTTCGTCGCGTGGCCGATGTCCTCGGCGTGCAGGTGGGTCGCCGAGCGGATGCCGATCAGCTCGTTGGCCGCCAGCACTTCGTGAAGTTCGCCGCCGGCCAGCGCACCGGCGCGGCGGTCGACCTGCAGTCCGGCCTCCGCCAGCCGTTGGCTGGCGCTTTCGTGAATGTTTTCGAGCAGCATTACCTTGGTCATCGCGGCCTCGTATGGCGGTTGCGGTGGGCCCGACGGTGTCGGTGCAGCGCTCTATCTTGCCTCAACTTCGACAGGGAAGTGAGGTAGGCGACGATTTGCGGCGCGCCGGCCGGGCCGGCATGGGGCTGCGTTCGGCGGCCTTGGCTGCGATGGAGGTGACCGATGCCTTCGCCGCGCGCTCCGGCGGCGTGGAGGATTTGGACGGATTGGACGATTTGGCAGAGGCGCCCAGCATCGCGTGGGCGCGAATCAGCGGCGTCTCGACTTCGCTTGTGTCGGCGTGCTGCGCATCGCGCCGGTCGCTGAATTCATTGAGGTTGACCTGCATGCGCTGCAGCAGCGTCGACAGCATCGTGCGTTCGTCGCTGCTGAACGGGCTGACCGACACCGAATGCAGGGCCTTGATCGACTGCGCGATGCGCTGCACGCGCGCACGCTCGGCCTCGGGAACGACGGGCTGAGCCTCGGGCAGCGCCGGGCCGCAGGTCATGCCGGCGCCATCGACGAATGCGATCCAGCGGTCGCGATGCAGTTCGGCCAGCAGATGCTCGCCCATCTCCACGTCGATCAGGATCGCACCCAGGTACGGGCGGTGGCGGACATAGTCGCCGCGCGCGACCGCCCGCAGCAGAATCCATTTGACATAGGTCAGGCCGGAGGCGGACAGCGTCGTATCCAGCGCGCGCTGCCAGGCTTTCATCGCCTCGACCAGGGCCACGATCGTCGGCTCTCCTGCATCACTGCGGTGCAGCGTCATCCATGTCTCCCTGTCATGTTTTTGAACGGCGTAACGTACACGAAAACGATGGCAGTTCGAGGACAACTAAGGGAAATCGAGAACAAGGATTCGCGCCGATATGACGGCTGCGCCGCAGCGTTCAAGCGGCCGCCATCGCGCCCTCGCGATGACCGACCGGCCGGTCGTCGATTGGCCAGTGCAGCACCGTCGCGCCGAGCCCGACCACGATCGCGCCGATCCACACCAGATCGTAGGAACCGGTCCGATCGAACAGATAGCCGCCGAGCCAGACGCCGAGGAAAGAGCCGAGCTGATGGCCGAGAAAGACGAAGCCGAACAGCGTGGCCACATAGCGGGTGCCGAACACCTGCGACACCAGGCCGCTGGTCAGCGGCACGGTGCCCAGCCAGACGAAGCCCATCACCGCGGCGAACACGTAGACGCTGACGCTCGAGAGCGGCACCAGCAGGAACAGCGCGATCGCCGCCGTGCGCAGCAGATAGATGCCGGCAAGCGCGCGATGCCGCCGCACATGGTTGCCGAGCAGACCGCATAGATAGGTGCCGGCGATATTGGCCAGCGCGATGATCGCCAGCGCGATCACCGCGTCGCGGGCCGACAATCCCCGGTCGAGCAGGTAGGCGGGCAGGTGCGAGGCGATGAAGGCGAGCTGGAAGCCGCAGGCCAGAAAGCCGATATTGAGCAGCCAGAAGCCGCGATGCCCGCAGGCCTGGCGGATCGCGGCGCGCATCGATTGCCCGCTGCCGTCCGCGCCTGCCTGTGCCGCTGTCGATGCACCGCCTGGCTGGGCGCCGGCTGCCTGCGCGCCGCGCTCGCGCAGCGGCCACACCAGCGGCAGCGCTACCAGCGCACAGGCGGCCATCGACCACAGCGCGGCACTCCAGCCGATGTGGTCGACGCCGGCCTGCACCGCGGGCACCAGCAGGAACTGCCCCAGGCCGCCGAACGAGCCGGCCACACCCAGCGCCCAGCCGCGCCGCTCGGCGCTGACCAGCCGGCTCAGCGCGGCGAACACCACGCCGAAGGTGGTGCCCGACAGCGCCAGGCCGAGACAGATGCCGGCGCTCCAGACGAAGGCGGCGCTGGTCGTTGCCTGCGTCATGGTGTAGAGCCCCAGCGCATACAGCAGCAGGCCGGCCAGCATCACGCGGGCGGAGCCGAAGCGGTCGGCGATCATGCCGGCGAAGGGCTGCGCCAGCCCCCACACCAGGTTCTGCACCGCCATCGCAAAGCCGAACGCCTCGCGCGTCCAGCCGCGCTCCATCGTGATCGGCAGCAGGAACAGCCCCTGAACATGGCGCATGCCGAGCGCGAGGCCGAGGATCAGGCCGCCGGCCACGACCAGCACCAGCGGATCGGTGGCGGACAGCCGGGCAGCGTGGGAAGAGGCGAGGGAAGCGCGGGGACGGGACATGGTCGTGACGGCCTTCGAATGAGCAGTTAGCATGCGGTGGATCCAACGGATTCCATTAAGCCGGCTGCATGCGGGCAGCTCAATTGATTTCTTCGTCCGTTCGCATGCGCTACAGGAATGCGAAAGATAGAAAAGGACCGCCATGCAAAACCTCGTCAGCTTGCCGTCGCTCGATCTGCTCAAGGGCTTCGTCGCCGTCGGCCGGCGCATGAGCATCACGCTCGCGGCGGAGGACCTGTGCCTGACGCAGTCCGCGGTCAGCCGGCAGATCAGCGCGCTGGAGGCGCAGCTGGGCGTCCAGCTGCTCGTGCGCCGGCATCGCGCGATCGCGCTGACCGCCGCCGGCGAGCGGCTGTTCCGCAGCGCCAATGCGGCGGTCCAGCAGATCCAGGACGTGGTCGGCGAGCTTCGCGTCCAGCTGGCGCAGCGGCCCGTCACGCTGACCGCCAGCGTCGGCGTCACCGGGCTGTGGCTGCTGCGGCGGCTGGGCCGGCTGCAGCAGGCGCATCCGGAACTCGAGTTGCGGCTCTCGGCCAGCAACCGGGTCGCGGACCTGCGCGCCGAGCAGATCGATCTGGCGATCCGCTACTGCGCCGCCGACCATGCGCCGCCCGGGGCGATCGCGCTGTTCGGCGAGACCATCGTGCCGGTCGCCCATCCCGCGCTGGGCGTCGCGGCGATCGACAGCGTGCGGGCGCTGCAGGGCCTGAACCTGCTCGAGCTCGACGACGACACCAATCCGCGGCTGCGCTGGCGCCACTGGCTGGAGGAACGCGGCTGGCAAGGGGCGAAGCCGCGCGCGATGACGCAGTTCAATCAATACGATCAGGTCATTCATGCCGCGCTGGCCGGGCAGGGCGTCGCGCTGGGTCGGCTGGAGCTGATCCGCGACCTGCTCGACGACAGGCAGCTTGGCGTGGTGGCTGCACCGGCGCCGGCCGCGGGCGACAGCTTCGGCTACTGGCTGATCCAGGCGGACGAGCGGCCGCGTCCCGATGTGCTGAAGGTGGTGGCGTGGATTCGCGCCGAGGCGGCGGGGCATCGTATCGGCGGTTGATTTTCCCGAGTCCGGCAGTGGGTCTCTGTTGAGTACGGTCAAAATACTGTATAAACATACAGTATCCGAAAGCCGAGTTTCTCTGCGCTTTGAAGTGCACAGGAAGCGCGCATATAGCGCACAGGAAGCGCACAGAGAGACCTTGAGACCACAATGATTGCGTCATCGCCTGCCGTCACGTCACCGCCTTCCCTCCCGGAATCGCCCCTGGATCGCCAGCGCGCGCTGGCCGAACTGGAACGGCGCCATCCCGACCTGTGGCGGGCCGGCCAACTGGGCCGCACCGCCTCGCTGCCGGTATGGCCGACGGGCTACGACGCGCTGTCGGCACAGTTGCCCGGCGGTGGCTGGCCGGTCGGGGCGGTGACCGAACTGCTGGTCCCGGACAACGGCGTGGGCGAAGTGCGCCTGCTGCGGCCGGCCCTGCAATCGCTGACCGAGGCCGGGCGCAGGCTGATCTGGATCGGCGCGCCCCATGCCCTCAATGCGCCGGCGCTGGCCGCCTGGGGTTTGCCGGTTCGCCAGGTGTATTGGGTCCGGGCTGGCGAGAAGGAGATGGTCGCGGCTCGTCAGGTCTCCGCCCGGGGCAGGCGTCCGGCTCGCCAGGCCGGCCAGACAGGCTTGGCAGGCCAACAGGCCGATCTGCTGTGGGCCGCCGAGCAGGTGCTGCGCAGCCAGGCCTTCGGCGGCGTGCTGGTGTGGCTGCCCTCGGCCCGTCCCGAGGCGGTGCGGCGCCTGCAGGTGCTGGCCCAGGCCAGCGAGGCGGTGGTCTGGGTCTGCCGTCCGGCCGCGGCCCTGCGCGAATCGTCGCCGGCGGTGCTGCGGCTGCTGCTGGCGCCGCTGCCCGGCAATGCGTTGTCGATCGTCTTCCACAAGCGGCGCGGGCCGGTGCGCGATACCCCGCTGATCCTGCCGCTCGGCGCGATGCCGGCGGTGCCGGCCGGGCGCTCGGCGGTGTCCGAAGCGGCGTCCGAAACTGCCAACGCAGCCGCCACCGCAGCCGCCAACGAACCCCTTCACGAGTCCGACCATGCCGTTCTGGATCGCGGTGCATCTGCCGCGCCTGCCGCTGGACGCGCTGCACCCCATCTGGCCTGACAGCGGGTCCGTCAGCGCCGGCAGCATCGGCAGTCATGGCAGCAATGGCAGCAATGGCAGCAATGGCAGCATCGGCGGCACGCTCAGCCATGCGGTGCCGACGGTCGTGCTGGAGCAGGAGCGGGTGGTGCTGGCCAACCGGCCGGCGATGGCGCTGGGCGTGTCCGCCGGCATGCGACGCGGGGGCGTGCAGGCGCTGTCGGCGGAGATCGTGCATCTGGAGCGCGATCCGGCCGCCGAGGCGCAACTGCTGACCGCCGCCGCGCTGGCCCTGCTGCGCTTCACGCCACAGGTCACGATGGACGAGGCACTCGGCCCCGCCACCGTCGCGCTCGACGTGACCGCCAGCCTGCGCCTGTTCGGCGGCCACCGCGCGCTATGCCGCGCGGTGCGCGCCTGCGTGCGCAGCCTCGGCACCTTCGCTCAGATCGGCTGCGGCACCACCGCCCATGGCGCCGCCTGGCTGGCCGCGATGCCGCTGCGGCTGGGACGCCGCGGCCAGGTGCTGCGCCCCGCGCGGCGCGCGGTCAGGGCAGAGCGGATGGCACGGCTGCTGGACCGGCTTCCGGTCGAGATGCTGGCGAGCCTGGCCGATCCGCGCTGGCTCGACGGCATCGGCTGCCGCACCGTCGGTGAGGTCCGCTGGCTGCCGCGCGCGGGCCTGCAGCGCCGGCTCGGCACGGAGTTGCTGGCGCGGCTGGACCAGGCCTATGGCGAGACGCCGGCGCAACTGGGCTGGTTCGCCGCGCCGCCGACCTTCGCCGAGCGGATGGAATTGCCGGGACGGACCGAGTCCGCCGCCGGCGTGCTGGCCGGCGCCCAGCGTCTGCTGCAGGCGGTGGCCGGCTGGCTGACGGCGCATCAGGCCGGCGTCACGCGCTTCGTGCTGCGGCTCGAACACGAACGCCAGCGGCGCGACGCCGCCATCGCCGCCACGCCGGTGACGGTCAGCCTGGCCCAGCCCAGCCGCGATCCGGTGCATCTGTCCAGGCTGCTGCAGGAAAAGCTCGATCGGCTGCAGTTCGAGGCCCCGGTGGTCGGCCTGATGCTGAAGGTCGACACCGTGGCCGAATGCCTGCCGCAGAGCGACACGCTGTTTCCCGAACCGGGCGGCGGCCAGGCCGAGCTCGGCCGCGTGCTCGATACTCTGGTGGCGCGGCTGGGCCGCGAGAACGTATTGCAGCCGCATCCGCTGGCCGACCATCGGCCCGAATGCGCCAACCGCTGGCGGCCGGTCGACGAAGCCGGCACGGGCCGCGCCAGCGCATCGCCGCGCGCTTCGACGCGGGATTCGACGCGCGCTTCGATGGCTTCGGCCGATGGGACGGCCTTGCCAGACCGCCCGCTGTGGCTGCTGGAACCGCCGCTGCGCCTGCCGGTACGCCGGCATCGCCCCTGCCACGGCACCCCGCTGACGCTGCTGTCCCGGCCCGAGCGCATCGAGTCAGGCTGGTGGGACGGCGCCCTCGCCACGCGCGACTACTTCATCGCCGAACGCAGCGACGGCCTGCGCTGCTGGGTCTACCGCGAACGCCCCGGACGCGAGGGAGAGGAGGAGGGGGAGTGCCGGTGGTTTTTGCAGGGGTTGTTTGGATAACGTCACCCGCCGGTTGAACTTTGTTTGACGTGCTCGCATAGTAGCCGCCGTAGCGGCGTGGCGGTTTAGACGACAAACGCTCGGCCAGAGTCCCCTGCGACAAACTGCGTCGTAATCGGAGATGAATCTGAAAATGGTCATTGCCGCCGATTGGAAGTGGCTCGACGAGGTGGTCGGCCCCGTCGACGAGGATTTCATGCACGCGGTCAACGAGAAGCCGACCGAACAGGACCGCCCTGAGTTGGATTTCTCAGGTGAGATATCGACTCGGTAGCAATCGCTCAATTTTCATTGAGCTGATGTGCCCGCGTGCCGTGATGTGGCTTGCCTTGTCCAAGGGCGATACTGTATAAATATACAGTATCGATCCAAGGCATTCCCCTCGCAGTGTTGTGTCCCAAACTCCACCCCAGCCCCCGTTTTCCCCGTCGTCGCTGCCGCCAGCGCTGGCGTCGCTGCTGCTTGGCAGCCTGCCCGACTACGCGGAGCTGCACTGCATTTCCAATTTCACCTTCCTGACCGGTGCTTCGCATCCCGAGGAACTGATCGAACGGGCGCTGGCGCTGGGTTATCGCGGGCTGGCGTTGACCGACGAGGCGTCGGTGGCCGGCACCGCGCGGGCGCATCACGCGTTGAAGACGCTGCGCGAGCGGACCCGCGAGGCGGTGGAGCGCAGTGCGGCGCGGCTGGCCAGGATGGCGGCCGGCGGCGCTGCCGACGATGCAGACGACGATGACGAGGACGACGATGACGACAACGAAATGTGGCTCGCGGCGCCATCGTCAGGCCCGGGGGCAGCCGCTGCCCTGGCCGATTCGCCGGCAGGCGGGGCGGTCCAGCCGGAGTTCCTGCGCCGGCATGCGCGCCTGCTGGCCCGGGCCGAGGCGGCCGAAGCCTTCCGGCTGCTGATCGGCAGCCGCATGACGCTGCAGGCGGGCGAGGGCGACCTGGGTCTGCGGCAGCGCGAAGCTTCGTCCGACGTCCGGTCCGAAGTCCCGTCCGGTATCCGGCTGATCCTGCTTGCGCAGGACCGCGAAGGGTTCGGCAATCTGTGCGAGCTGATCACGCTCGGACGCCGGCGCGCCGACAAGGGCAGCTACCAGCTGTACCAGCACGACATCAGCGATCCCGCTCCGGACGAGGCGCATCTGCGCGGCATGCCGCATTGCCTGGCGCTGCTGCTGCCGGACTATTGCGCCGATCCCGAGACGCTGCGCGCGCAGGCGCAATGGTGCCGCGCGACCTTCGGCGAGCGCGTCTGGATCGCGCTGGAGCTGCTGCAGGAACATGCCGACGCGCTGCATCGCGAGCGCCTCGAGGCGGTGGCCGCGGAAACCGGCGTGCCGCTGGTGGCCGCCGGCGCGGTGCAGATGCATGTGCGCTCGCGCAAGCCGCTGGCCGATGTGCTGACGGCGATCCGGCTGGGGCAGCCGTTGGGCGCCTGCGGCACCGCGCTGGCACCCAATGCCGAGCGCCATCTGCGCATGCGCCAGCGGCTGTCGCGGCTCTATCCGCGCGAGGCGCTGGCGCAGACGGTGAGAATCGCCCAGGCTTGCGACTTCTCGCTCGATGCGCTGCGCTACGAATATCCCGAGGAACTGGTGCCATCGGGCTACACGCCGATTTCGTATCTGCGCCAGGAGACCATGGCCGGCGCCGCGCAGCGCTATCCCGACGGTGTCCCCGCCACGGTGCGGCAGCGGCTGGAGGACGAGTTCGCGCTGATCGAGGAAAAGGGCTACGAGCATTTCTTCCTGACGGTCTACGACATCGTCCGCTTCGCCCGCGGCAAGGGCATCCTGTGCCAGGGCCGCGGCTCGGCCGCCAATTCGGTGGTCTGCTACTGCCTGTACATCACCGAGGTCAGCCCCGAGCAGACCAATCTGCTGTTCGGCCGCTTCATCTCCCGCGAGCGCGACGAGCCGCCCGATATCGACGTCGACTTCGAGCACCAGCGGCGCGAGGAGGTGATCCAGTACATCTACGAACAGTACGGCCGCCACCGCGCGGCACTGGCCGCGACGCTGATCACCTATCGCGCCCGCAGCGCGCTGCGCGACGTGGGCCGCGCGCTCGGCATCGACCCGGGCGTGGTCGAGCAGGTGGTCAAGGGACAGGCGTGGTGGGAGAGCGGGCACACCTTCGTCGAGCGCATTTCGCGCTACGGGCTCGACCCGGATTCGCCGGCGGTGCGCCAATGGGCCAGCCTGGTGACGCAACTGCGCGGCTTTCCGCGCCATCTGTCGCAGCATGTCGGCGGCTTTGTGATCGCGCGCGACAAGCTGTCGCGGCTGGTGCCGATCGAGAACGCGGCGATGGAGAATCGCAGCGTGATCCAGTGGGACAAGGACGATCTCGAATCGCTGGGCCTGCTCAAGGTCGATGTGCTGGCGCTGGGCATGCTGACCGCGATCCGCCGCGCGCTGGCGATGATCCCGAATCCGAATCCCGCGCATCCGCAGCTGCCTTGCCGCATGGAAGACATCCCGCAGGACGACGAGGACACCTACGAGATGCTGTGCAAGGCCGACACCATCGGTGTGTTCCAGGTGGAGTCGCGCGCGCAGCAGTCGATGCTGCCAAGACTGCAGCCGCGGCGCTACTACGACCTGGTGGTCGAGGTGGCGATCGTGCGGCCGGGGCCGATCCAGGGCGGCATGATCCATCCGTATCTGAAGCGGCGCGAGATGGTTCGCCGTACCGGCAAGCTGCCGACCTATCACAACGAGGTGATCCGCCGCGTGCTGGGCCGCACGCTGGGCGTGCCGATCTTCCAGGAGCAGGTGATGCAGCTGGCCATCGATGCGGCCGGCTTCACGCCGGGCCAGGCCGACCAGTTGCGCCGCTCGATGGCCGCGTGGCGGCGCAAGGGCGATCTGAAACGTCACCAGGACGCGCTGATCAAGGCGCTGACGCGCAACGGCTATCCGGAGGCGTTCGCGCAGGCGATCTGCAAGCAGATCGAAGGCTTCGGGGAATACGGCTTCCCGGAAAGCCATGCCGCCAGCTTCGCCAAGCTGGTCTATGTCAGCGCCTGGATCAAGCGCCATCATCCGGCGGCCTTCCTCTGCGCCTTGCTGAACAGCCAGCCGATGGGGTTCTATTCGCCGTCGCAGCTGGTGCAGGACGCGCGCCGCCATGGCGTCAAGTCGCTGCCGCCCGACGTGACGGTCAGCGGCTGGGAAAGCGTGCTGGAGAACGATGCGGTGCGGCTCGGCCTGAACCGGGTCAAGGGCATGCGCGAGGCCGCCGCGCTGCGGATCGAGCGGGCCCGGCTCGAGGGGCCCTTCGCCAGCGTCGAGGACCTGGTGCTGCGCGCCGGACTCGATCGGCACGATATCGACGTGCTGGCCGCGGCCGATGCGTTGCGCTCGCTGGCCGGCCATCGCCGCCAGGCCCGCTGGCAGGCCCGCGCCGCGGCGGTGCAGGCCGCGCATCGCGATCTGCTGCACAGCGCGCCGCCGGCCGAGGGCGCGCTCGCGCTGCCGGCGCCGAAGCTGGGGCAGGAGCTGGTGGACGACTACGCCAGCCTGGGCCTGTCGCTGAAGGCTCACCCGCTGACGCTGCTGCGCCGGCGGCTGGCGGCGATGGGCTATGCCACCGCGCGCGATCTGGCCCGGCTACCCAATGGGCGGCGAGTGCAGGCCTGCGGCATCGTCACCGTGCGCCAGCGCCCCGGTACCGCCAGCGGCACGATCTTCTCGTCGATCGAGGACGAAACCGGTTCGATCAACGTGATCCTGTGGCCGGACCTGGTCGACCGCCAGCGCAAGGAGGTGCTGGGCGCGGCCTTGCTGGGCGTGGTCGGCACCTGGCAGCGGCAGGGCGAAGTCCGGCATCTGATCGCGCAGGAGCTGGTCGACTTGAGTCCGCTGCTGGGCCGGCTGGTGGCGGGCAGCCGGGATTTTCATTGATTTCCACTGACGGTGTTCAACGCTGCGTCACCGGCCCCTCGAACGCCGGCCCCAGCGGCCGCAGCCGCAATCCCGCCGGCAACTTCTTCCACGGCAGATCGGCCGGGTCGGCCAGCAGCGGACCCGGTGCCTTGGCCACCAGCACGGCCTCGGCGATCGGCTGGAAGTCGGCGCGGAAATGCACCGAGCTCTTGTTGACGAGGATCTTCATCCGCTCCGGCTCGACGCCGGCCATCCGGTACAGATTGCGGTCCAGCATCTGCGCCTTGCCCGTGCTGACCACCACCTGCACGCCGCCGATCGTCAGCCGCGCCGCGGGGCCGACGTCGACGTCCATGCCGTTCATCATCGGACCATCGAAACGGCAGCGGCCGTCGGACAGCTGCGCGACGCGGAAGGTCGCCTCGAACGGCGCGTCGCCCGGCACGCCCGACTGGCCACCGAGCGCGATCGTGATATCGCGGCCGACGCCGGCGGCATGCGCGGCGCGCACGGCTTCGGGATCGACGATCAGCCCCATCGCGGCCTCGGTCGCACCGGCGCGCACCAGCGCGCGCAGCATGCCGGTCGTGTTCGAGTCGCCGCCGGCGCCCGGGTTGTCCTGCGTGTCGGCAATGACCACCGGGCGGCTCGCCTGTTGCGACAGCCGCATCGCTTCCTGCACCGCCTCGCCCGGCGTCAGAAAGGGCACCGCCCAGTCGGCCTCGCGCGCGACGACGGCCTCGGTCAGCGCGGCGACCGCCTGTTCGATACGGGCCGCGTCGTCGCCATAGCCCCACACCACGCCGCCGCATTCGGCGAAGTCCGCCGCCGGAAAGCCCGGCGTGAACGACAGCGACACCACGCCGTCCAGCTCGCGTTCGAGCTCGTCGAGCAGCGCATAGATCCCGCGGGCCGGTTCGAGGAAGGTGCACTGGCCGTTGATCGGAATCAGGAACGGCAGGCGCCGCGCCGCACGATGCAGCGGCCGGCCGTTGCCGCCGTTGCGGTCCATGAGCAGACGCTGCAGCAATCGCGCCGCGCGCGCGCCGGTGTCGGCCATGTCGACGTGCGGATAGGTGCGATAGGCGACCAGCGCATCGGCGCTCTCCAGCATGCGCTGCGTCACGTTGGCATGCAGGTCCAGGCTCGCGACGATCGGCACGCCGGCACCGGCCGCGGCACGCAGCCGCGCCAGCAGCTCCCCTTCGCCATCGTCGTGCTCGTCGGTGACCATCGCGCCATGCAGGTCCAGATAGATCGCGTCGGGCCGGTGCGCGCGCGCCGCGTCGACGATCTCTCCGGCGATGCGCTCGAACGCGTCGGTGGCGACATGCGCCGAAGGGCTGGCGCCGGCCCAGATCACCGGCAGCAGTTCCGCTTCATTGCGCATCAGCTCGCCGATCGCGCGCAGGAAGCCGCCCGCCGGGATATTGACCTCGCGCAGCGCCAGCACGTCGACGCCGCGCACCATCGCGGGAAAGCCTTCGCCGCGGACGAAGTTGTCGTAGTGGGCCTTGGACGGGGCGAAGGTATTGGTCTCGTGCTGGAAACCGGCGAGAAGGATGCGCATGGGTCGGTAGTCGGTCAAATCGAAACGGGAAAAAAAGGCGTTGGGGCAAGCGAGGCCACAGCCGCGTCAGCGCACGTCAGCGCACCGCAGCGGGCACGCGGTGCTTCGGCAGCCGGTTCAGCAGGATTGCCAGACCGCCCGCGGCCAGCAGCGCCACCATCGCCAGCAGCCCGCCTTCGAGCGAACCGGTCAGGTCCTTGACCGCGCCGATCAGCGTCGGGCTGACGAAGCCGCCGAGCAACCCTAGGCTGTTGATCAGCGCGATGCCGCCGGCGGCCGCGGTGCCCTGCAGATATTCGGAAGGGATCGCCCAGAACACCGTGTAGGCGGCCCACATCGCGGCGGTCGCGACGGTGATGCTGACCAGCGACAGCGTCAGGTTGTCGGCGGTGAAGGCCGCGATCGCCAGCGTGGCGGCACCGACGAAGGCCAGCGTCGCGCTGTGCCAGCGACGCTCCTGACGGCGGTCGGAGCTGCGCGCTGCCAGGAACATCAGGATCGCGGCGGCCACGTAAGGCACCGCTGAATACATGCCGATCGCCATCGTGCTGGTCACGCCCGCGCCCTTCAGGATCGTCGGCAGCCAGAAGCTGACTGCATAGATGCCGCTGATCAGGCAGAAGTAGCCGAAGGCGAGCGCATAGATGCGCGGATCGCGCAGCACGGTGGCAAAGCTGTGATGGCCGCCGCCGGCGCGCGCGGCGCCGATGTCGTGCGCCAGCAGCCGGCGCTCGTGGTCGCTCAGCCAGCGCGCCTGCGCCGGCGTGTCGTCGAGGAAGAAGTAGGCCACCACGCCGAGCAGCACGCACGGCAGCCCCTCGATCAGGAACATCCATTGCCAGCCGGCCAGGCCATGCGCGCCGGCCAGCGCGGTCATGATCCAGGTCGACACCGGGCCGCCCGCCATGCCGCCGATCGGGCCGGCCAGCATCACGATCGCCATCACGCGCGCCATGCGGGCGCCGCCGTACCAGTAGGTCAGATAGAAAATCATGCCCGGCGCGAAGCCGGCTTCGAATACGCCGAGCAGGAAGCGCAGCGCATAGAAGCTGTGCGCGTCGCGCACGAACAGCATGCACGCCGAGGTGGCGCCCCACAGCACCATGATCCGGCTGATGGTCTTGCGCGCGCCGATCCGCGCCAGCAGCAGATTGCTCGGCACCTCGAACATCACGTAGCCAAGGAAGAAGATGCCGGCGCCCAGCCCGTAGACCGCGTCGCTGATGCCGACGTCCTGCTGCATCTGCAGCTTGGCAAAGCCGATGTTGACCCGGTCCAGATAGGCGAACACGTAGCACAGCAGCAGGAAGGGCAGCACGCGCAGGCTGATCTTGCGATAGATCGGCGCCAGCGCGTCGGGCGTGGCGGCCATCGCGTCCGATGGATTCCACGAGGTGGTGGTCTGTTGCATCGATGTCTCCGGGTGCCGCGGGCACGGTGCGGGGTTGGCAGGACGGGCGTTTGTTCTGATGTCGTTGTGCTGTCGTTATCCCGTGGGGCCGGCGTCCGCGCTGGGGCGGCGCCGGCCTTCGCGCATTGTTGCCAAGGCTGCCGTTGAGGAACAATAGCCATCGCTGTACGATTCCGTTGCTTTTTGGTCAACGCTGCAGCCGGCCATGACGGCCGCCTCGCAGCGATCTTGGCAGCTACCTTCAAGGAAACGCCGTGTCCCTGTCCCCCGATCCGAACCGCGACGGCGCCTTGCCGGCCGGACTCAGCGAACGTCGGCTGCGCTACTTCTACGCCGCCGTCGCCGCCGGCTCGATCCGCGCCGCCGCCGACAAGCTCGACGTCGAACCCTCGGTGATCAGCCGGCAGATCCAGCAGCTCGAAGACGAACTCGGCGCGACGCTGCTCGAGCGCCGCGGCCGCGGCGTGATGCCGACCGAGGCCGCCCAGCTGGTGCTCGACCACTACCGCGAGCGGCTCGCCGGCGAGGAGACGCTGCTGGCGCGGCTGCAGGAACTCAATGGGCTGCAGCGCGGGCAGATCCAGATCGTCGCCGGCGAGGGGTTTATCGACGAACTGATCCACGCGGTGCTCAACGAGTTCTGCCAGCGCTATCCGAAGATCAACGTCACGCTCGAGCTGATGAACGTCAACGAAGTGGTGCGGGCGGTGGCGGAAGACCGCGCGCACGTAGGTCTGGCCTACGCGCCGCCGCCGGAGCCCACGCTGCGCGTCCTGACGGCGCGGCGCCAGCCGGTCTGCGTGATCGCGCGTCCCGACCATCCGCTCGCGCGGCGCGGCAAGGCGCTGACGATCGCCGACATCCTGCCGTATCCGGTCGGCCTGATGACGCCGGGCTTCGGCCTGCGCCAGGTGATCCAGCTGGTCGAGCTGACCGAGAAGGTTCGCTTCACCGCGGCGCTGACCACCAACTCGATCGCCGCGCTGAAGCATTACGCCAGCACCGGCCTGGGCGTGACCTTCCTGCCGGCACTGGCGGTCGCGCGCGAGCTGGGCGACCAGCTGGTCGCGCTGCCGGTGCGCAACGCGGTGCTGGAGGCCGCCGACGCGCAGCTGATCGTGCGCGACAAGCGGCCGCGTTCGCCGGCGGTCAAGCGCCTGCTCGACTATCTGGCCGAGATGACGGTGCTGCGAGCCGACGGGCAGGGCGCGGGCCGGGCCAGCAGGGCGGGCAGGGCGAGCGGCGGCGCCGAAAACGCTTGATACCGGCTCCCTCTTCCACTCGTGGGAGAGGGAGCAAATCCGCATCGAGCCCCAACCTGTCATGCGTCGAAAAGCCAACATGACGAGACAGAAGTGGACATTGTCCATTTGTGTGCTATGGTTGTGAACGCTGTACACAACTGCGCAAAACGCCCGCGCGTCAACGCTCCTAAAGCAGAAAACACAAACAAAAACCAAGAACCGAAAAAGGACACGCCATGCAGCACACCCTCGATGACCGCAAGCGCTGGCTCGCGCTGATGGTCCTATGTCTCGGCGAGCTGATGATCGTGCTCGACACGACCATCGTGAACGTCGCCCTGCCGTCGATCCGCAACGAGCTTGGCTTCACCGAGACCGCGCTGGTCTGGGTCGTCAACGCCTACATGCTGACCTTCGGCGGCTTCCTGCTGCTCGGCGGGCGGCTCGGCGACCTGTTTGGCCACCGCCGGCTGTTCCTGCTCGGCATCACGCTGTTTACGCTCGCCTCGCTGGCCTGCGGCGTGGCGCAGTCGCAGGGCCTGCTGGTCGCCGCGCGCGCGGTGCAGGGCGTCGGCGGGGCGGTGGTGTCCGCGGTGGCGCTGTCGCTGATCATGGATCTGTTCTCCACGCCGTCCGACCGCGCCAAGGCGATGGGCGTCTATGGCTTCGTCTGCGCCGGCGGCGGCAGCATCGGCGTGCTGCTCGGCGGCCTGCTGACCAGCGCCTTGAGCTGGCACTGGATCTTCCTGGTCAACCTGCCGATCGGCGTCGCGGTCTATGCGCTGTGCCTGGCGCTGATTCCGAACCTGCCGGGCTCGGCCAACGGGCAGCGGCTCGATGTCGGCGGCGCGGTGACCATCACGGTCTCGCTGATGCTGGCGGTCTACGCCGTGGTCAATGGCAACGAGGTCGGCTGGCTGGCCGCGCAGACCGTGTCGATGCTCGGCATGGCCGTGGCGCTGCTGCTGGTGTTCCTGCTGATCGAGTCGCGCGTCGCGCATCCGCTGATGCCGCTCGGGCTGTTCCGGCTGCGCAATGTCGCGGTCTCGAACGTGGTCGGCGTGCTGTGGGCCGCGGCCATGTTCGCCTGGTTCTTCATCTCGGCGCTGTATCTGCAACTGGTGCTGGGCTACACGCCGATGCAGGTCGGCCTGGCCTTCCTGCCGGCCAACCTGATCATGGCGGCGTTCTCGCTGGGCCTGTCCGCCCGCCTGGTGATGCGCTACGGCGTGCGCACGCCGCTGGCCGGCGGGCTGCTGCTGGCGGCGCTGGGCCTGCTGCTGTTCGCGCGCGCGCCGGTCGACGGCAGCTTCGCCGTCGACGTGCTGCCCGGCATGCTGCTGCTCGGGCTGGGCGCGGGCATCGCGTTCAATCCGGTGCTGCTGGCGGCGATGAGCGACGTCAAGCCCAGCGATTCCGGCCTGGCGTCGGGCGTGGTCAATACCTCGTTCATGATGGGCGGGGCGCTCGGGCTGGCGGTGCTCGCCAGTCTGGCGGCGGGCCGCACCGCGGGGGTGGCCGCAGCCGGCGGCGCGCCCGCCGAGGCACTGAATGCCGGGTATCACAGCGCGTTCCTGGTCGGCGCGGTGTTCGCGCTCATCGCTGCGGTGCTGGGCGGCATGCTGCTGCGCACGCGCACCGCGCCGGTGTCGGTGACGCCGGAGGTCGCCGAGGTCACGGCCGACGGTGCGGCCGGTGTTGTCGCCGATGGCGCATCCAACACGGGCATGGCCGCGCCCCATGGCGGCCATGCAGCCTGATGGTTACCGCGCTGAAGTTCGCCGAGCCGCCGCCGCGCACGACCTATCGCCATGGCGATCTGCGTCGCGCGCTGATTGACGCCGGCATCGCGCTGGCAAGCGACGGCGGCCCGGACGCGGTGGTGCTGCGCGAAGCCACGCGCCGCGCCGGGGTGGTTCCCAATGCCGCCTACCGGCATTTCGCCAACCGGCAGGCGCTGTTCGAAGCCGTACGCGCCGCGGCGCTGGCCGCGCTGGCGGTCGCGATGGAAACCGAACTGGCCGCCGCGGCCGCGCAGGTCGATGGCCACGATCCGGTCGCGAAGGCCCGCGCCGACCTGCGCGCGATCGGCGCCGGCTATCTGAAGTTCGCGCAGACGCAGACGGGTTTGTTCCGCACCGCCTTCGCTACGCCGAGCACGGTGGAAGATGATCCCGATCCCGCCAAGGCCGGTCCCAGCGGCCTGAATCCCTTCCAGCTGCTCGGCGCCGCGCTGGACAGGCTGGTCGCAGCCGGCGTGCTGCCTGCCGAGCGGCGCCCGGGCGCCGAGTATCTGGCCTGGTCGGCCGTGCACGGTCTGGCGCTGCTGATCATCGACGGACCGCTGCGCCATGCCGACGAAGCGCAACGGATTGCGCTGGGCGAGCGGGTGCTGGCGATGGTGGAGAAGGGGCTGTAGGCGAACGCTCGCGCCGCGGTGATTGCAACGGGGCCGCCGTCCGAGTGCGACGCATGCCCCGTTTCACACTCGCATAGCGATGCAGTAACACATCGCTATGCGCACATTCCGCACACGTTTTCAGTAGTCCACGTCCGAGATGCCGGCAAAGATGGCGCCTGCATTTCACTCGACAAGGACCAGCATGTTCACCGTACTGAAATCGTGGCTCTTCGGCGTGCCCCAGCCGCTGTATCTCTCCGCTGTGCCCGTCACGGGCCACCTGTCGCTGGCCGGGCAGCAGAACGACGAGGTATCGATCGCGTTCCTCCACGCTGATATCAACGCACCGGTCATTGCGCAGCGCCCGCAGCCCCAACAGGGAGCGGCCGTCGTCGCGATCTACCGCGGCAGGCAGAGCCAGCAGGAATACCTGCGCGAATGGACGGCGGCACAGGGGGTCACCGCGGCCAGCCGCCGCCCCGATACCGGCTCTCGGCCGCCGCCTTGCCGTGGCGAGCGGCGCGTTCCCCTGGGGGCGCACGATGGCCGCGAGGCGTTGCGGCTGCACAATCGACGCAATCCGCCGAATTCGCCAAACCGGCAGGTTCGGCCGGGCCGGTCCCGCATTGCGGGCGGCCGAATTCGATTGACACAGCGGGCGGTCGTTGAACCGTGCCTGCCGAAGCCGATCGTGCACATATCCCGTTGCCTGAGCGAGCTGGGCCAGGACGAGCCGTCCGGCGGCGGCGTTGTCGGCATCGGGGCGTTGGCAGGGGCCGAGTCGCTGGGGCTGTCGCGCTCGATCCAGGACATGGGGAGGGGGTGGTGAGGCTGGCGAACGTCAGTCTGGCCTGAAGACGAAGGGGACGCGGCCAGGCCCCGTCCCCTGCTTTTGTCACCCTGCCGAGGCGACCTTCACCGGCCGGCCCGTGAACGGATAGCTCGGATCGGTATAGCCCGGCGTGGACGGGTGTCCCGGTGCCACCAGCGCGTCCACCATCGCCTCCTCCTCGGGCGACAGCGTCGCACCGATCGCGCCGAAATAATCCTCGAACTGCGCCAGTGTGCGCGGGCCCGCGATCACCGAGCTGATCAGCGGATTGGCCAGCACCCACGCGGTGGCGAACTGGCCGGCGCTCAGGCCGCGGCCCTCGGCGTGGGTCTTCAGCTGCTGGGCGATGACCAGCGATTCCTCGCGGAACTCGGTCTGCATCATGCGGCGGTCGGCGCGTCCCGCCCGAGTGCCGGCCTCCGGCGGTTGTCCGGGCAGGTATTTGCCGGTCAGCACGCCGCGCGCGACCGGGCTGTAGGGCACCACGCCGAGCCCATAGTATTCGCAGGCCGGCAGGATCTCGACCTCGGGCATCCGGTTCAGCAGGTTGTAGTAGGGCTGGCAGGCCACCGGCCGGGGCACGCCCATTTGATCGCACAGCCGCGCGATCTCGGCGATGCGCCAGCCGCGGAAATTCGACACCGCCCAGTAGCGGATCTTGCCGTCGCGCACCAGATCGCCCATCGCGCGCACCGCCTCCTCGAGGTTCTCGTCGGCGTAGTCGCGGTGCAGGTAGAGGATGTCGATGTAATCGGTCGCCAGCCGCCGCAGGCTGTCCTCGACCTCGCGCAAGACCCATACGCGCGAGTAGCGCCCGAGGTTCGGTGCCGAACCCATCGCGTTGCCCAGCTTGGTGGCGAGGATCCATTCCTGCCGCTCGGCCTCGATCAGCCGGCCCACCATCTGCTCCGAGCCGCCCTTGCTGTAGACGTCCGCGGTGTCGATGAAATTGACGCCATGGTCGCGCGCGCAGGCGACGATGCGCCCGGCCTCGGTCTCGTCGGTCTGATCGGCGAACATCATGGTGCCCAGGCACAGCGCGGACACCTTCAGATTGCTTCGGCCCAGGCGGCGGTATTCCATCTTGAATTCGGACATGGCGATTCCTTGGAGATCGGTCGAACGTAAACGGGGAAGGGAACACGGGACAACGACGAACCGGCGACGAACCGGCGACGGATCGGCGAACCATCGCCGGAAAGCCGCAGGGGCACCGGAGTGCCCCTGCGGATGGCGGGTCGGACGACCCGGCCATGATACTCCCGTGGCGGCCGATCGACCTCGCCGACCCGCCGCCCTGCCGATACGACAGACCTACCGATACAAGACCTCCGGCAGCCACAGCCCGATTCCCGGGAACGTGTACAGCAGCACCAGCGCCAGGATCTGGATCGCCATGTACGGCAGCATGCCGACGAAGATCTGGTTCAGGCTGACATGCGGCGGGGCCACGCCCTTCAGATAGAAGGCGGCCATCGCGACCGGCGGCGACAGGAAGGCGGTTTGCAGGTTCAGCGCGACCAGCAGGCCGAAGAACAGCGGATCGATGCCGAAGTTGTCCAGCAGCGGCACGAAGATCGGCATGAAGATGATGATGATCTCGGTCCATTCGAGCGGCCAGCCCAGCAGGAAGATGATCACCTGGGCCAGGATCATGAACTGCAGCGGCGTCAGGTCCAGCGACATCACCCATTGCTCGACCAGCGCCTGGCCGCCCAGCAGCGCGAACGCGGCAGAGAAGATCGACGAGCCGACGAACAGCCAGCAGACCATCGCGCTGGTCTTGGCGGTCAGGAACACCGATTCCTTGACCACGCCGTAATTGAGCTGGCCGTAGGCCGCCGCCAGCAGCGCGCCGCCCAGCGCGCCGACCGCCGCAGCTTCGGTCGGTGTGGCCAGGCCGAACACGATCGAGCCCAGCACGGCGAGGATCAGCACGGCCAGCGGGAAGAACGACGACAGCAGCTGCTTGAAGATCTCCATCCGCGCGAAGTCGAAGCGCCAGTAGAAGTACGCCATCGCCGCGCAGACCGCGGCCAGCGAGATCCAGAACCAGTTTGGCGCCTGCGGCGCGGTGGCGGCAGGATTGGTCGCATCCGCGCCCGGCGGGCTCGGCACCGCTGCGCCGGGCGCCCGATCCATGTCGGGTCGCGGCGATTCCGCGGCGGGCTCGGCCGGTGTCGCGGCTGCCGCCGGCGCGGTCTCCTCGCTCGGCGGCGGCGCCAACGTATCGAGACTGGCCGACTCGTCGCTGCTCTGTGCGCCCAGTTCCATCGCCGTCGAATCGATCGCGGCTGGCGGCGCGGCGGTGACGCCGGCATAGATCGTGCCCATCAGCAGCGCCACCACCAGCGCGGGCAATACCGCGATGCCGAACTGACGCATCAGCTCGCCGGTGGGGATGGCGGCGTTGCGCCGGCCCTTCATCGCGGTGACCAGCGCCGGCAGGGCCCGCGCGCCGATGGTGTCGCGCAGCCGCTGCGCCAGCGGCGGCAGGGGGACCTCGCGCTCGGCGGCCGGCAGAGGTGGCGCGAGCCGGGGCCACAGCTTGGCCGTGACGATCATGTAGATCAGATAGAGTCCGGCCAGCATCAGCCCCGGAAAGAAGGCGCCGGCATACAGCTGCACCACCGAGACCCCGGCCGTCGCGCCATAGACGATCAGCAGCACCGATGGCGGGATCAGGATGCCCAGGCAGCCGCCTGCCGTGACCGCGCCGGCCGACAGCGAGGCGCTATAGCCGGCACGCAGCATCGCCGGCATTGCCAGCAGGCCCATCAGCGTGACCACCGCCCCGACGATGCCGGTGGCGGTGGCGAACACCGCGCAGGTGATCAGCGTGGCGACGCCGAGCGAGCCGGGCAGCCACGCGAGCGCCAGATGCAGGCTGCGGAACAGCCGCTCGATCAGGTTGGCGCGCTCGACCAGGTAGCCCATGAAGACGAACAGCGGCACCGAGATCAGCACGTCGTTGGTCATCACCGCATAGGTCCGCTGCACCATCAGGTCCAGCGTCTGCTGCACGGCGATATTGGGATCGGCGTGGCGATAGGCCAGCCAGGCGAACAGCACGCCCATGCCCATCAGCGTGAACGCCGTCGGAAACCCGAGCATGATCGCCACCACGATCAGCGCCAGCATCAGCATGCCCAGATGCCCGCTGGTCCAGGCCGAAGGCGAGGGCATCAGCACGAACACCATCGCGACGATCAGCACCATCAGGCTGGCGCCGAACCACAATTCCTTTCTCATCGCGGCGCTCCGTCGGTTTCGCGGGCTGGCTTGTCCTCGCGATGGGCGCCTTCGTCGCCCTCGCCGGGCGCATCGAGGCGATCGTGTGAATCGCGGACGCCAACTTCCTCGCGCGCTCCGCCACCCTCGGCCACCGCGGGCGTGGCCACCGTACCGGCGGCCGCGTCGGCGCTGACCATCTGCTTGAGCTTTTCCACGTCGACTTCCTCGACATCGCCTTCGCGCATCGGCCATTGGCCGCGCTTCAGGCAGATCACGCAGCGGATGGTCTCGGCTACGCCCTGCAACAGCAGCAAGGCGCCGGCGACCGGAATCACCGCCTTGAACGGATAGATCGGCGGGCCGTCGGCCGCAATCGAGGAATGCTCGTTCTGCGCCAGCGACACCTGGAAGAAATCGATGCCGGCCCAGGCCAGCGCGATCACGCCGGGAAAGAAGAAGACCAGATAGAGCACCAGATCGATGCTGGCCTGTGCGCGCGGCGGCAGATAGCCATAGAGAATGTCGCCGCGCACATGCCCGCGCTTGGCCAGCGTATAGGCGCCGGCCAGCATGAAGAGCCCGCCGTACAGCATGTTGCTGGCGTCGAATACCCAGGCATGCGGTGCGGACAGGACATAGCGCGAGAACACCTCGTAGCTGATCATCAACGTCAACGCGACGATCAGCCACGAGGCGGCCTGACCGATCAGGGTGCTGATCCTGTCGATCGCAAGCAGCAGGGTCTGCACGGCCGTGCCCCGCCGGTCAGGTGCGCTTGCTGAAGTAGTGCGCGGAGGCCATCCGGTAGTCGACGTTGGTGTCGTTCTGCCAGCGGGTGCTGCGCATCGCGAACGCCTTCATCGAGTCGTTGACCCGCTTGAACATCGGGTTTTCCTTTTCCTTGCGCGCGACCACTTCGTCCCAGATCTTCAGCTGCGCCTGCAGCACCGAATTGGGCGTCGCGTAGAACTTCACGCCCTGCTGCTGCAGCGCCTGATAGTCCTTCGAGTAGCGGTCGATCGCCTTCATCGACATGTCGGCCGAGGCCGCGTCCACGGCGTTGGCGATCAGCGCGCGCAGCTTGGGCGGCAGCGCGTCGTAGCGCTTCTTGTTGAACAGGATCTCGAACTGCTCCGAGCACTGGTGGAAGCTGCGCAGCATGCACACCTTGGAGACGTCCTGGAACCCTAGCGCACGGTCCGAACTGGCGTTGTTGAACTCGGCCGCATCGAGCAGGCCGCGGTCCAGCGCCGGCACGATCTCGGCCCCGGGCAGCGCATTGACCGCCGCGCCCAGCCCCGTGAAGATGTCGATCGACAGGCCGACGGTACGGAACTTCAGGCCCTTGAAGTCCTCCGGCTTGGTGATCGGCTTCTTGAACCAGCCGAGCGGCTGCGTCGGCATCGGTCCGTACAGGAAGGACACCACGTCCAGGTTCAGGCTGCGGTAGATCTCCTGCTGCAGCTCCTTGCCGCCGCCGTATTTGTGCCAGGCCAGCAGCATGTTCGGATCCATGCCCCAGGCCGGGCCCGATCCCCACAGTGCCAGCGCGGAGTTCTTGCCGTACCAGTAGGCGATCACGCCGTGGCCGCCGTCCAGCGTACCCTTGCTGACCGCATCGATCAGATCGAACGCCTTGACCACGGCGCCCGCCGGCAGCAGCTCGATCTTCAGCTCGCCGCCCGACATGTCGTTGACCTTGGTGACGAAGTCGCCGGCGAACTCGTGAAAGATGTCCTTGCTGGGCCAGGTGCTTTGCCAGCGCATCGTGACCGGACCCTGGGCCTTGACGATCGCCGGAAATCCCAGCGCCGTTGCACCGACCGCAGCCCCCGCCCCGCCCAAAAATCCCCGTCGCGATACCGCACCGCGCTTGTTTTTCGCTGCCATGCTGTCTTCCCCCTTGCTGCTGTTGACGACACCGGAGGCAGCGCCGCGAGTGCGCCAGCCTCGAACCGTTGATGCGACGTCTGGAATTGCGATGCGGTGGCCGGCCCGGTGGCGATTGCCGTTTTTTCAGGGGGCGGCGTGCAAGTGGTTTGTAATTGACTTCATGTTAGGAATTGCAACCAAGCGCAACAATGTAGGGATTACCCGTGACGGATCGGCCTTGTCGCGGATCGTCCTTCGTGCGGGATTCGCATGGGTTTTCCATGTCTACTGCTTGTCTACATCATGTCTGCTGCGTGTCTGCCGCATGTCTGGGGGCACCCGCTGGAACAGCATCACACCGCGCCGTCGGCAGGACGATTCGCATGACCTTTCCGCCACTTCGATGGTCAGAGCGGCTACAGTAGCAAGGACCGGCCATCGCGCCATTTTCGCCAGGAGCCACGCATGCCCGAACCCGCCAACCAGAAGGTGCAATTCCCCGGTCACGACGGCCAGCCGCTCGCGGGCCGCCTCGACTTGCCGTCCGGCCCGGTCAAGGCCCATGCGCTGTTCGCGCATTGCTTCACCTGCGGCAAGGATGTGGTGGCGGCCAGCCGCATCGCGCAGGCGCTGACCCAGCATGGCATCGCGGTGCTGCGTTTCGACTTCACCGGTCTGGGCGGCAGCGGCGGCGATTTCGCCAATACCAATTTCTCCTCCAACGTGGCCGACCTGCACGCGGCGGCCGACCATATGCGCCAGCATCTGCAGGCGCCCGCGCTGCTGATCGGCCATAGCCTGGGCGGCGCCGCCGTGCTGGCGGCGGCCGATGGCATTCCCGAGGCCAGGGCGGTGGCGACCATCGCGGCGCCGAGCGATCCGTCGCATGTGGTCGGCCTGCTGCGCGAGCACGCCGACACCATTGCCGCGCAGGGGGAGGCCGAGGTGCAGCTGGCCGGCCGTCCGTTCCGCATCCGCAAGCAGTTTCTCGACGACGTCGCCGAACAGGCGCTGCTGGCCAAGGTGTCGCGGCTGCGGCGCGCGCTGCTGGTGATGCATTCCCCGGTGGACGGCACCGTCGGCATCGACAATGCCACGCAGCTGTTCATCGCCGCCCGCCATCCGAAGAGCTTCGTCTCGCTGGACCATGCCGACCATCTGCTGACGCGGCGCGAGGACGCGACCTATGTCGCCAATACCATCGCCGCCTGGAGCCAGCGCTACCTGGGCATCGATGCGGCCACGCTGCCGGCCGCGGCGGTCGAGGAGGGGCTGGTGCGGGTCGAGGAGAACCATGCCGGCAAGTTCCAGCAGCAGGTCACCGCCGGCAAGCACCGGCTGCTGGCCGACGAGCCGGTCTCGTTCGGCGGCCTGAACGGTGGGCCTGCGCCCTACGACCTGCTGCTGGCGGCGCTGGGCGCCTGCACCTCGATGACGATCCGGATGGTGGCCGAGCGCAAGGGCTGGCCGCTGGAACACGTCAGCGTGTCACTGAGGCACGAGAAGATCCATGCCGCGGACTGCGCGGAATGCGACACGCGCGACGGCAAGGTCGACTGGATCGAACGCGAGGTCACGCTGCGCGGGCCGCTCGACGCGCAGCAGCGCGAGGCCTTGCTGGCCATCGCGGACAAGTGCCCGGTGCACCGAACCTTGCATTCGGAAGTGGTGGTGCGCACGCGCGCCGCGCCGGCGGAAGGGGCTGGCGAACTGGCCGTGGGCGCCGGCGCAGAGGGCGCGAGCCCTGCCGGCAAGGCGCCTGGCGGCTGACCTGGCCTGCGCTGCCGGCCCGTGTCGGCCCGTGTCAGTCCTGGCGGGCGTGCCGTCGCCATCCGTAGCCATTGTCATTTTGTGGAGATCGCCTGTGCAAACCGATGCAAATCCGAACAACAAGGCCAACCCCGCCGCTGGCCGTAGCGGCGCCGCCATCCCCGCCACGCTGATTCCCGGCGACGGCATCGGCCCGGAAATCATGGACGCGACCTTGCAGGTGCTCGACGCGCTGGGCGCGCCGTTCGCCTGGGAAACGCAGCAGGCCGGCATGGCCGCGCTCGAGGCCGGCGGTGACCCGCTGCCCGAGCCCACGCTGGACAGCATCCGGCGCACCGGTCTGGCGTTGAAGGGGCCGCTGACCACGCCGGTGGGCGGCGGCTTTCGCTCGGTCAATGTCCGGCTGCGCGAGCTGTTCCAGCTCTACGCCAACGTGCGCCCGGCGCGCACGGTGGTGCCCGGCCGCTATCAGGACATCGACCTGGTGCTGGTGCGGGAGAACGTCGGCGGCTTCTACGTCGCCCACGACTACTACATCGCGGTCGGCGACGATCCGCGCGCGGTGGCGGTGTCCACCGGCACCAATACGCGCGCCGATTGCCTGCGCATCGCCCGCTTCGCCTTCGAATACGCGCTGCGCAACGGCCGCAAGAAGGTCACCGTGGTACACAAGGCCAATATCCTGAAGGCGCTGACCGGCATCTTCCTGGAGGCCGCGCGCGAGGTGGCGGCCGACTATGCGGGGCGGATCGAGATGGAGGACCGCATCGTCGATGCCTGCGCGATGCAGCTGGTGCTGGACCCGTGGAAGTTCGACGTGCTGCTGTGCACGAACCTGTTCGGCGACATCCTGTCGGACCAGATCGCCGGCTTGGTCGGCGGGCTGGGCCTGGCGCCGGGAGCGAATATCGGCGAGCACGCGGCGGTCTTCGAGGCCGTGCACGGCTCGGCGCCGGACATCGCCGGCAAGGGCGTGGCCAATCCGGTCGCGCTGATGCTGGCCGCCGGCCTGATGCTCGAGCATGTCGGACGCCAGGACCTGGCGCAGCGCATGCGCGCCGCGATCGACCGGACGCTGAACGAGGACAACATCCGGACCGGCGATCTGAAGGGCAGGGCCAGCACGCGCGAGTTTGCGGACGCGGTGGTGCGGCGGCTGGGCTGAACGACCCCGTCGTCCCCGCGAAAGCGGGGACCCAGCGGCTTGCGTGGTGCTGCATTGACAAAGCGAGGACCGTTCTATACGGTGCGCGGACCTCGTTGATTCCGCGTTGATTTCGCGCTGTTCCGCTCCATGCCCCGTAAAGCCGCCCAGGTTTCCGAAGCCGACAAGCATGCCGCCGAGGGCGGCGCGGTGGCGGTGGATCGCGCGCTGTTCCTGCTGCGTGCGTTCCGGCTCGGCGATACCGCGCTGACGCTGGCCGAGCTGGCGCAGCGCTCGGGCCTCTACAAAAGTACGCTGCTGCGGCTGCTCGCTTCGCTCGAGCATGCGCGGCTGGTGGCGCGCCACGCCGACGGCCGCTACGGCCTTGGCCCCGAAGTCGCGCGCCTGCATGCGGTCTATGCCGCGTCGTTCTCGCTGGAGACGGCGGTGATGCCGGTACTGCGCCAGTTGGTGCACGACACCCGCGAAAGCGCGGCCTTCCATGTCGAGCAGGGCGAGCACCGGCTGTGCCTCTATCGCGTCGACTCCCCGCAACCGGTGCGTGACCATGCCCGCGCCGGCGATCTGCTGCCGCGCAACCGCGGCGCCGGCGGACGCGTGCTGCGCGCCTTTGCCGGCGCGCGCGGCCAGCTGTACGACACCATCCGCCGCGAGGGCGTGGCGACGCTGGTCGGCGACCGCGTGCCCGATATCGCCGGCGTGTCGGCCCCGGTGTTCGGCCCCGGCGGCGAACTGCGCGGCGCGCTGACGCTGACGTGCCCGGCCTCGCGCTATCGGCCGGATTTCCGCGCGGACGTGCTGCGCGCCGCCCGCGCGCTGACCGAAACGCTGGGCGGCAGTTTCCCCTTCGACGACTGAGCTCGCGCCGGTTCGGCGGCGGCACGGTCGATGCCGCAGCGCCGGCCCATGCCCGACTCAAGGGGGATGCCCGGCGCCGGTGCGCCGGCTATCATCAAAGGTTTTGGGACGAGCGGCCGTGCCGCCGGGGCATATGCAACGCGGCATTTTCCGAGGGATACCGTGCAGCTAGACCAGCACAGCATTGTGATCGTCATGATGGTGGTGTTTTCCAGCACGCTGCTGATCTCGACGGGCCTTGTGTTCGCGCTGATCCGCACCGATGCCGGCCGCCTATGGGCCGGCGGCCACCTGGTGCTGTCCGCAGGCGGACTGGCGCTGACGATCAATGCGGCCACGGCGCGTGTGGTGGAAGCAGGCGCGGTGGCGGTGATGGTCTATCTGGCCGGCAAGCTGGCGATCTATTGCGGCGTGCGCGTGCATCAGGGTTTGTCCGGATTTACCCGCATGCAGGGCGCCGCCGTGGTGATCACCGTCGCCGCCGCGCTCGACGCGCTGACCGGACCCCATCCGGTGCTGCAACTGCATCGCATCGTCTATGTCGCGCTGGCGCTGCTGTCGCTGACGACCATCCTGGTGCTGCTGCGCTCGCGCGTGCGCCATAGCGAAATCGGCCTGCCGCTGGTGTTGCTGGCCAGCGCGGTCCAGCTGTGCGCCCAGCTCTATGGCGCGGCCGCGGCCTGGCAGGCCGACGGCGCGATGTTGGCGTCGCCGTTCAATGGGGGCAATCTCGCTCACGACGCCACCTACAACGCGGTGGTGGTGCTCGCGCCGCTAGTGGCGACACTGCTCGGGCTGTTCGGCTTCACCGTGATGGCGCTGGAGCAGGTCATCGCCAACAAGGAGCGCGGCGCCCGCATTGACGGGCTGACCGGCCTGCTCAACCGCACCGCGCTGGACAACGCGGCCAGCCGGCTGATCGTGTCCGCGCTGCGCAACCGGCAGGCGGTCGCCTGCCTGGTCATCGACGTCGACCATTTCAAGCAGGTCAACGACCGCAGCGGCCATCGCGCCGGCGACGCCGTGCTGCAGGCGATTGCCGAGGCGCTGGACAACTCGCGTCGCGCCTCCGACGTGGCGGGCCGCTATGGCGGCGAGGAATTCTGCGTGCTGTGTCCCCACACCGACGAGCACCAGGCCACCGCGCTGGCCCGGCGCATCCTGCGCAAGGTGCGGGCGATTCCGCTGCCCGGGCCGGCCGGCAAGTTCGCCAGCGTCAGCATCGGCGTGGCGCAACTGCGCGACGATGGTTCCGACTCGGTGGGGCTGTGGCAGCAATTGTTCGGCCATGCCGACCGCGCGCTGTACGAGGCCAAGCGCCGCGGGCGGGACCGCTATGTGCTGGCGTCCACGCTGGAGCGCGAGGAGGCGATGGCCGCGGCGGCGGAATCGAGGCGCGGGTCGGTGTCGGCGCCGGCCGCGCAGCCCGATGCCGAGTCCGATGCCGCCCTCGCGGCCGGTCATCCGCCCGACACGCGTTGACGCGCCAGCCGCGACGTTCCCCAACGCGACCAACGCACTAGCCCTTGGGGTCCGGCCGTTCGCCCGCCGGCTGCCGGGGCGACAGGGCCTCCGGCACATCGCGCGGCGGGTGTCCGTCATAGGTCCAGATGAACTCGCGCGGCATCGGCCCCTTGTTGCGCCCGCCTTGCTCGGTCTGCTCCCAGGCGTGCGCCAGGATGCCGACCGAGCGCGACAGGCAGAACAGCCCGCGCGCCAGCGGCGGCGGGAAACCCAGCTCGGCATAGATCACCGCGGTGGCGCCGTCGATATTCATCGGTACCGGCCGCGATCGTCCCGCGCCGAGTTCAACCTCCACGGCCCGCGCGATGGCGGCGAACCGTCCGCTGACCACGCCATCGGCGGCGGCCTGGTCGACCAGTTCGAGCAGCCGCGGCGCGCGTGGATCGACCGGATGAAAGCGATGGCCGAAGCCGGAGACGTACTTGCCGTGCAGCTCGCGCCAGACCTGCAGGCCCGCCTGCACCGCGTCGGGCAGCGCCAGCCCGGCGTCGACGCGCGCCGCGATGTCCAGATAGAGCGCCACCGCCTGCTCGCCGGCGCCGCCATGCACGTCGCCGAGCAGGTTGACGGCCGATGCCATCGCATTGTTCAGCCCCACGCCGCAGGTCGCCGCCATGCGGGCCACCGCGATGCTCGGCGCCTGCGGACCATGGTCGACCGCCGACATCAGCGCGGCGTCGAGCAGCGCGGCCTGGCCCGGCGGCGGCAGTTCGCCGCACAGCATCAGCCAGATCATCTGCGCGAACGAGACGCGCCCGATCAGTTGCTCGATCGGATAGCCGCGATAGCGGATCACGCCGGGCTGCATGTCGATGATGGCGCTGTGCCACCAGTCTTGGGCGCGGCGCTGGCCGGCGTCCGGGTTGGAGGGGTCGAATGCGGTCATAGGGCCTGCTCCGCCTGCATGGTGTCGATCTGCTCGGCCGTGTAGCCGAGTTCGAGGAGGATGTCGCGCGTGTGCTGGCCCAGTTCGGGCGGCGGCGCATCGACCGCGGGCGCGGCGCCGTCGAGCTTGAAGCCGGTGCGCAGCAGACGCAGGTCGCGCCCCACGCCGGGCGCATCGGGAAATTCGGCGACGAGGCCGCGCGTGGCGACCTGCGGATGGGCCAGCGTCTGCGGCACCGTATAGACCGGACCGGCCGGCACGCCGGCCTGGTTCAGCAGCGGCCACCAATGGGCGGTGGGCTGCCGCGTCAGTTCGGCCTCGAGTTCGTCCTGCAGTGCACCGCGATGCTGCAGCCGCGCCTGCCGCTCGGCGAAGCGCGGGTCCGTGGCCAGCTCCGGCCGGCCGATCACGCGGCAGACCGCCTCGAACTGTTCCTGCTTGTTGGCCGCGATATTGATCAGCCCGTCGCCGGTACGGAAGGTGCCGGACGGGCTCGCGGTCATGTTGTCGTTGCCCATCGGCGCCGGTTCGCGCCCGGCCACCAGGTAGTTCGACACCACCCAGCCCATTGTCGCCAGCGTCGATTCGAGCATCGACACGTCGATCAGATAGCCCTCGGTGCGGTCGCGGTCGGCCAGCGCCGCGGCCACTGCCAGCGCCGCCGTCAGCCCGCCGACGGTGTCCGAGACCGGATAGCCGACGCGATACGGCGCGGTCTGCGCATCGCCGGTGATGCTCATCACGCCGGCCATGCCCTGGATGATCTGATCGTAGGCGGGCAGGTCGGCCAGCGGGCCGTCCTGGCCGAAGCCGGAAATCGCGCAATAGATCAGCCGCGCATTGTCCTGCTTCAGCGTGTCGTAGCCGAGTCCGAGCCGCGCCATCACGCCGGGGCGGAAGTTCTCGACCAGCACGTCGGACTGCTGCACCAGCCGGCGCAGCGCCTGCTTGCCGAGCGGATGCTTCAGGTTCAGCGTGATCGAGCGCTTGCCGGGGTTCTGCGCGAGGAAGGACACGCCCATCAGCCTGCGGTTGAGCTCCGCGTCGGCGCCCAGCTGGCGCGCCAGGTCGCCGGTGCCGGGCGTCTCGACCTTGATCACGTCCGCGCCCAGATGCGCCAGCTGGTGGCAGCAGAAGGGGCCTGCCAGCACATTGGTCAGGTCGAGCACGCGAATGCCGCGCAGCGGTTTGCGGGGGGCTTGCCGAGCGGGGTTGCCGCTGGGGGAGTCGAGGTGCATGGCGATTGCGCCGAGGTTCCGTGTATTCCGTACAACAGAACATCGGTCTTATCAAAGGAACAATGCGCGCCAGCATAGAAGCCGCGCATGGGGGCTGTCAAGGCGAGCGGGCTCGCTCGGCCGGCTTTCGGACCTGTTGCTATAATCGCCCGACCCCCAACACCGATCGCGGGTCTGCACGCGCGCCGGTCGTGGTCCCGCCCCGCCGGCTGCCTCGCGATGTCATTGCGTGACGAGGAGTGATGTGGCTCGAATCCAGATCGCCTTGACCGGTTCGCCGGCCGCCGCCGACCCCGTGGACAGCAAGGATCGGCCGGATTCCGCGGTCTGCCTCGCGCCGTCCTTCCCTTCGCTCACCGCTTCCACCGCTTCCCCCGCTTCCACCGGTCAGCGCCTCGATGCCGCAATCGCGCACGCCGTCGATGCGCTGATCGCGCGGCAACGGCCCGATGGCCACTGGGTGTTCGAGCTCGAGGCCGATACCACGATCCCGTCCGAATACGTGCTGCTGGTCCACTATCTGGGCGAGCCCGCCGATGCCGCGCTGGAGGCGCGCATCGGGCGCTATCTGCTCAGGCGCCAGAATGCGGACGGCGGCTGGCCGCTGTTCCATGGCGGCGCGTCCGATATCAGCGCCAGCGTCAAGGCGTATTTCGCGCTGAAGATGATCGGCGAGCCGGTCGATGCGCCGGCGATGCGCCTGGCGCGCGAGCGCATCCTCGCGCTGGGCGGTGCCGAAGCGAGCAATGTGTTCACCCGCACGCTGCTGGCGCTGTACGGCGTGATGCCGTGGCGCGCGGTGCCGCTGATGCCGGTCGAGATCATGCTGCTGCCGCTGTGGTTTCCCTTTCATCTGTCGAAGATCTCGTACTGGGCACGGACGGTGATCGTGCCGCTGCTGGTGCTGAACACGCTGCGTCCGTGCGCGTGCAATCCGCGCCGGGTCGGCATCGACGAGCTGTTTCGCCGGCCCAGCCAGGCGGCGCGGATGCCGGGCAGGGCGCCGCACCAGAGCCGCTTCTGGTATGCGGTGTTCCGCGGCGTCGATGTCGCGCTGCGCGTGCTTGAGCCCCTGTCGCCGCGCGCATTGCGTCGGCGTGCCATCCAGCGCGCCGAGCAGTTCGTCAGCGAGCGGCTGAACGGTGACGACGGTCTGGGCGCGATCTTTCCGGCGATGGTCAATGCAGTGATGATGTTCGACGCGCTCGGCGTGCCGCGCGACGAGCCGGCGCGCGCGCAGGCGCGAGCGGCGCTGGACCGCCTGCTGGTCGAGCATGGGGATGAGGCCTACTGCCAGCCCTGCTTTTCGCCGGTGTGGGACACCTCGCTGACCTGCCATGCGATGCTCGAGGCCGGCGGCGAACGCGCCCTGGCGGCGGCGCGGCGCGCGCTCGACTGGCTGCTGCCGCTGCAGGTGCTCGACGTGCGCGGCGACTGGGCGGTGCGCCGCCCGCAGCTGCGCCCCGGGGGCTGGGCCTTCCAATATGCCAATCCTCACTATCCCGACGTCGACGATACCGCCGTGGTCGCGATGGCGCTCGACCGCGCGGCGCGTGTCGATTCGCGCTGGCAGGGCCGCGTGGAGCCGGCGCTCTCGCGCGCCCGCGAATGGATCGAGGGCATGCAGAGCAGCGACGGCGGCTGGGGCGCCTTCGAGCCGGAGAACACGCACCGCCATCTGAACAGCATCCCGTTCGCCGACCATGGCGCGCTGCTCGACCCGCCCACCGCCGACGTGTCGGCGCGCTGCCTGTCGATGCTGGCGCAGCTTGGCGAATTGCCGGCGAACAGCCGCGCCGCCGCGCAGGCGCTGCGCTATCTGCTGGACGAGCAGGAGGCCAACGGCAGCTGGTACGGGCGCTGGGGCACCAACTACCTGTATGGCACCTGGAGCGCGCTGTGCGCGCTGCAGGCCGCTGGGCTCGGGCCGGATGCCGCGCCAATGCGGCGCGCCGCGCAGTGGCTGCTGTCGGTACAGAACGAGGACGGCGGCTGGGGCGAGGACGGCAGCAGCTACCGGCTCGATTACCACGGCCACGAGCGGGCGCCCAGCACGCCGTCGCAGACCGCGTGGGCGCTGCTGGGCCTGATGGCGGCCGGATGCCGCGATCTGCCGGCGGTGGCGCGCGGCATCGACTATCTGCTGCGCGAGCAGCGTGCCGACGGGCTGTGGGACGAGCAGCATTTCACCGCGGTGGGCTTTCCGCGCGTGTTCTACCTGCGCTATCACGGCTATGCGCGGTATTTCCCGCTGTGGGCGCTGGCGCGGTATCGCAATCTTGAGAGCGTTGCCAACGATGCCGATGCCGATGCCGATGCCGATGCCGATGCCGATGCCGATGCCGATGCCGCGGGCCGCATGCCATGGGGCATGTGAGCGAGCCCGCGAACCGGGCCGATGCCGCAGCGCCGCGCTGGCTTGTCGTCACCGGCATGGCCTTCGAGGCGCGGCTGCTGGACTGGCCAGGTGCAACGATACTGAGCGGCCTGCGCGGCGATGCCCTCGATGCGGCGTTGACCGCCGCCTTGCATGACAAAGGATCGCAGCACCGCTACGCCGGGCTGATCAGCTTCGGCGTCGCCGGTGGTCTCGACCCCGCGCTGCCGCCCGGCAGCATGATCGTGGCCGATGCCGTCGCGGTTGCCGATCGGTGCCTGAGCACTGATGCCCGCTGGACCGACGCGATCCGGATGGCCTTGCCAAGCGCGGTCGGCGGAACGGTGGCCGGCGTCGATGCGCCGGCCGCGGCCGGCGCCGGCAAGCGGGCACTGCATGCGGCAACGGGCGCCGTGGCCGTCGATATGGAATCGCACCGCATTGCAGCTATGGCGCAGGCCGCGGGGCTGCCGTTCGTGGTGTGCCGCGCGATTGCCGATCCGGCGGCGCGCCGCGTTCCCCCGGCGGCGCTGGCCGCGTTCGGGCCGGATGGCGGCATTGCGATGCGCGCGCTATGCGCGAGCCTGCTGAAGCAACCCTCGCAACTGGGCGAACTGGTGCGACTCGCGCGCGATGCCGCAGCGGCCCGGCGCGGTTTGCGCCGGCTTGCAATTGCGCTGCGGCGCTCGGCGAGCGAACCCGGCGATCATCGTTGGGCAGGGGCAGGGGCAGGGGCAGGGGCAGGGGCAGGGACCGGCGTCGGTGGCGACTCCCCGCCAGCCGCGCCTTCTCCTTCGTCCCCTTCATCGCCATAGTCCGGCAGATCGCCGGTCTCTCCACCGCGCAGCCGCTGGCGGCGCTGCTGCAGATAGGCGTCGCGCACGAAGCTGTATTTGTCCAGCGCGGCCTGCTCCAGCAGGCTGGTGGCATCGAGCAGATTGCTGCGCGTATTGACGAACTGCAGCGCGAACAGGCTGTTGCGCCAGGCCGGATCCATATAGGTCACCGGATAGGCGTACGCGTCGCCGACGCGGCCGACTCCATCGCGCACGGTGCTCGGCCCGAACAGCGGCAGCACCAGATACGGCCCCGACGGAATGCCCCAGGTGCCCAGCGTCAGGCCGAAATCCTGCGGATGGCGGGGCAGCCCGGCCGGCGTCGCGATATCGATCAGGCCGCCCAGGCCCAGCACGGAATTGATCGCGACCCGCATCACGCTCTCGGCCGCCGCGACGCCCTTGCCCTGCAGCAGGTTGTTGATCGCGTTGCCGACGTCGCCGACGTTGTTGAAGACATTGGTGACCGCGGTGCGCACCGGCTGCGGCGTGATGCGGCGATAGCCCTTGGCGACCGGCACCGCGACATAGGTATCGACCTTGTCGTTGACGGTATAGATCGCGCGGTTCATCGGTTCGAGCGGGTCGGCCGGGTTGGCATTGGGTCCGGTCGCGCAGGCCGCGCAGCACAGCGCGGCGAGCGGGACCAATCGGCGCAGCGCTAGCGAAGGGGGCGAGGGCTCTGGCATGGCGGTCATGGTGGCGTCGTTATTGTTGCGTCGTGGTCCGTCCGCGGCTTCGGGCAGGGCGCCAGGCGAATCAGCGCGACTGGCGCGGCCGTCCCATCAGGATAGGCTGGAAAAACACCGCGCCGGCCAGCGTGCAGGCCAGCGACAGCGCCAGCAGCTTGCCCATGGTCGCGGTGCCGGCATGGTTGGACAGCCACAGGCTGCCGAAGGCGGTCGCGGTGGTGGCCGCGCTGAACAGCACCGCATGGGTCAGGCTCGACTGCAGCAGGCCGGTCTTGCCCTCGCGCCATGCGATCACATAGTAGATCTTGAAGGCGACGCCGATGCCGAGCAGCAGGGGCAACGCGATCACGTTGGCGAAGTTCAGCGCGATGCCGAACACCACGCACAGCTCCAGCGTCAGCACCGCCGACACCAGCAGCGGCACCAGCGTGCGCAGCACGTCGGCGAAACGTCGCAGCGTCAGCCACAGCAGGATCGCGATCGACAGCACCGCCCAGGCGCCGGCCTGCGCGAACGCGCTCAGGATGGTGTGCGCCGAGCCGCGTACCGCGATGGGCCCGCCGGTCGCCTCCGGCGCGATCGCCAGTACCGTGGGCACGAAGACGTCGAGCGCCGCCTCGCGTGCGCGTTCGCCCGGCGGCAGGCGCGGGCTGATGGTGACCAGCGCGCGGCCGTCGGGCGTCAGCCAGTCGCGCACCAGTTCGCGCGGCAGCGATGCGATGCTGACGCGCTCGGCCTGCAACGCCTGCGCCAGGCCCGCCAGTCCCAGCCGCAGGGGCAAGGCGATCGCGCGTTCGGCGCGGTCGCGGTCCGTGGCGTCCGCATCGGCCAGCTTGCGCAGCGCGTGAGCCAGCCGCCGTGCCTCGGCCACGCCCGCGGCTGGCGTGGCGCCTGGCGCCGAGCGCGTGTTCGCAGCCAGTTCGAGCTGAGCGGCGGTCCGGCGCAGCGCGGCCACGCGCAGCGCGTCGGTGGCGGGCGGCGCGGTGGGCTGGGTCAGCGCCGGCAACAAGGCCTGCGCGGCCGAGGCGATCAACGGCAGCTTGGCGTCCTGATCGGGCGGCACGAAGCTGTCCAGCGTGGCGACGCGCGCGACCTCGGGCCGCGCCGCCAGCCGCGTCGCCAGCCCACGCGCCGCGTCCAGCGAGGGCGCGAGCACGCTGACATCCTCGGTGCCGGCCTGCGCGTCCTTCAGCGCGCGCAGCGTCGCCATCGATTCGGAGGCGGGGTCCTTCAGGTTCAGCGGATCGAAATCGAAGCGCAGCTGCGTCAGCAGCGGCGAGGCGGCCAGGATGACCCCGCAGGTGACCCACAGCACCGGCTTGCGATAGCGCTCGAAGAATTCGTCGGCCGGCGCGAGCCAGCGGATGCCGGGCGCAACGGTCTCGCCGTCAGGCTGCAGCACGCGGATCAGCGCAGGCAGCAGCGTGACCGTGGTGATAAACGCGACGAACATGCCGACGCCGGCGATCAGGCCGAGCTCGGCCACGCCGCGATAGTCGGTCGGCAGGAAGGCGAAGAAGGCCGCGGCCGTGGCCGCCGCCGCCAGCGACAGCGGGATCGCCAGCGCCTGCGCGGTATGGCAAAGCGCGGTGACGATATGGTCGCGGTCGTGGCGCTCGGCGCGGTAGCGCACGCCGAACTGGATGCCGAAGTCCACGCCGAGGCCGACGAACAGCACCGCGAAGGCGACCGAGATCATGTTGAGCGCGCCGACCATCGCCAGGCCCAGCGCCGCGGTGACAACCAGGCCCGCGAACAGGCTCAGCAGCACGGCGACGATCAGCCGCGCCGATCGCAGCGCCAGCCACAGGATCAGGATCACCACCAGCACCGTCACCGCGCCGTTCAACGCCGCGCCGTCGGCCACCGAGGCGAACTCGTCGTCGGCCAGCGCCTGCGGCCCGGTCAGCCGCACCTCGGCCGCGTAGCGCTGCGCCAGTTGCAGCTGCGCCGCGCTGGCGCGAATCGCGGCCGCGGCATCGGCGCCCGCCTGCAGGTCGCCGTAATCGAGCACCGGGCTGACCGCGACGAAGGCCAGCGCGGGGCCGGCCGCCGGCGACGGATCGGCCAGCGTGCGCCAGGACAGGGCTGCCGGCCGGCCCGCCAGCACCTGCTCGAGCGTCATCGCGCTGCGCGCGAGCAGCGGCCCCATCTGCGCCAGCGTGACCTGGCCCATCTGCAGCGGCAGGCCGAGCGTGACCGACAGCGTGTCGGCCAGCCCGCGCAGGCTCGGATCGCGCGCCAGCGCATTGAGCAGGGGCCGCGCGTCGGTCAGGTCGCGCGTCAGCCGGGCCAGCGTCGGCGTATCGAGGAACAGCAGCCCATGCCGCGCGAAGAACGCGCCGCCGCCCGGCTGGCGCACCGCCTCGAAGCGCGCAGGCTGAGCGCGCAGCGACTGCGCCAGCGCGTCGGCGGCGGCTTCGGCCAGCTCGGGCACCGGGGCCTGCACCACCGCGAGGATCAGACGGTCGCGGTCGGGGAAGGCTTCGTTCAGCGCGGCGTCGTAGCGCGCCCATGGGGCATCGACATCGAGCAGCCGGCCGATATCGGTATTGATGGCGAAATGCCGCGCCGCATACCAGCCGCTGGCGGCGCAGACCACCGCGGCCAGCGCGATGGTCAGCCAGGCGCGCGTCGTCGCCAGCATCACGAGACGGGTGATCGCCGTGGTCAGCATGCGGGGCGCGCGCTGCGGTGGACCGCGCTGGCGTGCCGCTGGCCGGCAGCGCGCAGGCCGTGGGGAGATGCCCCTAGAGCGGCGCCCTCGGTACCGGGTCTATACTCGATCGCTGGCATTGCCATGTTCGTTGCCGTGCTGCCCCATTGCCGACCATGTTCCATTTCCGTTCCCATTCGCCGATTGCCGCTTTGGCCATCGCCGTGCCGGCGCTGATCTGCCCGCTGCATGCCAACGCCGCCGAGCGCGCCGCGCCCGACCGCGTCGTGCGTACCGCGGTGGAAGGGGTGATCTCCGCGGTGCGGGCCGATCCGGCGGCCAGCGCCGGCGATCAAGCCCGCGTCGTGGCCGTGGTGCGGCGCCAGTTCCTTCCCTATACCGATTTCGCGCGCACCACGCGGCTGGCGCTCGGGCCGGCCTGGCGCAGCGCCAACCCCGCGCAGCAGCAGCAACTGGTCGAGCAGTTCCGCACGCTGCTGGTCTACACCTATGCGCTGTCGCTGTCCCAGCTGCGCGGCCAGGACGTCGATTTCCGCTATACGCCGACCCAGGCCGGCGCCAATGCCGACGACGTGGTGGTGCGCACGCGCGCGATCACCGCCGGCGACGAGAACCAGATCGACTACCGGCTGCGGCGCGGCGTCGACGGCTGGAAGATCTACGACATCAACATGATGGGCGCGTGGCTGATCGAGGTCTATCGCCGCCAGTTTGGCGACATCGTCGAGCGCGACGGCGTCGACGGATTGATCCGCTACCTGGCCGAGCACAACGCGCGCCAGGCGGGCAGCCGCTGAAGCGCGGCGCCTCATTGCTGGCGCCTCCGCATCGTCCCCGCCGCGGCCGGCTCGCCGTGCCGGTCGCGCCAGCGGCGCACCTCGAACCACTGCCACGACAGCAGCGCCGGCACGCCGTACAGCACCTCGCGCGCGCGCCGCACCAGCGCCAGCGACAGCGCCGTCTGCGCGTCGATGCCCAGCAACTGGCCGAGCAGCATCACCACCGCCTCCTGCACGCCAAGCCCGCCGGGAACGAAGAAGGCCATATTGCGTGCCGCCATCGTCAGGGACTCGATCGCCAGCGCTTCGCCGAACGACACCGGATGGCCGAGCAGACGCAGCGCGAACCAGGTCTCGACGGTGCCGGCCGTCAGCCCCAGCAGTTGCCAGACCGCCGCGGTGACTGGCGTGCGCAGGCGTCCCAGCAGCGCGCGGATGCGCTGGTCCAGTCCCGCGCCCAGGTCGGCGCCGGCAATCGCATCGACCATCCGGTGTTCCTCGCCCAGCAGGCGCCGGGCCAGCCGTTCGAGCCGCGCGAACAGCGCGCCATGCCGCAAGGCCAGCGCAAATGCGACCGGCAGCGGCAGCGACAGCAGCAGCCCGCCGCCGATCGTCAAGGCGCGCTGTTCCTGATGGCCCCCGGGGATCGCCGCGATCAGCAGCAGCACGCCCACCACGCAGAACAGATACTGGGAGAACAGCGTGACCATGACTTCGACCACCACGCTGGCGGTGACCGCGCTGGTGTCGCCGACCTGCAGCCGCCCCAGGCGGATGCCGGCCAGCTCGCCGCCGACATTGGCGGTCGGCAGCAGCCGGTTGACGGCCTCGCGCACGCTGGCCACCCACCACAGGAACAGCATGCCGGGATGCGCGGCGGGCGCCGCGGCGCGCAGCAGCCCCTGCCAGGCGCGCGCGTCGAGAGCGATCGCCACGCCGTGCACCGGCAGCAGCCACAGCAGCGGCCAGCCGGCGCGCGCGACGGTGCTGGCGATCTGGCCCACGCCCTGATGCACGATCAGCCAGCCCAGCGCGATCAGGCCCAGCAGGCCGGCCAGCAGTCCGAGCCGCTTCATCGCCGCCACCCCGGCGAGGCACAGGACGCGCCGTCGGCGATGCGCGCCGGCAGCTGATCGGCGAAGCCGCCGCGCCTGGGCGCGACCTGCTCGATCGCAGTGCGCACGCGCGGCGACAGCAGCGCCGCCAACTCGTCGGCATGGCGGTAGCCGCGCATCGACGGCGCGATCCGCTCGCCGGATTGCGTCGCCGGATGCAGATAGAGCTCGCCGACGCCGGACGGCAGCGTGCGCAACGCCGCCAGCACGGCATCCTCGTCCATCGCGCCGCTGCGGGCGATGCCGACCACATAGTCGTTGTGCGCGATGCCGGCGGCATCGAGGCGCCGGCGCAGCAGCGCAAGCCACGGGCGCAACCACCACGGCGCGCCCGCTTCGCGGGGCAGCCGCATCGCGCGCAGGCCGTAGTCGTGGCCGATGGCGAGGATCAGCGCCAGCACGGTCGGATGCAGATGGAAATGCTTGTGCGTATTGACGTGATCGAGCGCCAGGCCGGTCGCGGCGAAGGCGGCGAATTGCGCGCGGATCTCCGCGGCCAGCTGGCGGCGCACCGAATCGAACAGGAACAAGCGCATCCCATCGCGGGCCATTGCCGAGCCGAAACGTCCCTCGGCGTCGACCAGGTCCGGGATGGCCGCCGGCGGCAGCACAGCAGGTCCGTCGGCCAGCACCAGGTGCAGGCCGACGCGCAGCCGCGGCAGCCGGTGCGCCCGCGAGACCGCATCGGCCGCAGCCGGTGCGCCGACCATCAGGCTGGCGGCGTCGAGCACGCCGTGCCGGTGCGCCAGCTCGACGGCCTCGTTGACGGCCGGATGCAGCCCGAAGTCGTCGGCGGTCACGATCAGCGAGTGGGACTGCGTCCGGCGCGTCGCCGTCGCGGTCCCTGCGGTCGTGGTCTTGGTCTTGGTCGGGCTCGGCAGAATCAGGCCTCGTGGGTATGCAGGAAGCGGAAGAACTCGACGCCCTCGCGCAGACGGCGGCGCGTCATTTCCCAGCTGCCCATCATCTCGCGGGTGATTTCCCAGATCTTGGACGGCCGGAAATAGAAGCGCCGGTAGAAGGTCTCGACGCCGTGATAGATCTCCTCGCGCGACAGATGCGGATAGCTGATCGCCGCCAGCTGCACGCCCCGGTCATTGACCAGCGGGATGACCTTGTCGTCGGCCAGCCAGCCATTGTCGAGCGCCTGCCGGTACAGCGCGGTACCGGGGTAGGGCGCGGCCAGCGAGACCTGGATCGTATGCGGGTTGATCTCCTGGGCGAAGGCGATGGTCTTCTCGATGGTGTCGCGCGTCTCGCCGGGCAGGCCGAGGATGAAGGTGCCGTGGATCGTGATGCCGAGCTTGCGGCAGTCCTCGGTGAAGCGCCGCGCGATATCGGTGCGCAGGCCCTTCTTGATGTTCAGCAGGATCTGGTCGTCGCCCGATTCGTAGCCGACCAGCAGCAGCCGCAGGCCGTTGTCCTTCATGATCTTCAGCGTGCTGTAGGGGACGTTGGCCTTGGCATTGCACGACCACGTCACGCCCAGCTTGCCGAGCCCGCGCGCGATTTCCTCCACGCGCGGCTTGAAGTCGGTGAAGGTGTCGTCGTCGAACATGATCTCGCGCACCTCCGGCATTTTGCGCTGGATCCATTCGACCTCGGCCAGCACGTTCTCCGGCGAGCGCACGCGGTAGCGGTGCCCGCCGACCGTCTGCGGCCACAGGCAGAACGTGCAGCGCGAGCGGCAGCCGCGGCCGGTATAGATCGAGACGTAGGGGTGCAGCAGATAGCCGATGAAGTAGTGGCGGATGTTCAGGTCGCGCCGGTAGATCGGTGAGACGAACGGCAGCTCGTCCATGTTCTCGATCATCGGCCGCGGGTTGTTGTGTTCGATCGTGCCATCGGGTGCGCGATAGCTGAGCCCGGCGATCTGCGGCAGCGGGATGCCGGCGGCGACGTCGCGGCAGGTGTAGTCGAATTCCTCGCGGCAAACGAAGTCGATCGCCTCGCTGGCGGCCAGCGTGCCGCCGGGGTCCACCGCGGCCTTGGCGCCGACCATGCCGAGCCGGATCGCCGGATAGCGCGCCTTCAGCGCCTGCGCGAAGCGCACGTCGGCGGGGAAGGACGGCGTGCTGGTATGCACGATCACCAGTTGGTACTCGCTGGCGATCGCCAGCGTCTGCTCGAGGCTCAAGCCGTCGGCCGGCGCATCGACCAGACGGCTGTCCGGTACCAGCGCCGCCGGTTGCGCCAGCCAGGTCGGATACCAGAACGAGCGGATCTCGCGCCTGGCCTGATAGCGCGACCCGGCGCCGCCGTCGAAGCCGTCGAAGGAGGGCGCTTGCAGGAACAGGGTCTTCATCGGGTCCTCCGGGAGACGGAAGGGGGCTGCTCAGCGACGCGGTCGTGCGTACATCCGCGCTGAGCGCGGGCCGGCCCTCTCCCCCGGCCCCTCTCCCGCGCGCGGGAGAGGGGAGAAAACCGCAAGCTCGACGAGCGGCTGGCGGCGTTCTCCCCTCTCCCACTTGTGGGAGAGGGGTTGGGGGAGAGGGCAGCGGCGCTCGCCACCCCATCGCGCGTCCATTGGATGGCAAGCCGTGTGCCGCGCCAGCGCACCTGCCGGCCCGCCATCGCCACTGCCCACTCGAGCAGCAGCAGCGTATCGCGCAACGGCGCGCGCAGCGCCGCGCCCGCATCGCGGCAACGCAGCGTCCGCGCCAGCGCCCCGAGCGCCGCCAGCACGGCGAGCGCGCGTGAGGATGCCAGCAACAGCCCGACGGCCAGCATCGGCCAGGTGAAAGTCAAGAAGACGAGCGCGAAGCCGGCAGGATCGAGCGCGCGCAGCGTGCGCAGCCAGCGCAGTTCGTGAGACCAGAGCGCGCGCGGCGTGGTTTCCGCGATATCGGTGCAGACCTCGACGTCGGACAGCACGGTGCGCAGCCCTTGCCGGCGGCTTAGCTCGCCGAGCCAGTAGTCGTCGGCGAGCCGGCCGGCCACCGCCGCGAAGCCGCCGATCCGCAGCAGCACCTCGCGCCGCAACGCGATGGTCGCGCCGAAACCGAAGCGCTGGCTGCCGCCCGCATGCGCAACGCGCACCGCTGGGACGAACCACTCGTCGATGAACTGCGCGCCAAGCCACGCCCAGGTGGCATGCCGCGACCGGCCCCGCAGCGGCCTGCCGCGATACAGGCAGGTCACGATGCCGACGCACGGGTCGGCCAGCGGTGCAGTGACGCGCCGCAGATAGTCGGCACGCACCGCGATATCGCTGTCAGCGATCACCAGTCGCTCGTGGCGCGCCAGCGGCAGCATGGCCAGCAGATTGGCGACCTTGGGATTGACGTTGGTGACGTTGGTGACGTTCGTCAGGTTCGGCAGCGCCGGCGCAGGCTGACGCGCACCGATCGCCACGGCGATATCGCAGTCGGGAAACGCCCGCTGCAATCGCTCGACCACGGCCAGCGCAGCATCGTCGGCCTCCCATACGCCGAACACGAGCTGGAAGCAGGGATGGCGCTGCCGGAAGAAGCTGGCCAGATTGCGGGTCAGGCGCGGCTCGTCGCCGCACAGCGGCTTGAGCACCGTCACCGGCGCGAGGCCGTCATCGCATTCGACCGGCGGCGCGGGCAGCGGACGGCGGCTGGCCCACCAGGCCGCCGCCGCATAGCCCGATGCCAGCACGGTCAGGATGCCGCCGGCCAGTCTCGCCCAGTCCATGCGCGTTCAATGCAGCGCCGTGGCCCGCCGGTCAGGCTTCGACGCGTTGGGGGAATTGGCGGCGCGGTTGCGGATCTGCTCGAGCTTGATCTCGACATGGCGAGAGAACACGTACTCGGCCGGCCGTTGGCCTTCCAGCGGAATATCGGGCGCCATCGGCCCGTCGGTGCGCACGCCGCGCAGCGCGACGCGCATCGCCTTTAGCGGATGCGCGACGGTATCCGCGACCGCGGTGGCCTCATAGCCGCTGTGCACCATGCAGTTCGCGCATTTCTCGTAGTTGCCGGTGCCATAGGCGTCCCAGTCGGTGCCCTCCATCAGCTCGCGGAACGTCGCGGCATAGCCTTCGCCGAGCAGATAGCACGGACGCTGCCAGCCGAACACGGTGCGCGCGGGATTGCCCCATGGCGTGCAGCGATAGGTCTGGTTGCCCGCCAGAAAATCGAGAAACAGCGTCGACTGGCTGAAGGCCCATTGGCGGCCGCGCCGGCCGCGCGCGAGGATGTCGCGGAACAGCTGGCGCGTCTTGCCGCGGTGCAGGAAGTGCTGCTGGTCGGGCGCGCGCTCGTAGGCGTAGCCAGGCGAGACCGTGATGCCGTCCACGCCCATCGCCTTGACCGAGTCGAAGAAGCGGGCCACGCGCTCGGGATCGGCATCGTTGAACAGCGTGCAGTTGATGTTGACGCGAAAGCCGCGCCGCTTGGCGGCGCGGATCGCGGCGACCGCGCGCTCGTACACGCCGGGCTGGCAGACCGCGCGATCATGCATCTCGGGATCGCCGTCCAGATGCACCGACCAGACGAAGTAGGGGCTGGGCCGGTAGGCGTCGAGCTTCTTCTCCATCAGCAGCGCGTTGGTGCACAGGTAGACGAACTTGCGGCGCGCGACGATGCCTTCGACGATGGCCGGCATCTCCTTGTGCAGCAGCGGCTCGCCGCCGGCGATCGAGACCACCGGCGCCCCGCATTCGTCAACCGCCGCCAGGCAGTCGTCGACCGACAGGCGCTGGTTCAGGATAGGCTCGGGATAGTCGATCTTGCCGCAGCCGGCGCAGGCCAGGTTGCAGCGGAACAGCGGCTCGAGCATCAGCGCGAGCGGATAGCGCTGGCGACCGGCCAGGCGCTGGCGGACCACATAGGCGCCCACGCGGGCGACCTGGAGCAGGGGGATGGCCAAGGCGCGCTTCCTCCTTCGATGTGGGTGGATGGATGCCTGGGCGAGATCGCGCTTCGCCCGGCGGCTTCAGGCCATGGTGACGCCGGCCAGCTCGGCCGGCAGGCGGAATTGCGCGTGTTCCTCGCGGCCCGTCATCGTGCTGACTTCGACCGGCCCGAGCCGGCGCAGCGCGGCCAGCACGTCCTCGACCATCGCTTCCGGCGCGGACGCGCCGGCGGTGATGCCGACCACGGCGGCATCGCGCACCCAGGCCGCATCGAGCTCGCTGCCATCGGCGATCAGATAGGACGGCACGCCGCTCTCGGTGCCGATCTCGCGCAGACGGTTGGAGTTCGAACTGTTGGGCGCGCCGATGACCAGCAGCACGTCGACCTGCGCGGCCAGTTCGCGCACCGCGCTCTGGCGATTCTGCGTGGCATAGCAGATGTCGCGCGTATCGGGTCCGACCAGATCGTGGAAGCGCCCCTCCAGTGCCGCGATGATGCCGCGCGTATCGTCGACGCTCAGCGTGGTCTGCGTGACATAGGCGAGCGGCGTATCGGCGGCCAGATCGAGCTGCGCCACCTCGGCCTCGTTCTGCACCAGGATCACGCGGCCGGGGATCTGGCCCATGGAGCCAACCACCTCGGGGTGGCCCGCATGGCCGATCAGGATCACGATGCGGCCGCTGGCCGCGTATTGCCGGCCCTGGTTATGGACCTTGATGACCAGCGGGCAGGTCGCGTCGATCGCATGCAGCTGGCGCGCGCGGGCTTCTTCCTCGACGCTGCGCGCGACGCCGTGCGCGCTGAAGATCGTCACCGCGTCGGCCGGCACCTCGTCGAGTTCCTCGACGAAGCGTGCGCCCTTGTCGCGCAGCGTGTCGACGACATGGCGGTTGTGGACGATCTCGTGCCGCACGTAGACCGGCGCGCCGTGCTTGACCAGCGCGCGATCGACGATCTCGATCGCTCTTACCACGCCCGCGCAGAAGCCGCGCGGCTGAGCCAGAATCACCCGCATGGAGACGTTCCCCCTGGCAATACCCTCGACAGCGCGCCTTCGACAGCGCGCCTTCGACCGCGCCATCGACGCAGCGTTGTCGGCAAGCCGCCGCGGAGCCGGCGCCTTGTCCGGTGTGCGGGAAGCGCTTCCCGTCGCACCGTGGTTACTATATACCCGCGCCAGCGCCTTTGCCCGGCCGGCCCGGCGCGCCCGGCCAGCCCCGACGAGACGAAGGACAGCACGATGGAGAGCCAGAGGGAGAGCCAGATGGACAGCATCGACGACGACGTTCTGGTCACCGGGGCATCGGGCTTTCTCGGCTCCGCGGTGGCGCGGCAAGGACTGGCGCGCGGCTGGCGCGTGCGCGTGCTGGTCCGCGCGGGCAGCCCGCGGGGCAATCTCGAGGGCCTGCCGGTGCGCATCGTCGAAGGCGATATGTGCGATCCGAAATCGGTCGAGCGCGCGATGCGCGGGGTCCGCTATCTGTTCCATGTGGCGGCGGACTACCGGCTGTGGGCGCCCGAGCCGGAGGCCATCGTCCGCACCAATGTGGTCGGCGCCGAGACCATGATGGGCGCGGCCCGGCGCTGCGGCGTCGAGAAGGTCGTCTATACCAGCAGCGTCGCCACGCTGCGCGTGCAGGGCGCGACCGCGCCGGTGACCGAGACCGCCACGCTGTCGCCGCAGCAGGCGATCGGCGCCTACAAGCGCAGCAAGGTGCTGGCCGAACGCGCGGTCGAGCGGGAGATCGCCGCGGGCTTGCCGGCCGTGATCGTCAATCCATCGACCCCGATCGGGCCGCGCGACATCCGCCCGACGCCGACCGGCCGCGTGATCGTCGAAGCGGCCAGCGGGCGCATTCCGGCCTTCGTCGATACCGGGCTCAATCTCGCGCATGTCGACGACGTGGCCGCGGGACATTGGCTCGCGCTCGAACGTGGACGCATCGGCGAGCGCTACATCCTCGGCGGCGAGGACGTGTCGCTGCGGCAGATGCTGCGCGATATCGCCGAGCTGACCGGCCGCCGCGGTCCGCTGGTGCCGCTGCCGCGCTGGCCGCTGATCCCGTTCGCGCATCTGTCCGAAGCGATCGCGCGGCGGCGCGGCACCGAGCCGCTGCTGACGGTCGACGGGCTGGCGATGTCGCGCTACCGGATGTACTTCAGCTCGGACAAGGCGCGCGGGGAACTGGATTACCGGCCAAGGCCGTATCGGGAAGGGCTGCGCGATGCGGTGGAGTGGTTTCGTGGGGCGGGGTATCTGCGCTGAGGCTCGAAGCAGGGCCGCCGCGCCAATACATCGGCGGCCCGAAGGCCGCCGAGCGACGATCAACGATCGATGGGACCGGACTTGCCAGCGCGACTTACCAGCGCAGCTGCTTGTTGCGCTGGCCGGCGCCGAGGGTGGTGCGCTTGGTGGTGCCCTGATAGTCCGCGGTGACCTGGTAGGTGCCCTTCGGACCCTTGATCAGGCAGCGCGGTCCGGTGGAGCGGAAGTTGGCGACCTGCTTGCCGCCGCGCGACAGCGTGATATCGACATCGGACAGGTATTCGCCGCGCGGGCCTTCGGTCATCAGCAGGCCCATATCGTAGTTGCGGGCCTCGGCGCGCATCGCTTGTTGCTCGTCTTCGGCCACGCCCCCGCACACATAGGTAAAGGGTCCCGCGGTCTGCGGCGTCAGGTCGGCGGCCAGCGCCGGGACGCTCAGGGCCAGCGCACCGAGTGCGGCGGCGCCGAGCCCGGCAAGGCGGCGGGAAAGACGGCGGGATTGGCGGGGAGGATCGGTACGGCCGGAATGGCCAGGGCAGGACGATTCGGATGCAAGAGTGAGTGTCTTCATCGATGTTCTCCTGTGACGGGGATAGCAGGTTTGACGATGCGAACGCGGGGTTTGTTCTCGCCTCGCCGACAATTTGCCGGCGCTTTTTCAGCTTTCTTGCCAATCGTGCAAGAGTGGGTCGCTCCCTGGTGCGCTTCCGACAGGGCCGAGGTCGGAAATACAGCCGGTAATACAGCGTCACAAATGCAACACTTCGCGCGGCCAATATTACGGCGCCGCCGCATACAGTACGGCCATGTTCAACGGTTCCTCAGGGGGACAACCATGAAACGGATTCTCGCAATGGTCGCTGTGGGCGGTGCCATGCTGGCAGCCAGCGCCGCGGCGCATGCCGGGGTGGACATCCATATCGGCGTCGGCGTGCCCGGCGTGGTAGTGGCGCCGGCACCGGTCTACCGGCCGGCTCCGGTCTATGCCCCCGCGCCCGTCTATGCGCCGGCTCCGGTCGCCTACGCGCCGGCGCCCGTGATCGTGGCACCGCGCCCGGTGGTGGTCGCGCCCGCTCCGGTCCGTTACGGCCCGCCGTACGGCTACGCGCGCGGCTGGCACCGCCACGACGGTTATCGCGAGGCGCGCTGGCGCGATCACGGCCGCTGGCACTGAGCCACGGCGCCGGCTCCGCCGTACCCGCCTCGGGGGCCTGCGGGCCTCAACGGCCTCAGGCCGGCGCGGCGGGCACCGGCGCCTCCTGCAGCATCGCGTGTTCGGTCATGCGCAACGCATCGACGTCGTAGCCCAGCTCGGCGACCCGATGCAGCAATTGCGAGCGCAGCGCCGGCTCGGGGTCGCGCGCCCGCGTCAGGATCCATAGGTAGCGTCCCGACGGTTCGCCGACGATCGACCAGCTGTAGTCCTCGGCGTGGTCCAGGATCCAGTAGTCGCCGACGTAGAACGGCCCGAAGAACGACACCTTGAACTTGGCGTTGCGGCTGTCCGGCACGACGCGCGCCTTGCCGCGCGAGATGCGAGGCTTGCCGGTCGCGTCGCGGCCGGCGCGATTGACGATGTCGATCAACCCGTCGGGCCGCAGGCTGTACTCGGCGGTGACCGCGTCGGCGCCTTGCTCGAAGTGGTTCTCGTAGCGCGCCATCTCGTACCAGCGCCCCAGGTAGGGGTCCAGTTCCACGTCCTTGTCCGGCTCCGGCACGTGCGGATTGCGCACGGGTTCGCGCGAGCGCGCGGCCAGCAGCAATGCCGCGCCGACGCTGGCGACGCCCGCGAGCGTGGCCAGCGTGGTCATGCGAGCCTTGTTCATGTCTGCCTCCTTGGGTCCTTGGGATCGGGTCATCGGCCAGTCTAGGCAGCGATGGCGGCGGGCGGCATCGGTCCGCGTCCTACGCGCCCGCGGCCCCTGGCTCCCGGCTCCCGGTCTTGTCGTAGCGCGTGCAAGTGGCGTATCGTGCCGTATTGATTTGTCTCCATGGATTTGCAGCCGCATGACGCCCACCCAGGACAGCGAAGCGCGCACGCGCAAGGTGATGTTGTGGGTCGTCGCGGTCGGCTTCTTCATGCAGACGCTGGACAGCACCATCGTCAATACCGCGCTGCCGGCGATGGCGGCCAGCCTCGGCGAGAGTCCGCTGCGGATGCAGTCGGTGATCATCGCGTATTCGCTGACGATGGCGGTGATCATCCCGGCGTCGGGCTGGCTGGCCGATCGCTTCGGTACCCGCCGGATCTTCCAGCTGGCGATCGCGCTGTTCGTGATGGGATCGCTGCTGTGCGCCTATGCGCAGAGCCTGCCTTTCCTGGTGGCGGCGCGCGTGGTGCAGGGCGTCGGTGGCGCAATGCTGCTGCCGGTCGGACGACTGGCGGTGCTGCGGACCTTTCCGCGCGAGCAGTTCCTGCAGGCGCTGAGCTTCGTTGCGATTCCAGGGATGATCGGCCCGCTGATCGGGCCGACGCTGGGTGGGTGGCTGACCCAGGCGCTGTCGTGGCACTGGATCTTTCTGATCAACGTGCCGGTCGGGCTGCTGGGCGGGCTTGCCACGCTGCGCTACATGCCGGACAGCCGTCTGCCGGAGACCGGCCGATTCGATCTGACCGGCTACGCCTTCCTCGCCACGGCGATGGTGACGATCTCCTTCGCGCTCGACGGCCTGGCCGACTTCGGCTTCGAGCACGCGACGGTGCTGATGCTGCTGATCGCGAGCCTGGCCGCGTTGACCGCTTACGCCCTGCATGCGGCGCGGCGCACCCAGCCGCTGTTCCCGCTGACGCTGTTCCGCATCCACAGTTTCAGCGTGGGGCTGCTGGGCAATCTGTTCGCGCGCATCGGCAATGGCGCGATGCCGTTCCTGATCCCGCTGACGCTGCAGGTGTGCCTCGGCTACTCGCCGCTGTATGCGGGCCTGATGATGTTGCCCGTCACCGCGGCCGGCATGCTGTCCAAGCGCCTGGCGACCCGGCTGATCGAGCGGCATGGCTATCGCCGCGTGCTGGTGACCAATACCTTCGTGGTCGGCCTGGTGATCGCCTCGTTCGGGCTGATTTCGCCGACCTTGCCGCTGCCCCTGGTGCTGTGCCAGCTGGCGCTGTTCGGCGCCGTCAATTCGATTCAGTTCACCGCGATGAATACGGTCACGCTGAAGGATCTGGGCGGGGCCAGCGCCAGCAGCGGCAACAGCCTGCTGTCGATGGTGCAGATGCTGGCGATGAGTCTGGCCGTCACGTCCGCCGGCGCCTTGCTGGGGACCTTCAATCGGGTCTTGCAGGAGCACGCGCAGGCCGGGCCGCTGCCGGCGTTTCATGCGACCTTCGTCTGCGTGGGGTTGATTACGTCGGCGTCGGCGTGGATCTTCATGCAGCTGACGCCCGAGGACGATACCGGTACCGGCAGGGCCACCAAGGAAACGCGCGAAACGGCCGAGGCGGCGGAGGTCTGAGGCCGCGAGCCGGGACGGCGCCCGGCCCGTTCGCCGCCGTTCAAGACTGGCGTGCCTGCGCGGGAAGATGGGCGCGGCGGATATTCGGCGCGCAGGGCGGGATGTCGTGATGCCACTCGCGCGGGATGTCCGGCTCGACATCGAATTCGTTGCGCACGATGGTCTCGATCGCGGTACAGACGCCGACCGTGCCGCGAGGCCCGACGCAGACCAGGCTGCGCGGACATTCGGCGTGGCGCGGCACGGCGTACACGTGCATGCCTTCGCGATACAGCGGATGGCTGGGCAGCCGCGCGTTGACCAGCTCGACGAAGCGGCGCGGACTGACCACTGGTTTTTCCATGGCGGTCTCCCTGCGACGGGAACGGCCTCTCGTGCCGGTGCGCGCTGGCGCCGGTGGCGAGTGGGTTCTCCCGTCGTGGTGAGAGTCGGTCGGATCAGGTCCAGTGAGACGCCGACGGCGTCTGCGCCCTGCCGGCAAGGTGCCGTCAAGCCAGGTCGCGAGCGCACAGCGGACCCGCGTCGGGCGGGGCCCGACGCCTTCAGGGTAGTGCATATCGGCCGGCGTTCAAGCGCCGGCGCCCGGACTCAGTGTTCCGTGGCGATGCGGGGGCCGTTCAGCAGCCGGTTGCATTCTGCCCAGCCGGCCGCCTGCGCCTCGGCCTGCGTGGGCCACTCGGCGTGGGCGTCGATGATGCAGTCGCAGTCGGCGCTGCCGCAGTGTTCCTCGAGCACCATCTGCCAGGTGTAGGCCTGCGGCTGCACCTCGATCACGTGCAGCACCACGGTGCGGTGCCGGTCGGACAGGGACAGGGATGTGTTCGGCATGGCGGGTTCCCCTTGCTACCTGATCCATCGTAGCAGTTGAGCCAAGGGATGTCGGCTCGCGGCGCCGGCCGGTCCGCCGCTTTTGTTTCGTGGGCATTTACAGTATCTTCTGCGCTTGCCCGTGCCCGCCGCCGATCCCTCTGCCTCGATGAGCCGCAATTCCGCCTCCGCCTCCGCCGCCGCTTCTGCCACCGCTTCTGCCACCGCTTCCCCGACGATCACGCAGGGCCTTGGCGCCGCCGTTGCCGCGCTGCTGGCGCACTACGACGCCACGGTGATGCCGCTGTGGACCGGGCCGGGCTGGCACGCGTCCATCGGGCTGCCCTACGAGGCCTTGGCGGGTCGCGATGC
>JAPSLC010000018.1 GCA_031181345.1 Cupriavidus sp. | reverse complement strand
TCTCTCGCTATCGAGGAACGTGTGACGAAACCACGCGCCCCTGCGTCGGCAAAGGCGTGAGGGCGGCCGGGAATGGACCCGGCCTTCTTTACGGGTGCCATCTTAGGTGCCGGCCGGCCAGTGCAATCGGATGAATAGGACGGGGAAATCTGCGCATTTCGGGCGGAGCATGCGCGAGCCGCTGCCTACAATGAGGTCTCGCTGCCGGGCCTGTTGTCCTTCACGCGCTCGTACGCGCGCGACCGCGCCCGGCTTCCTGCCTTGTCTTTCCGTTCCGCCTGCTGGGATCCCGCCATGTATTGCTCGCACCGCCGCTCGCACCGCCGCTCGCGCCGACCGGCGCCTGCCCGCCTCGCCATGCTGGCGCTTTGCGCCACGCTGTCATGCACCGGCGCGCTGGCGGGGACCGCCACGTCGCCGGCCGCGCAGCCGTCGCAGCCTTCGGCGCCCTCACCGTTCACCGACGACCCGGTACGCGTCGCGGTCGAGCAGTTCCTGCTGCGCGAGACTGCCGGGCTGCCGGGCAAGGCCAGCATCCAGGTGGTGCCGCCCTCGGGTGGACGCGCACGTGAGTGCGTGTCGCCGCAGCCGTTCCTGCCGGGCGGCGCGGCCGCCTGGGGCCGCGTCTCGGTCGGCGTGCGCTGCGGCGGCGAACGGCCGTGGACCCGCTACGTCCAGGCGCGCGTCTCGGTGGTGGCCGATTACTATGTCGCCGCCCATGCGCTGGCCCCTGGCCAGCCGATCGGCCCGGCCGACCTCGAGCAGCGCCAGGGCGATCTGGCCGGGTTGCCGCGCGCGGTCGTCACGGACCCCGCCCAGCTCCAAGGCGCCGTCACGGCCAACCGGATCGCGGCCGGCTCGCCGCTGCGGATGGATATGGTCAGGAAGGCGATCGCGGTCAAGCAAGGCCAGATGGTCGCCGTGACCATCGAAGGCGAAGCCTTCCAGATCCGCAGCGAGGGCAAGATCCTGGCCGACGCCGCCCCGGGCAATACCGTGCAGGTGCGGCTCAAGAGCGGTCAGGTGGTCAACGGGCTGGTGCGCGACGCCGACACGGTCGTGCTGCAGCAATAGCTCCCGACATGGCCCCGACCTCGTTACAGCGTGTCACAATTCGCGTCCTAAAGTTTGGCCCCACCAGGCCGTTAAGCTGAGCAAACCCAGCAAGGACATCCCGTGAAGATCCACCAATCGACTCTGCCGCGCACCGGCGAAGGTGCCGCTGAAAGCACTGGACGCACCGCGTCGGGCCCCGTCTCGGGCGCCGCACCGGCCGCTGGCGGCCTGACCATGAGCCCCCTGGGCTCGCAGGTTCGCGATATCGGCAGCCGTCTGACCCATGAGGCCGACGGCGATATCGACCAGGCCAAGGTGGACGAGATCCGCCAGGCCATCGCCGAAGGACGCCTGAAGATGGACCCGAGCAAGATCGCCGACGGTCTGCTCGCCACGCTGCGCGAACTGACGCAGGACGGCGGCCGCTGATCGCGGCTTATCCGACGTTACGCACCGACGTTACGCACCGACGTTACCCACCGACTTCCTTCGACTTCGCGCCCATGAGCCAAGCCCTGATCGCCAGCATGCAGCGGGAAACGCAAGCCATCGCGGCCTTCGTCGATGCCCTGCAGCAGGAACGGACCGCGATTCGCGCCGGCGACTTCCAGTCGCTGGGCGAGGTGGTGCAGAACAAGCAGGAACTGGCGCAGCAGATCGCCGAGCTGGGCACCGCGCGCCAGGCGCAGATGGCCGCGCTCGGCATCCGCGTCGGCAGCGGCCGGCAACTGGTGGGACTGCATATCGACGAAGGCGTCGCCACCGCCTGGCGCACCCTGGTGCTGACCGCACGCGGCGCGGCCGAAGCGAATACGCTGAACGGCTCCGTGGTGTCGGCGCATCTGGAATACACCCAGGACGCGCTGCAGACGCTGCGCCAGCGTGGGGATACGGCGACGGTCTACGGCCGCAACGGCCGTGCACAGACGGGGCCGCGCGGGGTCAGCCTGGCCAGCGGCTGATTTTTTTGCCCTTTGGGGCGGAGAGGTGGTTTCAAACGGCGGCGACATAACGACCGCCCGTTGCCCTCTCCCCCGCCCCTCTCCCGCAAGCGGGAGAGGGGAGAGAACCAGCGGCCTTCCGAGTCTTCTCGCTTCGCCTTCCCTCGCCGACCGAATGCGTGCTCCCTCTCCCCCTCAGGTGTATGGACCGAGGACATAGGTAACACATGTGCCAGGACATGGGTAACAGTCCAAAGTCCAGGTCAGTCAGCCTGGTGTAGGTCGATCGTGGCGACCTTTTGATGGCAGAAGTAGACATCAAAGGTGCCGTCCAGGTCCAGGTTGGGGCGCATCGCTACGGGGGTCCCGATCAAGGCCCGCCCGACGCGGAAGGTCTTTCCGCGGAAGTGGATGCGCCCGCCGTCGCCGACGCGTCGCACGATGTCATCGCTGCCGTACTCGATCGGTGGCAGTGTGCGTGGCATTGAGCGCGGACTAGGGGCGTAACGGCTCGCTGGCGTTTGCATATTCAGCGCGTGATGGGGGCGCTTGAAGTTGTACACGTGCCGCCATTGACTGAAGTGGTGCTGGACATCATCGAGGTCCCGAAAGCGCTGCATGGCCAGCAGCTCGGCCTGCAGAGTGCGGTGGAAGCGCTCGTCCTTGCCGTTCGTCTGGGGATGCCGAGGTCGGCTATGACTGAGTCGCACGCCCAAGCGAATGAGCCAGGCGCCCAACGTGGTAAGGGCTCCGGGCATTGGAGAACCCCAGGGCGGGCCGTTGTCCGCATTGATCCGCTCGGGCAATCCGTAGCGCCTGAACGCATGCTCCAGCGCCTGCTGCACCGATTCAAACCGTTCATTGCTCAACGCATCGAGCACCACATTGAAGCGCGAGTGATCGTCCAAGACGGTGAGCGCATGACATCGCTGAACGCCGGTAGCGAAGTGGCCTTTAAAGTCTATCTGCCACAGTGCATTAGGCCGGTCGTGTTCGAAGCGGTGCCACGCCGTGGCGGCGGCGCTCGCGGCCGGACTGATCAAGCCATGGCGGCGCAGCACCCAATTGACCGTGCTTGGGGCAATCTGGACGCCTTCGTCTCGCGCCAGCACGCATGCAATCTTGCGAGCGCCCCAGGCCGAATGCTCAGCTCTTACCGCGAGTACCTGTTCCTCAATGGCCGCTGGCGTTCGACTCGGGCTGCTATGTGGCCGCCGACTTCGGTCGTCCAGATCCTCTCGATTCAGCCACTTGTAACCGGTCTTGCGACTGATGCCGAAGCGTCGGCATAGCTGGGCGATGTTGGCGTCCGCCCTGCGCGCCAGGCGGACAAATTCTTCCCTCTGCTGCTTCACGGTGGTTTGGCTCCAGGGCAACTTCGTCCTCCCGCTGACTAGGCGGGAAAAGTGTTACCCATGTCCTGGCACACCTGTTACCCATGTCTCCGGTCCATACACTCAGGGGGAGAGGGTTGGGGAGAGGGAGGTGGTTTAGAGTAAATCCACCTCTTCACGCGGTCGGCTCGACCGTGCTGGTGCGCCGGCCGCGCGCCTCCAGCAGGAAATAGCCGATCGTCGCCGGCAGCATCGGCAACAGGTAGTACATCGCCCGATAGGCCAGCAGCGCCGCCAGCAACGCATGGTGCGGTACCCGGTCGCCCAGCAGCACCACGAATACCGTCTCGAGCACGCCCAGGCCGGCCGGGATATGGGCCACCGCCCCGGCAATGCTGCCGATCAGCACCACGCCCAGCACGACCAGCAGCGGCACCGACGACGGCAGCAGGGTCTGGATGATGGCCGAGATGGTCAGCCAGTTGGTGATCGACAGCGCGCACTGCATCACCGCGAAACGCAGCGGCGGCAGATGGAAGGCATGGCCGCGTACCGTCCAGCGGCGGCGCCTGGCCTTGGCGCACGCGATCAGATACGCGGCGACCACGGCAAGCAGCGCAAACCCCGCGATCTGCAGCAGCGTGGCATTGAGCCCCCATTCGACCGGCAGCACCACCGTACGCGCGGCCAGCACCGCGCCGAGCAGGGCCAGATAGCCGATCCAGTTGCTGACCACGCCGATGGTATAGACCGAAGCGATCTGCGCGCCTGACAGTCCCGCCCCCGAATAGAGCCGGTAGCGAATGCCGAGCCCGCCGACCAGCGCGCCCAGATTCAGATTGAAGGCGTAGCTGACGAAGGCGATCACCAGCACGCGCGGCGATGACAGCCGATGCCGCGCATACCATCGGCCCAGCAGATCGAAAGCGGAATGCCAGAAATAGCTGAGCAGCACCAGCAGCGCGGCCGGCGTCAGCGTGCGGTAGTCGTATTCCTGCAGCGTGACCCAGACCTCTGCCCACTCGACCTCGGCCAGCTTCCTGACCACCAGCACCACCACCAGCGCGACGAAGACGATGCCCAGTACGCGGCGCACCTGCGCCCAGCGGCTGCGCCGCCGTGTTCCCGAGTGGTGAGTCGCCTGTCGTGCCGTCATGCGGTTGCCGTCATGCGGTTGCCGTCATCGATTTGCCGTCGTGGGGTCGCCGTCATCTATCTGCCGTCATCCAATTGCATCATCGCATTGCCGTCATCGAACTTGCCATCCTCTATTCCGCTCCGCCGGCGCCCCGCTTCAGCACCGGAAATCGCCAGGGCCGGCGCGGCGGCTCGGCAGTGGCCACCACCAGCTTCGGCGTGTGAGCCGGCAGCCAGCCCGCCCAGGCGGGGAAGCGGCGCAGGAAGTGGAACATCAGCGTGGTCGCCGCCAGTTGCAGCGGCGCGCGCGGCGTCTCGCGATCGGGCGGGATCTCGCGGCAGGCATTGGCCATCAGCGTGTCGAGGTTCTCGCGCAGCGCCCGTGCGAAACCGGCGTCGCGGATCACCAGATTGGCTTCGAGATTCAGCGACAGGCTCAGCGGATCGAGGTTGCTCGACCCCACCGTGGACCAGTCGCGGTCGATCACCGCGACCTTGCCGTGCAGCGGCCGCTCGCAATATTCGAAGATGCGCACGCCGGCGTCCTGCAGGTGGGCGTACAGCATGTCGGCCATGCGCTTGACCCACAGCATGTCGGGATTGCCCTGCAGGATCAGCCGCACGTCGACGCCGCGCTGCGCCGCCTCGCAGATCGCATGCAGCAGCCGATATCCGGGCAGGAAGTAGGCGTTGGCGATCACCACCTGATGCCGCGCGGCGCGGATGGCCTGCAGGTACTCCCATTCGATATCGGTCCGATGCGCGTCGTTGTCGCGCGTGACCAGCCAGGCGGCCATGTTGCCCGCCGGCAGCGCGGGCGGTACCGCGGGCACCTCGACATCGCCCGCCGGCAGCGTCTGTACCAGGAAGCGGTGCACCTCGTGCGCAACGGGTCCTTCGACCTCGACCGCATAGTCCTGCTTGGCCTGCGGGCCATGATCGGTCAGGTGCTGCGCGGAGAAATTGATGCCGCCGATGAAGGCGACGCGCCCGTCGATCGCGACCAGCTTGCGATGCAGCCGGCGGAACAGGTTGGTCCGCACGCCCAGCAGCCGCCGGCGTGGCGCGAAGATATGGAAGCGCACGCCGGCCGCGACCATGCCGGAGACAAACTCCGGCGGCAGATCGGGCGAGCCGTAGCCGTCGACGGTGATCGCCACATGCACGCCGCGCGCGGCGGCCGCGATCAGTGCCTCGCGCAGCGCCACGCCGACGCGATCGTCGAACAGGATGAAGGTTTCCAGCAGCACGCTGGTCTGCGCGGCGGCGATCGCGGCAAACACACGCGGGAAATATTCGTCGCCGTTTTCCAGCAGGCGGATGCGATTACCGCTGGTTCGGTTGGGGCTCATTTCGATGTCTCGCTGCCATATTCTCCCTTGGCAACAAGCACATTCAATGCCACCCATTCCGAGCCGGCAAGGCGACCGCAAATCACATGGTCATGATGGCGACTTCGGGGTCACCTCGCCGCGCCCCGTGGCGATTGCCATTCAGCGATAGCTGACCGTGACCTGGCTGGCCTGCCCTTGCAGCACGGGGGTCAGCGGCCCCTGTCCCGGTATGCGGAACGCGAACACGAAGCCCTTGTCGGCATCGTCACCGCGGAAGGCATCGGTCTTGCCTTCGGCTCCCGGCAGCAGCACGCAACGGTTGGCATTACAGAGATAGGCTTGCAGATTTGGCGGTGGCACGCGGGCAAAACGGTAACGCCAGCGCACGGCGGTGATCACGCCTTCGGACTGCGTCAGATAGCCGCTGGGTAGGATAGGCGCCGACAAGGCGCGCACGCCGCGGCCATGCAGCGCCGGCGCCGGCACCGAGGCGGTCCAGGCATGGCGCGAGTCGCCGCCGAAGTTGGTGTGCATCAGCGGCGAGGCGGCTCCCGCGGACGCGGCCGTGGTCGTGGTCGCTGTCAGCGACACCACGAGCCAGATCGCGCGAGACACCCAGCCCGAGCTCACAGCAGCCCGCGCAACTGGGTGCGCAGCCGGTTGATCGCCTGGCTGCGGATCTGGCAAACGCGCGACTCGGTGACCTCGAGCACCGCGCCGATCTCGCGCAGGTTCAGCTCCTGGTCGTAGCACAGCGACAGCACCAGCTTCTCGCGCTCGGGCAGCCGTTCGATCGCGCGGATCAGCGCGCCGCGCATGCCGCTCTCCATCAGCAGCGTCAACGGATTGCCGTCCTCGCTGACGGTCAGGTGCCGATCGAGGAAATCCTCCTCGCCGGAGCGCTCGAAGTCCTCGTAGTGCAGCAGCTGGCAGCCATAGACCTCGTTGAGCATGCTCTGGTATTCGTCCAGCGGCATCTCCAGTTCCTCGGCAACCTCCGAGTCCAGCGGCGCGCGGCCGAGCTTCTGCTCCAGCGCGCGCACGGTCCGCTCGATCCGGCGCGTCGACTGGCGCAGGCTGCGGGACTGCCAGTCGTTGGCGCGGACCTCGTCGAGCATCGCGCCGCGGATACGCTGGCTGGCATAGGTTTCGAAGCGCGCGCCATGAGTGTCTTCGTAGCGGCGCGCGGCGTCGAGCAGGCCGATCATGCCGGCCTGGATCAGGTCGTCCAGTTGCACGCTGGCCGGCAGCTTCGCCGCCAGTTGCAGGGCGATGCGCCGCACCAGCGGCGCATGCGTCTGGACGGTGTCGGTCTGTTCGAGCTTTCCCTGGATCGTGTACATGGTGGAATTCTCGTGAGGGCTAGCAGGCCATGGCCGATGCGGGCGGCACAGCGCTTGGGGAAGCGTTCCTGGCAGCGGTCGCAGCGCCGGCGGCGGGCATCGGTTCGGGATCGGGTGAAAGAGGCCAGCCAGCGATGCTGGCGGCAAGTCGGCGCAGCATGGCGGTGGCCGGCGCGCCGGGGAAGGCATCGACGACCCCGCGCAAGAGCGCCGTGCCGCGCGCGACCAGCGGATCGGCCGGCAGCACGCCGGCGCAGCGCGCCTGCACGCCCAGATACTGGCCCGCGGTGCGCGCCAGATTGCCCGCGATGGCCATCGCCGACGCTTCGTTGGCGGCGCCGTTGACGACCAGTTCGAACTGCCGGCAGGCGTAGCGGTGATGCAGCCGCTTGATGCAGGCGTACGCCGCGGTCAGCGATTCGCGTTCGGGCCGCATCACCACCACCAGGTTGTGCGCGGCGCCGGAGAAGCGCGACAGCGCGCCATCGGCGCCGACGCGCGCATCGCTGACGACGGTGCGAAAACCCTGCAGCGCCTGCAGCGGACCCCACGCCGAAGCATCGCCGGGCAGCAGCGCGGGCATGCCGGGTTCGCGGCGTCCCACCGCGGCATCGACCGCGATGGCGCCGCCGAGGACCTGCGCCAGCGTGCCCGAGGGGGAAGCGCCGGCAAGGCGCGTCGCCCGCGCGTGCGACAGGTCTTCATCGACCAGCAGCACGCGTTCGCCCTGCATCGCCAGCGCGTGGGCCAGGCCCAGTGCGACCGTGGTCGCGCCGGCGCCCGGCTCGCAACCGAGCACGGCGATGCGGCGGGTGGCGCGCGGCGCCAGCATGCGGCGCAGGCTTTCGGCCTGATCGACGGCGAGCATGTTCAACGTCAGTCTCCGATCGCGGCCAGATCGAATTTCGCCGACGCATTCGCTTGCGCGCCCACGGCCGTCCGCGTCATCCGTTGGGCCAGATGCTGTGCGGATTCGGGCAGGGCGGGCGTTGCCGGGACCGAGTCCGTCGCGATCTGCGGGACCGCGATCGTTTCCAGCGCGGCTTTCCTCTCGTTGGCCACGGCGGTCGACGCCTCGGCGGCGTTGCGGCCGGGGAAGTTCTCCAGCACGTCGAGCAAGGCCAGCAGGCGGCCCAGTCCTTCGAGCAGCGCGGCGGCGCCCGGCACCGCATCCTTGGCGGCGGCGCGGCCGGCCAGGCCGGCGAGGCAATCGATCGCGGCCGGGGCCGGCGCATGGGCTAGCCGCAAGGCGGTCATGCCGGCCTGCAGCGCGACGAGTGCGTCGACATCGAAGGCTTGCGGCGAGGTGCCGGCCGGGCGGCCGAGATGGTCCAGCGCATGGCGCAGCGTGCGGCACTGCAGCGCCGCGGCCTCGCCCCAGCGCGCCCATTGGGCGAGTTGCGCGCCGGCCCCGGCAAGCGCCGGATCGGCCAGCAGATAGTCGATGGCCAGCGTCTGGCCGCTGTCGCGCTCGATGGTGCGCACGGCCAGCAGCACGGCTTCGATGCCGCCTTCGCTGGCGCCGCCGCGGGCTGCGCGCGCCTGCCCTTCGACCACGCGCACCCGGGTCTGCGCGATCCATTGCACCGCGTCGCGGTCGCGCCAGCGCAGTTCTGCCTGCGCGTGGAAGGTCAGCGTGTCGGCCAGCGCGTCGAGCTTCCATGCCGTGCCGTCGCACAGCACGCGGGCGCTCTTGCGCGCCGATGCCAGCCAGCGTTCGCCGCTCGACTGCCAGCGTTGCAGCGTGGCGCCGGCCGGCATCGTGTCAAGCAGATGCACGACGGTACGGCGCGCGGCCAGCGCAGCGCGCCAGTCGGCCATCTCCGTGTCCCAGCCGCCGGCCTGCTGCGTGCGCGCCAGCGGCGTCACGGTGGCCATCAGCGGCATGCCATCGCGATCGCCGAGCCACAGCGTGTGCTGCCACGGCTGCGGCGCGCGCCGGCCCGGCACCGCGCACGGCAGCGTCACGGAGGCAGACAGCACGAAGTGTTCGCAATGCCGGCTTGCATCCTGGCAGACGGCATCGCGGACCTGGCGTACCAGCGGACGCAGTTCCGTCGGGGCGGCTTGTCCCTGGCCGCGGCTGGCCCACAGCTCGCGCAGCAGCGCAAAGCCATAGGCGCCATCGCGCAGCGCGTTGACGCAGGCGCCCACGGCATGGCCGCTGTCGGCGATCGAACGCAGCACGTCCTGCGCTTCGTTGCGCGCGCCGTGGCCGGCGTCGGCGGTATCGTCGGCGCCTTGCGCCGCCAGCGCGCGGCGCGCGGCGTGCGCGTCGGCGAATACGGAACCGCGCCGCGGCATCAGGAAGGCGCGCTCGACCAGCGCGTCGCCGCGGGCCAGTTCCAGATGCTCGGGCACGCGCTGGCCGGTCGAGGCGTAGAACACCGGCAGCCGATGCCGGATCACGACGTCGAGCACCGAACCGAGATGGGTGGCCTCGTCGAGCTTGCTGATGATGCAGCCGTCGATGCCCGCGCCCGGCGCGGCGTCGTGGCGGTAGGCGTGCACCACCTCGTTGAGCGTGTCGCCATGGCTGGCGCCGTTGAGCAGCAGCACGCGCTGCACCGGCGCGGGCGCGCCCGCCAGCATCGCGATCTGCTCGGACAGGTTGCGATCGCGCTGGCTCATGCCGACGGTATCGATGATGACCAGATGCTTCTGCGACAGCGCGCCCAGCGCGAGCCGCAGATCGGACGCATCCTTGACCGCATGCACCGGCACGCCAAGGATGTCGCCGTAGATGCGCAGCTGCTCGTGCGCGCCGATACGGAAGGTGTCGGTGGTCAGCAGCGCGAGCTTGTCGGCGCCGTGCTTGAGCACGAAGCGCGCGGCCAGCTTGGCGGTGGTGGTGGTCTTGCCGACCCCGGTGGGGCCGACCAGCGCCAGCACGCCGCCCTGGCCGAACAGCGCATCCTCGTCGGCCAGCACCGGCACCTTGCTGGCGATCTCCTGGCGGATCCAGCCCATCGCCGCGGGGCGGTCGTAGCCGGCCGGCAGCCGCGCCAGCAGCGTGCGCGCCAGCTGCGCCGAAAAGCCCGCGCCGACCAGCCATTCGAACAGCGACTCGCGCAGCGGATCGGCCGCGGCGGCCGGCACGGCGGGTACCGCGATGCCCGACAGCTGCCGCTCGATCAGCGCGCGCATCGATTGCAATTCGCCGCGAATGCCGTCGATATCCTCCGTGGCCGCAACCTGGATCGGCTCGCGCACCGGCGGATAGAACTGCGGCGCGCTGTCGGAGATCGCACCGAGGTCGGTATCACGCATGGCCACGATCTCCACGCCGCCGTCGACGGTGCGGTTGGACAGCACCACGGCGTCCGGCCCCATGGCTTCACGCACCTGGCGCAGGGCTTCGCGGCCGTTGGCCGCCACAAATTTGGCTACGCTCATGTCTTGCGACCCTTGATTCAGTGGGTTCCCGCGGCAACGCCGGTCATGGCAACGATCCCGATATTCCGGTGCTCCGGTGCTCCGGTGCTCCGGTGCTCCGGTGCTCCGGGCCGGAACAGCCTGTGCGCGGCGGCCTTGTGCCCGCCGGCAAGGCAAGCGGGTCGGATCGAGGTGAAAGGTCGGCCGTCCCGCTTTCCCTGCGCCGGTGTTTCGGTGTACCGGCGAATCGACGGGCGCTGGACGACTGGGGTGTGGTCGCCGCGCGCCGCCCGGCGAAGCGGCAGCCTGCCCCTTCGACGTCTCGATTATCCGAGCGGGGGCCTGGCGCTATTAGGGCGAATAGGCGGGGGATTGCGGCGCTATTTGGGCAATGACCCCGCTGCTGTCGGGCCGGGATGCGGCCGAACGGAGTTGTGATGGGATTAACGGCAGCGCGATGCGATTCTTTCGGCCCCTGCGTCCGCCGAGATGGCTTGAGATGCTTCTCGTTTTCGTCGACGACGATGTTTTTTGGAAGCGGCGGGCGTTTTTTCCCGACAAACTGCGCGCTTTTCGGTTCACCGCTACCACGCCGTGCCGGCACCGCGATGCGCCCGCGGCGCACCGCCTCCGTTGCCTGCATCCGGCCAATCCTGTCGAGCCCTTCATCATGCCTCTCGGTATTTCTTCCTCCGCGACTGCGGCCCCTTCCAGTGCGATGTCGCCCAGCACCATTCCATCCCAAGCCGTGCAGCCGGGCACGGCATCGCCGGCACAGCACAGCGCTGTCCTGCAGCTGAGCCTGTTGCCCAACGAGATCCTGGTTCACATCGCGGGCTACTTGCGCCGGAACGACGCGCTTGCCTTCAGCCGCAGCTCCCGGGCGATCTTTGCGGCATTGCGTCGCGACGTCGTCGATCCGCTGCGCCTTGGCGTGCGAATCCGCTGGGTCAACAGCCCGACCGCGATGCAGGCAGCAGTACAGGATGTCCTGAACGCGCCCGCGCAGTGGCGGCGCGCACTGTTCCATGCGCTCGCCCAGCGCACCGAAGCCATGCACCCACAGTTTCAGGAAGCGTCACACCGGTTATTGGCGCCCTACCGAGAGGCGCCCGCCAAGCCATGGTGGGATGAGTTGTACGAGCCGGCCGATCCCGCGCGGGCGTGCGTTGGCAAGCCGGACGGCCATGGCGAACTGCTGAACAGGGTGCTGGCGTCCGCGCCGCAGGCGCGGGTGCGCCTGCTTCTCTCGTGGTTCGAGGCGCACGGCACGCCGTCTCCTCCGGTCCGGGAATGGGCTCGTATCGTGTCCGCCCTGCCGACGAACAGGCGCGGCGAGGTGCTCGAGGTGATGGCGAGAGACATGCCGGAGGTAGAGAACGAATACGACCAGGCTCAGGCCATCGTGCTGGAGGCGGTGCGAGAGTCGGCCGGTCCTGAGGGTCCCGTGCGGGCGGATCAAGCCGACGTGCTCGAGCGGCTCGCCTGGCGGCTGGTCTGGGGCTGCGGTCCGGACGTGGCCCGGGTGGCGGAGTCCTGGGATGCGGTCTTCTCGCTTGCGCGCCGGCTTCCGTTGCAGTCGCAGCCGAAAGTCCTCGCCCAGCTCACCGAGTTCGTCCATCGCGAAGATGCCGAAGTCGCAAACGTTGACCGGCTTCATCCGCGCTGGCCGCCATTCATCGACTACGTGTGCTCGCACTTCGCGGGGGCCGACGTTGTCACGATTCTCGGCAAGCTTGCCGAGCACAACGCCGAAGTCGAGGACGACAGCATGGAAGAACCCGTCCGTCAAGCGATCCTGCAGGCCGCCGCCACCCTGCCCGGCGAATGGCGTGCGGCGCTGATGGCGCAGGTCATCCTGCATGGCCCGTACGACCTGCCTGAAACGGTCGCGCTGTGGGACGACGCGTTTCTCACGTCGGCGCCCGTTTCGGACGCGCATGCGGCGGCCGTGTACGGCGGTCTCGCCCAGAGCATCGAACAACTGCCCGATGCCCTTCAGGACTCCCGCTGGCACGAGCTGGCGCAGCGGGTGGAGACGACCATGAGCCCCAGCGCCATGCTGCCGGTCTTGCTGGCCATCACCAATCACGGACTGGCATCCCTGGCGCCGGAGCGACTCGCCGTGCTGACCCGGATCGGCACACGATTGCCTGTGCAAGACCGCAGCCACTTTGCAGCGACGATGGTGCGGGCGATGCGCCCCGTCACGCCGCAGACGTGGCGCTTGCAAATCGCCGAACTGGAGGATCTGCCACGGCACGCGCGACTGGCGCCGGCCCGGCAGTTGGCCAGCCTGCTGTTCCACTACCCGGCGAACGACGCCTTTCCCCCAGCTTCCGAGGAGATTGCCCGGGACCCCGGAGAGCTGCTTTGCGCCAGGATGCCTCGCACGCTCGCTGAGGCCCTCGACATACTCTCGGAGATGCTGACCCTGCTGCCCCTGGCCGACCGGGGCACCGTGCTGCTGGCCCTTTCGCCGATGAACGGCCGTGATAGCCACCAACCGATGCCGTGGAGCCTGCCGCGCGTGCACTGGTTGCTGGCAGAAGTCTTGAAGCTCGCACCGCTGCAGCACCATGGCATCGGCGTGGTGGCCAACGTGTTGCGCGTGGTGGCACTGCAATGCCCCAGCGAAGCGGACGCCAGCGCGCTGCTGCCGCAATTGGAGTCCGCCGTGCAGGCGCTGCCTGCCGACACGCGCGCCTCTCCATTGTTCATGCTCAGCTCCCTGATGCGGCGCCTGCTGCAGAACGACAAGCCAGCGCACGATCGCTGGACCGCGTCCCTGGCGGCCCTGCCCGACGGGGACAGGGAAGCGGCCATTGCAAGTGGCAGGGGCTCCCGCAAACGAAAGGGAGCACCGGAGTAATCGCCGTATGCGCAGCGCCCGGGGCGGCACCGCGGCGCGCTTCGTGCCCTGATCGCGTCACGGCGCCCGCGCCGATGCAGGACCCGGTCTGAACGGCCTCAGCCCGCTCCGCCGATCATCGCGGTGATGCGGATATTGCGGTTGTCCGGCACCTCGGCATGCGACAGCACCCTGAGCTGCGGCATGGTCCGCCGCAGGAAGCGGGACAGCAGCGGTCGCAGCGCATGCGGCACCAGCAGCACCGGATCGAGTCCCATCTGCTCCTGGCGCGAGACCGCGCCTTGCGCCTGCTGCAGCAGCGCATCGGCCAGGCCCGGCTCGATGCTGCCGCCGGAGTTCAACGCCTGCGACAGCACGCGCTCGAGGCCGGCATCGAGGCCGATCACCTGCAGGTCGGCGCCGTTGGGGAACCACTGCTGCGTGATCGCGCGGCCGAGCGCCACGCGCACCAGCGCGGTCAGCTCGTTCGGATCGCTGATCTTCGGCGCGTGTTCGGCAATCACGTCGAGGATGGTGCGCATGTCCCGGATCGGCACGCTCTCGTCCAGCAGGTTCTGCAGCACCTTCTGCAGCGCTGTCAGCGTGATGGTCTTGGGCACCAGGTCCTCGGTGAGCTTCGGCGATTCCTTGGCGATGCGGTCCAGCAGCTGCTGCACCTCCTGGCGGCCAAGCAGTTCGGCCGCGTGCTGATGGATCAGATGGTTCAGGTGCGTCGCGACCACGGTGCTCGCGTCGACCACGGTATAGCCGAGCGCCTGCGCCTGTTCTTTGATGCCGCTGTCGATCCAGACCGCCGGCAGGCCGAAGGCGGGATCGCGCGTGGGCGTGCCGGGCAGCGTGCCGCTGACCTGGCCCGGGTCGATCGCCATCCATTGGCCCGGCACGGCCTCGCCGTAGCCGATCTCGACGCCCTTGAGCGTGATGCGGTAGGCGTTGGGCTTGAGCTCCAGGTTGTCGCGGATATGGACCACCGGCACCAGGAAGCCGACCTCCTGCGCCACCTTCTTGCGGATGCTCTTGATCCGGCCCAGCAGCTCGCCGTTCTGCGCGCGATCGACCAGCGGGATCAGCCGGTAGCCGACCTCCATGCCGAGCGGATCGACCAGCGTGACGTCGTCCCACGTGGCCTCGGTGTTCTCGTTGGCCAGCGCCGGCGCACGCTCTTCTCGCTTGGCGGTCTGCTTGGCCGCGAGCTTGCGCTTGCTGACATAGGAGCCGAACCAGATCAGGCCCCCGGCCAGCAGCAGAAAGGCGATATGCGGCATGCCGGGAATGATGCCGAGCAGGCCAATGATGCCGCCGGTGATGTACAGCACGCGCGGATCGGAGAACAGCTGCCCGGTCAGCTGCTCGCCGACGTCCTGGTCGTTCGACACGCGCGAGACGATGACACCGGCCGCGGTCGAGATCACCAGCGCCGGAATCTGCGCGACCAGGCCGTCGCCGATGGTCAGCAGCGTGTAGTTGCGCACCGCGGTCGAGAAGTCCAGGTCGTGCTGCACCATGCCGACCACCATGCCGGCAAAGACGTTGATGAACATGATCAGCAGGCCGGCGATCGCGTCGCCGCGCACGAACTTGCTGGCACCGTCCATCGCGCCGTAGAAGTCGGATTCCTGCGCGACCTCGGCGCGGCGCTTGCGCGCGCCCTCTTCGTTGATCAGGCCGGCGTTCAGGTCCGCGTCGATCGCCATCTGCTTGCCCGGCATCGCGTCCAGCATGAAGCGCGCGCCAACCTCGGCGATGCGGCCCGCGCCCTTGGTGATCACCATGAAGTTGATCACGACCAGGATCGCAAACACCACGATACCGACCGCGAAATTGCCGCCGACCAGGAAGTGGCCGAAGGCCTCGATCACCTTGCCCGCCGCGTCCGGTCCGCCGTGGCCCTCGAGCAGCACCACGCGCGTGGAGGCGACGTTCAACGACAGCCGCAGCAGCGTGGAGAACAGCAGCACGGCCGGAAACGCGGCAAAGTCGAGCGGGCGCTGCGTGTACATGCCGACCAGCAGCACCATGATCGACAGCGCGATATTGAAGGTGAACAGCAGATCGAGCAGGAACGGCGGCAGCGGCAGCACCATCATGCCGAGGATCATCACGATCAGCACTGGCCCGGCCAGTGCCTTCAGCTGGCCGGCGGACTGCCCGCCGGGCAGTCGGAACAGCGAGTTCAATGCATTCATGCGCGGCTTTCCGGTACGGCAAGTTCATCGGGCACCGGCAGGCCGGTCGGGGCCTCGGGCAGCGGCCCGTTGGCGTGGTGCCAGTGTTTCAGTTGGAAGACCCAGGCCAGCACCTCCGCCACGGCGGTGTACAGCCCGGACGGGATCTCGTGGCCCAGTTCGACATGGCGGTGCAGCGCGCGCGCCAGCGGCGGCGCCGACAGGATCGGCACGCGGTGCTCGGCGGCCAGCTCGCGGATGCGCGCGGCCACCTCCTCGGTGCCCTTGGCGACCACGCGGGGCGCGCCCATGCGGCCCTCCTCGTAGCGCAGCGCCACGGCGAAATGGGTGGGGTTGGTCACCACCACGTCGGCTTTCGGCACTTCGGCCATCATCCGGCGCCGCGCCATCTGGCGCTGCAGCTGACGGATGCGGCCCTTGACGTGCGGGTTACCCTCGCTTTCCTTGTGCTCCTGCTTGACCTCTTCCTTGGTCATGCGCAGCTTCTTGAAGTAATCGAAGAACTGCCAGGGCACATCGATCGCCGCCACCAGCAGCAGCGAGCCGGCGGCCAGCGCGCAGCACAGCAGCACCAGTTCGAGCAGGCGCAGCAGCGCCTCCTGCACCGGCGCGTTCATCAGCGCCACGGCGTCCGGCAGATGGCGCCACAGCACCCAGAAGCCCACGCCGCCCACCAGCAGCGACTTGGCGATGGCCTTGGTCAGCTCGACCAGCGACTGCGCGGAGAACAGCCGCCCCAGCCCCTTGAGCGGGGACAGCCGCGAGAAATCGGGCATCAGCGACTTGGTCGAGAACAGCCACCCGCCCAGCACCATCGGCGCCAGCAGCGCCGCGGCGGCAAACAGCAGCAGCAAGGGCAGTACGCCCAGCAGCGATTCCCATACCAGTTGCGCGAAGCCGGCCAGCATGCGGGCCGGATCGTGCGCCACGGCGGGCTCGAACGAGAGCGCGGCGCGCATCACGGTATCGAGCTTGCGGCCCAGCATGCCGCCCAGCCCCCACAGGCCGGCCACGCCGGCCATCAACATCACGAAGGTGCCGAGCTCGCGCGAACGCACCACCTGCCCTTCCTCGCGCGCCTTTTCCAGGCGCCGGGGTGAGGCGGGTTCGGTTTTCTCGAGATCGCTTTCTTCGGACATGGCCGCTCCGGGGCGAAGCGGCATGCCGCCCTTCGACGGGGTCGATTATCCGAGCGGGGTGCCCGGACTATTAGGGGGAATAGATGGGGGATTGCGGCGCTATTTGGGCGATCAAGCGGGGGGCGTGGCCGCGCACGCCGGGCAAAACGGCGGTGTATGGGAGTTAACGGCATTCCTCGCCAGTTCTTTCGGGATGGCGACGCACTGGCGTGGGCGCAAGCCATTTCCTTAGCTTGGCGGTCCCCACCGAAAGACCGGAGCGCATGTCCTGTTTACGGTCCCGCTTATCGCGCCAGATGCCCCGCGACACCGCTGGCATCGGCCTGCGAGCCCGGCCACCCATCCGCGTCCATCGCTCGTTTCCGTTGACGCGGTACCCCGGCGAGACCCCTGGCCACCAGCGGGCCAACGCATGCTTGCCAGCCCATTTCCTTCCCACGGAGCCATCCTCAATGCCGCTCGATCCCGTCTTTCCCGCACCGCCCCGCCCGTCCGGCGCGACCCCGCCTGCTGGATCGCCGGCCTTGCCTTCGCCTGGCTTCGTGCCGAGCGCCGGGTACTCCCGGCATGCATTGCAGTTGCAAGACGTTCCGGTAGAAATCTTGCTCCACGTGGATGCCGACCAGGATCCGGCCGTGCCGCAGGCACGCTGGGACGAATTGTTCCAGTCGGCGCGCCGCCTCCCACCGAACGCCCAGCCCGAAGCGCTGGGGAGCATGGCCATGGATGCCAGCGACGAGAACCTCTACGTCCACGAAGGTGGCGCCAACGTGCTGGCTCCGCGCTGGCGCGCCTACGTCGACTACGTCCAGTCGGAGTTCGCCCCCGCGGACGTCGTATCGGTGCTCGCCACGCTGGCGCATCGGGTCTGGAACGAAGTCGAGGACCTGAACTGCGATTGGGTCATGTTCGGTGTGCTGGTGCCCGTGGTTCGTATCCTGCCCGATGAGTGGGGCATCAAGCTGCTCATCGAGATGCTCGATGCCAATCCCAGCCATGAAGAAGTGAGCGCGGCGCTGTGGGATGAGGGTTTCCAGGCTTCGGACCGTGCTGGCCCGCAGGACGCCTGCGAGCTGCATCGCAAGCTGGCGAAGTCGCTCTACGAGAGCGCGGAATTCGACGACGAAGCGTGGTGCGGCCGTTGGGATGCGTTGTGTCAACGCATCGACGCGATGGGGGATCCTCACGCCATGCAGGATGCCTTGCTACAGCTGGCCGAAGTCCATATCGCCAGATATTCGCTCGCGCGCCGAAGCATGCTGGTCCGCATCGCGCAGCCACTGCCACTCGAAATATGCGCACAGCTGTGCGACGCCATGACCGTTACCTGTGGCGTTGACCCGGCGCTCTGGCGTCAGCACGCCCTGATGCTCGATGACCTGCCACGGCATCTGCGCGGCAAGCCGGCCATGTCGCTCGCAGGTTATCTGTTTCGCTATACCGATGAAGACGACGACCGCCGGAACGCGCAGGTCGATTCGGTTCGCGACCCCGGTGATCCGTTGCTGGCGGAGAGGCCGCGCAGCGTTCAAGGCGCGCTCGCCGCGCTGTCCGACATGCTCAGCGGGCTCGGGCTGGCGGACCGTGGGGCGGTACTCGGGATGCTTTCCACGTCGGCGACCAGCTGCAACGACACCAGGGAATTGCTCCCGTGGAACCTGCCCAAGGTCCGCTGGCTGCTCGAAGAGGCGCTGAAGCTCGCACCGATTCACCGCCATGGCATCCATGTGGTGACACAGATCGCGCGGGTGACAGCGCAGGCGTGTCCCAACGACAAGGACGCTCGCGCCCTGCTTCCGCGATTGCACACCGCTGTCGTCGCATTGCCATTGGAGGCGCGCGCTTCCGCGCTGCTCTACCTCGTCGACCTGTGCGCCCGCTTCGTCGGCGAGGGCCAGGTCAAGGCGCACCTCGACACCCTTCTGGCTGAGCTGCCGCCGGTGGAGCACATCGAGCGGCTCGAATCCGGGCAATGAGCCATGCCATTTGATTCCCTGACTTCCAATCCGACACGGACCTGGTCCGCTATCGCCGCGCCTCCCCTTGCACCGAAGCAGACCGGGGAAGCAACGGCCTGCGGCGCAGCCCCGATGGCGATTCAATTGAGCGGCCTTCCCAACTGGGTCGTGCTCCAGGTCGCCGAGAAGCTGGACAACCCGGCAGTGCTGGCACTGAGCAGAACCTGCCGGCAGATGCACGCCGTGCTCGAGGCCGGCCTCGCCAAAGCCGCCCGTTTGTCGACACGCGTTGACTCCATTGTGTCGGCCAGCGGGGTTCTCGAGGTCATCCCTGCGATCGAGGCCCTGCCCACGAATCTGCGGCCACCACTGATCCGAGCCCTGACGCTGCAGCTCGCCGTGCTGCATCCCGTGCTGCACGGCCGCGTCCGAGACGCAGTCGAAGCGCTGTGGCACAACGACCATCGCGGTCGCCTGGAAGCCAAGCTCGACGCGGAACGCCTGGGCAAACGGCATATCCCTTGCGCGATACCTGTTCAGTTGCCGCCGCTGGAGGTCATTCTGGAGCTGCCGCCGGCGCAGCGCGCCCGTCTGTTGGTCAAGTGGATGCCGTTGGCCCACGGTCTGGACCGAGGCGTGACGACCTATCCGTTGCCACGGTGGGAACAAGCGGTCGCCGCCCTGCCTCCATCCGACGCACGGCAGGTTCTGTGCGCGTTGATCGAGCACGTGAACGACGTCTTGAACGAGGAATACTGGGAAGCCACGATCGAGCTTGCCCTCTCGATGGCGATGGGCTGGGGCCCGCCCGGGAACGACCAGCATGTCGCGTTGCTGGTTGCCGCGGGCAAGGCGACCGCCGCCAATGCCTGTCAATCGCCGCTCAAGCGGCGGGTATGGGACAAGGTGCTCCGGCTCGCGCAGTGCTTGCCGGAAGCGCAATGCCGCCCGGTGCTGGTCTCGCTGGGACACTACCCGAACATCGAGTTATGCGCGGGGGACTTCGCGCCGGAAGAGCTCCCACCCGACACGCCGGCGTGGAAGGCGCTGCGCGACACTGCCTTTGCGCTGCTGTCGGAGGACGGAATCGCGGACGTTCTCGGCGCCATGGCCGTCGGCATGGACAGCACCTATGCCAGCCACGTGGAACGAAGGCTGCCGATGCTGACCGACCTGGTGACGAAAGCCTCGCGCCTGCCGGTCGACATGTGCGCACGTGTGCTCGAGCAGGTCCTGATGTGGGAGACCGCCGACGGCACCGGGAAGTTCGAGCCCTTCTGGAACGCCATCCTTGACGCTTCCCGCGGCACCCCGCCTGCCTGCCAGGCCCGCGTGCTCCCGGCCTTGGCCGAAAGCTTGCCGACGATACTCGAGAACGAGAAGAACGACGCAGAACCCACCGGGCCGGTCCGCTGGCACACCCTCCTGTCCCGCACGATGGCCCTGCCGGAGGCGATGCGGCTGCAGGCTGCGCTGCGTCTTGTCCACAGCGGCGCCAACGTACCTCGGCTGGTTGACGCCGGCGTCGAGCTGCTGGCGTTGTCGAAGACGCTGCGTTCGGTGGATCGCGCCAAGCTGCTTGCCGCGATGACGACGGGCAGCAATGGGACGGAACCGGTACCGGCGGCAATCTGGCCCCAGTTGGTCAGCCTGATCATCGAGCTCGAGACCGAACATCGACCGACGGCGTTGGCCGCACTGATCCATCGGCTCATGCGCGGCGTCTCCGAGGGCAGCTTCGGCGCCGGCATGTCGGCGCAGATCGCCGGCGCCGACATGCCGCTCGGCCAGTGGCCGCGGGACCAGGCGCAAGCCCTGCATCAAGCATCGGCGGCGCTGCAGCTGTTGCCGCAGCCGAAGGTCGTGGCGACGCTATCGGACCTTGTCGCCAGCCGCCACAGGCGGGACACCAAGGTCCTTCGCTGGCTGCTGCAAGAAGTTCAGCGGATTGCCGCCTTCGATCGGGCCGTCTTGCTCACGCGAATATGCGCCACCCTCGCGGATCGTCGGACAGTCGACATGGACCCACTCTTGGTGGTGGATGCCGAAGCGGCTGTGCGCAGACTCCCGCCAGAGCTACGCGGTTCCGCGCTGCATTACCTTGCCGACGCCGCGGCTGCATGGGCGGGCCTGGATTACGTCCAGTTGGCGTTGCGGGGCCAACTGGCGACTCTGCCGGATGCCGATCGGTTGCAGACCACGCCACGGAAGCGCAAGGACGCTCCGGCATGAGCCACCCGTCCGGCCACATGCCGTGGGCCAATCCGGATGTTCCCTTCACCCGCTTTTCCATCACGCTGCGCTGCAGCCCGCGCCATGCCCTTCGACACACTCTCTCTGTTCCCCGCTCATTGGGGCTCACCCCAACCGATCCACCCATGGGCCAACGACAATCACCCCGCGCCCGGTCTCGGCTCGCGGCTTGACACGTTGCCGAATGAACTGCTGACCGACATTACCAGGCGGCTGGACAAGCGCGCGACCCTCGCGCTCGCCGAGACGTCCAAACGCTTCGATGGGCTGCTGCAGGATACCTTGCAGTGCATCCGCCTGGAGCGGGATATTGGCAATGTGGTGACGTCGCGCGAGTTCGCCAATATCACCGGGCGCATTCTCAACGTCAGGCCTGCCGAACGCCTACGACTGACGCGGCAACTCGGCAAGCAGCGCCACCAACTTCATCCGTCACTGCTACCGGACTTGCAGCCGGCGCTGGACAAGCTGGCCCCTCCGGGCTCGCGCGAACAGCTGGTGCTGCAACTCGACTGGGAAAGCTGGCGTCATCGGTTGCCAGCCGGCTTGCGACGCGGGGCACCAACACAACTGCCACCGCTCGCGCGGATCCTGCACCCCCCCTCCGGCCCTGACCTGTTGATACAGTGGCTCGGCATAGCGGGCGATGCGGGCGTACGCCAGCTTTCGGTCGATCAATGGCGATGGCTCGCGCGCCGACTGCCCGACGGTGGCGCGGCCGCGCTGCTCCACGCGCTGCTGACGGCGGTGTCGGCGGCCGACCGCGTACTCTGGTTCGCGCTGCTGGATGATGCCGTGGCGTTGACCGAAAGGCTGCTACGGCCCAACAGCGCCGGTGTGTTGCAGCTGTATGCCCTGAAGTTGTTGTCGACGGTATCGACCACATTGGGGGCTGATGACGAGGGCGCCGACGATTGCCTGACACCACGGCGCCAGCGATGGGAGCATCTATTGAATCTGTTGTCCGGATTGCCGGATTCGTTGCGGCGAGTCCTGGTCAAGCCAATGGCGCAGTATCCCTGCTACGAGCTCGCATGCCACGACACTGCCGCGCAGCAGCCCGGCACGGTTCCGGCATGGCAAAGGATGGTGAATGCGCTGGTGCCGCCATCGAACGACACCGAGAACGTTGCAGACGTGGTCTGTACGCTTCTCGATGCGCTGCATGGCCGGCCGGTGAGATGGAATCGGCCAGCGATATGGGATCGAAATGAATTCTTCAGCGCCTTGATGCAGCGCACTGCCGCGTTCACAGGGCGCGACCGAGCCCGTGTGCTGCAAGGCACGATCCGCTTGCTGGCGGACCATCGGCTCAGCGATGAGGAACGCTACCAATATTGGCGCGCTGGCCTGCAGGCGACCGACGGACTGCCTTTGGAATTCCAGGCCCTGCCCCTGCAGGCACTGGCTTTGCTGATCGAAGCGGAATTCGAGACGTACGTCGCCGAGCACCACAACGCCGGTGGAGCAAGGGAACCCGTGCTATGGAACATGCTGTTCGAGCGCGTGATCCGATTTCCTGCCGAAGCGAGGCTGGCTCCAGCCCTGGCATTGGCGGCGGTCGGCTCGCAAATCGACGACAGCGTTCAATGCACCGAAAAGTTGGTCCGATTGGCAGCGACACTGCCGTCAGCGGACCGTGCGGCTTTCTTGTCCAAGCTGATGGAGGACCACGACTATGTCTATGGCGATCCGGGACTATGGACGAACATCGTCACGTTGATCGTCAACTTGCCGGCCGAGGTCAAGACGCCGGCACTCCGGTCGGTCATCCTCACGCTGGCGACGCGCCACGGCCTCATGGAGGACGTGTCGGGCAATGCGGGCGGCGTACCGCTCGGGCCGGGCGACAGCGAGCTTTCCACATGGCCGGAGAGCGCTGCGCACGCGAGAGCGCTTGCGTCGCGGGCACTGTCCTCGCTTCCGACCAGCGTCGTCGGCCCCCTGCTCGAGGAGATCGCAGCGTCGGACGACGACATCGATACCCTCCGCTGGACGCTGCGCCAAATCCGGCAGTTCTCCACGCGAAACGTCGCGTACAAGGCCGCCCTCGTCACCAGGGCCTGCGCCGCGGTGGCCAAGCGCGGCCACCTGCCGATCGACGTGCTCGACGACGTTTGGCCAATGGTGACCTCGATTCCGATCCGGCTGCAGGCCTCGGCGTTGCAATACGTTCGGGATTTCATCGTCTTGCGCGCCAGTCCCGAGCCGTGGATTCAGGTCGTGACGTCCGCCATCGAGGCGCTGCGGCACGAGGAGCTGCCGCCCGCCGGTGCCCGCAAGCGCAAGCTGGACGCGACCGGCGCGACTTGAGGTCCGGAACGTCATCGCCGCGCGTATCGCCATGCCAGCGACACGGGCGCCGGCGCCGTGCATGGACTGCTTCGCGGCCCGGTTCAGAAGCCCAGGCTCGCCAGCAGATCGTCGACCTGCGACTGGTCCGACACCACGTCGTGCTTGCCTTCGGGATTCACCTGCGGTCCGTTCATCAGCGTGACCGGGCCGGTTTCGACGCGCCGCTCGGCCGGGACATTGTCGATCAGCATCTGCAGCAGTTCCTGCTCCAGCGTCTGGATCATGTCCATCATCTTCTTGATGACCTGGCCGGTCAGATCCTGGAAGTCCTGCGCCATCATGATCTCGAGCAGATGACTGCCGGTGGCGCGGGCCTGGGTCGGCACCTCGGTCAGGAAGGCGCGCGTGTCCAGCACCAGCTCGCGCGCGTCGGCCAGTTCGACCGGCCGCGCAAACCAGTCCTCCCACCGCTTGTCGAGCGCCTCGGCCTGCTTCTCCAGGCCTGCCTGGATCGGCTGCGCCAGCTCGACCGCGTTCAGCGTGCGTTCGGCCGCCTTCTCGGTCATGTTGGCGATGTAGCTCAGGCGATCGCGCGCGTCGGGGATCGCCTGCGCCGCGCGCTCGATCTCCTTGTCCAGGCCCAGCTCGCGCATGCTGTCGCGCAGCATGCGGGTCAGGCTGCCGATACGCTGGATGATCTGCTCGGCGGACTCGATATTGATATTCGACGTGGTGGACATAACGGCTGCCTCAAGCCCCTTCCTTGGCGATCTTCTCGAAGATCTTGGTGATCTTCTCGTCCAGCGTCGCCGCGGTGAACGGCTTGACCACATAGCCATTGGCACCGGCCTGGGCCGCCGCGATGATGTTTTCCTTCTTCGCTTCGGCGGTCACCATCAGCACCGGCGTCTTGGCGATCGAAGGATCGGCGCGAATGCCCTGCAGCATGGTCAGGCCGTCCATGTTGGGCATGTTCCAGTCGGAAATGACGAACTGGAAGCTGCCGTCCTTGACCTTCTCCAGGCCGGCGGCACCGTCTTCGGCTTCCTCGACGTTGGCGAAACCCAGCTCCTTGAGCAGGTTGCGGATGATGCGGCGCATGGTCGGGAAATCGTCGACCACCAGGATCTTGATGTTCTTGTCCACTCTACGGCTCCAATACGGTTGTGGATGATTGCGTCTATTCGGACGCGCCGCGCGTACAGGCCGCGCCGCGTCCGCGGGATTGTCAAACTCGCTGCGCGCGTGTGCCGAAGGTAGCCAGCCGAGCCATCACGCGCTGGCTCATCGACGACAACGGCGCCACCTCATGCACGCCGCCGGCGGCGATCGCCTCCTTCGGCATGCCGAACACGATGCAGCTCTGCTCGTCCTGCGCCAGGTTGTAGGCGCCGGCCTCGCGCATCCGCAGCATGCCGCGCGCGCCGTCGCGGCCCATGCCGGTCAGGATCACGCCGATGGCATTCTTGCCCGCATGCACGGCGGCCGAGTCGAACAGCACATCGACCGAGGGCCGATGCCGGTTGACCGGCGGGTCCTGCGACAGGTGCGCGACATAGTTGGCGCCGCTGCGCGCCAGCAGCAGATGCTGGTCGCCCGGCGCGATATAGGCATACCCCGGCAGCACCCGCTCGCCGTGCTCGGCCTCCTTGACCGTAAGGCGGCACAGGCCGTCGAGCCGCTGCGCGAACGAGCGCGTGAAGCCGGCCGGCATATGCTGGACGATCAGCACCGCCGGCGCATCGGGCGGCAGCGGCATCAGGAATTCCTTGATGGCCTCGGTGCCGCCGGTGGAGGCGCCGACGATGATCAGCTTTTCGGTCGACAGCAGCGGCGTGCGCAGCATCGGCGCGGGCTGCGCGGGCTGGGCGCCCGGCGTCGCCGCGGGCCGCAGCCGTGCGCGCGAGGCGGCGCGCAGCTTGTCGGCGATGGTGTCGGTGTATTCGAGCAGGCCGTCGCGGATGCCGAGCTTGGGCTTGGTGATGAAATCGACCGCGCCCAGTTCCAGCGCGCGCATCGTGATCTCGGACCCGCGCTCGGTCAGCGAGGACACCATCAGCACCGGCATCGGCCGCAGCCGCATCAGCCGCTCGAGGAAATCGAGGCCGTCCATGCGCGGCATTTCGACGTCCAGCGTCAGCACATCCGGGTTCAGGCGCTTGATCATCTCGCGCGCGACCAGCGGGTCCGGCGCGGTGCCGACCACCTCCATGTCGGGCTGGCTGTTGATGATCTCCGTCATCAGGCTGCGGATCAGCGCGGAGTCGTCCACGCAGAGCACCTTGATCTTGGCGGCGGCGGTCATGTCGAAAACGGGTCCTTCGAATTCAGGAAACGGTGGAGGTGGCGCCGCGCCGCCCGAACAACTCGACGCCGCCGCGTACCGGCGTCGCGGAAATTGCGCGCGCCAGCGCGCGTTCGTTGCGTTCGACGACCGCCTGGTCGTCCTGGCGGGTCAGCCGGCGCACCAGCGCCAGGCCCGTCTGCGGGAAATAGCTGACCCGGCGCGCGTGCGGCCCGCGCAGGTCCTGCGCCGCGACCCGGATCTCTTCGGTCTTCAGATAGCGCAGCACGAACTCGGCGTTGCGGTCGCCGATGTTCAGCGTGGTCATGTTGGCCAGCACCGCGCCGCCGCCGAACACCTTGGCCTCGAGCCGCTCGCGGCGCGCGCCCATCTTCAGCAGCTCGTTGATCAGCACCTCGAGCGCATAGCAGCCGTAGCGCATGGACGCCGACAGCACGCGGTCGGGTCCGGCGTTCTCGTCGTCCGGCAGCATGAAGTGGTTCATGCCGCCGACGCCCGCTTTCTCGTCGCGGATGCAGGCGGCCACGCAGGAGCCGAGCACCGTGGTCAGCACCACGTCGTCGCGCGTGACGTAGTACTCGTTGGGCAGCAGCTTGATGGCCTGCTTGCCGAACTCGCGGTCGAAGTAGGTGCGGGTGGCGATCGCCTCCGGCAGGTGCGGCGTCTGCATCAGGCGGCTCCGGCCCTGGCGGCGCCAGGCGCCAGTTCGTAGACGGTCTGCCCGCGCAACTGGAAGGCGCGCGTCACGTACGAGAAATTCTCCGAATGGCCGGCGAACAGCAGCCCATGCGGCTTGAGCAGCGGGACGAAGCGCTCCAGGATGCGGCCCTGGGTTGGCTTGTCGAAATAGATCATCACGTTGCGGCAGAAGATCGCATCGAAGCGCTCGCGGATGCCCCAGTCGGGGGCCAGCAGGTTCAGCGGCTCGAACGCGATCGTCGCGGCGAGCTCGGGCTTGACCTTGACCTGGCCGGCACGCTGCCCTGTGCCTTTCAGGAAGAAGCGCTTGAGCCGTTCCTGCGACAGCCGCGCAACCTGGTCGGCCGAGTAGACGCCGGTACGAGCCTTGGCCAGGACCTGCGTGTCGATATCGGTGGCCAGCACGGTCGCGGCGCGCTCGCCGAGCGCCTCGGCCAGCGTGATCGCGATCGAATACGGCTCCTCGCCCGTCGACGCGGCCGCGCACCAGACCGAATACGGCCGGCCGATCCGCTTGGCGTGCTCGGCCAGCAGCGGGAAGTGGTGCGCCTCGCGGAAGAACGAGGTCAGGTTGGTGGTCAGCGCGTTGGTGAAGAATTCCCACTCGCCCGAGTACTCGTCGGCCTCGAGCAGCGCCAGGTAGCTGGCGAAGTCGTTCAGCTGCAGCGCGCGCAGGCGGCGCGCCAGCCGGCTATAGACCATCTCGCGCTTCTGCGCGCCCAGCGAAATGCCGGCGCGGCGATGGATCAGCGCCCGCACCTTGTCGAAGTCGCGGTCGGTCAGCAGGAAGTCGCGCGCGTCGTCCCGCAGGGCGGCGGGCGGCATGGCGGGGGCCGCGGCGCGGGGAGCGAGGGTTCGATGCGGCGTCATGTCTGCGGGTGGATCGGCGAGGGTGGTGACGGGGGTGGCGACGGGTGCGGCTGGGTGACGATAAAGCGAAGGGCTGGCAAACGCGAGGGGCGGGCCGGCGGCGGGTCCGATGCAGGCCCGCGCCGCTCAGGCTGCCTCGCCCTCGATCAGCTCCATCTCCGGGCTGGTCATCATCCGTTCGATGTCGAGCAGGATCAGCATGCGGCCCTCCACGGTCGCCAGGCCCGTCAGATGCTCGGTCGACACCGACACGCCGAACTCGGGCGCCGGCTTGATGGCCTCGCCGGTCAGCGTCAGCACGTCCGACACGCCGTCGACCACGATGCCGACCACACGGCCCGCGATGTTCAGGATGATGACGACGGTCTGGTGGTCGTACTTGACGTTGCCGAGGCGGAACTTCATGCGCAGGTCGACGATCGGCACGATCACGCCGCGCAGATTGGTCACGCCCTTGATGAAGTCCGGCGCGTTGGCAATCCGCGTCACGCCGTCGTAGCTGCGGATCTCCTGCACCTTCAGGATGTCGATGCCGTATTCCTCGGAGCCCAGCGTGAACACCAGGAACTCCTGGCCCGCCGCCTCGCTTCCGGGGGTGTCGCTATGTCCGATGCCGGCCATGATGTGTTGCTCCTTGTTGAATCTTGCCTTCGCCTCAAGCCAGCGCCGGCTCCTGGCGCCGGACGCCGGTGCGCTGCAGCGCGGCGACGTCGACGATCAGCGCCACGCTGCCGTCGCCCAGGATGGTCGCGGCCGAGATGCCGGGCACCTTGCGGTAGTTGGTCTCCAGGTTCTTCAGCACGACCTGGTGCTGGCCGATCAGCTGGTCGACCAGCAGCGCGAAGCGCTTGCCCTCGGCCTGCAGGATGATGGCGATGCCCTGGGTCGGCTCCTGCACCGCGTTCTCGACGTTGAAGACGCGGTGCAGCTCCAGCAGCGGCAGGTATTCGCCGCGCACGTGCATCACGCGCTCGGTATTGGCGGCGGTGCGCACGTCGTCGGCCTTCGGCTGCAGCGACTCCATCACGCAGTTCAGCGGCAGGATGAAGGTCTCCTCGCCGACCTTGACCGACATGCCGTCGAGGATCGCCAGCGTCAGCGGCAGCACGATGCGGGTGGTGGTGCCGTTGCCAGGGCGCGAGCTGATCTCGACGTGGCCGCCCATCTCCTGGATGTTGCGCTTGACCACGTCCATGCCGACGCCGCGGCCGGACAGGTCGGTGACGGCCTCGGCGGTCGAGAAGCCCGGCGCAAAGATCAGCTGCCACACTTCCTCGTCGCTCATGCTCTCCGAGACCGGCAGGCCGTTCTGCATCGCCTTGGCCAGGATCTTGTCGCGGCGCAGGCCGCCGCCGTCGTCGCTGACCTCGATCACGATGTTGCCGCCGTGGTGCTGCGCCGACAGGATCAGCTGGCCGGTCGCATCCTTGCCCGCGGCGACGCGCTTGTCGGGCGTCTCGATTCCGTGGTCCAGGCTGTTGCGCACCAGGTGGGTCAGCGGGTCGATGATCCGCTCGATCAGGCTCTTGTCCAGTTCGGTGGCCTTGCCGAAGGTCACCAGGTCGATCTGCTTGCCCAGCTTGGCGGCCAGGTCGCGCACCAGGCGCGGGAAGCGCGAGAACACATAGTCCATCGGCATCATGCGGATCGACATCACCGCTTCCTGCAGATCGCGCGCATTGCGCTCCAGCTGACCCATGCCGGAGAACAGGCGGTCGAACAGCACCGGGTCGAGCGACGATGCGGTCTGCGCCAGCATCGACTGCGTGATCACCAGCTCGCCGACCAGGTTGATGATCTGGTCGACCTTCTCGGTCGGCACGCGGATCGAGCCCGACTCCTGATGGTGGGCGGCGGCGGCGCCGGCCTTGGCGCGCTCCTTGTCCTTGGCGGCAGCGGGGGCTGCGGCCGGCGCGGCAACCACGGCGGCAGGCGCGGAAGCGGCCATCGCTTCGGTGGCGGCAGGCGCGGCGCTTGCGGCGGTCGGGGCTGCGCCGCTGGCCGGCTCGATCACGATCTGCTCGGCGTCGATCACGAAGCAGCAGACCGCGACGATGTCGTCGGGGCTGCATTGCGTTGCCAGCTCGATCGCCAGCTCGCTGTCGCTCTGGGTCTCGCCGAGGATCTCGCCCAGATTGCCGAGCTCCTCGCGCAGCAGCACCTGGTCGTCCTTCGACACGTTGAGCAGGCGTACCTTCAGCGCCCCGCCCGCCGGTGCGGCAACCGCAGCGGGCGCGGGCGGGGCGGCCGGAGCGGCCGCTACCGGTGCGGGCGCGGGTGCCTCGCCGCCGGTCTCGTAGGCCAGCTGCTGCAGCACCGCACAGATGCGCGCAAGGGTCTGCGGATCGGGTTCGGTACCGTTGCGGTAGGCGTTGAGCTGGTCTTGCAACACGTCCTTGGTTTCCAGAAAGGTATCGATGATGGCCCTGGACAACGCCAGTTCCCGCCGGCGCGTGCGGTCCAGCAGATTCTCGAGCAGGTGGGTGGTCTCGGTCAGCGCGCTGAAGCCGAAGGTCGCCGCGCCGCCCTTGATCGAATGCGCCGCGCGGAAGATCGCATTGAGGTCTTCCGCGTCGGGCGCCTCGATGTCGAGGCCGAGCAGCAACTGCTCCATTTCAACGAGCAGCTCTTCCGCTTCCTCGAAGAAGGTCTGGTAGAACTGCGTGATATCGATATCGACAGACATGACCGTCCTGAATCACTGATTGCTAAGCATTGAGCCGTTACCAGCTGGTTATCGACCTCGCCGACGGTCTTATTAAATTTTGTTACTGATTTAAGTGCCGGCTACTGCCGCGCCTGGGGCGCCGATGCGCCCGTCGCCCCTTCCATTCCCTGCTGCAGCGCCTGCGCCGACTCGCCGGCCTTGGCGCGCACCGCGACGTCGGCCGCGCTGGCGTTCTCCGCCTCGAAGCGGGCCTGGGCGCGCTGGTTCAGCACCACGATGCTGATGCGGCGGTTGACGGGGGCCAGCGAATCGTTCTTGTCCAGCGGCATGGTGGCGGCCAGGCCGAGCACGCGCAGCACCTTGCCCTCCTGCATGCCGCCGGCGATCAGCTCCTGGCGCGAGGCGTTGGCGCGATCGGCCGACAGCTCCCAGTTGGAGTAAGTGCGCTCGCCGTTCATGTAGTTGGACGAATCGGTATGGCCCGACAGGCTGACCTTGTTCGGCATCTCGTTGAGCACCGGGCCGATCTCGCGCAGGATGTCGCGCATGTACGGCTCGACCACCGCCTTGCCGGTGCGGAACATCGGCCGGTTCTGCGTATCGAGGATCTGGATGCGCAGCCCCTCGCTGGTGATGTCCAGCAGCAGCTGCGGGCGGAACTGGCGCAGCACCGGGTTGTTCTCGATCAGCTGCTCCAGCCGCTGCTTGAGCGCGCGCAGCCGCTCGGTCTCGAGCTGGTCGCGGCGCTTCTGCAGCGACTGCGGATCGTCCTCGCGCATGCGGCGCGTTTCGCCGTCCTTGCTGGCCGGGTCGATGCCGCCACCGGGGATCACGCTGGGCGACTCGCTGACCTTCTGGCCGCCGGCGATCGCCACCTTCAGCGGCGTGCGGAAATACTCGGCCACCTGCACCAGGTCCTTCGGCGTCGACGTGCTCAGCAGCCACAGCACCAGGAAGAAGGCCATCATCGCCGTCATGAAATCGGCGTAGGCGATCTTCCAGCTGTGGTTGCCGTGCGGCTTGCCGTGAGCGGCAGCGCGGCGGACGACGATAGGGCGCGCGTGATCGGTCATGCTTGGCCTGCGGTGGACGGACGAATGGACTGGCTCGAGGACTGGCTGCCCGGCGCGCTTACGTCAGGCTCTTGACTTCGCGCACGTGGTCGTCCAGTTCCAGGAACGACGGACGCTCGCTCGAGTACAGCACCTTGCGGCCGAACTCGACCGCGACCAGCGGCGCATAGCCGTTGAGCGAAGCCAGCAGCGTGACCTTGATGCACTGGTACATCTTGACCGTCTCGGCAACCTGGTGCTCGACGCGCGAGGCCAGCGGGGAGACGAAACCGTAAGCCAGCAGAATGCCCAGGAAGGTGCCGACCATCGCATGCGCAATCAGCGCGCCCAGCACGGACGGCGGCAGATCGGCCGAGGCCAGCGCATGCACCACGCCCATCACCGCGGCGACGATGCCGAAAGCCGGCAGCGCGTCGCCGACCCGCGCCAGCGCGTGGGCGGGCACTTCGGCCTCGTGCTTGAAGGTCTCGATCTCGTGGTCCATCAGGGCCTCGATCTCGAAGGCATTCATATTGCCGTTGACCATCATGCGCAGATAGTCGGTCAGGAATTCCATCATCGCCGGATCGGCGAGGATGCGCGGATACTGGCTGAAGACGCTGCTGGCGGCCGGATCGGCGATTTCCTTCTCAAGGAACAGGATGCCCTCGCGGCGCGCCTTGGACAGCAGCACGTACAGCAGCGCCATCACTTCCATGTACAGCGCCTTGTTGTATTTGCTGCTGCGCAGCAGCTGCGGCAGCGCGCGCAAGGTCGCCTTGATCGCCTTGCCGCTGTTGGCGCTGATGAAGGCGCCGAGCGCGGCGCCGCCAATGATCACCAGTTCTGCCGGTTGATATAGCGCGCCCATGTGGCCGCCAGTCATGGCGTAACCACCAAGCACCGCCGCCACTACGACGACATAGCCAAGAACAACTAGCACGATCGATTCCCCGTCAGAAAAACACGCATCGGACACGCGCGAGCCGGACCTCGGCGGGACATGGCAAGCTGCGCGCCGTGCCGCCCCGGTCTGGCTCGCCGCGCAAGCCCGGCGTCAATCAGGCGGGTTGCGCTGGCGTGGCGTCCTTCGAGGGCTTCTTTGCCTTGCCCGCGCGCGATGGCGGCCGGCACAGGCTGCAGACGAAGTTCGCGTTCGGCTCGTAGGCGTGTGTGACGAACTGTCCTCCGCAGCATGTGCAACTGGAAAGCTGCAGCATATTGCTCTCGAAGAACCGTACTAACGTCCAGGCACGCGTAAAACTTAAGACAATTTCGCCGCCGAGCAGGGACACATGCTCGAGGTAGAGACGGTATGCGGCGACCACCGCACGAATGCCGCTCGCCTCGCCCTGCTGGACCATGAACTGATAGGCCGAGAAGAACAGCGACGAGTGGATGTTCGGCAGCCAGGTCGTGAACCAGTCCGTCGAGAACGGCAGCATGCCCTTGGGCGGGGACACGCCGCGCAGCTCCTTGTACAGACGGATCAGCCGGTCGCGCGAGAGCGTGGTCTCGGCTTCGAGCACCTGCAGGCGCGCACCCAGGCCGATCAGCTCGATGGCGAGCTGGGTCTGGTTGGCATCCTGCAGTACGCTCTTGCGCGGGGCAGCCGGAGCGGCCGTGTAGCTCCGGGCCGGTTGGACCTGCAGCAGCGCGCTCAATTGAGCGACTCCACCGGCTGGCGCGCGAGCAGGATCGCAGCGTGGATCTGCTGCATATCGTGGCTCTTGGCGGTATGCGTCAGCGTGGAGAGCAGCGCATGGTCGTCGAACCGGAATCGGCACAGGACCATGTTGGATGCCGCCAGCTTGACCAGCTGAGCAGGCGTCAGCTTGGCCAGGATGTCAGCGATTTCCTTGCTGACGCCGAGGCGGAACATGGCTTCGAGTTGGTTTTCGCGCACCAGGCGTTGCGCGAGCAGCAGATAGGCGAGATTGACCTCCCTGATCTCCTGCAGAAGTTCACTGCTTTCCAATTTATCCCCGCTACCAAGGAACCCTCGCCCGCTTGTCCAGCGCTTACCGGTGGCAGACCTCCGGCGTCCAGATCGTTTCAGTGCGTGTGCGACGGGTACTACATCTGATCGGAACTACTCCGGCCCAGTTACAAAACTCACATCTGGTAACAAATGTTACGGAATGTAAATGGACTGTCCGCTTTATATCGGCAATCGCCTGCCGCTGCCAATCCCTACTTACGTTGGGGATGCTCCTTGTCGCATGGATGATACATGGCAAAAACGACAGGTTCAGATGTAACAACCTTGTAACGCGATCCGGATCAAATCTGTAACAAGTAACATGCCGCCAGAATCACTTAGACAGCGATTCCAGGCGGTTTGCAAGGGAAGTCTCGGGCTGACTGAAAACGCTTCGCGTTCAATGCGATCGCTTGTCGCTTTCCACCATTGACGGCGCGGCCGGCATCGGCTTGAACACGCGACGCAGCCACGCGGCGAGCCGCGCGAAGACATCGTCAGGCTCGTCGCGGAACAGGTGCGGGCGGGCGTGCTCGACCTGCTCCATCACGCGGCCGGCTTCCTGCGCGTCGATCGCGCCGTAGTCCAGCGCCAGGCCCACCATCGCGCGCAGCTCGCCCAGGCGGGTCAGCGCGGCGCCGGTGCCGCGCTCGGTCTGCACGAGGTACAGCAGGTCGTAGACGCGCCGGCGCAGGCTGTCCGCCAGGCGCCATGCCGGCGTCTGCATCTGTTCTTCGATGGTGCGCACGTCCACCGCGGCGTTGGCGATGTGCTCGGCCAGCGTATCGGCCAGCGCCGGATCGGCGCCGGCGTGGTCGAGAATCTCCACCGCCCACTTGCGCGCCTGCGCCAGCCGCTCCGACGGCGACCATTCCGAACGCACCGCAAGCCCGAAGCCGAAGCGTTCGGCATCGCGCATCAGATTGGCCATCGCGTGCGGCAGTTGCTTGTCGAACACGCGCTTGGCCCAGGCGTACTCGCCGCCGGTCAGCAGGCGCGTCACCGCGCGCTCGGTCAGCGGACCGTCCTGGTGCATCACGCGCGCACGCAGAAAGTCCTCGAACGAGGGCGGCACGAACTGCCGGTCCAGCCCCGTCGAGAGCCGCACGAAATGGTCGAACTCGCCGCGCAGCTTGTCCGCGGCCTCACGCGGCAGGGACAGGGTGATTTCGCTGTTCATCGTCGGTCATGGTCGGGGGCGCGCCATGCCGGCCGCGCCCGCCCCGCCGCGGCGGGTGTTCAGAAGGCGCTCCAGTCGCTGTCGGCACCGGCGGTGGCGGCAGCGGCAGTCGCGGCGCGGGGCGCCGGACGGCCGGGCAGGCGCGGGGCGGACTTGGCCGGAGCCGGCTCGGCACGGTCGGTGCGATCGGCACGGTCGGTCGTAGCGGGCTCATCGTGGCGGCTGGCGGCCTGTGCACCCGATGCCGCCGGCGCCGCCGCGATCGGCTTGGCAACCGACGGCGCCTGCAGCGACGGGGCGAACAGCTCGTCGGCGGCCAGACGGAAGCGGGCCAGCGACGCCTGCAGCCGCGCAGCCTGGTCTTCCAGCGAACCGGCCGCGGCCGCGGCCTGCTCGACCAGCGCCGCGTTCTGCTGCGTGACCTCGTCCATCTGCGCCACCGCCTGGTTCACCTGCTCGATGCCCGAGCTCTGCTCGGCCGACGCCGCGCTGATCTCGCCCATGATGTCGGTCACGCGCTTGACCGCCTGCACGATCTCGCCCATGGTCTGCCCCGCCTGGCCCACCAGCGCCGAGCCGTTGTCCACGCGGGCCACCGTATCGCCGATCAGGCCCTTGATTTCCTTGGCCGCGTTCGCGCTGCGCTGCGCCAGGCTGCGCACCTCGCCGGCCACCACCGCGAAGCCGCGGCCCTGCTCGCCGGCACGCGCCGCTTCCACCGCCGCATTCAGCGCCAGGATGTTGGTCTGGAAAGCGATGCCTTCGATCACGCCGATGATGTCGACGATCTTCTTCGACGCACCGTTGATCTCGTCCATGGTCTGCACCACGCGGCCGACCACCTCGCCGCCCTTGACCGCGGTCTCGGAGGCGTTGGCCGCCAGGCCGCTGGCCTGGCGCGCGTTGTCCGCGTTCTGGCGCACCGTGCCGGTCAGCTCTTCCATGCTCGAGGCCGTTTCTTCCAGCGAAGCGGCCTGCTGCTCGGTACGCTGCGACAGGTCGTTGTTGCCGGCGGCGATTTCACGCGAGGCCGAGGCGATCGACTCGGCCGCCGTCTTGAACTCCTGCACCATGCCCGACAGCTGCAGCTGCATCTGCTTCATTGCGTACAGCATGCTGCCGCGGTCGCCGGCGCGCAGCTTGATCTCGGTCGAGAAGTCGCCGTCGGCGATGCGCGATGCAATCGAGGCCGCGTAGGCCGGCTCGCCGCCCAGTTGGCGCGACAGCGCGCGGGCCAGCAGCACGCCGAGCAGCAGCGACACCGCCAGGCCGCCGAGCACCAGCGCCAGCATCCACAGGCGCGAGCTCTCATAGACGCCCTGCGCTTCTTCCATGTTGGCGCGGGCACCGGCGTCGCGGCGCTTGACCATGTTGAACATCAGCTCTTCGATCGCATGGCCGTCCTTCAGCAGGGCGGTGCTCTCCTCGAAGACCTGGCTCTCGAACTGCGAGGTATCGAGCGGCTGGCGCGAGACCAGCTCGATGTACTTCGTCATGCGGTCGCGATAGGCCGGCAGCATCGTGTCGAACTGCTTGATCAGCGCCTTGCCCTGCTCGGTCTGGAAGGAGCCGCGCGCCTGCTTGATGCGCTCTTCGGCGGTGCCGAACGACTTCTCGATCAGCGTCTTCTCGGTGGTGCGTTCGCCCATCGTCGAGGCCGACAGCAGCGCGATCTGCGCGCGGCTGGCGTACAGCAGATTGATGTTGGCGTCCTGCACGGCCTTCAGCGCCTGCAAGTCGGTGTTGTAGATCCGGCTGGTCCACTCGGTCATCCGGCCCATATTGACCACCCCCAGCAGGCCCATCGCCATGCCGATGACGGAAACGATCAGAAAGCCAACGACCAGCTTCGTCGCGACTCGCAGTTGCTTGAACCATTGCATGAGAACTACCTCTTCTTCTGGATGACCGTCCGGCCGGATTGCGGCGCCGATCATCGGATCGGGGCGCCGCGCTTGCCGGCTTGTTGTAATGCCGGGTGATGCTGCTGTCCGTGCTTCGATTGAGACCAGGGCCCCTGCGGCGCTCGCCGTCAATCCCCTTTCAGGCGCCTATCGGGCACCCATCGATACCCTTCACGCGCGCGCCAGCCGCGGGGCCGCGCCCTCCTGCGCCGATGCGGCGCGCGGACGCATCGGACGCGGTTCGGCGTTCAGGCTGACGCGGAACACGGAGACCGCGTCGCGCAGCCGCGCGGCCTGGTCTTCCAGCGACCCCGCCGCGGCCGCGGCCTGCTCGACCAGCGCCGCATTCTGCTGCGTGACCTCGTCCATCTGCGCCACCGCCTGGTTCACCTGCTCGATGCCCGAGCTCTGCTCGGCCGACGCCGCGCTGATCTCGCCCATGATGTCGGTCACGCGCTTGACCGCCTGCACGATCTCGCCCATGGTCTGCCCCGCCTGGCCCACCAGCGCCGAGCCGTTGTCCACGCGGGCCACCGTATCGCCGATCAGGCCCTTGATTTCCTTGGCCGCGTTCGCGCTGCGCTGCGCCAGGCTGCGCACCTCGCCGGCCACCACCGCGAAGCCGCGGCCCTGCTCGCCGGCACGCGCCGCTTCCACCGCCGCATTCAGCGCCAGGATGTTGGTCTGGAAAGCGATGCCTTCGATCACGCCGATGATGTCGACGATCTTCTTCGACGCACCGTTGATCTCGTCCATGGTCTGCACCACGCGGCCGACCACCTCGCCGCCCTTGACCGCGGTCTCGGAGGCGTTGGCCGCCAGGCCGCTGGCCTGGCGCGCGTTGTCCGCGTTCTGGCGCACCGTGCCGGTCAGCTCTTCCATGCTCGAGGCCGTTTCTTCCAGCGAAGCGGCCTGCTGCTCGGTACGCTGCGACAGGTCGTTGTTGCCGGCGGCCACCTGGCGCGTCGCGGTGGCGATGGCGCTCATGCCTTCCTGGATTTCATGAACGACCGACAGCAGGCTGCGCTGCATGGTCTGCATCGCCCTGGCTAGCGCGCCGATCTCGTCGTTGCTGGAGAACTCGTAGCGCGTGGCCAGATCGCCGGCGCCCAGACGCAGCGCGAAGTCCAGCATCTCGCGCATCGGCCGATGCACCATGGCCAGCAGCGCCGCGCCGGTGGCCATCGCCGACAGGCCGGCCAGCACGAAGCCGCCCCACAGCCACGGCCGCAGTGCCGCGCGTGTCTGCGGCTCGGCCAGCAGCTCGAACGCGACCAGCGCGGCGAGGAACCACGCGAGGCCCACGCCCTGCGACAACATGATGCGGCCGCGCAGACCCAGCCGGCGCAGTCCGTCGATCCAGCCCAGCGGCCCGCGGCGGACCACCACGCCCTCGCGGATGCGGATGCCCCCGCCGTTGCCCGAGCGAATGCGCGCATAAGCGGCCTGCGCCGCTTCGATCTGCTCGGCGCTCGCCATCGAACGCACCGAGGTATAGCCGACGGTCTGTCCGTCGACGCGGGTCGGGGTCACCGTTGCGCTGACCCAGTAGTAATCGCCGTTCTTGCGGCGGTTCTTGACCAGCCCGACCCAGGAACGGCCCGCCTGCAGCGTGCGCCACAGATCCTCGAAGGCCTCGGGCGGCATGTCGGGATGGCGTACCAGATTGTGCGGGGCGCCGAGCAGTTCCTCGGCGGTAAAGCCGCTGACCTCGATGAACGCGCGGTTGGCGAAGGTGATGCGCCCCTTCAGGTCGGTGCGCGAGATCAGGTAATCGTTCGGCGCGAGCTTGTATTCGCGCGCGGTGACAGGCTGGTTGTTTCTCATGACGTTGTGCTGCTGGATTCGTTCGGGGGCGGTGCGTCAGGCCGCCGCGGCGGCTTCGATCGCGGCCAGTTCCTCGGTCGCCAGCAATTTCTCGATATCGACCAGGATCAGCATGCGGTCCTCGACCGAGCCCAGGCCGCGGATGTATTCGGTGTCGAGGTTGCCGGAGAACTGCGGCGTGGGCTTGATCTGGGCGGGAGTCAGCGTCAGCACGTCGGAGACGCCGTCGACGACGATGCCGGTGGTGCGATGGTTCAGGTCGACGATGATGACGACCGTGTACTGGTCGTAGCTGACCTTCTGCTGCTGGAACTTGATGCGCAGGTCGACGATCGGCACGATGATGCCGCGCAGGTTGATCACGCCTTTCAGATAGGCCGGCGCGTTGGCGATCTGCGTGACCGCCTCGTAGCCGCGGATTTCCTGCACCTTGAGGATGTCGACGCCGTATTCCTCGCGGCCCAGCGTGAAAGCGAGGAACTCCTCGCCGCTTCCTTCGGTCTTGCTGCTGACGTTCATCTTGCGCTCCCGCTCCCCTGTGGTGGCCGTCGTTGCACGCTGGCGAAGTGCACCCCACCCGGCCCGACCGCCTTTATTGGCAACTGCTGGCAACTGCTAGCTGCGTGGCGACTGCGTGGCGACTGCCTTGTCCACTGCATGGCGATGGCACCGCGATGGCGCGGCTCCAACGGCGCCCGCGAACGGCGCGCCTCGCCCCTTGCTGGTTATCGGCACTTCCGATGCGCGACTGAAGGGCCGCAAGCGGCCGGACATTACCCCTCTTCGGAGGGGGACAGCAGCGCGGCGACCGATTGCATCAGCTGGTCGGGATCGAAGGGCTTGGGCAGGAAACCGCTGGCCCCCGCCTCGCGGGCCTGGGCGCGGATCTGGCCATCGGCCTCGGTCGTCAGCATCAGGATCGGCATCGCGGCGTAGCGCGGCGTGGCGCGCAGCCGGCGGATCAGCGTCAGGCCGTCCATGCCGGGCATCACCTGATCGGTAACCAGCATGCCGAACGGCTGCGCCTGCGGTGCGGCCTCGGCGGCCGCGTGCGCTTCGTCGCCGTCGGCTGCCTCGGCGACGTCGTAGCCGCCGGCGCGCAGGCAGGCGGCGATCATGCGACGCAGGGAAGGCGAATCGTCGACGACAAGAATGCGTTGAGCTGGCATGGCGGCTACCTCGAAACGGCGGCGGATCGGCCGGCTGGCGGCGTGGGGCGATCCGCGTTCTGTGCTGGTCGGCGCCGGCCCCTGCCGGCGCATCGCTGCGGCGCGTGCCGCCATATCGGACCCGGATGGGCCCCATACCGCGGCGCTGTGCGCCAGCCAGACTTATCGGCGGGCAAGCGCGCTTCCTTTAGCGCCGGGCGTTCGTGGCGTGGGGTGTGTTCGGCGGGGGGTTCAGCGGCGTGGGCTGGACAGCAGGCCGGCGAAGGCGCTCGCTTCCATCGGGCGGGCCAGCAGATAGCCCTGGACTTCGTCGCAGCCCATGCGCGCCAGGATGTCGAGCTGGGCCTGCGATTCGACGCCTTCGGCCACCACCCGCATGCGCAACTCGTGCGCCAGCGCCACCATCGAGCCGACGATGGCGCGCCCCTGCGGGTCCGACTCCAGCCCGCCGATTAGCGTGCGGTCGATCTTCAGCGTGCCGACCCGCAGCCGCTTCAGATAGCCCAGGCTGGAATAGCCGCTGCCGAAGTCGTCCAGCGCGACGTGGATGCCCAGCGCCTGCAGTTCGGCCAGCGTCTCGAGCGATTGCGCGATGTCCTTCATCGCCGCCGTCTCGGTGATCTCGAGCGTGATCGCCGACGGCGGAATGTCGTGCTGATGGATCTGCTCGAGCAGATACTGCGGGAAATCGCGGCTGGCAAAACGCAGCCCGGACACGTTGATGGCGACCGGAACCACCGGCAGGCCGGCGTCCTGCCACTCGCGCACCTGCCGGCAGACGTTGGCGATGACCCAGTCGTCGAGCTTGTCGATCTGCCCGGACTGCTCGGCCACCATGATGAATTCGGCCGGATTGACCGCGCCGAGCGTGGGATGGCGCCAGCGGCACAGCGCCTCGGCACCCACCACGGTATGCGCGTCGACGTCGAACTTGGGCTGGTATTCGAGCGACAGGCCGTCGTCCTGGATCGCCAGCCACAGATCGCGGCGGATCACGCGCATGCGGCGCGCCCGCTCGCCCGCCGCGGAATTGAAGGTGCGCACCTGGTTCGAGCCCGATTCGCGCGCCTCGGACAGGCTGACGCGCGCGGCCTGCATCAGCGCCTCCGAACTCTGCGCGTCGCGCGGGTAGACCGCGATGCCGATATTGACGCCGATCTGCATCTGCAGGCCGCGCGCGGTGACGAATTCGGAGATCGACGCCAGCACGCGTGAGCCGAGTTCGTGCGCGCGATTCGAGTTCAGCAGCGCCGGGACGCCGACCGCGAACTCGTCGCGCGCCAGGCGGGCCAGGAAATCGTGCGGTTCGAGCGCGGCCTGGGCCAGCACGCTGGCGTCCTGCGCGAGGATGTCGTCGGCGCGCACCTCGAAGACTTCGTCGACCTCCCGGAAGTCGGCGATATGGATCAGCAGCACCGCACAGCTGGCCTCGGCCAGCCGCGCATGCGCGATCGACTGGTCGAGCCAGCGCGCGAACGCGGCGCGATCCGGCACGTCGGTGGTCACGCTGTATTCCCCGACCGTCGCCTGGCCGCGCCCCACGGGGCGGACCGTCAGCCGGCCGGGTATGCGGCCATTGAGCCGGCGCGCGATCCGCGTCGGCAAACCCGGCGGCGCGCCGCCGCTGCGCTCGCCCTCGGGCTCGCCGGCATCGTGCAGCAGAGCGTCGCGTTCGCGCTGCGGCGCCGGGCGGCGGCCCGACACCGACAACAGCGCGAACGCTGCCGTGCCCAGCACCGCCAGCCCGAGGCCGAACCATGCCGGATGCAGCAGATTCATCGCCTCGATGCAGGCAGTGCGCGAGGTGGAGCCGCCGCACTGGTGACCGAGCCCGATCCCGGCCGCAGCAATCACGCCCGCGCCGGCGAGCGTGGCCAGCATCGCGGCACCGCGCCAATACGCCAGCGCGCGGTGCAGCCATTGCGTCAGCACCGTGGCCACGATACCGCCGGCCAGCGCGGCCAGCGCCTGCGACCACTCCGCCGATCCCGGTACCGAACCGGACAGCAGCACGACCCAGGCCGGCAGGCCGACCGACGCCTGTGACATCAGTCCCGCAGTCAGGGCCCTCATGCGGCCGGGCCATCCCGTCCCATCGCGGCCGCGGCCGGCAGCGCGAAGGCCTAGGCCGACGGCGATGCCGAGCAGGATGGCGAGCAGCAGAACGCTAAAACTCATATCGAAAGGGGGCGCTGCGGAATGCGTGAGTGGCGCCGTCAGGCTCCGGCGCAGAGGCCGGTGACGGTAAGCCCGGGGTATTGCGGAACCGCGTCGAGCGCGGCAAATCGTGGGGCGGGACGGCGGCGCACGGCGCGCACCGCGGCTGCGGTTGGCCACGAACTCGATACCGCCCGGGACGTTAGCATAGCCACCGCGCGTAGTGCATGCGGCGTCACCTTATTGCAACGCAAGCCGCCCTTGGGGGGCGTACGGCGCCCGGCTTCGCCAGCGCTGGCGACAAGCCGCGCAGAGGCATTCGACGACGAAGGCAGGACAAAGCAACGCAAGGACATGGGACGACTCGGATCGATCAGTAGCGGCGGACAGCCCGCCAACACGCCGGGCGACAGCCCATGCTGAGGGGATATCGACCGCTGGCAGGGATTACTTGAATCGCGCAATGGCGGCGGGGGCGCCGGCAGGGATGGTGGAACACGACGCCGCCGGGCGATGGAAACCCAACGACAGCAACATCGCATCCGTTTTACCGCGCCATATTGTTCAAAACGAAAGCCGCAAACGAAAGACTCAGCCAAACACCCTGGTCAAAGCATGCCGGCAAGGCGGCAATCGTCCGCAAAGCGCTCAGAGACGGCCGGCGGAGACTCGGTGGCGCAGAAAAAGTTCACCTTGAAAGGTTTCGTGATCGATTTTGTCAAAAATCGGTTTCCGCCTGCGCCGGCATTTGCATCGCTAACCCAGGCCGTTATAATTCATGCCGTTCGTCTCGCCCACCGTAATCAGAGGTCTCAAAATGGCAACCTATCAGGAAATCGTTCAGAAAATCAACGAATTGCAGAAGCAAGCCGAAGAGATCAAGGCACGAGAGCAAGCCGCGGTAATCGACGATATCCGCAAGAAAATCGAAGAATATGGCTTGACCGCAGAAGATCTGGGTTTTGGCAGCAAGGCGGTACCCAGCAAGAAAACCGCACGCAAAGTCCCGGTCCGTTACCGCGACAGCGCCGGCAATACCTGGACGGGCCGCGGCAAGCGCCCGGGTTGGCTGACCCAGGCGCTGGCCTCCGGTAAATCGATCGACGACTTCCTGGTGCGATAAACGCAGCGCCTGCCGCGATGCCTGGCGGCGTCGCGGCACCAGCACGCCGTCCGGCGCCGGGATTCCCGGCCGCCGCGGCGCAATAAAAAAAAGACCGGGCCTCTCAAGGCCCGGTTTTTTCATGGTCGCGTCGACCGCCGACATCGCTGCACGCCTGCGCTGTCGGCGGCTGCAGGCGGCCGCGCCCGCGAATCAGGACGCAAACCCCAGGGGATTCATCGACTGCCAGCGCCACGAATCCGCGCACATCCGGTCCAGATCGTGGCGGGCCTGCCAGCCGAGCAGCCGCTGCGCCAATGCCGGATCGGCATAGCACGAGGCAATATCCCCGGGCCGGCGCGCGACGATTTCATACGGAATCGGTTTGCCGCTGGCGCGCCGATAGGCCTGCACCACTTCCAGCACGCTATAACCGCGGCCGGTTCCGAGATTGACTGTCATGCCCTCGCCGCGCTCGTTCAAATAGCGCAGCGCCGCCAGATGGCCGTCGGCCAGGTCGCAGACGTGAATGTAGTCGCGCACGCCGGTGCCATCCGGGGTCGGATAGTCGCCGCCGAACACCATCAGCCGCTCCCGGCGGCCTGCCGCCACCTGCGCCACATAGGGCATCAGATTGTTCGGCACGCCGCCCGGGTCCTCGCCGATCAGTCCGCTTTCGTGCGCGCCGACCGGATTGAAATAGCGCAGATAGCCGATACGCCAGTGCGGATCGGCGCGCTCGAGGTCGCGCAGGATCTGCTCGCCCATCAGCTTGGTCTGGCCGTAGGGATTGGTCGCCGACAGCGGAAATTCCTCGCGGATCGGTACCGTATGCGGATTGCCGTAGACGGTGGCCGAGGAGCTGAATACCAGCGTCTTGACGTCGGCCGCCTGCATCGCCGCGCACAGCGTCAGCAGGCCGTTCAGATTGTTGTCGTAGTAGGCGAGCGGCTGCGTCACCGATTCGCCGACCGCCTTGAGCGCGGCGAAATGGATGGCGCCACCGATCTTGCGTTCGGCGAACAGCCGGTCCAGCAGCGCGCGATCGCGCACATCGCCCTCGACGAAATCCGGGGTCTGGCCGGAAATGGTGGCGATCCGCTCGACCACCGCGCGATTGCTGTTGGACAGGTTGTCCAGGCCGACCACGTGGTAGCCAGCCGCGAGCAGGGCAACCCAGGTATGCGAAGCGATATAGCCGGTGGCACCGGTCAGCAGCAGAGTGTCTGGCATCGTGAACTTGTCGATTGAGAATGCGGACGGCGCCGAGCCGCCACGGTCAGGGGCGTTATGGTAACCCGGCCGGCGATTCGGACCCGGCGGCGGCCACCTGGCCGCTGCGGGCCTGCCAGGCGATGTAGGCGGCATGCAGCCGCCAGCCGGATTCCAGGTCGCGCATGCCCAGATACTGGGCGACTGCCGCCGGCTCGGCGCCGGCTTCGAAGTGCAGCGCGCCATAGGTATTGCGCAGCGTCTGCGGCGAGGCGCGCTCGGTACGCCCGGCCAGCACGCCGGCCTCGTCCAGCAGCTGCTCGACGCGGCGATACAGCGAGGCGGCGTGCAACGGCCTTCCGGCCGGCTGGGCGGGGAACACGAGCGTGCCGAGCGTGCCGCCCAGCTCGCGCACCGCCAGCCAGGCGAGCAACGGGCGACGGGCGAAGTCGAACACCGGCGCGCGATAGGTACGGCCGTTGTCGGTCCGGGTCAGGCGCAGTTCGCTGGCGTCGGCCGCGACGCTGTCGAGCCGCAGCCCGCGCACCTCGCCCACCTTGAGACCGCCGCCCAGCATCGCGGCCACCACGGCGATATCCCGCGCGCGTTTCCAGGCGGTCGGGCTGGGCGTGGCATCCGGGTCCGGCAGGCAGACCGGTTCCAGTACCCGCGCCACCAGGGCCTCGCACTCGGCGGGCAGCAGGAAGGGCGTCGGATCGTTGTCGCCATCGGCCAGATGGGCGCGCACCGCCTGGCTGCCGGGGTTATGCAGGCCCGCCTGCTGCAGGGACAGGTAATGAAAGACGCGCTCGATCAGCCGCGTATAGCGATAGCGATGGCGCTTGTGCAGCCCTTCGGCATCGAGAAAGGCGCCGATCTGCGCCGCCGACCACGACAGGGGCGCGACGCCGTGCTCGCGCGACCAGCGCAGCAGCTTGCCCCACATCGCGCGATAGACCACCGCGGTGCCATGGCCGAAGCCATGCACGGCGAGCCAGCCGTCGAAGGCCCGCTCGGGATCGGCATGCCAGTCCGCCAGATTGCCTTCGAACAGATCGCGTCGGCTCCCGGCTACCGGTCGAGGATCATCGCTCACCTGCACTCCTGCTGATTCGTTGGGCACATTGTAGACAAGGCGCCACCGCGCCCCCACGCAGCGGATGCGGGGCACCGTACGGTAATCGCCCGGCGGAAGCGTCACAGCGCGCGTGCGGGGCAGGAACGGCTATTGAAAGCCCGCCAAGGCCGTGCTAACTTTCGCTTCACTATGCAACTGGTTGCATATAAAACCGCATATCAATCCCGCCGTCCAACCCATTCGTCCGAACCGAGGCCGCCATGTCCCTTCCCCCGCTCCTGCAACGCCTGCGCCTGCCGGTGGTGTGTTCGCCGCTGTTCATCATCTCCAATCCCGATCTGGTGATCGCGCAGTGCAAGGCCGGCGTGGTCGGCTCCTTTCCGGCGCTGAATGCGCGGCCCGCGTCGCTGCTGGAGGAATGGCTGGACCGCATCACCACGGAACTGGCCGAGTACGACGCCAGGCATCCGGACCGCCCGTCGGCGCCGTTTGCCGTCAACCAGATCGTGCACAAGTCGAACGACCGGCTCGAACACGACCTGGAACTGTGCGTGCGCTACAAGGTGCCGATCGTGATCACCTCGCTGGGGGCGCGCGTCGAGGTCAACCAGGCGGTGCACTCGTATGGCGGCATCGTGCTGCACGACATCATCAACAACACGTTTGCGCACAAGGCAATCGACAAGGGTGCGGACGGCCTGATCGCCGTGGCCGCGGGTGCCGGGGGCCATGCCGGCACGCAATCGCCGTTCGCGCTGCTGCATGAAATCCGCGAGTGGTTCGATGGCCCGCTGCTGCTGTCGGGCGCCATCGCCAGCGGCAACGGCATCCTGGCGGCCCAGGCCGCGGGCGCCGACCTGGCGTATATCGGCTCGGCCTTCATCGCCACCGAGGAAGCCAACGCGCAGCCGGCCTACAAGCAGATGATCGTGGACAGCACCGCCGGCGACATCGTCTATTCCAACCTCTTCACTGGCGTGCATGGCAACTACCTGCGCCAGAGCATCGTCAACGCCGGCCTGGACCCGGAAGCGCTGCCCGCCTCCGATCCGACCGCCATGAACTTCGGCTCGAACCGCGTCAAGCCGTGGAAGGACATCTGGGGCGCCGGCCAGGGCGTCGGCGCCATCAAGCGCGTGGTACCCGCCGCCGACCTGGTGGACCGCTTCGCCGAGGAATACGCGCTGGCACGCCGCCGACTTGGGCTGGTGGAGGCCGGCGCCAGCGTTGTGGCGCGCAACCTGGTGTAAAGGAATTGGACGGCGAGCGTTCTCGTTGCCGCTCCATCGCAGGGAGTCTGATTGACTTGCCCGACCCACGTATCTACACTGTAGATACGTGGGAACGCCGCACGGCAACGGCCCCCGTTACCAAAGTTATGAACCGGGTGACCGTGGACCTAAAGAATGGAGACGTCTGCGGTATAGCCTGCGGTCCCGCTCCCCGAACATGACGACCAGATCACGGGGGCTCTCCTCACGAGCGAAGTTTCAAAGTAGAGGAACAGCTAATGACCGCATTGACAGTGAAGCGCTGGGGCAACAGTCTTGCTCTTCGCATTCCGTCGTATCTGGCAGAAGAAGCAAATATCACTGAGAACGCGGTGATAGAGGCGACGGTACTTGAGGGGAAATTGGTCCTGGAAAAGAAGGCAGAGCCTTCCTTCTCGCTGGAAGAGTTCATCCTCGAACTGCAAGCCGGGCATGAGGTCGAGCCTACCGTCGATTGGGGAGCTCCGGTAGGCAATGAATTTGGTGCCGTGGGCAATCCTGATAACGACTGATGATTGTCTATGCGATCAACCACGACGAGCGGCACGGCAATCGACGGGTTCGCAACGGCCGATGTTCAGCATCGGGTTCCCCAAGCGGGGGAAATTTGGTGGATGAGCCTCGATCCAACAAAGGGACATGAACAAGCGGGCTTCCGGCCCATACTGGTGTTGTCGCCGGCAGGAATCAACGGCCCGACAAAGCGCTTTATCGGGGCTCCGCTCACGACCTCTCTCGCGCCTGCCGGCACCGCTCGTGCCCGCATGCAAGTGCGTATATCGGGCATGCCGCGCGAATGCGCAGCTCTGCCGGATCAGATCACCACGTTGGATTGGATCGCCCGAAATGCTCGCTACGACGGGCAATGCGCGACCGAACCGGAACTCAAAGAGATTCGACTGCGGGTGGCAGCGATCTGCGGTATCGGTTAGCGAAGTCCAATTCCATATCGACATCCTGGTGCGGCGTCAGCGGGCAACGCCGCCATTGCCACGCAAGCTACCGCCCGCCTCCCGGCTCCAGCAACGGCAACACCGCCGTCCCCCACGCCACCCAATCCTCTTCGTAACGGATCCCCCGCCGCAGCAGCGCATGCCGCAGCTGTTGCGCGCGGTCCGGTTGCGGGTCGGCGAAGTCGCGCTGCTCGATCGCGCGATAGGTGGCCAGCCGCTCCTCGTGCAGCGCGATCATGCGCCGCATCTCGTCGCCCAGGCCCAGCGGACCGGCCACCGCGTCGGCGCGCAGCTTGACCAGGATCTCGTCGCGCTGGTCCAGCCCCGCCGTGGGCGACAACACCCAGCGCACCAGTTCTTCCCGCCCTGCCGGCAGCACGCGATAGACCTTCTTGCGGCTGCGCGCGTCCCCTTCGTCATCCTGCGCGGCGATCCAGCCGCGTTCGGCCATGCGGCCGAGTTCGCGATAGATCTGCTGGTGCGTGGCGTGCCAGAAATAGCCGATCGACTTGTCGAAGCGCCGCGCCAGTTCGTAGCCTGACGAGGGCTTCTCCATCAACGAGGTCAGAAGGGCGTGCTGGATCGACATGCGGGCGGCGGGACGGAAAGCGCGCCGGGGAGGCGCGCAAAGCACCAATGGTAGCGCATGGAGGCGGCGTGCAAGCCATCGGCTCGGCCCTGCACCCTATTGCTTGCAATATGACAAATCGAGCCAATGGCTAGGCCAGAATTAAAAAAGGCGAAATAGCAAATCGGCGGGCGCTGCAATACATTGGAGACAAAGTCGCATTTGATCAGGAACAGCCGCCATGCCCGGACCGCACGATCTCGCCGAGGAGCGCGATATCCCATGGGAAGGCGACGGACCCTCCGCAGCGGAAGGCCGAACCGCCGGCGCCCAGTCCAGCGCCATTTATTACCGCCTGCCGGATACCCCGGTGGGCCATCACATCAAGGAGTACCCCAGCGGCCTGCGCCAGCTGGTCCGCTTTGTCGGCGTCGAGGAACAGGTAGTCAAGGTCAGCCTGAACTGAGGCCCAGGCCCAGGCGCCAGATCCGCCCGATGCCCGCGCCCACGCAGCCGCGCTGCGGCGGCGCCCGACGATGTCTCCTCCTGCCCGGGTGGGCCGGAACTCGAGCTCGCTGCCAGTCGCGAGCTTTTTTTTGCCGGCCGTCAAAAGAAAAAACCGGCCCGAAGGCCGGCTCATTCCACCGATAGACCTTGTCGTGCCCGCGCATGCGGGGACCCAGTGGCTTTCGAAAACGCTGGGTTCCCGCCTTCGCGGGAACGACATGGTGGTCGTTGGAGACTCGATCAGTCCACGGTCGCGCCCGAGGCCTTGACGACCTTGGCCCACTTGGCCGCTTCGGTCTTCATGAACGCGGCCAGTTGTTCCGGCTTCTCCGGGTTGGGCTCGGCGCCCTGACCCGCCATCTGCTTCTGCACGTCGGGCATGGCCAGGATCTTGACCACTTCGGCGTTCAGTCGATCGATGATGGGCTTGGGCGTGCCGCCGGTGGCGTACAGCGCGAACCACGAGGTCGCTTCATAGCCCGGCACGCCGGCTTCGGCGACGGTCGGCACGTCCGGCAGCGCCGGCGAGCGCTTGGCCGAGGTAACGGCCAGCGGGCGCAGCTTGCCGGCCTTCACGTGCTGGTACGACGACGGCAGGTTGTCGAACATCAGGCCGATCTGGTTGCCCAGCAGATCGTTGACCGCCGGGGCGCTGCCCTTGTACGGCACGTGCTGGATGCTCAGGCCGGTCATCGAGTTGAACAGTTCGCCCGACAGATGCATCGACGAGCCGTTGCCCGACGAGCCGTAGCTGATCTTGTTCGGATTGGCCTTCACGTAGGCGATCAGTTCCTTGACGCTCTTGGCGGGCACGTTGGGGTTGACCACCACCAGGTTCGGCACCATCGCGATACGGGTGATCGGCGCGAAGTCCTTGACCGGGTCGTACGGCAGCTTCGAGTACAACGACTGGTTGATGGCGTGGGTGCCGATGGTGCCCATGAACAGCGTGTAGCCGTCGCCCTGCGCCTTGGCGGCCAGCGACGCGCCGATATTGCCGCCGGCGCCCGGACGGTTTTCGATCACCACCGGCTGGCCGAGCGCCTTGCCCAGCTGCAGGCCGACGATGCGGGCCAGGATGTCGGTGGTGCCACCGGCCGAGAACGGCACGATCATCGTGATCGGCTTGGTCGGATAGCTGTCCTGCGCGAAGGCAGCGCCGGAGACGCCGGCGAACGTGGTAGCCAGCGCGACGCCGGCGGCCAGCAGGCGACGACGCGCCTGCGACGGTTGCGACTTGAACTTCATCGTATGCTCCAGGGAGTTTCCTCGGTGGCCGTCCATGCGGGCCACGACTTGTAATACGGGGCCGCGCCTAGACCGGTGCGACGCCCAGCGTGGTACCGCCACAGACGTACAGCACCTGTCCGGTGACGAAACCGTTTTCGGGAGAGAGAAAGAACAGCGTGGCCCGCGCCACGTCCTCGGGCGTGCCCATGCGCTTGACCGCGATGCTGGCCAGGATGCGCCTGGTCTGCTCGCTGCCTTCCGGATTGCTGCGGCGAAACAGTTCGGTGGCGATCGGACCGGGCGCGACCGCGTTGACGGTGATGCCGTCGCCGCCGAGTTCCATCGCCAGCGTGCGCGTCATGCCGACCATGCCGGCCTTGGTGGCGGAGTACACCACGCGCTCGGGCTTGCCCAGCGCCGCGCGCGAGGCCATGTTGACAATGCGGCCGAAGCCCGCGGCGCGCATCGCCGGCAGGCAGGCCTGCGTCAGCAGCAGACTGGCCTGCAGGTGCAGGCCCACCACGTAATCGAGGTCCTCGACGGTCGCGGTATCCGCGGTGCCGGGACGCGTCGCGCCGGCATTGTTGACCAGGCGCGTGATGGCGAATCGCGACGTCACCTCGGCGGCCGCCGCGCGGGTTGCCGCGGCGTCGGTCAGGTCCGCCTGGAAAAACGTCATGTTGGGATGCGACCAGCCCGGGGCGGCATAGTCGACATTGACGACGCGGGTCACGCCGTCGGCCAGCAGCATTTCGCTGATGGCGCGGCCGATGCCGGAACTGGCGCCGGTGACGAGCGTGGCAACGGGAAGAGACATCCGATTACTCCATGCCGGTTTGGAACCGGTACTGCGAAGGTTCAGCAGAAATGCATCGCGAGTTCAGCGGGGCATTCAGCGATGATTTCCGGTGATTTCCGGTGAATTCGGCGAACACCGCGGCGCTGGAACTGCCGCGCCAATTCGGGCGCAAAGAAAGCGTGCGGCGGACCGGCGAGCCAGTCGGCCCGGCCGCACCAACTGCGTCGGGAAATCTGTCGCAGCGCTGAGGGTCGGCGCCTGCCTTGGACAACGGCAGGCGCGCCGCAAAACTTGAGCGACTTGCCGTCGTCTCGGCGCTGCCGATGGGGATCGCCGCTCAGACGCGCTCGATCACCATCGCGATACCCTGGCCCACCCCGATGCACATCGTGCACAGCGCGAAACGGCCGCCGGTGCGATGCAGCTGGTACATCGCGGTGGTGACCAGGCGCGCGCCGCTCATGCCGAGCGGATGGCCCAGCGCGATCGCGCCGCCGTTCGGGTTGACGCGCGCATCGTCGTCGGCGACGCCGAGCTCGCGCAACACCGCCAGGCCTTGCGCGGCGAAGGCTTCGTTCAGCTCGATCACGTCGATCTGGTCCATCGTCATGCCCAGCTGCTTGAGCAGCTTCTGCGCGGCCGGCGCCGGGCCGATGCCCATCACGCGCGGCGCCACGCCGGCGGTGGCCATGCCGACGATGCGGGCCTTCGGGGTCAGGCCGTGCTGGCGCGCGGCGGCTTCGCTGGCGAGCAGCAGCGCGCAGGCGCCGTCATTGACGCCCGACGCGTTGCCGGCGGTCACGGTACCGTCCGGGCGCACCACGCCCTTGAGCCGGGCCAGCGCTTCCATGCTGGTCGCGCGCGGATGCTCGTCGCGCTCGACGACGATCGGATCGCCCTTCTTCTGCGGAATCGTGACCGCGGTGATTTCCTGCGCCAGCGTGCCGTCGGCCTGCGCGCGCGAGGCCTTTTCCTGGCTGCGCAGCGCCATCAGATCCTGGTCCTCGCGGCTGATCTTGTAGTCGGTCGCGACGTTCTCGGCGGTCTCGGGCATCGAGTCCACGCCGTAGGCCGCGCGCATCGCCGGGTTGATGAAGCGCCAGCCGATGGTGGTGTCGAAGATCTGCGCATCGCGCGAGAACGCGCTGGTGGCCTTGCCCATCACGAACGGGGCGCGGCTCATGCTTTCCACGCCGCCGGCGATCATCAGGCCGGCTTCGCCGGCGCGGATCGCGCGCGCGGCGGTGCCGGTCGCGTCCATGCCCGAGCCGCACAGGCGGTTGATGGTGGCGCCGGGCACGCTCTGCGGCAGGCCGGCCAGCAGCAGCGACATGCGCGCGACGTTGCGGTTGTCTTCGCCCGCCTGGTTGGCGTTGCCGTAGATCACGTCGTCGATGGCGCTCCAGTCCAGATTCGGATTGCGCGCCATCAGCGCCTTCAGCGGTACCGCGCCCAGGTCGTCCGCGCGCACTGCGGACAGGCTGCCGCCGTAGCGGCCGATGGGGGTGCGGATCGCGTCGCAGATAAAGGCTTCGGTCATGGTTGTCTCGTCCTTGGTTTCAGTGGTGGCGGCGGCGGTATCGGTAAATGCGATCCGTCGCCATCGGGTCGGGTATCAGGCGAGCTGCGCTTGCTTCAGCGGCACGCCGGTCAGGCGCTGCAGCTCCTCGAACGACAGGCCTTCGACCAGGTCGCGGGCGACCAGGCCGTCGGCGGTCACGTCGATGGTGGCCAGATCGGTGTAGATGCGGGTCACGCAGCCGATGCCGGTCAGAGGATACGTGCATTCGGGCACGATCTTGCTCTCGCCCTGCTTGGTCAGGTGTTCCATCATGACGAACACCTGCTTGGCGCCGATCGCCAGGTCCATCGCACCGCCCACGGCCGGAATCGCGCCCGGCGCGCCGGTATGCCAGTTGGCGAGGTCGCCGGTGGCCGACACCTGGAAGGCGCCCAGCACGCAGTAGTCCAGATGGCCGCCGCGCATCATCGCGAACGAATCGGCGTGATGGAAATACGAGGCGCCAGGCTTGATGGTGACCGGCTGCTTGCCGGCGTTGATCAGGTCGCCGTCTTCCTCGCCCGGCGCGGGCGCGGGGCCCATGCCGAGCAGGCCGTTCTCGCTGTGCAGCAGGATCTCGCGATCGGCCGGCAGGTGGTTGCCGACCAGGGTGGGCAGGCCGATGCCGAGGTTGACCACGGCACCGTCGGGAATGTCTCGGGCCACGCGGGCGGCCATCTGATCGCGGGTCAGGCGTTGCATATCGCTTCTCTCTTCGATGCTGGTTGGGCGCGTCCGCGCGTCAGGCGGCATTCGCCGCGCCGCTGGCAGCGGCATTGGCGGCGTTGGCGTCGACCTTGACGACGCGCTTGACGAACAGGCTCGGCGTCACGATGTGCTCGGGGTCCAGTTCGCCCAGTTCGACCACATGGCTGACCTGCACGATCGCGCATTTGGCGGCCATCGCCATGATCGGGCCGAAGTTGCGCGCGGTCTTGCGATAGGTCAGGTTGCCCCAGCGGTCCGCGGTGTCGGCCTTGATCAGCGCGAAATCGGCGTGGATCGGCGTCTCGAACACATAACCCTGGCCGTCGATGATGCGGGTTTCCTTGCCCTCGGCCAGCGGCGTGCCGTAGGCGGTGCGCGTGAAGAAGCCGCCGATGCCGGCGCCCGCGGCGCGGATGCGCTCGGCGAGGTTGCCCTGCGGCACCAGTTCCAGCTCGATCTGGCCGGCGTGGTACAGCGAATCGAACACGTAGGAGTCGACCTGGCGCGGGAACGAGCAGATGATCTTGCGCACCCGCTTGGCCTTGAGCAGCGCCGCCAGACCGGTCTCGCCGTTGCCGGCGTTGTTGTTGACGATGGTCAGGTCGCGCGCGCCCTGGGCGATCAGCGCATCGATGAGTTGCGCCGGCATGCCGGCCAGGCCGAAGCCGCCGATCATGATGGTCGCGCCGTCATGGATGTCGGCCACCGCCGATTCCACCGAGTCGAAGAGCTTGTTGATCAATTGCGTTCCAGTCGAAAAGGCCTGGCCGGACCGGCCGGAGCCCGCCGCCCGATGGTGTCGGGGGCCGCTGGAAGCGTCGTCTCCGGAGGTTCCGCCTGGCGTGGTTCCGGGCGCGCCGTGGCGGCGCCCATAAAGGCCCTAGCAGTCAAGCGATGGTCCGTCGTGCGGACTCTTGTTCTTCGTTCGTTCTTTGTTACTTATGTTCGCTATACGAACTTCAATTCGCAGAATGAACATCGAATCCAGAGGTTACACCGGTGTTGTTGCGGGGTCAAGGCGGGGTCCGGGGTAGCGGCAGACAGCGAATCCAGGGCGGTGAGCCCGCTCCGACATGGTCCGCCGGCAAGGAGGGAAGCAAAAGGAAAGCGATCAACCACAGAGGCGGCCGCCGCGGCATGCGCGGCGCCAACCGTGCGACACGCTTACTCGACGCGGAAGCCGATCTTCAGCGTGACCTGGTAATGCGCGATCTGGCCATTGAGGATATGGCCTCGCATCTCGACCACCTCGAACCAGTCCATGTTCTTGATGGTCTCCGACGCCTTGGCGAGCGCGCTGCGGATCGCGGCATCGGTGCCGTCGGGCGAGGTGCCCACGATTTCGACGAGCTTGTAGGTGTGATTCGACATCGCTTGCCTCCAGGGTTGGGCGCCAGCGTGCTGGTGCCGAGGATGGGATAACGCTCAGCGTCGGCGTGCGTCGACGCGAGTTTCATCATAGGCAGCGGTCCGGCGCCGATCCAGCCGCCTTGCCTTTGCGTGCTCACGCTGCTAACTTCCCCGCCTTCGCAACGTTTCCATTTCGATTCGTTTTCCGATTGGCCACTGTTTGCCGCGAGCGGCGCTGCGCGGCAACGCATTCCCGCTGTCTCATGTCCTTTGTGTTTCGCGCGCCCGCCATCGTCGCCGGCGCCCTGTTGTCCGTACTGCTTTCCTCTTTGATCCTGGCGCCCGCGGCCCTTGCACGCAGCCTGCCCCGCAGCGGCGAAGCGCCGATGGCGCTTGCCGACGGCGCGCGCAGCTTCGCCGACGGCGCCAATTACGCGCTGTGCTTCACGCCCGATGGGGAGAGCTGCCAGGCCATGCTGGTCGACGCGATCCGCAACGCGCGGCGCAGCGTGCTGGTGCAGGCCTACTCGTTCACCAGCAAGCCGATTGCCGAGGCACTGATGCAGGCGCGCAAGCGCGGCGTCGATGTGCGGGTGATCCTCGACAAGAGCCAGGTGTCGGAGCGCTATACCAGCGCCACCTTCCTGAAGCACCAGGGCATCGAGGTGCTGATCGACTCGCGCCCCGCCATCGCGCACAACAAGGTGATGATCTTCGACGGCGAGGCGGTCTTCACGGGCTCGTTCAACTTCACCAAGTCCGCGGAGGAGCGCAACACCGAGAACGGCATCCTGATCCGCGGCGATGCGCGTCTGGTCAAGCGCTACGTCGACAACTGGCAGAGCCGGCATCGGCTGTCGCTGCCGTACTGAGGTACCGTGCTGCGGCGACTGAAGTCGCCGCAGCACGATCAGTCGTTGTCCTCCGAGGCCGCGCCGCCGCGGCGCCCGCGCGAGCCATACAGATCGGTTTCCTCGAGTCCGCGCTCGATATCCCGGGCGGCCTGGCGACCCACCGGCCGGCTGCCGGTGTGCTGGCTCTGATGCGATTCGTCGCGCTCGTGCGGCAGGCGCGGCATCGGTTCGCCGCCGCCCTTCTGCGGCAGCGTGCCGGGGTCCGGCTGCGACGAGTCCGCCAGCGGCCCCGGGCCCTCGCTGGTCCCTTGTGCGGTACTTTCGCGAATCGTCTCGCCCTGCGGCCGGCCGGCGGTCTGCTCCTGCCGCGGTTCGCGTTCCGGATGCGTGGGTTGCTTGGTCATACGGCCCTCCCGGTGATGATGGCGCGCCATGCCGACGCGCGAATGTTGACCCGAATGTTGACGTTCAACGACACGCAAACGCCATACCTGCGACAGCCGGTGCCCGACTGCAAGAAGCGAATTCATGTTGCGGCGCGGTGGCACGCGCATTGCACAGCCCCAAGGCGCGGCATTTCGCCGCTGATGGAGACCAGCAATGAAACAGCAACAGCAACCGCAGGCGCAGCAAGGCGGCACCGAAAAGGGTGGCATGGGCCAGGGCGGCCAATCGTCTCAGCAGCATCAGCAGAGCGGCAGCCAGACCGGCCAGCAAGGCGGCATGGGCCAGGGCGGCCAAGGCGGTCAGCAACAGCAAGGCGGTCGCCAGAGCGGTCAGCAAGGCGGCACGGGCCAGAGCGAAGGCGGCATGGGCGGCATGGGCGGCCAGTCGCAGCAAGGCGGCGGCCAGAGCGGCCAGCAGGGTGGCATGGGCGGCCAAGCCGGCCAGGGTGGCCAGCAGCAACAAGGCGGCAAGCAGAGCGGTCAGCAGAGCGGCATGGGCGGCCAAAGCGGCGGGCAGCAGCAACAGCAGTCCGGCACCAGCGGCCAGCCCGGCCAGCAGTCGTCGCAGGGCGGCCAACAGGGCGGCCAACAGGGCGGCCAATCCGGCCAGAATCGCGAGCGGTAAATCCGGCCATCGGCTGATACGAAACCGGTCATTCCGGCGAACGCGGGAATCCAGCGTCTTGTGAAAGCCGCTGGGTTCCGCATACGCGGGGACGACCAGGTCTGCAGGTAGTAGGGGTGCGAGAGCGCCCCTTTTTCTTTGCCCTTCCCTCCCCTCCTTTCCCCGTTCTTACGACGCGTGAAAAATCGTCACGGCGTCGCTGTGGTCATTCGCTGACAAGGCAATCCGCCGAATGCCGAGGCCGCGCTGCGCGCCAAGCCGACGCGTCCGAGCCGCCGTCGCCTCTACGCTGATAAGCAAGAACGCCAGAGGCGAGTTCTCGCCGCCTCGCGTTTCCAACCTCAGGGGAGCATGCGATGCAAGGCAAGACGACATCCCTGCGCGAGGCCGCGCAGAAATGGCTGCCGCTGTCGGCCAGCCATCCCTGCCGGGTCACGCGATTCGGCCATACCGGCAGCCGGCGCGTGCCCTACGCGTGCATCGGCTTCGAACGCGCGGGAAAACGGCTGTCGATCGTGTTCTTCCGTCATCGCGACGGCTCGTGGTACGTGTTTCCACCGCTGCGATAGCCCGCGATGCGTCGACCTGGCTGAAACGACAAGAGCGCGACGGGCCTGCCCCGTCGCGCTCCTTGCTGTCCCCGGTACCTTATTCAATGCAGCCTGCCGATCAGCCTCCGTCGAGGAACTGGCTGCGCTTGCCGACGCGCGATCCCAGCGTCGACAGGTCGTGATAGTGCGTGTCGTGGTTCTCCATGCGGGCGTCGTAGCGGCCGCCCATCGGCATCGGCTGCGTGCCGTCCGGCGCCAGATACTGCTGCGTCGGCTGATTGGTGCCCTGCGTGTACGGATCGAACTTGTCGCCGACGCGCGCCCCGCTGCTGTAGGGATCGCGCGTGCCCGCCGCGGCGGGGTTGGCGGGATCGTATTGGCCCGCCGGGGCCATGCCCGGCGCGGAGCCCGTGGCCGCGCCGCGGTCGCCCGGCACCTGCGCCAGTGCCACGCAGGAACCGGTCAGCGCCAACGCAGCGAGGGCGGTACGTACGAGGTGGTGTTTCGTCATGTTGTTCACTCCTGAGACTGGCCCATGCATGCCGCGATGGCGCCCGCAGTGGGCGGCACGCCGGCGACGACGCAAGGCGGGTTCGTGAACAGGCCCATGCGGACACCGCATCGCTGAGGACGTCAAGCGTCGACATGACGATGCCCCCGCGCAGGGCCCGGCCTACGCTGCCAACAACGCGAAACGCATGCCAGAGATACGAGGGCTTGCGCGCCTCGCCCACCGAGGCGGCAGCGCGCCGCGGTCACGCAAGGGCCCGTGGCATCCGCCGGCCGCCGCGCTGCGGCCAGACGCCGCCACACCGTGCAGCACCACCGCGCCATGCGTCTCGCTCGTACTTTTTACTCGGCCATGCAGGATGTGCACGGCGCCGTCTGTGCGGCACCGCGCATAGCCGGCTATCGGCCGGACCGTCTCCACCTGCGGCCTCGATTGGCCTCGATTGCCACCGCCATCGCGACATGTCGCCGATCGTGTCGCCCGCCGTAGGATGTAGGACGGTGGCCGATGGATCGCCGCATTCCGATTGCCTATAAGCGAAGTGACAGCAAATGAAGGTGCCGCGTTTTACGCGCAGGGACCATGGCCACGCAATTTCGCGTAGCCCGATCGAGGAGCGGCCGCAATGGCGACAAAGCGAGCAGCAGCGAAGCAGCCGGCAAAGGCCGCAACGAAGCGAACCGGCAAAGGAAACGCAGCATCCGCGGCCACGGGTTCGGCGACGCGTTCGACCCCACGTTCTACCGCGCGAGCCACGAAGCGTCCCAGCGCACCGCGCGCGGCACGCGGCGCGAGTCCCGACCCGCTGCAGCGCTATCGCACCATGCGCGACTTCGGCACGACGGCGGAACCGGCCGGCGGTGCGACGGCCAGGCGCGCTGCCGCGAAAGCCAGCGAGGGACTGTCCTTCGTCGTGCAGAAACACGCGGCGCGGCGCCTGCATTACGACTTTCGGCTGGAGCTGGACGGCACCCTCAAGAGCTGGGCCATTCCAAAGGGTCCGAGCCTGGATCCGGCCGACAAACGGATGAGCGTCCATGTCGAGGACCACCCGCTCGAATATGCGAATTTCGAAGGCGTGATCCCCGAAAAGCAGTACGGCGCCGGCACGGTGATCGTCTGGGACCGCGGGACCTGGGTGCCGATCGGCGATCCGCATCAGGGCTATCGCGACGGCAAGCTCAAGTTCGAGCTGCATGGCGAGAAGCTGCATGGCGCCTGGACGCTGGTGCGCATGAGGGGGCGTGACGAGCGGCAGGAACCGTGGCTGCTGATCAAGGAGCGCGACGACGCGGCGCGGCCGGCGGCGGAGTTCGATATCACCGAAGCGATGCCCGACAGCGTGCTGGGCGGCGGCGCGCTCGGGGCGGATGGCAAGACCGCACGCAAGGCGGCGACCAGGACCGCTACGAAAGCCGCGGCGAAGACGGCCTCGGCAACATCCGCGGACAGCGGCAAGACCGCAAGCAAGACCGCTGGCAAGACCGCTGGCAAAAAACAGTCGGCGGCCAGCGCAGCCAGACTGCCCGCCGGCGCGCGCCGCGCCGCCCTGCCGCTGACGCTGGCGCCGCAACTGGCGACGCTGGTGCAAGGGCCGCCTGCCGATGCGCAGAACTGGGTCTACGAGCTCAAGTTCGACGGCTATCGCGTGCTCGCGCGCATCGAGGGCGGCGACGTCAAGCTGTTCACCCGCAACGGCCACGACTGGACCTCCAAGCTCAAGACGCTGGCGCGCGAACTCGGCACGCTGAATCTGCCGTCTGCCTGGCTCGACGGCGAGATCGTCATCGTCGACAAGGACGGCAGCACCGATTTCCAGGCGCTGCAGAACGCCTTCGACAGCGACCGCACCGACGCGATCCAGTTCTTCGTGTTCGACGTCCCCTACTATGCCGGCCACGATCTGCGTCAGGTCGCGCTGGTCGAGCGGCGCGACCTGCTGCGGCGCCTGTTCGACGAACACAACGTCTCTGCGCATCTGCGCTTCAGCGAAAGCTTCGAAGCAGGCCCCGAGGAAATCCTCAGCGCCGCCTGCCGGCTGCGGCTCGAGGGGCTGATCGGCAAGCGCGTCGACGCGCCCTATGTCTCGGCCCGCTCGCCAAGCTGGATCAAGCTCAAATGCAGCGAACGGCAGGAGTTCGTGATCGGCGGCTTCACCGAGCCCAAGGGCACGCGCAACGGCCTGGGCGCCCTGCTGCTGGGCATTCACGACGAGGCGGGGCGGCTGGTCTATGCGGGCAAGGTGGGGACCGGCTTCGATATGCAGACGCTCGATACGATCCGGGCCAAGCTCGACGCCTTGCGCACCGATGCCTCGCCGTTCGACAAGATGCCGGCGGTCGCCAAGGGAGTGAAGGGCATCTGGGTACGGCCCAAGGCGGTTGCCGAGGTGTCGTTCGGCTCGTGGACGCGCGACGGGCTGATCCGCCATGCGGTGTTCCATGGATTGCGATCGGACAAGAGCGCGAGCGCGATCGGCAAGGAGAAGGCCATGCCCGCACCGGGGAAGCGCGTGGGCCGGGCGAAGTCGGCAGCGTTGGAGGGCAAGGCCGAGGACAAGGCGAACGACAAGGCGAAGGACAAGCCAGCGAAGTCCGCGAAAAAGGCGGGCAAGGCCGGCGACGCCGGGCAGGCGCAGACAGCCGAGCCGTCGCCGCCCTCCAGACCTGCCCCCCGGACCAAGGCCGCTTCCGGCCGCGAGCAGATCGGCAACGTGCGCGTCAGCCATGCCGACCGCGTCATCGATCCGTCGACCGGCGCGACCAAGGGCGATCTGGTGCGCTACTACGAAGCGGTCGCGCCGCGCATGCTGCCGGAATTGCGCGGCCGCCCGCTGGCGGTGCTGCGCGGCCCGTCCGGCGTCGGCGGCGAGCTGTTCTTCCAGAAGCATGCGGAGACCTTCAATATCGCCGGCGTCAACCGGCTCGACCCGTCGCTATGGCCGGGCCATCCGCCGATGATCGAGGTCGCGAGCGAGACCGGCATCGTCGCCGCGGCGCAGCTCAACGTGATCGAGTTCCACACCTGGAACGCCGACAAGCGCCAGATCGAAAAGCCCGATCGCGTGATCTTCGACCTGGACCCCGGTGAGGGCGTGCCGTGGAAGCATGTGGTCGAGGCCGCCGCGCTGACCAAGGGCATGCTCGACGAACTGGAGTTGACGGCCTTCCTGAAGACCAGCGGCGGCAAGGGCCTGCACGTGGTGGTGCCGATCGCGCGCCGGCTCGGCTGGGACGAGGTCAAGGACTTTGCGCAGGCGCTGGTCGTCCATATGGCGAAGACCATCCCGCAGCGCTTCGTCTCCAAGAGCGGTCCGCGCAACCGCGTCGGCAAAATTTTCATCGACTACCTGCGCAACGGACGCGGCGCCACCACGGTGGCCGCCTTCTCCGCGCGCGCCCGGCCGGGCCTGGGCGTGTCGATCCCGTGCAGCTGGGACGAACTGCCATCGCTGCGCTCGGGCGCGCATTGGACCATCGCCAACGCCCTGCCGCGTATCGAAGAAACCGAGCACGACGATCCCTGGGCGGACTACGGCAGCACGCGGCAGACCCTGACCGCGGCGATCCGGCGCCTGGGCAGCGGCTGAAGCCGCGTTACCGGCGCGCCCGCCGCCGTGCTGCCCCCCGCAGTGCATCATGCGGCCGATCCGTGTCGGACAAACGAGGGCATGGTTCTTGCCACTTCGGACACATGCGTCCGCGCATTCCAGCGACGGACGCGTGACGGAACGACGACGCAAGCACGAACCGGGAGCCACCATGACAACCCCTCGGACCACGATCCGCATTGCCCACTATGCCGCCCTGGCGCTGATGACGGCGCTCGCCTGGGCGCCCGCGCAGGCCCGCCTGCCGGCCCCCAACGCCGAACAGCAGCGCGCCGCCGACGAACGCAAGGCCAAGGAGGCCGAGGTCGCCAAACAGCAGGCCGATGCGCTGGCGCGCGTGCAGGACCAGATCGCCTCCCGCTTTGGCAAGGGCGCACAGCCATCGGGCACCACGCAACCCGGCGACGTCTCGCAGAAGGCGGCCGAAGTCCGGCCCAGCGGCCCCCATGGCGGCACCGCGCCCAGCGCGGAAGCCCACTCCGGCGAAGCCCAGCGTCGCTGAAGCCACTTTGAAGGACGGGTTTCCGTCCCAAAAGTGGCTTTGCATCAACTACAAGTGTTGGAGAGCTAGATTGGTAATTATTACAAACCGCGTCGGCAGCGGGGTCGCACCGAACGCAAAAACCGACCTGCCGCCCCCTTCCCGCTTCGCATGCCTGCCCATGGCGAGGACAGCATGAGTTCGATCGATACCAGAACGTCGTCCGATTCCCGCGACAACCGGCCCCTGGTGCTGGTGGTCGACGACAACGAGGGCTCGCGCTACATCAAGGGCCGCATCCTGCGCCGCGCGGGCTATGCCGTGCTGGAAGCCTCGACCGGCGAGTCGGCGCTGTCGCTGGTGCGCCGCTATGCGCCGGACCTGGTGTTGCTGGACATGAAGCTGCCGGACATCGACGGCCTGGACGTCTGCCGCATCATCAAGGACGACCCGCAAAGCTGCCGCACGCTGATCCTGCATACTTCCGGCTCGGCCAGCGATCCGCGCTACCGGGTCGAGGCGCTGGACCACGGCGCCGACAGCTATCTGGTGGAGCCGGTCGAGCCGGAGGAACTGGTGTCCAGCGTCAAGGCGCTGCTGCGGCTACGACGGGCCGAGGAGGCCTACCACCGTACCTCGCAGGCGCTGCGCGACAACGAGTTCCTGTTCCGCCAGCTGGCCGACAATCTGTCCGACGTGCTGTGGATCTTCGATCCGCGCGAGCGCAAGTTCCTGTTCGTCGGCCCGGCCTTCGTCACGCTGACCGGCCGCCCGGTGGAAGACCTGCATCAGCACGGCGGCACCTGCTTCGGCTGGGTCGCGGAGTCCGATCGCGAGCGCGTGCAGGCGGCCTGCGAGGCGATGCTGCGCGACGGCCATATGGATCTCGAATTCGCATTGATCCACGCCGACGGCCAGACGCGCGACGTCCGCGCGCGCGCCTTCCCGGTCAACAACGCGAGCGGCGAGTTCTATCGCGTGGTCGGAGTCTGCGAAGACATCACGCAGCAGAAGCGCGCCGAGAAGATGCTGCGCGAGGAAGAACGCCGCAAGGACGATTTCCTGGCGATGCTGGTGCACGAGTTGCGCAACCCGCTGGCGCCGATGCGCAGCGCCGCCGATCTGCTGATGCACTGCGCGCCGTCGCGCGAGGACAGCTTCAAGGCGCGCGACATCATCGCCCGCCAGCTCTATCACCTGACCCGGCTGGTCGACGATCTGCTGGACATCTCGCGCTTCACGCGCGGCACCATCACGCTGCGCGACGACCTGGTCGAGCTGCGCTCCGCGCTGAACACCGCGGTGGAGACCGTGCGCCCGCTGATCGAGTCGCGCAACCATCAGCTCCGCCTGTCCGTGCCCGAGGGGCCGATGCCGGTGCGCGGCGACCTGGTGCGACTGACGCAGATCTTCGGCAACCTGCTGAACAACGCGGCCAAGTACACGCCGCCCGATGGCCTGCTGTCGATCGAGGCGCAGGCGGACCAAGGTACGGTCACCATCAGGATCACCGACAACGGCACGGGGCTCTCGCCCGAACGGCTGGAAGGATTGCGCGAGACCTTCGAGCGCGACGGCGCCAACGGCAATATCGCCGTGGCCGGCGGCAATGGGCCCGGCATCGGCCTGTCGCTGGTTCATCGGCTGGTCAGCATGCATGGCGGCCAGCTGTCGGTGCTGAGCAACGGGCCGGGCCACGGCAGCAGCTTTATCGTGCAGCTGCCGATGCAGCCGTGGCGCAGCTGGCAGCCGACGCTGGGCGGACGGCAGGCGCCGGCCGGCAAGCCGCGCACCGTGATGGTGGTCGACGACAATGTCGACGCGCTCGAGGCGATGGCCATGACGCTCGAAGCGCTGGGCCATACCGTGATCACCGCGCTGGACGGCGCCGCCGCGATCGTGCGCGCGGTGAAGTACAAGCCCGAGCTGGTGCTGCTGGACCTGGGCATGCCGGGCATGGACGGCTTCGAGATCGCGCAGCGGCTGCGTGCGATACCGGAGCTGCAGGCGATGAAGGTGGTGGCGCTGACCGGCTACGGCCAGCCCGGCGACAAGCGGCGCACGCAGGCGGCCGGCTTCGACGACCACCTGACCAAGCCGGTCGATCTCGAGGTGCTGTCGCGCCTGCTCGACGAGTGCCGCGCCGATGGCCATGCCAGCGCCGGCTCGCCGCCGCCCCTGCATTCGCCGCTGGGGCATCCCGCCAATTCGAGTTCGGCCAGTTCGGCCAGTTCGAACGCTTCGATGGAGAAAAGGATGCATACCACGCCAGAGCCGGATCAGAACCCGGACCAGCCCCCGACCACGCCCGAACCCGAAGTGCCGCCGATCGATCCGCACGAGCCGGTCATCGACCCGCCGCCGGGAGACGTGCCGCCGCCCCCGCCGCAGCGCGCCTGAGGGCCCGCCTCCGCCCAGGCCTGAAGGTCCACTGAAGGTCCACTGAAAGTCCAAGACCCGGAGTCGCTCTGTGCCCCGCATCATCTGGAAAGGCGCCATTTCGTTTGGCCTGGTCAACATCCCGGTCGTGCTGAAGGCGGCCGCGCGCGACAACGCGCTCGACTTCGACTGGCTCGACGAGCGCGACATGGCGCCGGTCGGCTATCAGCGCATCAACAAGAAGACCGGCAAGCCGGTCGACAAGGACCATATCGTCAAGGGCTACCAGTACGAGAAGGGCGAGTACGTGCTGCTGTCGCCGGAGGACTTCCGGCAGGCCAATGTCGAGGCGACGCAGACCGTCGACATCGTCAGCTTCGTGCAGGCCGATCAGATCCCGCCGTACTACTTCGAGACGCCCTACTATCTCGAGCCGGACCGGCGCGGCGAAAAGGGTTACGCGCTATTGCGCGAGACGCTGCGCCGCACCGGGCGCGCGGCGCTGGCCCTGGTGGTCATCCACAATCGCCAGCATCTGGCGGCGGTACTGGTGCTTGGCGATGCCTTGGTGCTCAACACCATGCGCTGGGCCGAGGAAGTGCTGCCAATGGACGAGCTGAAGCTGCCCAAGAGCAGCAGCAAGCAGCAGGGCGTCAGCCCGCGCGAGATCGAGATGGCGACGCGGCTGGTCGAGGACATGCAGGAGGACTGGAACCCCGAGGCCTATCGCGATACCTATCGCGACGATCTGATGGAGCGCATCGAAGGGAAGATCGCCGAAGGCAAGACGCACCTGCTGACGCCGGCCGAGCCGGGCGGCGAGGAACCGCGCAAGTCGGCGGAGGTGATCGACATGATGGCGCTGCTCAAGGAAAGCATCAAACGCCGCGGCGGTCGCGGCGGTGCGCGCGCGGAAGCGGCCGAGGACGCGCAGGGCGAGGAAGCGGACGAGCAGGAAGACGACGAGGCACCGCGCGACGAGGCACCGCGCGAGGCGCCGCGCAAGCGCGCCACGGGCGCGCGCAAGACCGCGCGCAAATCGGCCAGCAAGGAGACCAAGCCGGCAAGCAGCCGCAAGAGCGCGGCCAAGTCCGGCAAGGCGTCGGCGTCAACGAAGAAAACCGCGGCGAAGCGGGCCAGCGCAGAGAGCGGATCACGCAGCCCGCAGCGCAAGCGGGCCTAGCCTAGCAGCGGGGCCTGACAAGCGATGTCGTCCCCGCGCAGGCGGGGACCCAACGGCGTTCAAAGTCGCTGGAATCCCGCTTTCGCGGGGAACGACACCACGGCGCGCAAACGTCATCAAGCCCACGGATCGTACGAATCCTCCTTCCAATACGGCGAGGTCCCGTAGTACTGGTGGATGCTGGTGGCCCATTGCGGGTCCGCCATCGCCGGCCAGTGGTCCTTGTCGAAGCCGGGCGCGGCCTTGAGCTTTTCCTTGTCGATGCCCAGCACGAAACACTTGCGCCGCGTGTCGAGCGTCAGCGCCGACCATGGCACCGCAAACAGTTTCTCGCCGATGCCCAGGAAGCCGCCGAACGACAGCACCGCATAGGCGACGCGGCCGCCCTGCACGTCCAGCATGATGTGGTCGATGGTGCCGAGGTCCTCGCCGGCTGGGCCGATCACGCTGTTGCCTTCCAGCGTATCGGCCGCCATCACGAACGGGCCGGGCCCGCTCGCATTGGTGTCGACATCGCCGACGATGGTCGCGCCGGCGGGCGCGCGCGCCGGCGCGGGATCGCGCAGCTCACGGGGATCGCGGGGATCGCGGGGATCGCGGGGATCTCGCATGTCTCGCGGATCGCGCGGGTCTCTGTCCAGTGGGTTCATTGGCGGCTCCTGCTTCGGTTGTCGGTTGACACAATGGCGCGCTCGCGCGCCCCTTCTCCACCCCGGCTCAGGTCATCATGCGGCCGCGGCGCTCACGGCCGGTACCAGCGTCACGGACGGCTGGCGGGCACCGGCGGCGCGAGCGGGTCGAAATCGACCCAACGGCCTTCGCTCCAGCGCCCGTAGGCGCGTTCGACGTCCTTGGCGCCGGCCTGGCGCAATACTTCGGCGGCCGTCTCGCGCGTATCGGGATTGACATGCACGGCCAGCAGCACGCCGGCATCGCGTTCGGTCTTGACCTCGCGGTTCGGGTCGGGCGCGTTCGATACCCGGTCGGGATCGCGCGTCATCGACAGGGCACCGACCAGCGAACCGAGATAGGCGCCGAGGCCCGTGGCCAGCGCCAGCACCAGCACGGAAGCCTGCAGCAGCGCCAGCGCCACCGCGCCGATCACGGCACCGGCGATGGCGCCGAACACGATGCCGCGGCCCGCCCCGGCACCGGCCTTGCGGGTGCCCGCATCGACCGCCACGTCGCCGCCGAGCGGGAAGCGTCCATGTTGCCCCGGGGGATTGACGAAGAACAACGTCACGTCGTCCTCGGCGAAACCGCGGGCAAACAACTGGCCCGCCGCTGCCTCGGCCTGGGCGAACGTATCAAAGCGTCCGGCGATGATCAGGGACATGCTGGCTCCTTCGAATCGGTTGGCAGACACCCGCTTGGCGAGCGATGGATCGGCAATCGAATTCGGCATGGCGTGCGGCGGTCGCGACGCCAGCCAGGCTGGCATCAGGTCTTGGCCTTTGACGCGGACTTGGCTGTCGACCTGGCTGCCGACTTGGTCGTCGTCTTGGAGCCGGCCTTCGTATCCGCGGCTTTACCACTTGCCGCCTTGTCTTCGTCCTTGTCTTCGTCCTTGTCGCCGCCCTTGGCCGCGGCGCCCTTGCGCTCGGCCGCGGGACGCGCGCCCTCGGGCTGATGCGCGCTGCCCGGTTCGATCTCCCAGTCGGTGTCGTCCACGTCGGTGCTGGTCTGCTTCTCGGCATGCATGGCGGCGCTCGGCGAAATCGGATCGCTGGCCGGGAAGGTCATCTCCACCGACTCGTCCACCGCCTGCTGATACGTGCACGCGCTGCTCTGCTTTTCGTCGTCCTGCTGGGCGGCGGCCTTCTGCTTGCTCGGCTTCGCCGCGCTGGCGGGGGCAGACTTGGCGGCGGATCCATGGGCGGATGGGGTCGCGGTCTTGGCCTTCTGCATCATCGGCTCCTGCTCGATTGGAATAACCAAACAGATGCAAGCGACGGGCCAGAAGGGAAGATGCCGGGACCGGCGCGAGAGCGGCGCATGCCACAGCACTTCGTGTTGCACAAAGTGCATCGCACGTAAAAAGTACTTGCGGCGGGAGCGGCGGGCGGGCGGGTGGGAAAGCGAGAAAAAGGCGCGAAGAAAACGGCGGAGTCCGCCGCCGGAGAATGGCCCTGGATGGGCCTGAACCTGGCGCTCAGGACGGTTCCGAAGACTGTCCCGAAGACGGCTCTACCGGCGGCACGGAAAACGCCGCATAAGCGGACGCGGCCGCGCCCGGCGGCACACGGGGAAAGGTTACCGCGATGCAGGCGCTCTCCCCGTCCTGCTCGCATTGCGTCGCCGGCTCGGCGCCCAGTGTGGCGCCATGCAGCTCGGCCATGCGGCGCGCCAGCAGCAGCGCGGAACTCTGGCGCGCCGGCGCGGCGCCGGCGTTGCCGACATCGCGCCGGAAGAATTCCGACAGCACCGACAGGCGCTCCTTGACGCGATCGGAAGTCGCACGGCTCTCGGTGAGGCGCAGCTTCACATGGTGGTCCGTCGGCTCGAGATGCGCATCGATGGTGTCGCCATTGCGCGCCTGCTTCAGGCAATGCAGCACCAGATGGCGCAGCAAGGGCTCGAGCCGGCGCGGGTCCGCCTGCACGAGGACATCGCCGCCGCTGCCATCGCCGTCGTGCACCAGCACATCGGCCAGCGTGACGCGGCGCGATTCGGCGACGGGCTTGACCGCGTCCATCGCCTGCGCCATCGCGGCCGCGAGATCGATCGCTTCCCATTGCGGCTCGGTCTCGTCGGCCAACAGCCGCACCGCCTCTTCCATATGCTGGATCAGCGTGACCTGCTGCTGCATGGCCGTACGCAAACCCGCCAGCGCGCGTTGCACCGGCGCGGTGGGCGCGTCCAGCGAGTGGTCCAGCACGTAGGCCCAACTCTGGACGCCGTTGAGCGCCGAGCGCAGATCGTGCGACACCTGGTCGATCAGCGTCGTCACTTCGGAAGTCGCATCGACAGTCGCCGGCACCCAGTGCTCGGTGCCTGCCCCGCCGGATTGGCCACCGTTTTCCGCATCGGCGCGGCTCGAGGAGAGAGGTCGCTTGGACATGAGTATTTGGGTCATCTCAGGGTCGCCGCGCCATTGCGGCGGGCTCTGATTTCCGAGCCGAAGCATACCTCGGGCCAGCCCGGGGCTTCGGCGGTGGTGGGCGGCAGGACAGTGGCGTGTGGCGTCAGCTGGTGGCGGGCGGCCGATCGTGCGCGCCGCTGCTCGGGCCGCTGCCGGCGCCATTGTTGGCGCCATTGCCGGAGGTCTTGAACGACTCCGGCAGCTTGCCGCCGGCGGCGTATTCCTCGAGCCGGTTGTACAGGGTCTTCAGGCTGATGCCGAGGATTTCCGCGGCGTGCTTCTTGACGCCGGCGCACTGCTCCAGCGTGGCGAAGATCAGCTCGCGGTCGGCATCGGCCAGCGACATGCCGACCGGCACCGTGACGATCGCGGTGGCCGGCACCTGCGAGGCCGCGGCCTGCAGCGGCACCGGCGATTCGGCGATGACGTCGTCCTCGGCCATGATGAAGGCGCGCTGCACGAAGTTGCGCAGCTCACGCACATTGCCCGGCCAGGCATGCAGCCGCAGGTTGGCCAGCACCTCGGGGCCGAAGCGGCGCTGCGTGCCGTGCTCCGCGTTGAGCTGGTCGAGGAAGGCCCCCGCCAGCTGCACCACGTCGTCGCCGCGCGTGCGCAGCGGCGGCAGCTCGATCGGGAATACGTTGAGGCGGTGATACAGGTCCGCACGCAGCTTGCCTTCGGCGACCGCCTCCTCCGGATTGCGGTTGGTCGCCGCGACCACGCGCACGTCGGCGCGCAGCTCGCGGTTGGTCCCCACGCGCATGAAGGTGCCGGCCTCGAGCACGCGCAGCAGCTTGACCTGCAGCTCGATCGGCATCTCGGTGATTTCGTCCAGGAACAGCGTGCCGCCGGCCGCGCGCTCGAAATAGCCCTTGTGCTGACGCTCGGCCCCAGTGAAGCTGCCGCGCTCGTGGCCGAACATCTCGGACTCGATCAGGTTCGGCGAGATCGCGCCGCAGTTGACGGCGAGGAAGGGTTGGCGCCGGCGCGGCGACAGCTCGTGCACGGTCTGCGCGGCGAGCTCCTTGCCGGTCCCGCTCTCGCCGACCAGCAGCACGGTGGCCTCGGTGGGCGCGACCTTGCTGATCTGGTCATAGACGGCCTGCATCGCCTCCGAGCTGCCGAGCAGCCGGCCGAAGCGCCCGTAACGGCGCAGTTCGCCGCGCAGCGAGCGCACCTCGGCCTTCAGATCGCCGGTCGTGGCGATGCGCTTGAGCACCGTCTGCAGGCGCGCGACATTGATCGGCTTGACCAGATAGTCGGTGGCGCCCAGGCGCAGCGCCTCGACCGCGCTCTCGACGCTGGCGTAGCCGGTCATCAGGATGATGTCGACGCCGGCCGAGCCGACTTCGTTGAACAGATCCTTGCCGTCGCCGTCGGGCAGCTTCAGGTCGGCCAGCACCGCATCGGGCATTTGCCAGCCGATCTGCAGGCACGCTTCGCGCAGGTCGCCCGCGGTAGCCGCGGTGAACCCCTCCGCCGCTGCGATCTCCGCCAGCGCTGCACAGGTGTTCTCGTCGTCATCGACGATCAGGATGTGAGGCATAGGCTTGACTGATGCCGGCCGCTGAAACCCTTGACCGGAATGGTGGAAATGAGACAGGCGCCGTGGCGGTTGCCGCCCGGCGGGCGTTACTGCCCTGAATAGACCCCATTCTATGCAAGCGGCAAGCGCCGCCATACCGGTGTTAGTCTGACATCGGCTGCCGGCCGCCCCGTACCGGCTTGTCGGACAAACTGCAATGGTGGCCGACTCGATCGCAAGCTAGCATTGCGTTACGCGAACCGCAATGCGGCTCTCGCGAAGCCGTGGATCGCGTGCGTCTGCCTGTTTGTCCCGCCACCGCATCCACCGTCCGCCGACCGCCTGTCTCTATTTCCGCTCCGCCTTTCGCTACATGTCGACCAGCACCTCGAACGATCTGCCGGACACGACGCGCTCCCGCCATCGGGAACCCGCGCGGGACCACCCACGCGGCGACGGCGGCCACGGGCCGGCGGCGCGCGACGACTTTGCGCTGCTGTGGCGCAGCACCTCGCCGTCGATGCGCCGGCTGCTCGAACAGATCCCCCGGGTCGCCGCCACCGACGTGCCGATGCTCGCCGTCGGCGAAAGCGGCACCGGCAAGGAACTGGTGGCCCGCGCGATACACGAGCGCAGCAACCGGCGCGGCAAGCCCTTCGTCGCCGTCAATTGCGGCGCGATCGCGCCGACCCTGATCGAATCGGAACTGTTCGGCCACGAAAAGGGCGGCTTCACCGGCGCGATGCAGCAGAAGGCCGGCTATTTCGAGCAGGCGCACGGCGGCACGCTGTTCCTGGACGAGGTCACCGAAATGGCGCCCGACATGCAGATCAAGCTGCTGCGGGTGCTCGAGACGCGCACCTTCCATCGCGTCGGCGGCGACGCCCAGGTGGTCTGCGACGTGCGCATCGTCTCGGCGACCAATCGCGACCCGCTGGAAGCCGTGCGCAGCGGCGTGCTGCGCGAGGACCTGCTGTACCGGCTCGCCGTGGTGCCGCTGCATATTCCGCCGCTGCGCGAACGGCGCGAGGACATCGTTCCGCTGGCCAGGCACTTCCTGGCCGAGCTGAACGCCGCCGAAGGCACCGACAAGGTGTTCTCGGCCAGCGCGCTGGAGCGGCTGTGCCAGTACGGCTGGCCGGGCAACGTGCGCGAGTTGCGCAACACGGTCTATCGCGCCTTCATCCTGGCCGATCGCGTGATCGAGCTGCCGAATCCGAACATCGCCTCGCAGCCGCCGCTGCCCACCGCCGCCGACGGCGTGCTGAACGTGCGGATCGGCACCACGTTGGCCGATGCGCAGCGCGGCCTGATCCTCGCCACGCTGGCCCGCTTCGACGGCGACAAGCGGCGCGCCGCGCAGGCGCTCGGCATCAGCCTGAAGACCCTGTACAACCGCCTGGACGCCTATCGCGACGGCTGATCGGCCTGCCTGGCCAGATCGGCTTCCTCTTCGACCGCCTGCGCCGCGGAACGCACGGATGCCGGCGCCGCCGTTCGGGCATGCAGGCGCGCCATCAGCGGCAGGTGGTCCGACGCGATCCGCGCCAGCGGGCTGCGATGGCTCGATACCGAGGCGAGCACCGAGCGCGGACAGCACCACAGGCGGTCCAGCGCCAGGACCGGCATCCGCGACGGGAAGGTCGGCACATGCGGCGCACCGTCGAAGTACGCATGCAGCCAGCGCAGCGGCCGTCCCCACAGGAACCATTCGTTGACGTCGCCCAGCAGCACGGTGGGCACGCCGGGCTGTTCGGCCAGCGAGGTCAGCAGCCGGCGCACCTGCATGCGCCGCTCGCCCGGCCACAGTCCCAGATGGGTGGCGATCACCCGCAGCGGGGACGCATGCACGCCGTCGGGACAGCTCAGCGTCGCGTCGATCGCGCCGCGCGGTTCGTGGCGGCCCACGCTCAGATCGATCTGCCGGACCCGGCTGGGCGGAAAGCGCGTCAGCAGCGCGTTGCCATATTCGCCGTCATGCCGGGTCAGCGTCGGCCCGGGAATCGCGTGATAGCCGGTCTCGTCGCGCAGATAGGCCAGCATGTCGAAGCCGGTGCTGCGCGATTCGACTTCCTGCAGCGCGACGATGTCCGCCTGCAGTTCCGACAGCACGCCGGCGATCCGCTTGGGCAGAAAGCGCCCGTCCACGCCGATGCCGCCGTGGATGTTGTAGCTGGCCACGACGAATTGCGTGGGCGCGGCTGGGCCCGGCGCGCAGTCCGGGCTCTCCGGGCTCTCCGGCGGCTCCGGAAACGGCTCGACAATGTCGCCGGGGCGCAATGGATAGATCCGACTCATGCATGCCCTCCATGGCGGGGTTCGCCGATGGCGGCGCGGTGCACCGCCTGCGTGGTCTCCGCCGGCTGCATGGCCTGCGCGATCCTGGCCTCCCTGGCCGCCTCGGCCGCCTGCGCCACCTCGGCTTCCTTCGCTGCCTGCGCGGCGTCCGCGCGCCGGCGCCGGCGCAGCAGCCACAGCACGCTGAGCGGGATCAGCAGCACCAGCAGCAGCAACGCCACCGTCAGCGGGTTCGGATTGCGCGCCACCGCGGCGATGCGGTCGACCAGCGAGGCGGAGATCACGATGCCCGGCGTCATGCCGATCAGCGTGCCGAGCAGGCAGTCGCGGAAGCGGATGCGCGAGGCCCCCACCACCAGATTGACCAGCGTGAACGGCGCCACCGGCACCAGCCGGAGCACCACCATCGCCAGCAAGCCGTGCTGGCCGACCTGCTGGCTCAAGGCATTGAGCCGCTTGCCGCCATAGCGCCGTACCGCGTCGCGGCCCACAAAGCGGCCGATGCCGTAGCCGGTGGCGGCGCTGAGCACCACGCCGCCGAGCGCGCACAGCGCGCCCTTGACCGGACCGAACACGATCACCGTGACGACGATCAGCAGGGTCACCGGCACCATCACCAGCCCTGCGGCGACATAGGCGCCGAGCATCGCCAGCGGCGCCATCGGCATGTCGCGGATCCGCTCGACCACATCGAGCACGTTGCGGAAGTCGGCCCACTCCCGCAGCGGTGTATAGCGCCACGCAAATGCCAGGCCTGCGAGCACCACCAGCAGCAGGATCGCCACGCCCAGGCGGCCGATCACGCGCGGACGCGCCTCGTGCGTCAGGAATTCGTCGACCAGCCCGTCCGGATCGATCGGCTCGATCGGGTCGAGCAGGCGCTCGTCGGGCACCACCGCGTCCACCTCCGGAACCAGCGGCGGATCGAAGGCCTGCAACGTACGCTGGCCGGGCCGATGGCAGCGGGCGATGATGTCGTGCAGCGGCTCCCCGCGTGCATGGGCGGCGGCCAGTTCGTCGGCATCGCACGCCAGGTGCTCGGCCACCAGCCGCGCCCGCATGGCACGGATCGCGGCCGCGATGCGGGCATCGCCGCCGGACTCGATCACCAGATTGCATTCGGTGTCGAGCCCCATCGAGCGATTGTTCAGATTGGCCGAGCCGATCGTCAGCAAGGTGTCGTCGACCACCATGACCTTGCTGTGCACGTTGATGCCGGGCAGCGGCTCGCCGTTCGGGCCCGGTTCACCCTCGCCCGGCAGATGCGGGTAATAGAGCCGATAGCGATGGTCGGCATCGACGCTGCGCAGCTTGCGATGCGCGCGGGCGCGCAGCACGCCCATGCTGTGCTCCTCCAGCCAGCCGCTTTCGCTGCGGCGCGAGACCAGCACCACCTCGGGTCCCGCGGGCTCGGCCAGCCGCGCGGCCAGCGCGTCGGCCAGCATGCCGGAGCTGAAATACTGGTTCTCGAGATACAGGGTCTGGCGCGCGGCGGCGATCGCATCCAGGTGCAGCGCGCGGATTTCGCCGACGCCGGGCTCGCCTGCGAAGGCGGGCGCGGTGCGCGCGATCGCCACCGGCACGTCGGTCAGCAGCGGGGCCACACCGTCGGGCCACAGTCGCCTGCCCTGGCCATCGGCGGCCGGGTCGGCAGCGCGCGGCTCGCGCCGGGTGCCGCGGCGCCAGCGCTCGGCCGCCATCTCGCCCAGCGCGCGCGCCACGTCGCCTTCGACCACCGCCTGCACGTCGTGGAACGGCCCATAGGGCTTGCCGTCGGGGTCCACCCGGCGCGTTTCGTGCAGCGAATGGGCCGGCGTATCCCAGCGGCAGCGCGTCAGATCGAGCCCGCCGACGAAGGCCAGGCTGTGGTCGATCACCACCACCTTCTGATGATGCGAGGCGCCGACCGGATGCCGGGCGTCTAGCCGGAACGACAGGCGGCGGTGGGTCTGCCAGTCGAGCTTGACCGCGGGCAGCCACTCGCGCTCCATCGCATAGACCATGGCGAAATCCCAGCTCAGCACGTAGATGCGCAGCCGCCGGCGGCGCCGCACCAGCGCGTCGAGGAAATCGCGCAGCCCGCGAGGAAAGCCGTCGTCGGCGCCGCCGGGTACCAGCTCGAAGCGGCTGTCGATATCCCAGCCGAGGATGAATACCGTGTGTTCGGCCTGGATCAGCGCCGAGCGCAGCGCGCGGAAGTACTCTTCGCCATCGACCAGCATGGCGAAGCGCGACGCGCGTTCGATGCGCCAGCAATTGCGACCCGGCTGCAGCAGCTTCGCCGCGGCGGCGGCCGGCGCACGATCGCCCCCGGCGGCAGGCGGGGCGGCAAGGGGGGAGCCTTCGCGGCGCGCCATCTGCGCGACGCCGGCTGCAACCTGCCGGTCTTCAGGCGCGTCTTCAGCGGTCATCGACATCCCTGCGGAAACGAGTGGAGGCGCAGCGGGGACCAGGATGTCCGGCGGACCTCCGCCAGCAGTATGGCAAGCCCTGCCCGGAACCGCCGTCCGCCGCCGGCCCCGGCGCTTGTCGGAATCCGCCTACATCGGGCGCGGGGCAACGTCCGCCAGGCCACGGGCGGGCCTGCGCTTGGCAAGCTTGCGCGGCTTGGCTTACCCTGTCGGCCCTACCGATGGAGGAAACGATGTCCGCTACCCTGCCCATGGACGATGCACCTCGCGATGCGCTTCGCCGCTGGATCCGCGTCGGCACCGACTCCCAAGCCTTCGAGGCCTACCTGAGCCTGCCGCCCGGCGGCATGCGCCCGGGCACGCCGGGCATCGTGCTGATCCAGGAAATCTTCGGGGTCAACGAACATATTCGCGCGGTAGCCGATCAATACGCGCTGGACGGGTACGTGGTGATGGCGCCGGACATCTTCTGGCGCGAAGCGCCGCGCATCGAACTCGGCTATGCGGGCGCCGACAAGGAGCGCGCGATGGCGCTGTACAAGGCCACCGATCCCGACGTCGTCGTCGACGATATCGCGCTGACGGCGCAGGCGCTGCGCGCGCAGCTTGGGGCGGACGGCAGGATCGCTGCGGTCGGCTACTGCTTCGGCGGACTGGTGGCGTATCTGAGCGCGGCGCGCGGTCTGGTCGATGCGGCGGTGCCCTACTACGGCGGGGGCATCCAGCGCCGTCTGGAGCAGGCCAGCGCGGTGCGCGTGCCGATCCAGTTTCACTATGGCGAGCGCGACGCGAATATTCCGCCCGAGGCGGTCGAACAGGTGCGCGCCGCGATGGCCGGCAATCCGCGCGCCGAGATCCACGTCTACCCGGGCGCCGACCACGGCTTCAACTGCTGGGCGCGCGCCTCTTACGACCAGCCCTCGGCGGTGCTGGCCCATGGGCGCACGCTGACTTTCCTGGCCCAGGCGCTGTCGCCACAGGCCTGAGACAGCGAAGAGCGCCCGGCGGGGATGGCGGGCCGTGCCAGCCGTGCTAGCCGCGCGACACGCCGTCGTCGTTGAAGGCGGTCAGGCGCGAGATGCGGAAGGTGTGACGCAGCGACTCGAGCTCGCTCCGGTGCAGCAGCGCCAGCCGGTTCAGGCAACGCTCGCCCTTGGGCTGCAGATGGACCTGCACCACGCGGCGGTCGGCCGCATTGGTCTTGCGCTTGACCAGCCCGGACGCCTCGCAGCGATTGACCAGGGCCACCACGCCGTGCTGCTTGGCCTGCAGCCGCTCGGCCAGTTCGCCGATGGACGCCCAGTCGCGCCCGGGAAAGCCGCGGATATGCAGCAGCAGCAGATACTGCTGCACGGTCAGGCCCTCCTCGCGCACGGCGTCTTCGGAGAACCGCATGAAGCGCCGCAGCTGATAGCGGAAGTCGGACAGGGCCTCGAAGTCCTGCTTGGCAAGCTCGGCGGCGCTCGGGGAACGGGGCTGGGTCATGGCGTGCGATGGCGCGGCCGGCGGGGCAGCGCGGCCGCAATCTGGAGTCGGCCGTCATTATAGGTGCGCGGCAAGGCGGTCAGGCATCGTGCGGCGCACCGGCGGGCCTCCGCGGCCGTGGCCACCGTTGCGCTACGCGCGGCATCCCGGGTATGGCAGAATCTGTGCGTCCGCAGACACCTGCGTCACGACCCCGGAAATCCGATGCTCTCGCAAATCGCCATCTTTCTGCTCGACACCGTTTTCACGCTCTTCGGCATGGCGCTGCTGCTGCGGCTGTGGATGCAACTGACGCGCCTGCCGGCGCGCAACCCGATCTCGCATGCGGTGTTCCAGGTCACCGACTGGCTGGTGCGGCCGCTGCGGCGGATCATCCCGGGCGTCGGCGGCATCGACTGGGCCACCGTGGTCGCGGCCTGGCTGACCGCCGTGGTGTTCCTGCTCGCGGTGATCGGACTGACCGCCGGCAGTCCGCTCGGCCTGCTGCCCGCCGTGCTGGGTATCGCGGTGCTCAACGTGCTGAAGTGGGGCATCAGCCTGGTGATGTGGGTCACGCTGCTGATGGCGATCCTCTCGTGGGTCAATCCGCATTCGCCGATCACCCCGGTCATTCAGCAGTTGACCGATCCGCTGCTCGATCCGATCCGCCGCGTGCTGCCGCGCCTCGGCGGCTTTGATATTTCGCCGCTGGTGCTGTTCATTCTGGCGCAGGTGCTGCTGATGGTGATCGCCGGGCTGAGCGTCAATCTGTTCGGCCTGCGGCATCTGCTTTGAGGCTAACTGCTTAACGCCGCGCCGGACGCGCTCCGGCAACGGTTCGCGGCGATTGTCTGACTGCTTGAACAGTGTGTTGCTGCAGGGCCTCTTTTTCCACGCCAATGACGGGCGTAGATTCGAGCGGTGTGATCGGCTGAGGCCGGCCACACCGCTTTGATCAAAGGAAAAAAGAACCATGAAGACTCTTGCACAACCCCGTCGCCTGGCCTTCGCGCTGCTCTGCGCCGCCGGCCTGTCCCTGTCCGCCACCGCGCTGCACGCCACCACGCTCGATCGCGACGTGCTGCGCCTCGAAGGCGCGTCGATGCACGTCGGCAAGGCCGACCCGTACACCGACGGCGCCCGCAAGGTGGACGCCTACACCGATGGTGCGCGCAGCGTCGATGCGTACACGGACGGCGCCCGCGCCGACCACGTGTCGGACAACCGCGACCGCTTCGGCCAGGGCGCCTGACGCCCTCGCGCGCCCTGCGGCGTGCCCATGAGAACCGGCCTGCGGGCCGGTTTTTTCATGGGCGCAGGCGATGGACGCGGATTGGGCGCCAATGCCGCGCGCCGATTGTTCCGGCAGCCGGACGAAGTTTCCAGCGCAGGCGGTTTTTCCCGCACGCGCACGCCGCTAAGCTGGCGCCCATGCCCCACCAACCGCTGCCGGCCGGCCATCCCGCGCCGAATCCCGTTTCCCCGCCACCATCGCTGCGTCTCGCCTCGCACCCCGAGATGGGACCGCTGCGCCTGTCGGCATTCGGCCTGACGCTGGGGCTGGTCACCGGGCTCGACTTCTCGTCGACGCTGATGATGGCGGTGGCGAGCCAGCATATCCAGGGCGGCGTCAATGCGACGCCCAGCGACTACCTGTACGCGGTCAGCGCCTATGCCGCGGCCGCCGTGCTGATGAACATGCTGCTCGACCAGATCGCGCGGCGCATCACCTACAAGCGCTTCACGATGGCATCGCTGGCGGTGTTCGTACTCGGCGCGATCCTGTGCGCGGAGGCCGGCTCGCCGACCGGCCTGATCGTCGGCAAGACCGTCGAGGGCCTGGGCGCCGGCGGCCTGTTCGCGGCCTCGCGCATCCTGGTCCAGCTTCTGACGGCGCCGGCCGAACGCGCCGCGCTGCTGCTGCGCTTCGGCCTTGGATCCTTCGGCCTGCTGGCGGTGACGCCCTGGCTGACCGGCATCTTCCTCGACGAGATCGGCTGGCGCGCGGTCTTCCTGTTCCAGGCCGTGATCGCGCTGCCGGTGCTGGCGCTGGTGGCGCTGACCTACCCGCGCCGCGGTCCGCGCGATCCGCATCCGCCGGTTTCGACGCTGGACTGGCCCGCCGCGCTCAGCGCCGCCGCGGGCGCGCTGGTGCTGCTGCATACGCTGCAGGAGATGCGCTACACGCGCTTCTTCAGCACGCCGCACATGCCGCTGATGGCCACCAGCGGGCTGGCGCTGCTGCTGTTCTGCGCCTGGCGGCTGCACCGTCATCAGGATCCGTGGATCGACCCGTCGCGGCTGCTCGGCCGGCGCTATCTGTACGGCCTGGGCTTCTACACGCTGTACTACCTGCTGTCGGCGATCTGGGCCTATCTGCTGCCGACGCTGACGCAAAGCGGGCTGGGCCTGACCTTCCGCACCACCAGCATGCTGCTGTCGGTCAGCGGCACCGTGTCGGCGATCGGCGCGGTGGTGCTGACGCTGTGCATGGCGATGGTGTTCCGCAAGCGGCGGGTGATCGCGGCCGGCCTGGTGGTCTACGCCTGCGCCGCGATGCTGCTGTCGCAGCGGCTGATGCCGGGCGCGCCCGATTACGCGCTGGTGCCGGTGGTACTGCTGGAGGGGCTGACGCCGGTGCTGCTGATGATCCAGGTCGCGTCGATGACCTACCTCGATCTGCCGGTCGAGGACTTCGCCCACGCCTACCAGTTCAAGAACGTCTGCAAGCAGATTGCCTCGGCGACCGGCACCGGGCTGGCCAGCATGTGGATGCAGGAAGGCGCGGCCACGCACCGCACCCATCTGGTCGAGCACGTGACCCGCTTCGAGCCAGCGCTGCAGCAGGGCGGCGGGCTGTCTTCCTTCGATCTGGCGCGGCTGTCGCAGGAGGTGGACCGGCAGGCCACCTTGCTGGCCGGCATGGACCTGCTGCATGGCTTCGCGCTGGTCTGCGTGCTGGTCGCGGGTTTCGTGCTGGTGCAGAAGAGCTTCCGCTGAGGTTGCGCTGAGGTTTCCCTGAGGTCCCGTGAGCGGGGTCCGCGCGACTCGTCGATACGCGGTGCCCCGGGGCCCCGGCACAACGGGGCATTGCGGCATGCCCCTCTGGCGGTTTGCGGCCTTTTCCACTACTCTTTCGGCCTTTCCGTGCGCATTCGGCATCCAGCCGTATACCTCGATGGCCAGCCACGCCCCGAACGATTCCAAGGATTCCCAGCCGTCCGCCGCCGAAGCCGCCGGCAATGCCGGCACCGCCGCCGAGAAGCCGAGCGACAGCTACGTCCAGTCCTTCGCACGGGGGCTGTCGGTGATCCGCGCCTTCAACGCCCAGCGTCCAGCCCAGACCCTGACCGAGATCGCGCAGGCCAGCGGCCTGACGCGTGCCGGCGCACGGCGCATCCTGCTGACGCTGGTGGGCTTGGGCTACGTCGAGGCCGACGGCCGGCTGTTCCGGCTGACCCCGAAGATTCTCGACCTCGGCTTCGCCTACCTGACCTCGATGCCGTTCTGGAATCTGGCCGAGCCGATCATGGAGGCGCTGTCGCAGCAGGTGCACGAGAGCTGCTCGGTGTCGGTGCTGGACGGGACGGAGATCGTCTATGTGCTGCGCGTGCCCGCACGCAAGATCATGACGATCAATCTGTCGATCGGCAGCCGGCTGCCCGCCTATTGCTCGTCGATGGGCCGCGTGCTGCTGGCAGGACTATCGGACCCCGAGCTCGATCGCGTGCTGCGCGCCAGCGATCTGCGCAAGCGCACGCAGCGCACCGTCACCGATATCGACGACCTGAAGGCGATCATCGCGCGCATCCGCGAACAGGGATGGGCGCAGAACGATCAGGAGCTCGAGGAGGGGCTGGTGTCGCTGTCGGCGCCGATCCGTAATCGCGCCGGCCAGGTCATCGCCGCGATGAACATCAGCGGCCAGGCCAATCGCACCAGCGCCGAGGAAATGGTGCGCCGTTTCCTGCCGCCGCTGCTGGAAGCCTCCGAGAAGATCACCAACCTGGTCAGCCTGCGCACCTGAAGGGCGCGCCTTCCCGTTTCTTCAGCGCTTTAACTTGCCATCGGCCCCGGCAACTGCACCATGCCGTGCTGCGCCGACCGCGTGCCGGGCAGCGGCCGGTTGCTCAGGCCGAGATAGGCGAAGGCGACCGACAGCTTGACCGCGTCGGACAGGTTCTGCCCCGCGCTATGGAACAGCCGGCTGTCGAAGAACAGCACGTCGCCGCGCTGCAATGACAGCGGCATCGCCCCCGCCAGCAGCGCCGCACTGGCCGGATGGCTGTCCACCAGGAACTCCGCGGCACCGAGCTGCCCCGGTTCCAGTGCGATCCGATGCGAGCCGGGTATCACGCGCAGCGCGCCGTTGCGCTCGTCCTCGTTGCCCAATGCCAGCCACACCGTCACCAGTTCCGGACTGGCGAACGACCAGTAGCGCGTATCGCGATGCCAGCCCGTCTGGCTGCCATAGGTTGGATGCTTGGTCATCACGCAGTTGTGGTGAGCCAGCGTCAGTTGCGCCGGCTCGCCGAGCAGCGCGGTGACCAGCGTGGCCACGCGCGGGTCGGTCGCCCACTGCTGGAACACCGGGTCGCGGTCGTAGGCCTGACGCAGACGCCGCACCGTCGCACCGCCCGCCGCGTTGCGGCTGCGGGGCGCGCCCGGGTAACCCAGTTCGGCCTCGTATTCGACCGGCTCGACCACCGCCTCGAGCTGGGCTCGCGCCACGCGCTCCATCGCATCGCACAACGCCGGCTCCGCCAGGCCGCGCAACACCACAAAGCCGTCGCGGCGAAAGGCCGCGGCGAGCGCCTCGAGTTCGTGCGCGTCGAAGGACGACGTGGCGGGCGGCGCGGCGGCGTCGCCGTTTGCATTGGGATCTTGGGGAGCGGCAGGGGTCGTCATGGCGACAGCGGAGACAGGCAAGGCGGCGAGGCCATGGGCGTTGCCGCGGGTTCAGCAAGACGCGAAGGGGACGGTTTCGCGCGCCAATAGCCGGATGATGCCAGAAGCGCGCGCGGCGCGCCTCGACGCAGCACCGGCGCAGCGTGCGGCCGCGGCTGACCGCGGCATCGATGGGCCAGGCTGACGGCGTGCGAGGGTCTGTATCGCTGGATTGCTGGATTACTGGATCGCTGGATCGCGCTGCTGGCGCTGTGCGCGGCGGCGGCGATGCGGTGGCAGCGTCGGCTCGATCGAGCGCGCCGCGAAGGACCGCAGCAGAGGCCGCGGTCGGTTTGAGGGTGTTGCCCGGCGGCGTTGCCGTCGTCAGAAGAGCGGCAGCTGCCGCATGCCGAAGCCCACGGTCTCTTCGACGCGCATGCGCGCGTGCGCCAGCGAACCTTCAGCACCCGAATAGTTGCCGGCCGCCCAACGATAGACCACCGGGACTTCGCCGCGCTCGGACAGATGTACTTCGCCCAGCTTGTCGCCGCGCTCGTTGCGGTAGTAGTGGGAACGATAGCCGCGCTCCCAGTAGGTGACCTCTACCTTCTTGCGACGACGGGGTGATGGCGTCGCGCGCGGCATGCGCCGCGCCCGGTCGGTCGCCGTCACCGTAGATGCACGCGTGAGATCCAACTGCATAGACTTCCTTTTCGATCGAGTCCACAAGACGATGGCACCGATGCCTCGTCATGCATCGCAGTCGTGATGATACGCCGTGATTGCGTTCCTGTGTGGCTATGCAGCCCGGAAAACCGCTCTGGGCAACGTTTTCCGGGTGGGTACGTATACGTATACCTGCCGTATACGTGGGCGCGTATACGGCAGGTATACGGGGTCGTATACGTGGCCGTATACCTGATCGATGAGCTCGTCGATGACGTCGGAGTGCGACGACGCACCGACAAAATAGGCGTCGCGCCCGGGCTGGTGGATCGCCCGTTCGCGACGCCTTACGCGCCGTGTATCAGCCCAGTTCGATCGGCACGAAGAGCTGCGTGTCGTCACGCTGCACCAGCAGCGCGACCTCCTTGCCGGCTTTCGACACCATCGTGCGCAACTGCTCGACCGACTTGATCGGCGTCCCGTTGAAGGCGAGGATCACGTCGCCGGCCTGAATGCCCACGCGTGCCGCGGGGCCCGACGCACCCTCTACCACCAGGCCGCCGGCGATGCCGCTCTCGCGCTGCTCGGCGGGCGACAGCGGGCGCACCGCAAGACCGAGCTTGCCGCCGGACTCGGCGCCATCGCTCTTTTGCGCGACGGTCTGCTCGTTGGCCGCACCGACCTTGACGCTCAGCGTGATTGGCTTGCCTTCGCGCACGACCTTCAGCTTCGTTTCGGTGCCGGGCTTCAGATCGGCCACGTGTTCCGGCAGGTCGGTGGAACGGTCGACGGTGTCATCACCGATCTGCACGATCACGTCACCAGGCTTCAGGCCGGCCTTCGCGGCGGGGCCGTCAGGCTCGACGGTATTGACCAGAGCGCCCGCCGGCTTGGGCAAACCGAACGACTGCGCCAGGGCCTGGTTGACCTCCTGCACGCCGATGCCCAGGCGTCCGCGCGTGACCTTGCCATGTGCGACCAGCTGCTGCTGAACCTTGGTGGCCACATCGATCGGGATCGCGAACGACAGGCCCTGATAACCACCGGTCCGGCTATAGATCTGCGAGTTGATGCCGATCACTTCTCCACGCTGATTGAAGAGCGGACCGCCGGAGTTTCCGGGATTCACCGCGACGTCGGTCTGGATGAACGGGACATAGGTGTCGTCCGGCAACGCGCGCGACTTGGCGCTGACGATGCCGGCGGTCACGGTGTTCTCGAAACCGTACGGCGAACCGATCGCCACCACCGGCTCGCCGACGCGCACCTGCGACGGATCGCCGAGCTGCACGGTCGGCAGATCCTTGGCGTCGATCTTGATCACCGCGATGTCCGTTTGCTTGTCGACGCCGAGCACCTTGGCCTTGAACTCGCGGCGATCGGTCAGCTTCACCACCACCTCCTGCGCGCCGTCCACGACGTGCGCGTTGGTCAGGATCATGCCGTCCTTGCTGACGATAAAGCCTGAGCCGAGGCCACGCGCGAGTTGCGGCTGGTCGGGCTGCGGTCCATACGGGAACGGGATGCCGAAGCGCTTGAAGAACTGGAACATCGGATCGTCCGGATCCATGCCGGGCGGCATCTGCGCCGCTGTGCGCTGGGCGCGCGCGGTCACGCTGATGTTGACGACCGCGGGACCGTAGCGGTCGACGATGCCGGAGAAGTCGGTTGGCGTTGCCATCGCGCGACCGGGGTCGGCCCCCACTTGCGCAACCATCGGAGTCGGCGCGGCATAGCTCGATGCCACCGCCTCCTTCTGGAGATAGTTGTACCCGCCTGCCAACACGCCCAGGGCAGCAATGGCGACGGCCGTACGAGCAACAGTTCGGCGAATCATCTGGTTCTCCTCGTTGGTTCGGCGTCCACGGTGGACGCGACGAGGACATGCTAGGGGGCGAGACTTAAACGAGCCTTAAGGGGAGAAACGGGAAGAAAATCGATGGCGCGATCCGCGTGGATTCAGGATTCTGCGCGCAAGGCCGCGGCCTCGGATGAATGGCCGCCCTCGCGCAGCCATGCGAGCAGAGCCGGCATTTCGGCTTGCGCCAGCATCGCGCAAAACTGCCGCTTGCGCGGGGCATGCAGGCGCTTGACCAGCGCTTCCAGTCGCGATGCTTCGGCCCGGTCGGCACAGCGCAACTGGGCGGCGACCGCAATCGGTTTACGCGATCGGGTATAGCGGGCGCCCGTGCCGGCCTGGTGCTGGGCAAAGCGGCGCGCGACATCGGTGGTGATGCCGGTATAGAGGCTGCCATCGGCGCATTCGAGCAGGTACAGGTACCAGGAATGGTCGGATGGCGTGGTCACTTTTTTGGGATGGAGGTTGTCGGCGCGAGGCCGCGAAGCCGGCATTGTGAGGCACTTGCGGCGGAGAGGAAAGCGCCCCCGGGCTCTTGGCTCTTGGTTTCTCGCGACTTCTGCCGCCGCCGCAAAGCAAAACGCCCCAGATCCTTGGGATCTGGGGCGTTTTCAAGGGAGAGCCTGGCGATGACCTACTTTCACACGGGTAGTCCGCACTATCATCGGCGCGAAGTCGTTTCACGGTCCTGTTCGGGATGGGAAGGGGTGGTTCCGACTT
>JAPSLC010000083.1 GCA_031181345.1 Cupriavidus sp. | reverse complement strand
CGGCCGCTTCAATGATGGAAAACACAAGGACACCCCGAGTCGCCGGCGCGAAGGGAAGGACTGCGGCAGGCCGGCGTAAAAAAACAGGCGCCACTCTAACGCGCGGCCCCCGGCGGGGCAAGCCGAGATGGCGATCCCCATCCACTTTCAGACATGTCCACACCCGGCAGGGACAGTGCTGTGGATGGATTGTGGAAAGCGGGCGGACAGCATGGCCAAGTCCTTGATTGCAAAGGACGAACGCCGACCTGCTTAAAATTTGGGCAGAAGCGGCGGCAGGCGCGGGATGGCTGTCCAACGCCAGGGAACTGGCCCATCCCGGTCGTGCCGCGTCCCGGCTTTCCACACGGCAACGGGACAGGATTGTGGAACAAGTGTGGACAGCGGCCTGACAAGCCCGCCAAGTGCTTGATTCGTATGGCCTTCCCAAGGGTTGCTTAAAATTTGTGCAGTGACGCCCAAACGGCCCCTCTCGTCGACATTCGGCAACAGAAATTGAAAAGTCGGCTTCTTTCCACATCTCGGCGGGACAGTGTTGTGGAGCGCCTGTGGATAAGCCCGGGAGAAGCGAGGCAAGGATTTGATCCGTAACGGAATTCTCCGGTCTGCCTAATAAAGTGGCAGCAGGCGAGACGCCGAGCGGGCCCGCTTCCCGGGCTGGGCGTTTTTTGTTTCGGTGCGAGAGCGACGTTTCGGTCACGGGGCAGTGTGGGCAGCCGTACGGTTCGTGTTACCGCTCTGTAGTTGTCCAGAGTTCCTGTGGATAACTTTGTGAACAAGCTGGTGTGGACAAATGGTAAGTGATTGACGCGTAAGAGAAATTCTTACATTGCTTAAAAAGTGATGTCCGGGAAAGTCATTAAGAATCAATGGCTTGTGTCAAGCCCCTCGGAACACGGGCCGTTTCAGGCACCCTACAGCGAAGGGCTTGACAGAGCGGTTATGCTGTGGACATGTCCATCTGACGCCGCTTCGGCGGCGATTTGCCATGTCTGAACCATTCTCGTTTCCGCCTTCGCCAGTCTCCCGGACGGCACCCGGCGGGCGCGACGTGATCCCGGTCGGCGAATTGAACCATGCGATCGCATCGGTACTCGAACGCAACTTCCCGCTGGCCTGGGTGCGTGGAGAAATTTCCAACTTCACACGCGCGGCGAGCGGGCACTGGTATTTCTCGCTGAAGGACGCCCGTGCGCAGATCCGCTGCGTGATGTTCCGCGGGCGAAATCAGCACGTTGACTTTCCGGTCCGCGAAGGCGAGGCCGTCGAAGTGCGCGCGCTGGTGTCGATGTACGAGGCGCGCGGCGAGGTGCAACTGAGCGTCGAGGCGATGCGGCGCGCCGGCGTCGGCAATCTGTACGAGGCCTTCCTGCGCCTGAAGGACAAGCTCTCGCGCGACGGTCTGTTCGATCCGGCACGCAAGCGGCCGATCCCGTCCCATCCGCGCACGATCGGCGTGGTCACGTCGCTGCAGGCCGCGGCGCTGCGCGACGTGCTGACGACCCTGCGCCGTCGCGCGCCGCATATCCAGGTGCTGGTCTATCCGGTGCCGGTGCAGGGCGCCGGAGCCGCCGACAAGATCGCGGCGATGCTCGACACCGTCAGCGCGCGCGCCGAATGCGACGTGGTGATCCTGTGCCGCGGCGGCGGCAGCATCGAGGACCTGTGGTCGTTCAACGAGGAAGTGGTGGCCCACGCGGTCGCGCGTTGCACGCTGCCGGTGGTCTGCGGCGTGGGCCACGAAACCGACTTCACCATCGCCGACTTCGTCGCCGATGTGCGGGCGCCGACGCCGACCGGCGCGGCCGAACTGGTCAGCCCCGATCGCGCGCATCTGCTGGCGCAGGCCGCACGTGCGCGCGAGGCGCTCGGCCAATGCATGCGCCGGCAACTGGAGCGGCGCGCCCAACATCTGGACTGGCTGGCGCGGCGCGTGCGCAGTCCGCAGGCGCAATTGCTGGAGCGGCGCGGACAGCTCGACAATCTCGCGCGACATTTGCGCGCGGCATGGCGCGACAACCTGGTGAAGCGACGCCATCGGCTGCAGCTGTGGTCGATGCGCTGGAGCGCGCAACGTCCCGATGCCAGCGCAAGGCAAGCGGAACTCGCCCGACTCGCGGCCCGCATGCAGGCAGCCAGCGAACGCCAGCACGAACGCGCGGCGCAGCGGCTGCATCGCGCCGCCGGCGCGCTCGAACTGCTGGCGCCGCAGCGCACGCTCGAGCGCGGCTATGCGGTGCTGCTCGACCCGCGCGGCAAGGCGCTGCGAGCCCCATCCGAGCTGCGTGCCGGCGGCCGCGTCGAGGTCCACCTGGCCGAGGGCGTGGCCGATATCGGCATCGCCAGCGTGCAGGCCAAACTGCTTGACCTATAAGGGCTCGATCGCCTGCAGCGGTGCCGTCGAAACCGCGCCGCCGGACCGGCGCGGCAGGGCGCGCAGCCGCATACTGCCGCGCCCCGAAGGGGCATTGCCGCTCGTTTGCGCCACTATGGCAAGTCACCTACAATCGGTGTCTCCCGTCCCACAACCCACAGAGACAGAACAATGGAACATACTCTCCCCCCGCTGCCGTACCCTCATGATGCGCTGGCCCCGCATATGTCCAAGGAGACCTTGGAGTTCCATCACGACAAGCATCATCAGACGTACGTCACCAATCTGAACAATCTGATCAAGGGCACGGAATTCGAGAACGCGACCCTCGAAGAGATCGTCAAGAAGTCCTCCGGCGGCATCTTCAACAACGCCGCCCAGGTGTGGAACCACACCTTCTTCTGGAACTGTCTGAAGCCGCAAGGCGGCGGCCAACCGACCGGCGCGCTGGCCGATGCGATCAACGCCAAGTGGGGCTCGTTCGACAAGTTCAAGGAAGAGTTCACCAAGACCGCCGTGACCACCTTCGGTTCGGGCTGGGCCTGGCTGGTCAAGAAGGCCGACGGTTCGCTGGACCTGGTGTCGACCTCGAATGCCGCCACCCCGCTGACCACCGACGCCAAGCCGCTGCTGACCTGCGACGTGTGGGAGCACGCCTACTACATCGACTACCGCAATGCCCGTCCGAAGTTCGTCGAGGCCTTCTGGAACGTCGTGAACTGGGACTTCGTCAGCAAGAACTTCGCTGGCTGATCGACGACAGCGCGACTGTCCTTCGACGCGACAAGGCCCTCCAACTGGAGGGCCTTGTTTTTTGCTGGCTGCTGTCGGGCGGCCATGCTGTCGTTCCCGCGAAAGCGGGAATCCAGCGTCTTCGAGAGCCACTGGTCCCCGCCTTCGCGGGGACGACATGCGGTGGTCAATTCAGGCTCGCCCCCGACTGCTTGACGATGCGGGCATGCTTCTCCAGCTCGCTCTGGAAGAACGGCGCCGCCTGCTCCGGCGTGCTGCCGACGATCACCAGGCCCTGTGCGGCGAGATTCTGCTGCACCGGCTTTTCATCGAGCGCGGCCTTGATCCTGCCTTGCAGATCGGCGGCCTTGTCCTTGGCCAACCCTGACGGGCCGACGATGGCCAGCCATGCGTCGAAGCTGTAGCGCGGCAGGCCGGCTTCGGCCAGCGACGGCACGTCGGGCAGCATCGGGATGCGCTTCGGCGTGGACACCGCGATGGCCTTCAGCTTGCCGGCCTTCAATTGCGGCAGCACGGCCGGCACCGTCAGGAAGCCCATCTGCACCTGGCCGCTGAGCAAATCGGTGGTGTAGTTGCCGGCGCCCTTGTAGGGCACGTGGCGGACCTGGACCTTGGCCTCGCTGGCGAACAGTTCGGCGGCCAGATGCAGCACGGTGCCGTTGCCCGAGGAGCCGTAGTTCAGCTGGTCGGGCTTGCTCTTGAGCAGCGCGATCAGTTCCTGCACGTTGTTGGCGGGCACCGAGGGATTGACCACCAGCACCAGCGGCAGCGTGCCGATCACCGTGATCGGCGTGATGTCGCGCAGCGAGTCGAACGGCATCGAGCGGTAGATGGCGGGGTTGATCACGTGGTTCGACGACACCAGGCCCAGCGTCAGCCCGTCCTTGGGCGCGCGCACGATCTGCTGCGTGCCCGGGATGCCGCCGGCGCCGGCGATGTTCTCAATCACGATCGGATGGCCGAGCTTGCGGCCCATCGGTTCGCTCAAGGCGCGCGCCACCGCGTCGGCCTGCGAGCCCGGCTGGGTCGGCACGATCAGCCGCAGCGGCTTGCCGTCGGTCGATTGCGCATGGGCGGCGGGCGCGGTCACCGACGCGGCGGCGATCGTCAGGGCCACGGTCAGCGGAACGGCGCGGCGAAGGGGAAGGAAGGCGTGGCGCAGGCGGCCGACGGTGCAAAGGATGAGGGGCATGCTGTCTCCGTTGTCGCGAGGCGGGAACCTGTCGACGGTTCCTCTGCGCGCCAGTCTAGAGCGGTCAGCCTGCGGGAAAGAAATGCTGTTGCGACGGACCGGGTATCGCGTTCCGCGATATCGGCCCACTGAACGCCATCGGGGGCACTGGACGTCAGCCGCCCTCGGACGGCCCCGCCGGCGGCTCGGCCCGCAACGCCGCGATCAGCGCGTCCACGGCCCGCAGCCGCGGCGTTTTGCGAGGGGCGTAGACGCGCAATTCGCGCTGCTGCCACGGCTCGTCGAGCGGCACGCGAACGAAGCCGCGCGTGCCCGCGTAGGCCGTGGTCGCGCTGCGCGGAATCACCGCCAGGCCCAGCCCCGCCTCGACCATCCGGCACGCGGCCTCGAAGCTCGACACGGCCACGCTCTGCCGCATCGGCAGGCCCGCTTCGGCGGCGCGATCGCGCAGCTCGGTATCGAGCGCGCCGCCTTGCTGCACCACCACCAGCGGATACTGCAGGACATCGGCGTAGCGCAGTCCGGCGCTGCCCGCCAGCGCGTGGCCTGCGGGCAGCAGCACCATCAGCGGGTCCTGCGCGAAGTGCCACGACTCCAGCCCGCGTGCTCCGTCGATAGCCACGCCCACGCCCACGTCGGCATGGTCGTCGAGGCACGCGCGCAGCGTTTCGCTGGTGGAGCGCTCGTGCAGCGCGATATCGACGTGCGGATGGCTGGCCCGGAAGGCGTGCAGCCGTTCGGGCAGGAAGCCGACGATGGACGAGGGGCTGGCCGACAGCCGCACGGTGCCGGCCACCTGGTCGCCGAGGTCCTGCACCTCTCGAGCGAAGGCCGCGATGTCCCCGTTCAGCTTGCGGCCCAGTTCCAGCGCGCGCACGCCGGCCTCGGTCAGCGCCACACCGGACGGCGAGCGCACCAGCAGCGTCACGCCCAGGCTGCGCTCGAGGTCGGCGATCCGGCGGCTCAGCGCCGATTGCGCGATGTGCTCGGTTTCGGCGGCGCGCTTGATGGAGCCTTCCCGCGCGGCGGCGAGAAAGAGCTGGATGCTGACGGGATCGATGCGGTGCATGGGCGGTGCAGGGGCGTGCGTGGGGATCGGGACTTCCGATCGGACGGCCATGTAGGGAGCCAATGCGGCTTGCCCCGGCGGCGCAAGTGTCCCGCAAAACGGTGGCGCGGGACAAGGGCGGCCCGGCCCAAGCCATCGTGACGCGTGGATGGCCTGCGGGCCTGACCGCAGGTTTACCCGGATATGTCTGCCGCAGATAGCCCCGATGCCGCATCGGCGCTTGGTCACCGCGTGGCGCAGCGCGTAGATTTGGTGATTTTCGGCACTGTGCATTGTGCACGGTGCCGACGTTCACCGATGAGATTGGAGAAGACCGCGATGGACCGCCTGCAGATCGATGGCCGCATTCTGTTTCTTGCCGATTGTGCGCAGACCATCGAGCGGCAGTTGCGCGGCGAGGCGCTGACGCTGGAGCAGGCCGGCGCGCTGCGCGACGATGTCTCGACCGACGAGATCACGCCGGTACCGATCCTGACCCATTTCGACGACAAGCTCGGGCGCTATCCCTATACCGGCTTTCGTGCCGGCGGAGCCCAGCCGATCGGCGTCGACGCGATCCGGCAGGGCGGCTTTGCCGTGACCGTCGCCGGCAACCGCTACGGCAAAGGCTCGTCGCGCGAACACAGCCCGGCGGCCGAGAAGCTGGCCGGCATCCGGCTGGTGATCGCCCGCAGCTTCGAACGGATCTATCGGCAGAACGCCGACAATATCGGCCTGCTGACCTCGACGGACCTCGGCCTGATTCCGCGCCTGCTCGCCGGCGAGGCGATTGCCTTCGAGGAACTGCTGGCCGGCCGCGATGCGCTGGCCGCGCAGATCCTGCGCGAAGGCGGTCTGCTGCGCTTCGGCCAGCGGCATCTGCGCGGGTTGGCGGCAGACCCCGCGCCCGAAGTACCGGTCACTGACCGGCCTCGCACGCTGTTCGAGAAGATCGTCGCCCGCCATGTGATCGCGACCGCGGTCACGCCGGCCGATCCCGCACCGGGCGATGGCATCTTCGTGCGCGCCGATTGGCGCTTCATCCACGAGTACTACACGGGCATGGCGGCCCATATGCTGCATGCCGCGCTGGGCCGGCCGCTCGCCTTGCACGAGCCCGAGCGCGTCGTCGTGTTCGAGGACCACACCTCGTATGTCGAGCAAAGCCCGGCGCATCTGCGCGGCGGCCTGGTGCAGAACGTCGTGCGGATGCGCGACGCGCAGCGGCGTTTCGTCGCGGATTACGCGCTGCGCGTGCACCGGACGCTGACCGAGGACGAGGCCCCGCGCGATGACGGCAGCAATGTCGCCGGCATCTCGCACGCGATGATGGCCGAGCATTACGCGCTGCCGGGCCAGCTGGTGGTCGGCACCGACTCGCACACGCCGCACAGCGGCGCGCTCGGCTGCGTGGCGTTTGGCGTCGGCACCACCGACATGGCCAATGCTTTCGTGACCGGCGCGGTGCGCATGACCTTGCCCGCTTCCTTGCGTATCGTGCTCGACGGTGCGTTGGCGCCCGGCGTGACCGCCAAGGACGTGGTGCTGCATCTGCTCGCCTTGCCGGCGATCCGCGGCGGCGCCGGCGTCGGCAAGGTGTTCGAGTTCACCGGTCCGGTGGTGTCGTCGCTGTCGACCGACGAACGCGCGACGCTGACCAATATGTGCGCCGAGCTCGGCGGCTTCACCGGCATCGTCGCGCCCGACGAGGAGACGGTGCGCTTCCTGAAGGCCCGGCGCGGCGTCGATTTCACGATCGAGCCGTGGATGCGCAGCGACGAAGGCGCGGACTATGCCGCGACGATCGAGGTCGATTGCAGCGGCCTCGCGCCGATGGTGGCGCGGCCCGGCGATCCCGGCAATGGTCTCGCGCTGTCCGAACTGAACGAGCCGGTGCGGGTCGACATCGCCTACGGCGGTTCATGCACCGCAGGCAAGCGCGAGGACTTCGATCACTATCACGCGGTGCTGCGCTGGGCCGCCGATCGCGGCCTGCGGGTGCCGGCCGGCGTCACGCTGTATCTGCAGTTCGGTACGACCGCGGTGCGCGACTACTGCATCGCGCAGGGCTACCTCGATGCGTTCGACGCAGTCGGCGCGACCATCCTGCAGCCTTCCTGCGGCGCCTGCGCGAACTGCGGGCCGGGTTCGTCGACGGCGGCCGAGCAGGTCACGGTCAGCTCGATCAATCGCAATTTCCCCGGCCGCTCAGGGCCGGGGCAGGTGTGGCTGGCGAGCCCGCCGACGGTCGCGGCGAGCGCCATTGCGGGACGGTTGCTGTCGTTCGATGACTTGCGGGCGCAGCTTGGGGAGCGCTTGGGGGAGCAGGCCCGCACCGCATGACACGACACCTCCATCGCCGGCAAACGTTGTCGTCCCCGCGAAGGGGGGGACCCAGCGGCGTCAAGAGACGCTGGATTCCCGCTTTCGCCGGAACGACATCGAAGCGGTAGCCGGGCCGGGTCGGCTTCAGGCCGCGGCGCGCTCGCTGTCCTCGACAGCGCCGCCGCGATAACGCGCCATCAACTCGGCCCGGCGCCCGGCCGCCTTGCGCATGCTGGCTTCCTTCACCGGTCCGAAGCCGCGGATATCGTCCGGCAGCGTCGCCAACGCCAGCGCCGAGTCGATCCGCTCGGCATCCAGGCTGCGCGCGAACTCGTCGACCAACGCCAGATACTCGTCCACCAGCCGGCGTTCCTCGCGGCGCTCCGCCGTGCGGCCGAAGGGATCGAGCGGCGTGCCGCGCAGTCCCTTGAGCTTCGCCAACAGCCTGAACAGCGTCATCGTGCGCGGGCCGAAGCGGCGCTTGACGGCTCGACCATTGCGCGTCTCGCCGGACAGCAGCGGCGGCGCCAGCCAGAAGTTCAGCTGATAGTCGCGGCCAGGCTCGCCGTCGAACTGCGTGCGCAGCTTGTCGAGGAAGGCCGGATCGGCGTAGAGCCGCGCGACCTCGTACTCGTCCTTGTAGGCCATCAGCTTGGCCAGGTTGCGCGCGACCGCCTCGGTCAGCGGCAGCTTGCGGTCGGCGCCGAGCGCCAGCTCCGCTTGCCGAACCTTGTCGACCGCCGCGAGATAGCGCGCGGCGTAGGCGTCGTTCTGGTAGGCGCGCAGCAGCGCGGCGCGGTCCTGGATCAGGCGGTCCAGCGTTTGCGGAAGCGGCAGCACCTGCGTCGATGCGGCGCCGCTCTGGCGCGAACCCTGGCCCGCGCCGTCGAGACTCGCGCGTACCGCCGTCTCGCCACGATGGGCCAGCGCGCGGCCCCAGGCGAAGGCCAGCAGGTTCTTCTGCACCGCGACGCCGTTCAGCGTGATCGCGCGGGTCAGCGCGGCCAGCGACAGCGGCACCCAGCCGCGTTGCCACGCGAATCCGAGCAGCAACGGGTTGGCGAAGATCGCATCGCCCAGCAGCCTGACGGCCCATGCGTTGGCGTCAATGAAGGCGCAGGCCTCGCCGATGTTCTCGCGCAGGTCCTGCTCCGCCGAGGCGCCGGGGAAGCGCCATTTCGGATTGGCGATCAGGTCCGCGGTCGGCGTGCGCGCGCTGTTGATGGCCGCGGCGGTGATGTCGCGCCGGACCTTGGACAGCACCTCGGCCGAAGCCGACACGATCGCATCGCAGCCGATCACCAGCCGCGCCTCGCCGGTGGCCACGCGCGTGGCGTGCAGCGCCTGCGGGCTCGCGGCGATCTGCACGTGGCTGAGCACCGCGCCGCCCTTCTGGGCGAGCCCCGCCATGTCGAGCACCGTGACGCCCTTGCCCTCGAGATGCGCGGCCATGCCGAGAATGCCGCCGATCGTCACCACGCCGGTGCCGCCCACGCCGGTCACGACGATGCCGTAGGCGCGCTCCAGCGCGGGCAGCGTCGGCGAGGGCAGGGCGTCCAGATCGATGGCACCGCCCTTCGTTCCCGTCTCGGTTCCAGCCGCCGCCGGCTTGCGAACCTGCGCGCCCTCGGCCGTCACGAAGCTCGGGCAGAAGCCGTTCAGGCAGGAGAAGTCCTTGTTGCACGACGACTGGTTGATCGCGCGCTTGGTGCCGAGCGGCGTCTCCAGCGGCTCGACCGACAGGCAGTTCGATTGCACCGAGCAGTCGCCGCAGCCTTCGCAGACCGCGTCGTTGATGAAGGCGCGCCGCGCCGGATCGGGGTAGTCGCCGCGCTTGCGCCGGCGGCGCTTCTCGGTCGCGCAGGTCTGGTCGTAGATCAGCACGGTGACGCCCTGCGTGTCGCGCAGGCGTCGCTGCACGTCGTCCAGCGCGTCGCGGTGATGCACGGCGATGCCGGTGGGCAGTCCGCCGCCGCCGGCGTATTTCTCCGGCTCGTCGGTCACGACGACGATCTCGCGCGCGCCTTCGGCCAGCACCTGATGCGCGATGCGCGGCACGGTCAGCACGCCGTCGACCGGCTGGCCGCCGGTCATCGCCACCGCATCGTTGAACAGCACCTTGTAGGTGAGATTGGCCTTCGCCGCGATCGCCGCGCGGATTGCCAGCAGTCCCGAGTGGAAGTAGGTGCCGTCGCCCAGATTGACGAACACGTGCTTCTCGTCGGTGAAATGCATCTGGCCGGTCCACGCCACGCCTTCGCCGCCCATCTGGCTGAAGGTGTCGGTATTGCGGTCCATCCACATCGCCATGTAGTGGCAGCCGATGCCGGCCAGCGCGCGCGAGCCCTCGGGCACGCGCGTCGACGTGTTGTGCGGGCAGCCCGAGCAGAACCACGGCTTGCGTTCGACCGACAGCCGCGGCCTGGACGCCTCGCGCTCCTTGGCCTCGATCAGCGCGACGCGCGCCGCGATGCGCGCGCGCACGTCGTCGGGCAGGTCGGCCTTGTCCAGGCGGCGCGCGATCGCCTTGGCGATGATCGCCGGCGACAGTTCGTAGTGCGCGGGCAGCAGCCAGCTGCCGCGCGGCACCGACCATTCGCCGCCTTCGTTGTCGCGCTCGTCGAACTTGCCGAACACGCGTGGGCGCACGTCGTCGCGCCAGTTGTACAGCTCTTCCTTCAGCGCGTATTCGAGGATCTGCCGCTTTTCCTCGACCACCAGGATTTCGTCGAGGCCGGTGGCGAATTCGCGCGCGTCCTGCGCATCGAGCGGCCACACGCAGCCGACCTTCATCACGCGGATGCCGATGCGCGCGCAGGTGTCGTCGTCAAGGCCAAGGTCGGTCAGCGCCTGCCGCACATCGAGGTAGGCCTTGCCGGCAGTCATGATGCCGAAGCGCGCCCGCGGCGAATCGACGACCACGCGGTTCAGCTTGTTGGCGCGCACATAGGCCAGCGCGGCGTACCACTTGTGGTCCAGCAGCCGCGCTTCCTGCGCGAGCGGCGGGTCGGGCCAGCGGATATTGAGCCCGCCCTCGGGCATCGTGAAATCCTGCGGCAGCACGACCTGCACGCGATCCGGATCGATCTCGACCGAGGCGCTCGATTCGACCACGTCGGTGACGCACTTCATCGCCACCCACAGCCCCGAATAGCGGCTCATCGCCCAGCCGTGCAGGCCATAGTCGAGATACTCCTGCACGGTGGACGGGTAGAGCACCGGAATGCCGGCCGCGATCAGCACGTGCTCGGACTGGTGCGCCACCGATGAGGACTTGGCGGCATGATCGTCGCCGGCCAGCAGCAGCACGCCGCCATGGGGCGCGGAGCCGGCGGAGTTGGCGTGCTTGAGCACATCGATGGAGCGGTCGACGCCCGGGCCCTTGCCGTACCACATCGAGAACACGCCGTCGCGCTGCGCGCCGGGGAACAGGTTGACCTGCTGCGTGCCCCAGACCGCCGTGGCGGCCAGGTCCTCGTTCAGCCCCGGCTGGAACACCACGTCGCTGCCGGCCAGATGGGTCTTCGCCTGCCACAGCGCCTGGTCGAGCCCGCCGAGCGGCGAGCCGCGGTAGCCGGACACATAGCCGGCGGTATTGAGCCCCGCCGCGCGGTCGCGCGCCTTCTGCAGCATCGGCAGGCGCACCAGCGCCTGGGTGCCGCTCAGATAGATGCGGCCTTTCTCCACGGTGTACTTGTCGTCGAGGCTGACGTTGGCCAGCGCGTCGGCGAGGGCCTGTTGCTGCGCGGGCGAGAGCGGGCTGTTCATGGGGGGTGTCTCCGGCGGGGTACGTTGTCGTCCCCGCGCAGGCGGGGACCCAGCGGCTTTCGAAGACGCTGGATTCCCGCCTGCGCGGGAATGACGTGTCGCGTGTTGTTCTGCTCTTGTTCTGATTTGCCGAACGAGTGTAGGAAAGGGCGTCGTTATCGTAAAATCACAAAATCAGAGCGCTGATATTTGGAAATCGCATGGCTCCCCGACCGCCTTCTCCCTCGCTTCCCACCGCCATGACCGGCGGCGCCTCGCGCGACGCCAAGACGCGGCCGGCGCCGCTGGCCCGCGACATCACGCTGCGGCAACTGCGCTACTTCCAGGCCGCCGCCGAGACCGGCCAGTTCTCGATGGCAGCCACGCGCGAGCACGTGTCGCAGTCGGCCATCACCAATGCGGTGCTGGCACTGGAGCAGCGCCTGGCGGTCCGGCTGTTCGACCGGCTGCCGCACGGCGTCGCGCTGACGGCCGAAGGGAACCGGCTGCTGCAGCGCGTGGCGGGCATTCTCGACTCGGTCGAGGACATGCTGCGCGAACCCTCGCTGCAGGGGCCGAGCCAGCAGGGCACGGTGTCGTTCGCCGCCTCGTACACGGTGCTGGGGTATCTGCTGCCCGCCTTGCTGGCGCGCTTTCGCTCGCACTATCCGGACATCGTGTTCGACCTGCGCGACCTCGACCGCGTCGAGATCGAGCAGGCCGTGCTGTCCGGCGAGATCGAGCTGGGCGTGGTGCTGCTGTCGAACGTCGCGCGCCCGCAGCGCTTCGAACACCGCACGCTGATCCGCTCGCGCCGTCAGCTGTGGGCAGCGCCGGGCCATCCGCTGATGCAGGGCGGCGCGCCGACGCTCAAGGAGGTGGCCGGCTATCCGTACATCCTGCTGACGGTCGACGAGGGCGAGACCTCGACGCTGCGCTACTGGAAAAGCAAGCGGCTGGCGCCGGACATCGCGTTCCGCACCACGTCGATGGAGGCGCTGCGCGGGCTGGTGGCGCACGGCTTCGGCGTCACGGTGCTGTCGGACATGGTGTTCCGCCCCTGGTCGCTGGAAGGCAAGGAGATCGAGGCGCGGCCGCTGGCCGACGCCGTGCCGGACATGGAGGTCGGGCTGATCTGGCGGCGCGACGCGCCGCTGAGCGAGCCCGCGCAGCTGCTGCGGGATTTTCTGGTTTACGCTTGTGGAGCGCCGTGATGTCGCCTCGCCCCGCGCCTTGATGGCGCCGACTTTCACGGCACTGACTTTCACGGCGCTGACATACCGGCCCGCTACGCTGGCGAGCCGCCCGGCCACGTGCGAGGGCCGGCCGGCGTGTTGGCATGGCGTGATGAAGCGTGAAGGAGCGTGAGATGACCCCGAGCGAAGAGGACCTGGTACGCCGCATTCACCGCGAGGTGGCGGACCACTACGATGAGGAATTCGAGCTCGCGCTCGAGGATGGCGACGCCCAGGCGCTGCTCAATTCCGAGTCGCTGCCCGGCGGCGCGGTCGACCGGGAAGCGCGCCGGCACTATTTCAGCGAGCTGTTCCGCCTGCAGGGCGAGCTGGTCAAGCTGCAGAGCTGGGTGGTCGCCACCGGCCAGAAGATCGTGATCGTGTTCGAGGGGCGCGATGCCGCGGGCAAGGGGGGCGTGATCAAGCGCATCACGCAGCGTCTCAATCCGCGCGTGTGCCGCGTCGCCGCGCTGCCCGCGCCGAACGATCGAGAACGGACCCAGTGGTATTTCCAGCGTTACGTCTCGCATCTGCCGGCGGCCGGCGAGATCGTGCTGTTCGATCGCAGCTGGTACAACCGCGCCGGCGTCGAGCGCGTGATGGGCTTCTGCACCGACGACCAGTACGAGGAGTTCTTCCGCACGGTGCCCGAGTTCGAGAAGATGCTGGTGCGCTCGGGCATCCGGCTGATCAAGTACTGGTTCTCGATCTCGGACGACGAGCAGGAGCTGCGCTTCCTGTCGCGCATCCACGATCCGCTCAAGCAGTGGAAGCTCAGCCCGATGGACCTCGAATCGCGGCGCCGCTGGGAGGCCTATACCAAGGCCAAGGAAATCATGCTGGCGCGCACGCATATCCCCGAGGCGCGCTGGTGGGTGGTGCATGCCGACGACAAGAAGGTCGCGCGGCTCAACTGCATCCACCATCTGTTGACGCTGATTCCCTATCGCGAGATCGAGCAGCCGGAGATCGTGCTGCCCGAGCGCCAGCGCAGCGACGACTACGCGCGCCAGCCGGTGCCCGACGAGATGTGGGTGCCGCAGGTTTATTGACGCTATTGAAAGCTATTGACGCTAGAGCCTATCGAGCGCTGGGTTGAACGCTATCGCTGGTGCTGCAGCTCGGGAAAGGCCTGCGGCAGCGTCAGCACGGTGCCGGTCAGCGTCGCATCGTAGCCGGGCAGCGCATCGACCCGTTCGCGAAAGCCGCCGCTGGTCAGCGCCGCCACCGCGTCGGCCAGCATCGGGCTCTGCAGCCGTTCGCGTTCGATCGCGAAGAAATAGCGCTCCTTGAGCACTGGCACGAAATCCAGCCCGAAGCGCCGCGCCGCGGTCTCGACGCCGAAGCCGACATCGGCCATGCCGCTGCCGATATACGCGGCCACGGCGGCATGGGTAAATTCGCCGTTGCTGTAGCCGTCGATCCGCCCCGGATCGATGCCGCGCCCCCGCAGGATCAAGTCGAGCAGCAGGCGCGTACCCGAGCCGACCTGGCGGTTGACGAAGCGCACATCCGGCCGCAGCAGGTCGTCCAGCGCCGTGATGCCCTTCGGATTGCCGCGGGCCACGAACAGTCCCTGCGTGCGCACCGCCAGATGGATCAGGCAATGCCGCTCGGGATGCAGCCAGAGCGCAAAGCGCGCGAACGTCTCCGCCTCGAACTCGCCGATCGGCACATGGAAGCCCGCGATATCGCAATCGCCGGCCGCCAGCGCGGCCACTGCCTCCAGGCTGCCGCAGTACTTCAGGTCATGGCGGACCTTGTGCTCGTCGAGGAAGTCGCGCAGCGCGGCGACCGCGAAGCCGTGGCTCGCATGCAGCCGCAGCGTGCTGACCGAGGCGTCGAGCACCTTCTTCAATTCGATCTCCAGCTCCGATGCCAGGCTCTCCAGCGTCGGCGACAGCCGCGCGGCGATGCGCTTGCTGGCCCAGACCAGTTGCTGCGACAGCGGCGTCAGCACGCTGCCGCGGCCGCGGCGCTTGTCGATCAGCGGGCCGCCGAACAGCGACTGCGCATCTTCGAGCAGGCCCCAGGCATAGCGGTACGACAGCCCGATCG
>JAPSLC010000017.1 GCA_031181345.1 Cupriavidus sp. | reverse complement strand
CCGACTTGTGCTTCTGGATCGATTCGATCGCCACCGGGCCGCGCTCGGCCTTGCCGATCATCGCGATCAGGCCGGTCTGCGACAGCATGGTCTCGGTGAACTTGTCCATCCGCGTGGCGGTGGTGGGACCGGCCGGGCCGACCACTTCGTCGCGCACCGGATCGACCGGGCCGACGTAGTAGATCACGCGGTTGGTGAAGTCGATCGGCAGCGTCTCGCCCTTGGCCAGCATGTCCGCGATGCGCTTGTGCGCGGCGTCGCGGCCGGTCAGCATCTTGCCGTTGAGCAGCAGCGTCTGCCCGGGCTTCCACGAGGCGACTTCCTCGGGCGTCAGCGTGTTCAGGTCGACGCGCTTGGAGGTCTCGGTGTTCGGCGCCCACTGGACCTGCGGCCATTGCGACAGGTCCGGCGCTTCCAGCCTGGCCGGGCCGCTGCCGTCCAGCGTGAAGTGCACGTGGCGGGTGGCGGCGCAGTTCGGGATCATCGCCACCGGCTTGGACGCGGCGTGCGTCGGCGCGGCCATGATCTTGACGTCCAGCACGGTGGCCAGGCCGCCCAGGCCCTGCGCGCCGATGCCCAGCGCATTGACCTTCTCGTACAGCTCGACGCGCAGTTCCTCGATCCAGTCCTTCGGACCGCGGGCGATGATGTCCTGGATGTCGATCGACTCCATCAACGATTCCTTGGCCATCACCATCGCCTTCTCGGCGGTGCCGCCGATGCCGATGCCGAGCATGCCGGGCGGGCACCAGCCCGCACCCATCGTCGGCACGGTCTTGAGCACCCAGTCGACGATCGAGTCCGACGGGTTCAGCATCACGAACTTGGACTTGTTCTCCGAGCCGCCGCCCTTGGCCGCGACCTGGATGTCGACCTTGTCGCCCGGCACGATCTCGTAGTGGATCACCGCCGGCGTATTGTCCTTGGTGTTCTTGCGGCCGCCTTCGGGCGGATTGACGATCGACGCGCGCAGCACGTTGTCGGGATGGGTATAGCCCCGGCGCACGCCCTCGTTGATCATGTCGGTCAGGCCCATGGTGGCGCCGTCCCAGCGCACGTCCATGCCGACCTTGACGAAGACGGTCACGATGCCGGTGTCCTGGCAGATCGGGCGCTTGCCTTCGGCGCACATGCGGCTGTTGGTCAGAATCTGCGCGATCGCGTTCTTGGCCGCCGGACTCTGTTCCAGCTCGTAGGCACGGCCCAGGCTGGTGATGTAGTCCATCGGGTGGTAGTAGCTGATGTACTGCAGGGAGTCGGCGACGCTCTGGATCAGGTCTTCTTGCTTGATGACGGTCATGTCTTGTGGGGGAGGGCAGTCGGACAAAAGCGGACGAAAATTCCGCCCGAATCATACACCCCCTCGCCACACGCGTCCCGACGGGCGGCCGGGCGCCAGCCGTCAAAAGTGGCGTTAATCCCACATCGCGCGCGAATATCGGACAAACGGCCGGTAATGGCGGCGCAACAAGCGGCGCAACAAGCGGCGTAACAAGCGGCGTAACAAGCGGCGCAATAAAAAACCGCGGCGCCGGGCCGCGGTTTCAGCTCCAGTGCGCAGTCGGCTCAGAGCCCCCGATCCTGCAGCGCCGGATGCGAATGCGTGATCAGCTTGTCGACCCACGCCATCGCGATTGCCGAGAACAGGAAGGCGACGTGGATCACCACCTGCCACATGATCGTATGGGTGTCGCGCTGTGGCGCGTCGATGAACGTCTTGAGCAGATGGATCGACGAGATGCCGATCAACGCCATCGACAGCTTGACCTTCAGCACGCCGGCATTGACGTGGTCAAGCCATTCGGGCTCGTCCGGATGGTTGTCGATGCCCAGCCGCGACACGAAGGTCTCGTAGCCGCCGACGATCACCATGATCAGCAGGTTCGAGATCATCACCACGTCGATCAGGCCGAGCACCACCAGCATGATCTTGTTCTCGTCGTACTCGGTGACGTGGGCCAGCAGATGCCAGACCTCCATCAGGAAGTGATAGACGTAGACGCCTTGCGCGACGATCAGGCCCAGGTACAGCGGCAGCTGCAGCCAGCGCGAGGCGAAGATCAGACGGGGAATCGGGCGCATCCGCTGCGGCTGCGGCGACAAGTTCGATGCCATGGTGCTTGCTTGATGGGTTGCGTTGGGGTTGGCGTTGCTCGGTACGGTAGGAACGCGCGCTCAGGCGCCGCCACGAAGAGCGGCGCGCCGGTCAGCGGCCGCGGGATTGTACCGTGGCGCCAGGTCCGGGCTCGATGCCGGCGGGGTCGCGCTGCGCGTCCCCTCGCTCGGCCGCCGCGCGCGCCAGCCTGCCCGGCCAGCTCGCCAGCGCGATGCCGGCCAGCACGCAGACCAGCGCGACACCGTGCGCCCAGCCCGGCGTCTCGCCGAGGAACACGATGCCGTACAGCGCCGCCGCGATCGGCAGCACCGAGGTGAACACGCCGGCCAGTTGCGCCGGCACATGGCGGATGCCCTTCATCCACAGCCAGAACGAGAACACGCTGGCCGACAGCGCGTACCACAGCACCATGGCCCACACATGCAGCGGTACGGTGCTCGCATCGAAGTCGAGCAGCGGCACCAGCCCGAGCGGCAGCATCAGCAGGCCGCCGATCAGATGCGTATAGGCGCAGATCTCGATCGCGGCCAGCGTCTGCGCCAGCCGCTTGGACAGGATCACGTAGATCGATTCGCAGACCACCGCGCCCATCACCATCAGGTTGCCCAGCAACGCATCGCTGCCGCCGCCTTGCTGGCCGCCGCGCGCGATATTGAGCACCGCGATGCCGGCCACCGCCAGCAGCACCGACAGCACGGTCCGGCGCGACAGCCGTTCGCGCAGCACCAGCCACGAGAGGATCGCCACGGTAGCGGGTATGGTGCTGGTGATGACGCCGGCGGACATTGCGCTGGTCAGGCGCACGCCGCCGAGCATCAGCAGCGTGAACAGGAAGGTCCCGAAGAAGGCCTGCAGGAACAGGTTCCACCATTCGCGGCGGGACACGCGGCGCATGCGCGCGGGCCGATACCAGGGAGACAGGCAGACGATGGCGACCACGAAGCGCAGCAGTGCAAACAGCAGGATCGGCACATGGATCACGATCGCCTTGCCGAGGCCGACATTGCTGCCGACCAGCGCCATCGACGCGGCCAGCAGCAGTGCATTCAGGGGAATGGAAGGGGGCACGGGTTCGCTATTCGGTGGCATGCCGCGCGATCGGGGCGATTGCCGCGATTGGGTCGCAATAGGGCCGCAATCCGGGCGCCATCGCACGCGCCGGGCGATTATAGCTGTGCTAGCCTTAAGGCTTAGGCTTCACATGCGGACGCCAAGCGCGCCATGCGCAAGCGGCGCCGTTGCTGCATCGCAATGCGCCTTCGGCCTCGATGACAGGCAGGACAGGAAAGCACAGCGTCAGGTTGCAGTAAGCCGCGCGGCGTAGCGTTGCGGCCAAAGTATCGAAGCCATATCCGGCCATTCAGGAGACGAGCTATGTCCGCCATCGAATCGGTGATGCAAGAGCATCGCGTATTCCCCCCACCCGAATCGTTCGCCAAGAGCGCCGCCATTTCCGGCATGGATGCCTACCGCGCGCTGTGCGAAGAGGCCGAGCGCGACTATGAAGGCTTCTGGGCCCGCCATGCCCGCGAGCAGCTGGTCTGGGCCAAGCCCTTTACCAAGGTCCTGAACGAGAGCAACGCGCCGTTCTACCAATGGTTCGAGGACGGCCAGCTCAACGCGTCGTACAACTGCCTGGAGCGCAATCTCGAGAACGGCAACGCCGACAAGGTCGCGATCGTGTTCGAGGCCGACGACGGCACGGTGACCAGGGTCACCTATCGCGAGCTGCATGCGCGCATGTGCCAGCTTGCCAATGGCCTGAAGGCGCTGGGCATCACGAAGGGCGATCGCGTCGTCATCTATATGCCGATGTCGATCGAGGGTGTCTGCGCGATGCAGGCCTGCGCCCGCATCGGCGCCACCCACTCGGTGGTGTTCGGCGGCTTCTCCGCCAAGTCGCTGCAGGAGCGGCTGGTCGACGTCGGCGCGGTGGCGCTGCTGACCGCCGACGAGCAGATGCGCGGCGGCAAGCCGCTGCCGCTGAAGGCGATCGCCGACGAGGCGCTGGCGCTGGGCGGCTGCGAGGCGGTCAAGCACGTGGTGGTCTATCGCCGCACCGGCGGCAAGGTCAACTGGGTCGAGGGCCGCGACCGCTGGCTCGACGAGGTCTGCGCGGGCCAGCCGGAGACCTGCGAGGCCGAGCCGGTCGATGCCGAGCATCCGCTGTTCGTGCTCTACACCTCGGGCTCCACCGGCAAGCCCAAGGGCGTGCAGCACAGCACCGGCGGCTATCTGCTGTGGGCCCTGATGACGATGAAATGGACCTTCGACATCAAGCCCGACGACCTGTACTGGTGTACCGCCGACATCGGCTGGGTCACCGGCCACACCTATATCGCCTACGGCCCGCTGGCGGCCGGGGCGACCCAGCTGATGTTCGAGGGCATCCCGACCTATCCGAACGCCGGCCGCTTCTGGGACATGATCGCGCGCCACAAGGTCAGCGTGTTCTACACCGCGCCGACCGCGATCCGCTCGCTGATCAAGGCCGCCGAGGCCGACCAGGCCGTGCATCCCAAGCAGTACGACCTGTCGAGCCTGCGCCTGCTGGGCACGGTCGGTGAGCCGATCAATCCCGAGGCGTGGATGTGGTACCACGAGAATATCGGGCGCGGCCGCTGCCCGATCGTCGATACCTTCTGGCAGACCGAGACCGGCGGCCACATGATCACGCCGCTGCCGGGCGCGACGCCGCTGGTGCCGGGTTCGTGCACGCTGCCGCTGCCGGGCATCATGGCGGCGGTGGTCGACGAGACCGGACAGGACGTGCCCGACGGCAGCGGCGGCATCCTGGTGGTCAAGCGGCCGTGGCCGGCGATGATCCGCACCATCTGGGGCGATCCGGAACGCTTCAAGAAGAGCTATTTCCCCGCCGAACTCGGCGGCAAGCTCTACCTGGCCGGCGACGGCGCGGTGCGCGACAAGGAGACCGGCTACTTCACCATCATGGGCCGCATCGACGACGTGCTGAACGTGTCGGGCCACCGCATGGGCACGATGGAGATCGAGTCGGCGCTGGTGGCCAACCCGATCGTGGCCGAGGCCGCCGTGGTCGGCCGTCCGGACGACACCACCGGCGAAGCGATTTGCGCCTTCGTGGTGCTCAAGCGCGCGCGTCCGACCGACGAGGAGGCCGTGCAGATCGCCAACGAGCTGCGCAACTGGGTCGCCAAGGAGATCGGGCCGATCGCCAAGCCGAAGGACATCCGCTTCGGCGACAACCTGCCGAAGACGCGTTCGGGCAAGATCATGCGCCGTCTGCTGCGGTCGCTGGCCAAGAACGAGGAGATCACGCAGGACACCTCCACGCTGGAGAATCCGGCCATCCTCGAACAGCTGCGGCAGGCCAAGTAAGCGCCGCCGCGCGAAGCGGGCGCCGCTGCCACGGCGCCCGCTTGCGTTTCGCCGCCGCCCGGCCCTTCGGTCTCCGTTTCTCCCACGCCCCCGCACATGGCCCAGGACCAGTCGCGCTTTCGCCGCCGGCTGCTGCTGTACTACGGCCTGTTCACGCTCGGACTGTTCGGCTTCATCGGCATGATGGGGCAGCTCGAGCGATCCAACGCCGACGCGCTCTGGCTCGGCTACGTCTTCCTGTTCATCACGATCGCGATCTATGCCTGCATCGGGCTGATCTGCCGCACCGCCGACCTGCACGAATACTATGTCGCGGGCCGGCGCGTACCCGCGATGTTCAACGGCATGGCCATCGCGGCAGACTGGATGAGTGCGGCGTCGTTCATCGGCCTGGCCGGCATCCTGTTCGCGTCGGGCTACGAGGGGCTCGCCTATGTGATGGGCTGGACCGGCGGCTACTGCCTGGTGGCCTTCCTGCTGGCGCCGTATCTGCGCAAGTACGGCGGCTACACGATTCCCGACTTCCTCGCCGCGCGCTACGGCAACGGCAAGCCCGGCGGCAACCTGCCGGTGCGCGGCATCGCGGTGCTGGCCGCCTCGCTGTGTTCCTTCGTCTATCTGGTGGCGCAGATCCAGGGCGTCGGGCTGGTGGTCACGCGCTTCATCGGCGTGGACTTCGCCGTCGGCGTGTTCTTCGGCCTGGCCGGCATCCTGGTCTGCTCCTTTCTCGGCGGCATGCGCGCGGTGACCTGGACCCAGGTCGCGCAGTACATCGTGATGATCGTGGCCTTCCTGGTCACGGTGTCGATGATCGCGTGGAAGCACCACGGTGAGGTGGTGCCGCAGCTGAGCTACGGCACGGTGCTGACCGACGTCGGGCAGCGCGAACGCGAGCTGCTGCGCGATCCGGCCGAACTGGCCGTGCGCGAGCACTACCGGCAGCAGGCGATCGAGCTGCAGGAGCGAATCGCGCGGCTGCCGCAGTCCTTCGACGAGGTGCGCGACGGGCTCAATGCGCGGCTGCTGGAGCTGCGCGCACGCAATGCGCCGCTGCGCGAGATCAAGGCGGTCGAGCGCGAGCGCGCCGAGTATCCGGCCGATGCGGCCGCGGCGCTGCAGCAATGGACACAGCAGCGCGAGGAGGCGCTGGCGCGCAGCCAGCCGCCGGTGCCGGCCACCGAGCCCTATCCGTCGCCGTCCGAGGCGGAGCGCAAGACCGAGCGGCTGAACTTCGTGCTGCTGACGTTCTGCCTGATGCTGGGCACCGCCAGCCTGCCGCATATCCTGACGCGGCTCTACACCACGCCGTCGGTCAAGGAGAGCCGCAATTCGGTGGCCTGGGCGGTGTTCTTCATCGCGCTGCTGTACGTCAGCGCGCCCACGCTGGCGGCGCTGGTCAAGTACCAATTCCTGCATCACCTGGTGGGCACGCCCTATGCCGATCTGCCCGCCTGGGTCATGCAATGGCGGCGCATCGACCCGCCCGTGTTCGGCATCCGCGATGTCAATGGCGACGGCATCGTGCAGTGGGCCGAGGTGATGATCCAGCCCGACATGATCGTGCTGGCCGCGCCGGAGATCGCGGGCCTGCCGTACGTGATCTCGGGCCTGGTGGCCGCCGGCGCGCTGGCCGCCGCGCTGTCGACCGCCGACGGGCTGTTGCTGACGATCGCCAACGCGCTGTCGCACGACGTCTTCTATCACATGGTCGATCGCGGCGCGAGCCAGCAGCGGCGCGTGACCACCGCCAAGATCCTGCTGCTCGGCGTGGCTCTGTTCGCCGCCTACGTGACCTCGCTGCGGCCGGGCAACATCCTGTTCCTGGTGGGGGCGGCGTTCTCGCTGGCGGCGTCGAGCTTCTTCCCGGTGCTGGTGCTGGCGATCTTCTGGAAGCGCACCACCGCGGCCGGCGCGTTCGCCGGCATGCTGGCGGGGCTGTCGGTGTCGATCTACTACATCTTCGTCAATTACCCATTCTTCACGCGGATGACCGGCATCTTTGGCGACCGCTGGTTCGGCGTCGATCCGATCGCCTCGGGCGCCTTCGGCGTGCCGGCCGGATTTGCCGTGGCCATCCTGGTCAGCCTGCTGACCCGGCGCAATGCGCCGGTGATCGACCGGCTGGTGACGTATCTGCGCAAGGGCTGAGTAGCGGCCGAGGATGGGCTAACGTTCGCGCAGCGCCTCCGCGGCGCGGTTCAGCGGCTTGATCAGGTAGTCCATCACGGTGCGGCGGCCGGTGCGAATCTCCGCCGTCGCCACCATGCCCGGCAGGATCGGATGGCGCTTGCCGTCCTTCGTCTCCAGGAAGGCATGCTGGGTCAGCACGTAGACGCGGTAGTAGTAGATGCGCCGGTCGACCTGGTCCTCGATGGTGTCCGGCGAAATGCGGTCGACCTTGGCCGGCAGCGTGCCGTAGATCGACGGCTCGAACGCGGTAATCTTGACCGTGGCCTCCTGGTTCGGATGGATGAAGGCGATGTCGCGCGGCGAGAGCCGCGCCTCGATCAGCAACTGGTCACCCAGCGGCACGATCTCCATCAGCACGCCGCCTGGCGTGATCACGCCGCCGATGGTCGAGACGCGGATGTCCTTGACGATGCCGCGCGCGGGCGAGGTGATCGCGGTGCGCCGCAACTGGTCGGCGCGTCCCTCGCGCACCTTCAGCAGCGGGCCCAGGTCCGCCATCGTCTTGGCGTAATCGGCCTTCAGCGCAACGTAGTACTCGCTCTGCGTCGCGTCGAGCTTGGTGGCGAACTCGGCCACCTTCTGCCGCAGCCGCAGGATCTCGACCTCGTTGGTGGCGCCGGTGCGCAGCAGCGGCAGCGCGATCTGCAGTTCCTGCTCGGCCAGGCGCAATTGCTGGCGCAGGTTGGCGAGGTTCTCGCGGAATGCCCGGCGGTTGGCGACGAACAGCTGCCGCTCGCGCTCGACCACGGCGGTATCGCGGGCGAGCTCGGCGGGGAAGTTGACCGAGTCGGCGTCGTTCATCTCGGCATGCAGCCGCGCCGCGCGGGCCTGCAGCGCGGCGATGCGTTCCAGCGTTTCCTCCATCGACGAACGCGCCTGCACCGGGTCCAGCGTGGCGAGCTGCTGGCCGGCCTCGACCACATCGCCTTCGCGCACGGCCAGTTCGGCGAGGATGCCGCCCTCCAGGCTCTGGATGATCTGGCCCTTGGAGGCGGGCGTCACCTTGCCTTCGCCGACCGCGACTTCGTCCAACCCGGCAAAGGCAGACCACAGCAGGAAGGCGGCGATCGCGCCGACGCCCAGCCACAGCAGCAGGCGCGCGCTGCCGGCGCCGTCTTCGAATCGTGCACGCATCGAGATCTTGTCCATGGGGCTACTCCGCGGCCGGCACCGCCTGGGCAGGGGTGGATGGTTGTGCCCGAGCCTGCGATGCCGTCGGCCGTGGCGACGCCGGCCGCTTGAGCGCGGCCAGCACCTCGTCCTTCGGCCCGTCGCGCACGATGCGCCCGCGATCGACCACGATGATCCGGTCGACCAGCGACAGCACCGGATAGCGGTGCGTCGCCACGATCAGCGTGCGCCGGCCCATCCATTGGCGCATCCGTTCGATCACCGCGAGCTCGGTCCCCTCGTCCAGCGATGCGGTCGGTTCGTCGAGCAGCAGCACCTGCGGGTCGCGCAGAAAGGTGCGGGCGAGCACCAGCACCTGCTTCTGGCCGCCGGACAGACCGAGACCGTTCTCGCGGATGCGCAGGTCCAGCCCGTGCGGCTGGTTCAGCAGCAGCTGGTCGGCGCACGCGATCCGCAGCGCGCGCAGCAGCTGCTCGTCGGTGGCCAGCGGATTGGCGATCAGCAGGTTCTCGCGCAGCGTGCCGTAGAAGGGGCTCGACTCCTGCAGCACGCTGCCGATGTCGCGGCGGATGTCGGCGACGTCGATCAGCGCCATCGGCGTGTCGTCGAGCACGATGCGTCCCTGCGTCGGCGTGGCCAGCCCGCCCGCGAGCCGCAACAGCGTCGACTTGCCCGCGCCGACGCGCCCCAGGATCGCGATGCGCTCGCCCGGCACGATGCGCAGCTGCGCAATCGTCAGCACCGGCCTTTCCTGCGGGTCGAAATTGAAGGCCACGTTCTCGAAGCGATAGGCGCCGCGCAGCACCGGCTTGTGATAGGCGTCCTTGTCGGGATCGTGGTCCACCGGCAGCCGCAGCAGCTCGTCCAGCGCCTTCTTGCCGACGCGCGCATTCTGGATGCGGCCCAGCACCGCGGGGATCTGCGCCAGCGGCGCGATGGTGCGGCTGGTCAGGATCGAGCAGGCCAGCACCGCGCCGAACGACAGGTTGCCGTCGAGGATGCCGTAGACGCCGGCGATCACCACGCCGACATAGGCGACCTGCTGCACCGTCTGCGAGACGTTGACCAGCAGCCCGGCGATAAAGCGCTGCTTCAGCCCGATCTCGCCGTTGACCTGGTTGGCGTGGTCCCACAGTCCGCGAAAACGCGGCTCGGCCTGCAGCGACTTGATGTCCTCGGCGCGGTAGATCGATTCCATCAGGATCGCGTTGCGCAGCGCGGCCTCCGCCATCCCTTCGCGCGACAGCCTGGCCAGCGGAATCTGCGCCAGCAAACCGGGCAGGATCAGCAGCGGAATGGCGGCCAGCGGAATCGTCACCAGCCAGCCGCCCAGCACCCAGATGATGAACAGGAAGGCGGCCACGAAGGGCAGATCGATCAGCACGCCGAGCGTGCTCGAGGTCAGCAACTCGCGCAGTTGTTCGAGGTCGCGCAGCTGGGCGATCAGCGTGCCGGGAGAGCGCGGCCGCGCATCGTTGCGGATATCGAGCACACGGGCGAAGAACATCGCCGACAGCTTCATGTCGACGCGCTTGCCGAAATGGTCGGTGATGGAGACGCGCGCGGTGCGGATCAGCAGCTCCAGCGCGAGCGCGAGCGCCACGCCCGAGGCCAGCACCCACAGCGTGTGCAGCGAGCGCGCCGGTACCACGCGGTCCCACACCTGCATCGCGAACAGCGAGGTGCCCACCGCCAGCAGATTGCCGAACAGCGAGCCCAGCCCGAGGTCCAGCATCGTGCGCCAGTGCGCGGTGAAGATGCCGCTCAACCATGAGTGCGGCGCCGCGCGCAGATAGGCGTCGAGCCGATCGCCGCGGCGGGCGGTGCGCGCCTGCACCAGCAGCATGCGGCCGCTTGCCTCGCGCGCCAGCGCATCGAGCGTCAGGCTGCGCTCGACCGGTTTGCCGTCCAGCGGCAGCAGCAGCGTGGCCACGCCGTTGACGACCGCGATCACCATGCCGACCGCGTTGGTGATGCCCTGGCCCAGCGGCACCAGCACCGGCAGCATCACCGGCGACAGCGACGCCGGCGGCAATTCGACGAATTGCGCGGAGAGCCCGGCCGATGCCGCCAGCTCGACGATGGCGCTCTCGCTCTGCGGCTCGCCGTGCCCGGTCCACGCGGCGGCATTGCGCAGCTGCTCGGGCGAGGCCTGCACGTTCAGTCGCCGCGCGGCCAGCAGCATCGCGTCGATCCATGGTTGCAGCGCGGTGTTGTCGGCGTTATTGGTCGCGGTATCGGCCACGGATGCGGCCTGCTGCATCGGCGTTTGCGGGGACGGCGGCACAGCCTGGGCCAGTGCGCTCAACGGCGTGGGGTCATTCATCGCGTGCGCCTCCCTGCTGCCGCAGCAGCTCCACGAACTTGCCGACCGCGGCGTACGCCTTGATGCGGGCGCGGATGCCGTCGGCCATCGCGTTAATCCATTCTTCCTCGGCGAGGAAGATCTCGCGGTCGCGCGTGATCACCTCGGTCAGCGAGCGCTTGTTCAGCATGTATTCCTGCCAGTAGAGATTGCGCGACGAGCGCGACAGCTCGATCACGTTTCGGTAGCTGGCCAGCCGCGCGGCCGCACCCTCGGCTTCGGTCTGCGCGGCGTACAGCGCGGTGCGCGTGCGCAGCCGCTGGTTCTCCAGCGCATCGGCGGCGGCGCGCTCCTGCGCCTGCGCGGCGGCGATGCGGTGCTGGGCGAGCCGGCCCAGCGAGAAGTCGCCGCGGATCGACAGGCCGACCCAGGTGTCGTCGTTGGCGTTGGCGCGTCCGGTCGACAGCGAACGGCTGACGCCGACGCTGACCGAGGGATAGCGCTCGGCCTTGGCCAGGTCGACATTGGCCGCGGCGGCATCGACCGCGGCGCGCGCCGCCAGCACCGAGGGCGTGTCGTCGATCTGGTCGTCGCGTCCGCCGCCGTCGCGCGTGATCCGCTCGATCACGCCGCCGGTGTTGCTCAGGTCTGCCACCTGCTGCGGGCGCGCGCCGATCAGTTCGGCCAGCCTGGTGGCGGCGACGTCGAAGCGGTTGCGCGCCTTCAGCACTTCGGCGTTGGCGCGCAGCGTGGCGACCTCCGCCAGGTCCCGATCGGACGACACCGACAGCCCCGCACGCACGCGTTCGCCGATGCGGGCGCGGGTTTCGTCCATCGATGCCACCTGCCGCTGCGCGGCGGCGATCACGGCCTGGCTGGCGGCCAGTTCGACGAAGGTGTCGGCGGTATTGGCCGCCACTGTCTCGACGGTATCGGCGAGCTGATGCTGGCTCCTGCCGAGGTTGGCGTCGGCCGCGGAGACCTTGCTGCGGGTGCGGCCGAAGTCGTAGAGCAGTTGGCTGGCGCCGACCGAGGCGCGCGAGCCGAGATCGTTGCCGCCGCTGCCGAAGCTGCCGCCGTAGCCCGGCTGCACGCCGTACTCGATCTTCGGATACCAGGCGGCCTTGGCGACGGAGATTTCGGAAAGGTTTTGCGTGACCACCGCATTGGCGCGGCTGATGTCGGGATGGCGCGCGATCGCGATGCCGACCGCGTTGCGCAGCGTCAGGCCGTCCAGGGCGATGCGTTGCGACGTTGAAGGGGCTGGCATGCCGGCCGTGGCAACCGGGGCCGCCGGGGCCGTGGGAGCGGTATAGGGCGCCGCCGATGCCGGCCCGCAGCAGGGCAGGGCCAGCACCGCCAGCGCGGCAAGAGCAGACAGCGTCGCCGATGGCGGCAGGGTCTGCAGCGTATGCCCGGCACGATGCCGGGAAGGGAGCGGGCGCTGCCGGGTCCGCGCTCCGTTGGAAAAGAGGGCCACGATGGATCTCAACAATGTCGGTTTCACGAAATCACCACGGTCCGCAGTGAAGGCTTTTGACATGTGGCCGCGCATCGGTCGCGAGGCAGCGTCGCGGCCGACGGGGTATTGCAGGGCAGGTTGATGGGGTTGGGAGCGGGTCTCCTTGTGGTGCCTTGCGATGGAGAGAAAGGGTCTGGCGAAGCGGGCGGCGGAACGGGGGGCCGCCGCCCGCTTCGCTCAGACGAGAACCTGGCGATTGGCCAGCAGCGTCTCCAGATCGGTGTTGACGTTGTTCAGCGTGACCAGTGTCTCCATGCCGAAGGCGCCGCCGGTACCGTCGCGGTCGATGCTGATGACCGTGTTGGTGCCGTCGCTGGTGGCGGTCAGGTAGTCGCCGATGTTGTCGCCGTCGTCGATCGTCGCCACGCCGTTGACGTAGTGCGCCGGGCCATCGCCGTCGCCGGTGTAGCCGACCAGCAGGCTCGACAGATCGATGACATCGGATCCCACCTGCCCGGGCGCGGTCCCCACCGTGAAGTCGGTGATGATGTCGCTGCCGTTGCCGCCGGTACCATCGTTGGCGACCACTTCGTACAGGAACACATCGCTGCCGGTACCGCCCGTCATCGTGTCGTTGCCGGCACCGCCGATCAGCAGGTCGTTGCCGTTGCCGCCGCGCAGCGTGTCGTTGCCCGCGCCGCCGCGCAGCAGGTCGTTGCCGTCGCCGCCGTCGAGCGTGTCGTCGCCCGCGTAGCCGTAGAGGCGGTCGCTGCCGCTGGTGCCGGTGCGCGTATCGGAGCCTGACGTGCCTTCGATGATCGCGCTCGACTGGCTTGCGCCCAGCAGGCCGGCGAGTACCTCGGCGCTGGCCAGCTGGCTGGCGCTGGCGGTATCGCTCAGCCCGGTGGTGTCGGTCGCGGTGATCGTGAAGTTCGACAGCAGGTCCAGGCTGACGCCAAGCAGGCCGCCTTCGATCGTTACCGAGCCGAGCAGCTCGTTGAGGCGCAGCGTATCGATCGGACCGCCGTCGGTTGACGTGATGGTCAGCGTGGACGACGCCCCTATGACGCCCAGAATGCCGTTGCTGTGCACTGGAGCGACCGAGATTCCCAACTCCTCCGCCAGAGCCACGTTGTAGCCAAGGCGCTGCAGCGGCAAGCCAAGCAGCCCGCCGTAGCGCAGCACGACCTGCTGGATGTTGTTGTTGTAATCGCTCGCCCCAAACACCTGCTGCGCGCCCAGGTCGATCAGCCCCAGCACATTGGCGTCGACGATGCCAAGCAGCCCGCCCGATTCCTGCGCCGACACCTCCGGCGCGACGTTGGTGGCGATCGTGAAGGCCTGGGTGTCGCTGGTGCCGAAGTTGCCCGCGGCGTCGATCACGCGCACCGTCACCGAGTGGTTGCCGTCGGCGAACTGGTGATTGCTTGCCGACCACGACCAGCTCGTGCCGTTGACGCTCGCCTGCGTCCAGGTATTGCCGCCGTCGTAGCTGACCTCGACGCGATCGCCGGCCGCGAGCGGGGCGCTCAGCGTCCCGCTGAAGGTCGGCGTGGTATCGCCGGTGATCCAGTCTCCCGCGGTGCCCGTGTCGTCGGTGACGCCGGTGATGGCGACCGTTGCGGCCGGCGCCGCGGTATCGACCGTGAGGTCGAAGGCCGTGCTGGCCGGGCTCGCGTTGCCCGCGGCATCGGTGGCGATCGCCGTCAGCGAATAGCTGCCGTCGGTCAGCGGCGTGGTCGGCGTGAAAGCCCAGTTGCCGGTGCCATCGGCGGTTGCCGTGCCGAGCAGCGTGGTGCCGTTGAAGATCCGCACCGTGCTGTTGGCCTCGGCCGTCCCCGCGATCGTCGGCGTGCTGTCGTTGGTGCTGCCGCCCGTGACGACCGGTCCGGTGACCGGATCGGCGTCGTCGGTGACGCTGACGATCGCCGGCATGGCCGGCACGGTGGCGTCGATGGTCGCGGTGGCCGGCGCGCTGACGTTGCCCGCGGCGTCCGTCGCGGTGACCGCAATGGCGGTGCCGTCGGCCAGCGGCGTGGCCGGCGAGTAGGTCCAGTTGCCGCTGCCGTCTGCGGTGACGGTCGCGTCAGCCGTGCCGTCGCCATTGGTGTCGATGCCGATGGTGCTGTTGGCCTCCGCCGTGCCGGCGATGGTGTTGCCGTTGAACTGCGTGATCAGCGGCAGGCCGGGCGCCGCGGTGTCGACCGTCAGATTGAAGACGTTGCTGGCGGCTCCGGTATTGCCGTCGCCATCGGTGGCGGTGGCGGTCAGCGCGTAGCTGCCGTCGGTCAGCGGCGTGGTCGGCGTGAAGGTCCAGTTGCCGCTGCCGTCGGCGGTGACCGTGCCGAGCAGCGTGGTGCCGTTGAAGATCCGGACCGTGCTGTTCGCCTCCGCCGTGCCCGCGATCGTCGGCGTGGTGTCGTTGGTGCTGTCGCCGGAGGTCAGTGGGGCGGAGACCGGATCGACGTCGTCGACAACCGTATCGATCGACGGGGCGGTCGGGGCCGCGGCATCGACGATGTCGGTGGCCGGCGCGCTGGTGTTGCCAGCGGCATCGCTCGCCGTGACGCTGACGACGGTGCGGTCGGGCAACGGCGTGGTCGGCGTGTAGGTCCAGTTGCCGCTGCCGTCGGCCATGACGGTGGCGTCGGCGGTGCCGTCGCCGTTGGTGTCGATCGCGATGCTGCTGTTCGCGTCGGCGGTGCCGGCAATCGTCGTGCCGCTGGCCTGGGTGATCAGCGGCACGGCCGGCGGCGCGGTGTCGACCGTGAAGTCGAACGCGGTGCTGGCCGGGCCGGCGTTGCCCGCGGTGTCGGTGGCGACGGCCGTCAGCGAGTAATTGCCGTCGGTCAGCGGGGTGGTCGGCGTGAAGGTCCAGTTGCCGGTGCCGTCGGCGGTCACGGTGCCAAGCAGCGTGGTGCCGTTGAAGATCTGGACCGTGCTGTTCGTCTCCGCGGTACCGGCGAGCGTCGGCGTGGTGTCGTTGGTGCTGCCGCCCAACGCGAGCGGACCGCTGACCGTGCCGGTATCGTCGGTGACGCTGTCGATCGTCGGTGCGGCCGGCGGCGTGCTATCGATCGTCACGGTGTCCGGCGTGCTGACATTGCCCGCGGCATCGACGGCGGTGACGCTGACCACGGTGCCGTCGGGCAGCGGGGTGGTCGGCGTGTAGGTCCAGTTGCCGCTGCCGTCCGCGACGACCGTGGCCTCCGGCGTGCCGTCGCCGTTGGTGTCGATATTGACAGTGCTGTTCGCTTCCGCGGTGCCCGTCAGCGTCGTGCCGTTGCTGTCGTTGACCGACGGCTGGGCCGGCGGGGCGGTGTCCAGCGTGAAGTCGAACGCCACACTGGCCGGGCCGGTGTTGCCTGCCGCGTCGGTCGCCGTGGCGGTCAGCGAGTAGCTGCCGTCGGTCAGCGGCGTGGTCGGCGTGAAGGTCCAGTTGCCGGTGCCGTCGGCGGTGACCGTGCCGAGCAGTGTGGTGCCGTTGAAGATCTGGACCGTGCTGTTGGCCTCCGCAGTCCCCGCGATCGTCGGCGTGGCGTCGTTGGTGCTGTCGCCGGAGGTCAGTGGCGCGGAGACCGGATCGGCGTCGTCGACGACCGTGTCGATCGAAGGCGCGCTCGGCGCCGCGGCATCGACGGTCTCGGTGGCCGGCGCGCTGGTATTGCCGGCGGCATCGGTCGCCGTGACGGTGACGACGGTGCCGTCGGGCAACGGCGTGGTCGGCGTGTAGGTCCAGTTGCCGCTGCCGTCGGCCGTGACGGTGGCGTCGGCCGTGCCGTCGCCATTGGTGTCGATATTGACGGTGCTGTCCGCCTCGGCGGTGCCCTGCAAAACCGTGCCGTTGGTCGGATCGATGGTCGGCAGCGCGGGCGCCGCGGCATCGACGGTCTCGGTGGCCGGCGCGCTGGTGTTGCCGGCGGCGTCCGTTGCGGTGACGCTGACCACGGTGCCGTCGGGCAGCGGCGTGGTGGGCGTGTAGGTCCAGTTGCCGCTGCCGTCGGCCGTGACGGTGGCGTCGGCCGCGCCGTCGCCGTTGGTGTCGATATTGACGATGCTGTTGGCCTCGGCGGTGCCCTGGAGCAGCGTGCCGTTGGTTGGTGCGATGGTGGGCACGGCGGGCGGCACTGCGTCGACCGTCTCGGTTGCCGGTCCGCTGGTGTTGCCGGCGGCATCGCTGGCGGTGACGCGGACCGTGGTGCCATCGGCCAGTCGCGTGGTCGAGGTGTAAATCCAGTTGCCGCTGCCGTCCGCGGTCACGGTGGCGTCGGCCGCGCCGTCGCCATTGGTGTCGATCGCGATGGTGCTGTTGGCGTCGGCGGTGCCGGCGATCGTCGTGCCGCTGGCCTGGGTGATCAGCGGTACGGCCGGCGGTGCGGTATCGACAGTCAAGTCGAAGGCGGTGCTGGCCGGGCTGATGTTGCCGGCCGCATCGGTGGCCGTCGCCGTCAGCGAGTAGCTGCCGTCGGTCAGCGGTGTGGTCGGCGTGAAGGTCCAGTTGCCGCTGCCGTCGGCGACGACGGTACCCAGCAGCGTGGTGCCGTTGAAGATCTGGACCGTGCTGTTGGCTTCCGCGGTGCCGGCGATCGTCGGGGTGGCGTCGTTGGTGCTGTCGCCCGAGGTCAGCGGGCCGCTGACCGGGGCGGCGTCGTCGGTGACGCTGGCGATCGCCGGCGGCAAGGGCGCGACGGAGTCGATGGTGGCGGTGTCGGGCCCGCTGCTGTTGCCGGCGGCATCGATGGCGATCACGCTGACCGTGGTGCCCTCGGCCAGCGGCGTGGTCGGCGTGAAGGTCCAGTTGCCGCTGCCGTCGGTGGTGACGGTGGCATCGGGCGTGCCGTCGCCGTTCAGGTCGATCGCGATCGTGCTGCCGGCTTCGGCCGTGCCGGCCAGCGTGGTGCCGTTGGCCTGCGTGATGGCCGGGGCGGCCGGCGCGGCGGTATCGACCGTGACGACGAAGGCGGTGCCGGGTCCGCTGACGTTGCCGACCGCGTCGGTCGCCGTGGCCGTCAGCGAATAGTTGCCGTCGGCCAGCGGCGTGGTCGGCGTGAAGGTCCAGTTGCCGCTGCCGTCCGCGGTGACGGTGCCCAGCAGCGTGGTGCCGTTGAAGATCTGCACGGTGCTGTTCGCTTCCGCGGTACCGGCGATGGTCGGCGTGGTGTCGTTGGTGCTGCCGCCGGAGGCGAGAGGTCCGCTGACCGGGTCGGTGTCGTCCGTGACGCTGGAAATGACCGGCGCGGCGGGGGCCGCCGCGTCGACCGTCGTCGTCGCCGGGCCGCTGGTATTGCCGGCCGGATCGGTCGCGGTGACGGTGACGGTGGTGCCGTCGGGCAGCGGGGTGGTCGGCGTGTACGTCCAGTTGCCGCTGCCGTCGGTGGTGACCGTGGCGTCCGGGGTGCCGTCGCCGTTCAGGTCGATGCCGACCGTGCTGCCGGCCTCGGCGGTGCCGCTCAGCGTCGCGCCATTGGTCGGGTTCAGCGTCGGCGTGGCGGGCGCCGTGGTGTCCACTGTCACGTCGATCACCGTGGGCTCGCTGGTCTTGCCATCGGTGCCGGTTTGCGTGACGACGATCTGATGCTGGCCTGCCGCCAGCGCCGGCGGCGTGTAGCTCCAGTTGCCGTTGGCATCGGCGTTGACGGTCACCGGCGGCTGGCCGTCGATCGAGATGTGGATGCGGCCGTTGGGTACGGCGCCCGTGCCCTGCAGCGTCGGCGTGGCGTCGTTGGTCGCGCTGCCGTTGGCAATCGTTCCCGTAACGGGCGCCTGGTCGTCCAGCAGGCTGACGGTGGGGCGTGCGGGCGCCGGCCGGCTGTCATCGCCGCCGCCACCGCCGCCACCGCCCGCGGCCGCCGCGATCACGCCGGCACCGGCCGCGAGCCCCAGGATGCCCAGCAGCGCCGCGCTGCCGTCCGCGATCGGCTCGTAGACGACCGCCGACTCGAGGACGTTGTCGCCGCCCGCCATCAGGGCCTGGTCGAATGTCGCCAGCCAGCGGGCATCGTCCTGGACGAACACCAGGTTGTTGAAGTTCACCCCATTGGCAAAGAAGCCCTGGATGCGCAGCGTCTGTCCATCCTTGAACTCGATCAGCAGGTCGTTGCCTTCGCGCGCATAGTTGGCGACGTTGTCCTTGTTGCCGGCGACCAGGAAATTGGCGGCGCCCTGCGGCGCCGCGATGGTCTGGGTCCCAGCGGGCACCGCGACATCGATGTGGTTTTGCAGAACAGCTGACGAAGCCATGCCTGTCTCCTTGGGTCGATCGGGACTAATGCTCACTATTGGAAATGCAGGGTATAAGTGATTCCCGAGTGGCGGTATGCCTTCGTCTGTGCGGTAAGCGATATAGTGCGTGCGATTGATATGGCTTGCGTTTTTTTGATAATGAATCTGCCGAAAGTCATTAATGCCGGCGGGCGATTTACACAAAAAAATACCCCTACGCCGGTAGGCGCGGGGGTATTAATTTTCCAATCAGATTAATTCTGAGTTAAGAGGTATTTATTTCATTGCGACAATTCCCGCCGAGGATGCCGGTCATTCGCCACGCCGCGTCTCCGAAGGTGTTTCGCCAAAGGCCATGCGGTAGTCCCTGGCGAATTGTCCGAGATGGCTGAAGCCCCAGCGCCGCGCGATGTCGGCGATCGACTGTTCCGCGCCGGCGCTACGCAGGTCGGCGTGGGCGCCCTCCAGGCGCACCCGCTTCACATATCCCATCGGCGTGAAGCCCTTGAACTTGGCAAAGCCCGCCTGCAGCGTCCGGATGCTGACGCGGGCGGCGGTCGCGATGTCGGCCAGTCCGAGCGCCGCCGTGGCGTTGGCGTGGATGTATTCGATCGCCCGGCGCACATGCCGCGGCGAAGGGCCGGCGTGGCGGCGCGCCAGATAGACCGAGTAGTTGTGCGGGATCTCCTTGAGCATGGCGAAGATCACGGCGTCCTGCAGGCTCTGCACGATATCGGGCGCGATCGCCTGCGGGCCGCCATCCGCATTGAAATAGCTTCGCGCTGCCCTGACCAGTTCGCCCGCGAAGCGCACGCCGGAAGGCACGCTGCCGCCGGCCGCGGAGAATCTCACGCGTTGCGTGACCGGGCGTTCGATCGACTGCGATAGCCGGCCGTGCAGGCGGGCCGCGTCGATCCTGATGATTTCGTAGCGGCCAGGACCGAAGCCCCACGCGGTGACCTGCCTCGCGTCGGCGACGGTCGTGCCGGCCGGCAAGGCCTGCAGCCCTTCCTGCTCGGTTGCCAGCGACAGCTGGCCTTCGGCGTGGGTGACCAGCAGGTAGCCGTCGTGCTGGCAAGGCAGCCGCAGGCACAGCGTGGTGTCGGTGGCCAGCGTATGCACGGTCATGCCGTCGAGATAGTCGATCCGGATGTCCAGCCCGGGCAGGCTGCCTTCCGCCTCGATTGCGATGCCGGGATAGTGGCGAGAGAGCCAATCCTGCGCCTGCGCGCAGCTGGACGCGACGATTGCGTCCGTTCCAATGCGGGTTTGAGCCATGCGCCAGATTCCGTCCTGCCAAAAAACGAGCGCACGCCGGGCCGGCGAACGCTACAGGCGATCCCACAAAGGGCCGCGGCAAGTCCGCGGCAAAACGGGTTGGCTGAATCAGGCGATGGCGACAGACCGCGACAATGACCCTGGATATTCCATGGCAATGGAATATCCATCAATCGGCATGGGCTGCGCCCGGATGCCCCCCCGGAATGCTTCGGTCAAGACTGGCGCTGGAATTCGATTCCGCCCGATGCAATGAAATGACCGCGCGGTTTTGCCGAATGTCCGTTTGCCGGTTGTTTGACTTTAATTTTGTTTATATCGAGATTTAGTAATGTCTTAATCGATTGTTATTAGCGTACTGCAGTTTTTACAAATTATGGCCGCTTCCATGGCACTTTTTAAAGTGCTTACATTTGTTTGCAGTTGGTAGGGTGCCGGTAGGGTGTGCGCGATGGGAAAGGCCCGCGGAAGCGCTAGGGGCGCGCGAACGTACCGCGCATCTCAATGCGTTACCGACTTCGACCACAGATTGATGACAAGCACGCCTGCCATGATCAGCGCGATGCCGAGCAGCGCCGGCAGATCGAGCCGCTGGCCGAACAGCAGCCACGCCGCCACCGACACCAGCACGATGCCGACGCCCGACCAGATCGCGTAGGCGATACCGATCGGCACGCTGCGCAGCGTCAGCGACAGACAGAAGAAGGCAATCGCATAGCCGATCACGACCACCAGCGAGGGCAGGGGGCGGGTGAAGCCGGCGGCGGCCTTCAGCGCGGTGGTGGCGATGACTTCGGCGACGATGGCGATGGACAGGTAGATCCAGTGCATGGGATGGCGCGGTGTCGTTGTCTGTCGTGTATCGACGGAGCGCCAAGAATAGCAGCCATGTGAATGTCGTCCTGCCGCGCAGCGCGGTACATCGGGCGATGCGCCGCCCCTGCGCAATGCGGCTCAGCGCGGCTCAGGACTGCTCCAGACCGTGTCGCCGATGCCATTGCGCCAGCGACTCCTCGGGCCACTGTGCGCAATGCACATGCCCCTTGCCGCTGGGGACGTCGACCCAAGACGCCGCCGAGTCGAGCTCGGCCTCGACGATCTCCGGCGGGCGCGGCAGCGGCGTATCGATGGCCGAGGCATGCGGATAGACGCGCTCCGGCTCGTCCGGATTGCGTACCCACAATGCGCTGCCGCACTTCGTGCAGAAGTGCCGCTCCATCGGCGAACGCCTGGCGCGCTTGCCGGGCTCGCGCATCACGGCGTGATAGATCCCGATGTGCTGCCGCCCGCGTACGCGCAAGGTGTCATGGCGTGCGCCGATATTGGCGGCATAACCGCCAGCGCCCGCGGTCTTGCGGCAGATCGAGCAGTAGCAATGCAGATAGGGATAGGGCCAGGGCGATTCCACGCTGAAGCGGACCGCGCCGCAGTGACAGGAGCCTTCGAGATGCATGCGACCTCCGATGGGGTTGGGCGAGCGCCGCGCAAAGCGCCGCTCGCCGTTGCTGCCATCGGATTTTGCATGACATTCGCGTCTTACTCGAAGCGCACCGGATCGTAGGGCCGCGGATCGACGTAGGGCGTCTCGCCGTCGATCAGTTCGGCCAGCAGGCGCGCAGTCGCCGGGCCGAGCGTGAAGCCTTGATGCGCATGGCCGAAATGGAACCACAGGCCGCGATGGCGCGGTGCGCGCCCGACCACGGGGCGCATGTCGGCTACGCATGGCCGTGCGCCCATCCACGGTTGGGGCTCCACCGGCGCGCCCAGATCGACGAGCTCGCGTGCGTAGCGCTCGGCCGCCGCCAATTGCACCGGCGTCGGCGGCGCCTCGTGGTGAGCGAACTCGGCGCCCGTCGTCACGCGAAGGCCGCGCCGCATCGGCGCCAGCACGAAGCCGCGTTCCGCGTCGAGCAGCGGCAGCGACGGCATGCGTGCGCTGGCGTAGTGACGGTGGTAGCCCCGCTTGATGAACAGCGGCAGCCGATACCCGAGCGGCCGCGTCAGCGCCGACGCCCACGGACCCAGCGCGATGACGGCCTGCGCCGCCGACAGCGGCCCCGTCTCGGTCATCACGCGCCAGCCGCTGCCGTCGGGCTGCAGCGTCGCGGCATCGCCGCGGCGCACGATGCCGCCTTGCCGTTCGAACAGCGCCGCATAGCGCTGCACCAGTTCACCGGGATCGCTGACGGTCCACGGATCGCGCCAATGGATCGCGCCGGCCAGGCCACCATGCAGCGCGGGCTCGGCGGCCCGCAGCGCGGCACCATCTAGCATGGCGCAATCGAGACCGTGCTCGCGCGCGACCATTGTCGCGGTCCGCACCGTGTCATCGAAGGCGCGTTGCGTGCGGTATGCCTCCAGCCATCCGGACTTGCTGACGAGATCCTCCGCACCGGCGGCGGCGATCAACTTTTCGTGTTCGCTGACGCAATGCCGGACCAGTGCCGCATAGGCGGCGATCGTGCCGGCGTAGCGGTCCGGTGCCGATTCGCGCCAGTACCGGGCCAGCACCGGCACCAGCCGCAGCATCGCGCCGGGGTGGTAGCGCACGTCGTTGCCCCGGCGGGCGATCACGCGCAGGATCGTTTTCCAGTCGCGCGGGAACGCATACGGCTGCACCGCCTCGCGCTGGATGAATCCCGCATTGCCGTAGGAGGTCTCGGTGCCCGGCGCGGCGCGATCGACGAGGACGACATGGTGCCCGCGGTGGCGCAGCGCGAGGGCGGTGCTGACACCGACCATGCCGGCGCCGAGAACGAGGATTTCCTGTGACATGAAGGCAGCGACTCGCGGGAAAGGTGGATCGGGTGAATCAGGTGAATCAGGTGAATCAGTTGGATGAGGTGGATCGGCTGGGCCAGGTTGGTAGCTGGATTTTCGCCGCGCCACGCCGTGGTGAAGACATGCGACGCGCGCAATATTCCGAATGCTCGATTGCGGTTTCGGCAATCACGAATGCGGAAACTCGATCAGGCCCTGCCGTAGATGATCGACGAAAGCGCGCGCGGCTGGCGGCAGCTTGCGGTTGGCCAGCGTCTGCACCTCGATCTGCCGCTCGTTCATCTCGCGATCGCGCAGCGGCACCGCCGCGATGGTGCCCGCCTTGAGCCTGCCGCGGATCGATACCTCGCCGTAGAAGCAGATCGCGCCGCCGCCGGCCGCCGCGAAGCTGACCAGCGAATCGAGCTGGTTGCTGGAGAACACCGTCTGATAGCGAAGGCCCTGCCGGCTGCAGCTGGCGTCGAGCAATTGCCGGACGGAGCTGTCCTTCGGCGGCAGCGCCAGCGGATAGGTGGCGACCTGCGCGAGCGACAGTTGCCGGTGCCGCGCCAGCGGATGGTCCGGCGCCATCACCGCCAGCACCGGAGCGGGGTGCCGCAGCTCCACGTGGATTTCCGGCTCGGGCAACCACGCCAGCGTGATGCCGATATCCGCCTCGCCGTCGCGGATGCGCCGCGCGATATCGCCCTGCGGACAGACCTCGAGCTCGAAGTGAATGCCCGCATGGGTCTCGCGAAAACTGGCGGCCAGATTCGGCAGGAACTCGTGCGCGATGCCCTCGACCGCCGCAAGCCGCACGCGCCCGACGCGCAGGCCGCGCAGCGCCTGGATATCGCCGGCCACGCGCTCGATGTCCTGCTGCGAACGCTTGGCAAACGCGGCCAGCAGCTCGCCCGCGGCATTGGGGACGAGCCCGCGCGCGCGCCGATCGAACAGCAGCGTGTCGAGCTCGCTTTCGAGCTTGGCGATCTGCCGGCTGACCGCCGATGGCGCGACGTTCAGCTTGATCGCCGCATCCTTGACCGAGCCGGTGCGAACCACTTCCAGGAAGTAGCGCACCGCGGTCTCCTGCAGGGCCCGATAGGACATGGGATATCGAGGTGAAAGGGTCGGGGAAGGGCCGGGAAAAGAGTCGGAGCGCCCTGGGGAAAACCCCTTCCGGGTTTGCTCCCATGATTGCCGTTTCGGCAATCATGCGTTCGAAACATTGCGACGATTCTATGCGAAGTTTGACATTAGGATGACATCGAGCCGACGCGCTCGTGCCGGCGTCGCCTTGGATTCCTACGAGAGAGCCACCCATGCGTCCTTCCGCCTCACCCATCCGTTTCCTGTTTGCCGCCACCGGCCTGGCGCTCGTTGCGATGGCCCCGTCGGCGGCGTCGGCCCAGGACAGCTTCCCCGCCAAGCCGATCCAGCTGGTGCTGCCATTTCCGCCCGGCGGCGCCACCGATGTGGTCGGGCGCATCGTCGCGCAAAAGCTCGGCGAGCGGCTCGGCAAGACCATCGTGGTCGAGAACCGGCCGGGCGCCGGTACCGTGGTCGGCGCCAGCTACGTCGCCAAGGCCGCGCCGGACGGCTACACGTTGCTGGCCAGTTCCGGCACGACGTTCACGGTCAATCCCGCGGTCTATCCGAAGCTGCCGTACGACCCACAGAAGAACTTCGAGCCGATCGGCCTGATCGGCGTCACCGGCCTGATCCTGCTGGCCAATCGCGATGTGCCGGTGAACAACCTGAAGGAGTTCGTGGCCGCGGCGAAGAACGAGCCGGGCAAGTACTCGTACGGTTCGTTCGGTGCCGGCACCACCGCGCATTTCGCCGGCGAGCAGTTGCTCAACCTGACGGGTGCCAAGCTGCTGCACGTGCCGTACAAGGGCAGCGCGCCTGCCATGACCGATCTGATCGGCGGCCAGATTCCCTTCAGCATCGACACCGTCGCCGCCGCGCTGCCGCAGGTGCGGGCCGGCAAGGTCAAGGCCATCGCGGTGACGACGGCGAAGCGCTCGTCGCTGCTGCCCAATGTGCCGACCGTCGCCGAGGGCGGCTATCCCGGCATGGATGCCAGCACGTGGATCGCGCTGGTCGCGCCGCGCGGCCTGCCGCCGGAGGTGCACGCCAAGCTCGAGAAGGCCCTGGCCGATACGATCGCCGACCCCGATACGCGCAAGAAGCTGGCCGACAACGGCATCGAGCCGTCGTTCGCATCGGGCAAGCAGGTCAGCGCGCTGATCGAGAAGGAGATTCCGCAGATGCGGGCCATCGCCCAGCGCGCCAACATCAAGCTGGACTGATTCGCCATGTCCGACCAGAACGCACTGACTTCGCTGTCCGCCGTCGAACTGCGCCGCCTGATCGGCGCCCGCCAGATTTCGCCGGTGGAACTGCTCGAGGCCTGCATCGCGCGGATCGAGCGCTACAACCCGCTGATCAACGCGATCACCGCCACCTGCTACGAACGCGCGCGCGAGGAGGCGAGGGCGGCCGAACAGGCCGTGATGCGCGGCGAGTCGCTCGGCCTGCTGCATGGCCTGCCGCTCGGCGTCAAGGACCTCGAGGCGACCGCCGGCCTGCTGACAACCTACGGCTCGCCGCTGTACCGGAGCAATGTGCCCGCGCAGGACAACACGCTGGTGGCGCGGCTGCGGCGGGCCGGCGCCGTGGTCGTCGGCAAGACCAATATTCCCGAGATGGGGGCGGGCGCGAATTCGCGCAACGCCGTGTGGGGCGCCACCGGTAATCCCTTCAATCCGAACCTGAACGCGGGCGGCTCGTCGGGCGGTTCGGCGGCAGCGCTGGCTGCGGACTTGCTGCCGGTCTGCACGGGCTCGGATACGGGCGGGTCGTTGCGTATTCCCGCCGCGAAATGCGGGGTCGTCGGGTTTCGCCCGTCGCCCGGGCTGGTGCCGAACTCGCGCAAGCTGCTCGGATGGACGCCGATCTCCGTGGTCGGCCCCATGGGCCGCACGGTGGCCGATGCCTGCCTGCAGTTGGCCGCATCGGCCGGCGAGTCGGCGGGCGATCCGCTGAGCCATGCGGTCGATCCGCTCTCGTTCCTGACGCCCGCGCACGTCGATCTATCGGGACTGCGTGTGGGCTGGACCGAGGACTTCGGCAGCTGCGCCGTCGATCCCGACATCCGCCGCGTCTTCCGCGCGCGCATCGCCGCGATGCGGCACCTGTTCAAGTCCTGCGACGAGGTCGCGTTCGACCTGGGCGACGTGCACCGCTGCTTCGACGTGCTGCGCGCCGAGAGCTTCGTCGCCTCGTTGCGCGACACCTACGAGCGCGATCCCGACAGCCTCGGACCCAATACGCGCGCCAACTACGAGATCGGCGCCCGCATGTCGCTGGTCGACAGCGCGTGGGCGCAGGCCGAGCAGACCCGCATCCTGCAGCGCTTCCAGCAGGCCTTCCGCGACTACGACGTGATTTTGTCGCCGACCACGCCGGTCTCGCCGTTCCCATGGACCCAGCTCTACGCGGACGTCGTCGAGGGCGCCAAGCAGGAGAACTACTACCGCTGGCTGGCGCTGACCTATGTGGTGACGCTGACCACCCACCCCTGCCTCGCCTTGCCCTGCGGCATCGACGAGGCCGGCATGCCGTTCGGCCTGCAGATCACCGGCCCATTCCGCGGGGATACGCTGACGCTCGGCGTGGCACAGGCGATGGAATCGGCGTTCGCTTCGATGCCTGGCTTGTCGCGCCCGAAGCCGGATCTCGACAGGCTGGAGCCGGCCGAGCCGGCGTTGCGCTCGATTGTTACGGCGCCGCCGGAGAGGGTGGGGGAGGTGGACAAGGCGGGGACTGGGACGGTGTCGACCGTGTAGAAGGGCCGACGTCCGGCAAAGCCGAAGCGCCGCAGCGCGAGTAACCCATGCGATGCCTTGATGCCGGCGTTCGTTGGCTCGGTGTCGGAAAGGGAAACGTCGGGACCGGAAGATTCGCCAGCCGTTGGTGCGTCTCCTCCGTTAGCGAAGCGATCAGACCAGTCCGGGCTCCCTTCCTGCCGTGAATGTACGGCGCTATGAGCCGGTAACCTCGGTCGTCCCCGCTTTCGAAGTAGCGGAATATCCAGTACGCAATCAGGTCCGCCATCTGGATGAGGCGAGAGGCCTTCGAATCGAGAAAGAGCGGCACTTCAGCAAAGTTGCGCAGCTTGCCGTTGGTATGCCCCTGGTGTTTGAAAACGCGCGACAGGGCCTGGAGCTTTTCTTCATAGCTGTTCTTGTCGACGATCACGAGCCCTCGCTGCGCATTGGAGCGCTTGGCTCGGTACATCGACGTCAGGTACCGGTCGAACTCGCGCGCGACGTTCTCGAAACTTCGTTGGACGATCTGGTCGGTCGCCATCGTGCTTTTCTCGATCACTGACGCGAACACCTTGAGCTTCAGTCGAGGGTCGGCCAGCAAGCCAAGAATATCGACTACCGCCTGCACTCGATCCGCCGGCTTGATGCCCTGCCATTCGTCCTTTCCGGTGCGCATTGGCGCACCGTGGAACTCGATGTTTCCAGGCTCGGTAGCGCTGAACCGCTCTGCAATCGGATCGATATGCGACTCAAGCCAGTGGGTCTGTCGTTCAAAGACACCGAATCCGGCTAGGACGAAGAATTTCGTCGCCGGATCGTGGACGTGGCCCGACTCATCCAGGTAGAGAAGATACACAGCGCACCCGCTAACGAAAAAGCGGACCGCTTTGCGGTCCGCTCAGGTATGAGGTAAGCCGAGTGGAACAATCGTCCAACGCACCGATGTCTCAGCGCTCTCGACTATTCGGTGAGTCTAGCTTTGCCATCAAGCGTCCGCAAGCGTCATCTACCCACAAGACGATGGCGTAGGCACACAAAAACCGACGTGGGGTTGAGAACCTAAAGCCTATCTACTTGCCTGTCTAGTCGAACAGCTAACCCCTGTATGGAAGCCGGGGTAGTCTTCTCGGCCCTTTTTGACTGCGCGCGGGCAAACAGCCTCTAAGCTGCCACAGCCCCGCCATCAGCTTGCAGCTTCCAATTTACCAGCAAGCGGAAAACGCCACACGCGGGATATATCTTGTCATCGACAATGGGGGCGCCTCAGAAGCAAGAATTGGAGCATTCAGAAAGAAGATCATGGACGCAGATGGAAAGGCACCGAGGGTGATCTTCGTGGATGGAGTGCCCCGCCCCTCAGCAAGCAAGGCAGACTTCTAAGGACAGGCCATCGCGTAGCATGGTCAGTACGGGGCCAGCAAAAATGGCGCTGGCCTACCGTCCCGAGGTGCCGGCTTGCCCCTCAAATGTAGCGAGCAAATAGAGCGCCAGCGCCCCTGAAAGGTTCACCGCAAGCTCCGCATGTCTTGGGGCTGGCCTGACCGCGCGCTTTCCCGTACCGTGTGCGTCGCTGAGCTTGTTCCGTAAAGCGCCTAAGCCCTCCACCACTGAATGGCAACCGCCAAGAATCTGCTTGAAGACGCCTTCTGTGTGCTGGCTGGGGGCTAGATTTAGCGCCTTAGACGTAAGGCGGTACAGCTCGGGAAGGTCTGGAGACTCACCGTAGGCCGTGCCTACTTCGTCTAGGATGTGCTTGCACACGGTCTCCAGCAGGGTCCGGGCCATCGTTATGGCCCCCTCCGGGTCAGTCTGTCGCCGCTCTAGCGCCTTACGCCAGGCTGTCTGAAGGTGCTCAGCGTCGAATTTCTCAATAGCTGCCGTGACCGCTTCGTCAGCGGGACCAGTGTGCCCTTGCTCAATCCGCTCCAAGAGTGGGCGGAATTCATCCCAGAGGTAGGTTCTGCGCTCTGCGTAAGAGGGAAACTTGTACTTAATGAACTGCCAGAACTGGCTCAGGCTGCGGCTGGTCCGCACGAACTTTGGGGCCAAAGTAGCCAGTTCCGTCCGCGCCAAGAGGACATCCCGAAGCGCGGCATAGTCAGCCTCCTCCTCATGCCCACCTGTAGCTTGAGAAACAAGGATGTTCTGAAGGGATTCGACTTGCTCCAGCAGTTCTGCTGAGGGACTCACACTTCATCTCCAACGGCTAAAGCGCCTGTGTGGTGACGATGTGTGGTAAGACCGTGTGGTAAGCGAACACTCGTTTCCACAGGAAAGCCTTTTAAATCAATGGCTTACAGACTAAGAAAAATCTGGCGGAGAGAGGGGGATTCGAACCCCCGATGGGCTATTAACCCATACACGCTTTCCAGGCGTGCGACTTAAACCACTCATCCATCTCTCCGGAAGCCCGCGATTATATCAGACTCCCCTGCAGAAGCCACAGTTTCGTGATGTGAGCAGGGGGCGGGAGAGACGTGGTAGCAAGCAAGCGCTGTTACGCCGCTTTCCGGCGGGGCTTGGGCGCAGGCTCACGTTGTTCCTCTCGCGCCTGATCGCGCTCGTTGCTGACCTCGAAGACGATCCGTTTCATCTCCGAGGTGGCGAAACGGGTAAGCGCTTCGCGCATCAGCGGCTGGTAGCCCATCTTGTGATATTGCGCAATCGCCTTGTATTGCTCCAGCAGGTCCTTGGGCAGGCGAATCGAGATCGCCTGCATTCCCAGGGACTGATTCACCGAATCCTGCAGGTCCTTCGGCGCAACGGCGACGTAGTGTTCGTCTTCGCCCAGCGTACCGTTATCCCATGCCTCTTCGGTACCCGGAATCTTGGCGGCTTGAGTCATACCCTCTCCTGGTCAGTTACTTTCCGAACTTGTTGTAGATCGCCTGGATCTTCTCGGAGGCGTCGTACGCTGATTTGACGACGTTGTTTCCTTCCTTGTGGATGAAGATCACCTTGAGCAAGCGGCCCGCGTTGGTCTCGGCAACGAACCACAGCGTTGGCGGGTCTGTGGCATGTTCTTCCCTGGTGTCGATCAGGAGCTGGCCGCAAATGTTGGAGAACGCCTCTCGCACCTCCGCTTCGGAAACATTGTGCTTGGCTGCAGCTTCTCAATGATCCGAGGGGTGAGGACTATGCTCATGATGAGAGTGTATATACAGTAGGCGGGTTCGGAAAGAAAGTGGCGCGCCGTAATAAACACGCGCGCGCCACAGTGGGGCCTATTTAAGCACTCTAGCGGCCGTCTTGCTCAATCATGCTTCCGAAAAGCGGAACTTTACGTATATACGTGATGCTCACGCACGTTCCGGGCAAGCTCACCAACTGACCACCACCGCCTCCGCCGACCGCTGGTGCGGCCCGTGGTAGACCGCCTCGACGTTGTTCCCGTCCGGATCCAGCAGAAACGCCGCGTAGTACCCCGGGTGATAGTCACGTTCGCCCGGGCCGCCGTTGTCGCGGCCGTCGGCTGCCAGGCCGGCCTTGTAGAAGGCGTCGACCGTCTCGCGGTCCTTGGCCTGGAAGGCGAAGTGGGCGTGGGTGATCTGGCCGGGCGTGCCTTCGTCGACCCACAGTTCGTCAGCGTAGAAGTAGCCCTCGCCGTCGGTGATGTCGATGCCCAGCACGCCGAGTACCGCGCCGTAGAAGCGGCGCGACGCGTCAAGGTCGCGGACTTTCAGGTGGAGATGGTCGATCAGGCGGCCGCGTTGGATCTGCATGGGGTCTCCTCAGTAAGGATTCGATAGGGGGCAATCCGAGGTCCGATCGGGCGTCGGAGTGCCTTTGCCGGCGCACTAGGACAGGGCGGCCGGTATCGAAGCATTATGGTCGCCGGCGCCCTTAAGAGAAGCGCCCGAAAAAACTCCTTGACTATCTACCTAGTAGTAGATAAAGTGGGACTCATGGACGCGGCGCCGCACCGAAGAAGAAGTGAAGCGGCACCAGAGTCCACGCAACAACCCCGGGAATCCGGGTTTTTTTCGAGTCAGGTTATCTATCTACTAGTAGATTCGATTCGTAGATTCGACAGCCGGATTCCTCATTGACCGATTCGATCCGCCAGCCGCGGGTCCCTGAAAGGAGCTGATCATGACCAACCGCACCGTTGCCAAGACCCTGTTGACCGCCGCCACCCTTGCCGCCGCCTTCGTCGCCGGCACCGCGCAGGCTGCCACCGTTCCCGCCGACAAGTACGGCTATGAATTCCGCGCCGGCGAGCGCAGCACCTATGTCGACGGTGCGCGCAGCGGCAATCGCAATACCTTCGTTGACGGCGCCCGCAGCGGCGATCGCAACACCTTCGTCGATGGCGCCCGCAGCGGCAAGGCAGATCCCTACACCGACGGCGCGCGTATCGTCGCCGGCATGGATCGCACCGGCGTGTCGGCCAGCCCGGCGCGCAGCGTGGACCAATTCACCGATGGCGCCCGCAGCGGCAAGTTCGACCCGTACACCGACGGCGCACGCGTCCTCGCCGGCCTGGACCGCACCGGCGTGTCGGCCAGCCCCGCCCGCAGCGTGGATCAGTTCACCGACGGCGCTCGCAGCGGCAAGTTCGACCCGTACACCGACGGTGCGCGCATCGTCGCCGGGCTGGATCGCACCGGCGTGTCGGCCGAGCCGTCGCGCAAGTTCGACACCTACACCGACGGCGCTCGCCAGGGTCGCTTCGACGTCTTCACCGAAGGCGCGCGTCAGGGCAAGTTCGACGTCTTCACCGAAGGTGCCAACGTTTGAAGGGCAATACCGCAACGGCCGCTCGTGGTAGCGGGGGAGGGCATGTCATGAAAGACGCTTCGACTTCCCGCTCCGCCGGCCGGGGCCATCCCGCCGGCGCGAGCTCCACGGTGCGAGATCGGCTGCTCGAACATACGCTCGACCTGATCCGCAAGCGGGGCTTCAACGGCTTCAGCTATCGCGATCTGGCCGAGCGCGTCGGCGTCAAGACGTCGAGCATCCATTACTACTTCCCGACCAAGGAAGACCTGGCGCTGGAAGCGGTGAACGCCTACAGCGAGCGCGTAGCGCGCTATCTGGATGGCATCGATCCGGCGCTGCCGCCGCTGCAGCAGGCGGAACGCTATCTGGCCTCGTGGCGGCGGGAATGCGGCGGGCAGCAGGTATGCCTGGCCGGCATGCTGTCGACCGAGGCCTTGTGCCTGCCGCCGGCGGTGCACCAGGCGTTGCAGGAATTCCATCGGATCCACGAAAGCTGGCTGATGGCGCTGCTGGAGCGCGCACGCGAACAGAACGGCGGCGATGCGCAGCCGACGATCGGCTCGGCGGCGCTGGCGCAGGTATTGTTTGCCGCCCTGCAAAACAGCCTGGTGTCCGTGCGGCTGTTCAATCAGCAAGAGCGGCTCGAGCCGGCGGCCAATCTGCTGCTGGCAGCTGTAGCGGGGGCCGATGCGCCGGTACGGTTGTCGTCGGTTTCCACTTCGGCTTCGACCTCGGCTGCGACCAACGCAATGAACGAGCCGAACACCGAGCCGCAGGCGCTCAACGCGGCGTCGGCCTGAGCGCCGGCGCTGGGGTCTCGGCGACGGCGTGGCTCTCCGGCTCGCCGTCATCTCCATGACCCAGCCATCCCGCCAGCCGCGGCCAGCGCGTTGCGGCGGCGCGGGCCGCCTGGGTTTCCTGCTCGTCGACGTAGCGATGCGCCGTGAAACCCGGCACCTTCATCGCCAGCGCCTCGATATCGTTATTGGGCCGCGGCGCGTGCCGCGGCCGCATGCCGCGCCGCAGTTGGGCGCGCTGGCGCTGGCGCTCGCTCATCTCGCTCATCTCGCTCGACTCGCTCATTTGCCATCCACCCATACGCCGTCCGGCGTGCGCACCACGTAGCCGGTCCCGCGCTTCATCATCACGGTGGCCTCGTTCTCGCCGACCATGCGCGTTTGCGGCAGGTCCGCCGCGTACTGCGACGGGGCGGGCGCGCCTTGCCGGAACGGGCTGTCGGCGACCAGGTTCGACAACAGCTGCGACAGCGCGAGATAGCTGCTCGGGGCGTGGATCGTCATCGGGCCGTTGGTGCCATTGCCGCCCGTATTGCCGCCCGCATCGCCCGCATTGCCGCCCTGCAACCCGATCAGCTTGACCCCCACCGGCACATGCACGATCCGCGGCGTCGGAATCTCGCGCATGCCGGCGATCTGGTTGGCATCGCCACGCAGGGCCGCGCCGTGCTCGGGCACGAACACCACTACCGCCTTGCGGCCTGACTGCGCGATCAGCGCGATCAGCTTGTCGATATCGTCCAGCAGCCGCGTCAGCCGCAGCGGATACGACTCGATGCTGGTCAGCTTGGAGTCCGGCAGCCGGTTGCCGTCGTGCAGCGTGACCGTGTTGTAGTACAGCGCGAGCGGTCCGCTGTTCTGCGCCAGCCGCGACTTGTACCACTTCTCCAGCACCGCGTAGTCGCCAAGGATCGGCGAATTGTCGAAGGCGCGCATCGCCGGCGGCACGCCGTCGACCGGCACATGGGTGACGTTCGGAACGCCGATCTCCTTGTCGACGAAGCCGCGGAAATTGTCGAAGCGGCCATCGTGGTTCATCAGCACGCGCGTATCGAAACCGGCCTGCGCCAGCGCCTCGAACAGATGGCACTGCCCCTGCGCCGGCGAGTACAGCGCCTGGTGCGGCTGCTGGCCGCAGGTCGCGCGCAGCAGCCGGATCGCGGCCGGGCCGCTGTAGCTGGCCGCCGAGCTGAATTCGGTGAACAGATAGTCGAAGCGCGACAGCAGCGGGTGATTGCGCGCCTTGGCGACATCGAGGTCGTCCCAGGACAGCGAGCAGACATGCAGCACGATGATGTCGAACTGGCTGTCGGGCGAGGCGCTCAACGGCGTGAACGCGACCTGGCGCGTCGCCTCCTGCGCGCGGAAGGCGTTCAGCTGTGCTTCGTTGTCACCCACTTCGGCCGGGCTGTCGATCCGCATGGTCGGGGCCGGGCGCTGCGCAACGCGGGTGGCAGCGGCGCCCGTCGCCGCCGTACCGGTCGAGGCCGTGCCGGCGCCTCGCCACAGCGGCACCACGATCAGCGCGAGCAGCACGAAGGTGGTGACGCGGACCCACCGATTGATCACCAGGTAGGCCAGCGTGACGACGATCCCGCCCAGCACCAGATCGGGACTGACGAAGCGCTGCAGCAGCTCGAGCAGATAGGCCGGTGTGAACGCGCTCAGGTTCGAGAACTGCGAGACCACGCGCGCGAACGGCGGCAGGTTCGATTCGTGGTACAGCAGCGCCGCGCCCACGACCACGGCCAGCACCTGACGCAGCACGCGCAGGCCGCGATGTTCCAGCGGCAGCACCAGCCACAGCGCGAACAGCAGGTTGAGCAGCCAGCGCGGCTGCACCTGTCCGATCGCGAACAGGTACAGCTTGGCGGCGAAGTAGAGATTCCAGAGTCCCATAGGGTGGCGGTTCGGGATGGCGGTTCGGGATTGCGGTCGGATGAGAGTGCAGGGCGCTCAGGACTGGCGCGTCCGCCGGCGTGCCAGCACGGCTTCGAGCATGTCCAGCGCGGCGTCGTACAGGCGCAGGAATCCTTGATAACCCATCTCGATGACCTCCTTGAGCCCGCGCAGCGGTGCATCGCGCGGCTGGTCGTCGAGCCAGTCGATCCACGCGTCGGCCCGTCCGAAGGTGCACTGGATCAGCTGCGTCTCGGCTTCGGGGCTCAAATCCTGCATCCGCACGCCGAGGTGGCGGTTGACGTTGCGCGCCACCGTGGCGGCGAAATGGTATTCGCGCGCGCCGCGCGACAGGCAGACGCCGACGCGTTCGCCTTCGTCCAGCGCCACGTCGATCGGCAGCAGCAGCCCCAGGCCGCCCAGCGAATAGTTCTCGGTCTTGCACGCCAGCGTGGTGCCGTCCGGCAGCAGCAGCGTGGCCGGCACGCGCATCGGAATCCGGTGCGATACGCGCACCTGGCGCGCTTCCTTGGCGACGCCGATGGCCGCGCCGAGCATCAGCAGGTTGACGGTCGCCCAGACCATGTTCATCACCACCGTGCCGGGTTCCGTGGTGGTGCCCATCAGCAGCCGGCCCACGCCCATGCCGAGTCCGGCCACGTTCAGGGCGAGCAGCAGCAGATAGGGCTTGGAGATCGTCCAGTCCAGATAGTCGTCCTCGATCCGGCCGCCCTTGGCCGTCACGTTGAACTTGCCCAGGCGCGGATTGATGAACGCCATCGTGGTCGGCAGCACGATGTACCACGCCAGCACCGACTCGTAGACCTCGGCCCAGAACGAATGCCGGTACTTGCCCTGGATGCGCGAGTTGGTGATGTTGGCGATCACCAGATAGGGCAGCACGTAGGCCGCGATCATCGCCGCCGAGGTGTTGATCACGTGCATGCCGAACACCAGGTAGGCGAGCGGCATCGTCAGGAAGATCAGCCGCGGGATGCCGTAGAAGAAATGCAGCATCGCGTTCGAGTAGCACAGCCGCTGGAACAGCTTGAGCCCCTTGCCGAGCAGCGGATTGTCGATGCGGAAGATCTGCGCCATGCCGCGCGCCCAACGGATGCGCTGGCCGATATGGCTGGCCAGGCTTTCCGTGGCCAGGCCCGCCGCCTGCACGGTGCGCAGATACGCGGTGTTGTAGCCGCGCCGGTGCAGCTTGAGCGCGGTGTGCGCGTCCTCGGTCACGGTCTCGACCGCGATGCCGCCGATCTCGGCCAGCGGCTCGCGCTTGATCACGGCGCACGAACCGCAGAAGAACGCCGCGTTCCACAGGTCGTTGCCGTCCTGGATCAGCCCGTAGAACAGGCTGCCCTCGTTGGGCACGCGGCGGAAGGTATCGAAGTTGCGCTCGAAGGGGTCGGGCGAGAAGAAGTGGTGGGGCGTCTGCACCATCGCGCAGCGCGGATCGGCGATGAACTCGCCCATCGTCATCTGCAGGAAGGAGCGGGTCGGAATGTGGTCGCAATCGAAGATCGCGATGTAGTCGCCCTGCGTTACCGACAGCGCATGGTTGATGTTGCCGGCCTTGGCGTGGCGATTGTCGCTGCGCGTCAGGTAGTGTACGCCCGCGTGCTCGGCGAAGGCCTGCATCTGCGGCCGCCGGCCGTCGTCGAGCAGATAGATGTTCAGCTTGCCGCTGGGCCAGTCCAGGCTGCGCGCGGCATAGACGGTCGGCTGCACCACCGACAGCGGCTCGTTGTAGGTCGGAATATAGACGTCGACGGTGGGCCATTGCGCGGGGTCGGCCGGCATCGGCTTGGGCCGGCGCGACAGCGGCCAGGCGGTCTGCACATAGCCGAGGATCAGCACCAGCCAGGTGTAGGCCTCGGCGGCAAACAGCAGATAGCCGATGGTGACCTCCATCGGCGTGGCCAGGTCCAGCGTCTCGGTGGCGCGCCACCAGATATAGCGCAGCGTCATCAGCAGCGACAGCGCCATCATCGTCAGCGTGGGGAAGCGCCCGGGGATCTGGCGCAGCACCATCACCGCGATCCAGACCAGCGCGAACACCGTCAGTTGCCCGCCCAGCGGCAGCGGCGTGGTGCACAACACCAGCCCGGTCAGCGCGGCAAGCACCAGCAGCGTGGGCGCGAGGCCGCGCACGCGATGCACCAGCGCCGCCACGTGCGCCAGGCCGCGGCTGGCGCGCATCCAGTCGACGCGCGGCAGGCGCGCCGCCAAGCGACGCCGCTTGCGCGCGACGTAGCGGTAGGCCGGCTCGAGCCGATCATCGAGCCAGCGGCGCAGCGCCGATTGCGGCGGCGCCCGTTCCGGCAGGCTGCGCCGGCGGGTCGGCGCGGCCAGTCGCCGGCGTGGGCGAGGCGGGCGCACGAACAATCGCCATACGCGACGCGGCAGGCTGTGCCGCGGATCGATGCCCAGGCGCTCGGCGCCGCGGCGCGACAGCCAGGCCGCGAACTCGGCCGGCCAGTCGCGTTTGCCGGGCCGCGCCGGGCGGAAGAACAGGCGCACCAGCCAGTCGCCGCGCGCCGGCTGCTCGCCAAGATTCAGTCCTTGCGCCAGCGCGGCACGCAGCCGCAAGGTCAGGTCGAGCAGCACGCCGAGAATCATCTGCGGTCCCCTGCGTCTTGCGCGGCGGTGCCGATCGAAGCCGCGATCCACTGCGACAGCCACGCGGCGATGCCCTGCAGATCGTGCGCGGCCTGCGAATGCGGCATCGCACGGCAGAAGTTCTCGCCCCGCGCCAGCGCTTCGGGCAAACCGTGATCGAGATGCACCTGATAGGGCAGCAGCCGCTCGCGCAGGCGCGTGCGCAGCAGCGCCAGCACATCGCCATGCAGTTGGCGCGCCGGCTGGACCCGCGTCGCGACCACGCGATAGGGCAGGCCGATTCGTTCGAGTGCGTGTTGCATGCGCGGCAGCGTGGCGCAGACTTCGGGCTCGGGCGGCGCCAGCACCAGCGCCAGATTCGCGGCGGCGAGCGCCTGCGCGGCATGCGGGGCGGGCCAGGCCGGCGTATCGACCAGCACCACGCCGTCATCGGGCAGGTCCACCTGGGCCAGCAGGCCGCGCAGCCATTGCGGTTGCTCCAGCAAGCATCGCGTGGCCATGGGCTCGGCGTCGACATCGTCGTCTCTGCCATTGCCGCCAGGCGGGCCATCGGCCTGCCCCCACGGCACCAGCAGCACGTCGTCGTCGCTGCGCAGGCCCGCCGCCGCCCAGTCGCTCGCTGACGGCCGCAGGGCCGCGTCGAACAGCCCACGCGCGACGGGCTCGCGCAGGCCGAAATGCAGGCCGAGCAGATTGCGCGGATCGCATTCGAGGGCGAGTACGGCATGCCCACGCCCGGCCAGCAGCGAGGCCAGCGCGGCGGTCATCGTGCTGCGGCCCGCGCCGCCGACCGGCGCGACGATGGCGATCGTCTTCATCGCGTGCCGTCCTTCGGCGCCTGCCATCGCTTGCCGCGGATCACGATGCCTTCGAGTTGGGGCGGCAGCCGCACCGCGCGGCGCTGGCGCGGCTGGAACCAGCGCGGCAGCGCGCGCATCAGGTCCAGCTTCCAGATCAGCCAGGCGACGGGAGCGGCGAGGATCAGGCCCCAGATGAAATATCCGATAAAGACGCGCATGGCGATGCTATTCCCTGGCTTTGAGCGGTACCGCGGTCGGCGTCGGCGCGGTGCGGGGTTTGGGTCGCGCGGCGGCGTGAGCCGATGCGGACGGCCGCAGCGCGTCGAGCGGGGACAGCAGCGGCAGCGTGGACCTGGTGCGCTGCGCCGGCGACGCACCGGCCGTGATGCGCCCGGTCTGGTCCGCCGGCATCGCCGACACCACGGCGCCTTCCGCCGACGTCGCTTCGCTCGCTTGCTCGCGCGCCTGCAGCCAGCCGCTGTAATCGGGCAGGGCTTGCTCGGTGGCCTGCTGCGCGAACGCGTTCAGCGCGCCCTCGATGGTCGGCGCATCGCCGCAGCGCAGCTCGCCAGAGAAGAGCGCCTCCAGCGGCCGCTGGAACACGCGCCGGCAGACCGCGTCCGCGTCGTCGAGCCGGCAGGCGAAGAAGAACACATAGACGCTGTCAGCATCGGCGCTGCAGATATCGCCGGTGCGGTTCATGCGGCAGGCGCGCAGCGCGTCGATATGCGCGACTTCCGGCAGCAGCGTCAGGCGCAGCAGCACGTGCGGCAGCCGGATGGTGCGGCCCTGTTCGACGGCGCCGCGCACCGTGTCGATGAAATCGGCGGGCGGCACGTAGCCGATCGCTGAGCCGGTCAGCACGGCCGACAGCGCGGTGCGGTAGTCCGCTGGCAGGGGGCGCGAGAACACCTGTCCCTGCACGCCCTCGAGCATCGCCTGGACGCGCGCGAACGGCGTGCGCCGCGCGATCACCAGATTGGCGCCGAGATTGAGCAGCAGCAGCTCGTAGTGCTGCCGCATCGCCTCCTGGTCCTCGCGCACGACGATCTTCAGCGCACTGCCGCGCGTGCGGCGCAGCCGGTGCACCTGTTCGGCCAGCGTCTCCAAGGCGCGGTTGCCGTGGTAGTGCAGCAGCACGGTTGCCGCCACCGCGCCGCCGGCGCTGGCCACAGCGGCCTCGTTGCTGTCGACCAGATGCCAGGACTCGGGCACCCAGCGCTCGTGCGCGACCGCGTCGCGACAGACGATCACGCGATGTTCGTCGGGCGCCAGCAGGCCGGCCGCCGCCGCATCGCCGCCTTCGCCTTGCGCGCCGGCGCCGCCGACCATCAGGCGGTGCTGGTCCGCGGCGAATCGCAGCGGCAGCGAGCGGCTGGCGAGCACCGCCTCGCGATCGCGCCAGAACGCCACCTCCCAGGTGTATTGGCCCTGCACCTGCGCCAGGTGCGCGGCACCGGCAAAGCGCGCGTGCAGGCTGCCGAGATCGGCGGGCCGCCGGGTGTCTTCCCTGTCATCGAGCGGCGGCGCCAGCACCAGCAGCAGCGACAGCCGCTCGCGCACACACCACGCGGCCAGCCGGGCGCCTTCGCGCGACAGGCGCGCGCCGTCGTCCCAGCTGAAGCACGCTTCGGCGCCTTCGACCATCACCACGCTATGGCGGGCCGCGCATTGCTCGGCCAGCGCCTGCAGTGCATCGAGCAGCGTGTCCAGGTTGGCGCCGCGTTGGCCTACGCGCAGTCCGCACAGATTGGCGCGATGATGCAGCGCGCTGCCGACGTCGATATCGAGGCCATGCTCGCGCAGCGCCTGCGCGATGCCGTCGGCCGGACGGGCGGACAGCACCGTGGCCGGTCCGCGCAGCGCGGTGGCGGCGGTCTGCCAGAACAGCGCATCGCGCGCCGGCGAGGGCTCGGCATAGACGATATGCACGTGGCCCGGCGCCAGCGCCGCCAGTTCGGTCGGCAGGCCGTCGATCGCCAGCGCGGGCCTGGCCTGCAGCCGCGCGAACAGCGCCGAGCGCGGCGCTGCGGGCGCGGTCGATGCGGCGGAGTCCGGGGTCAGGGAGGTGGCGGCGGGCCTCGTCGATGGGTTCATGATTCGCGTCGATCCGATCTAGTACGAGGAATACGGCCGCACCGGCTCGGGCGGGAAGGGCACCGGTCCGCGTTGCGGTTCGAAGTGATAGCGCAGGTAGGCGATCGCGCGATTTGGCGCGTAGTCGCGCGAGCGGTCGATCTGCAGCGCCATGCCGGCGACCCACTTCGGCGCGAAGCGGTATTCGACCGCGGCGAGCGCGGTATAGCTGAAGCCGCCGCCGTTGCCGCCGCGGAAAGTGCGATTGTTCGCCAGCGCCTGCAGGTCAGGCCGGGTCGGATAGAACGGCATGTCCTTCTCGTAGGTATCCGACCAGCCGGCCGAGCCGCCCAGCCGCCAGGACCACAGACCGCGCCGCCCCGTCCATTCCAGCGGCGCCGCGAGCGACAGATAGCGCTGCGGGCTGTAGTAGCCGCCGTGACCGAAGGTGTAGTAGCGCAGGTTTTCCTGGTAGCGCCAGTAGTTGACCACCAGGCCGCTGGTGACGCGCTGGTTGCGCGCTTGCAGCAGCGGCCAGTCGAAACCGGCGCGCACCGTGAACTCGCGATTGGTGCGGACGTTGTGTCCCGTGAGCACGCCGGCGCCGACGGTGGCGAACACGCTGCCGCGGCCGACATCGTGCGAATAGCCCAGCGTGATGCCGTTGCGCACCACGCCGCCCCAGCGTTCGCCGCTGGCAGGATCGATCGCGCCCGCGTAGGAGATCAGGCTGCTGGTCACCGCGCGGCGCGACACGTCGACGGTGGCCGCGGCGCGGTTCAGTTCGGCGCGATAGCGCAGCCCGCCGACAACCGTCTGCTGCAGGAAGCCGAGCGGGGTCGTGCCGAGATCCGCGCGCCAGCTGTCGTAGGCGCCGTTGTACGCATAGCCCGCCGCCAGCGCCATGCCCTTGTCGCTTTGCCCGCGCGGTGCGAGGCCCGCACTGCGGTGTGCGGCGATCTGGCCGAATTGATCCGCACCATCGGCAACGTTGGGGCGCAACGTGCCGGCATCGAGCAACACCGTATCGGCGTGGAAGAACACATGACCGGTGTAGCCATGCGGAATCCGCACGTAGAGCGGAATCTCGGTCGTGCTCAGCTCGGAGATGCCGCTGTCGCCGGACTTGCGCGAGAACAGCGTGGCGGTGGCGATCTGCCCATCGCGGCGCGCATCGAGATCCTGCAGCGCGCGCTGTGCGGCGGTCCCGCCCACCGCGGGCGCGGCCGCTTCGGCCTGCTCCAGCGTGCGGGCCTGCCGGTACAGCGATGCCGCCTCGTCGAACTGGCCGCGGGACTGCGCGATGCGTCCCTGCTGCACGACGATGTCCCCGCGCTGGGGGTAGCGCTGGCGCAGGGCGTCGACCACCGCGGCCGCTTCGCCGTCGCGCCGCAGTGCGGTCAGGCGCCGCGCCGCCGACAGCCGCGTATCGATATCGTCCTCGGCCGTGCCGGCCAGCACGTCGCGCACGATGCGCAGGGCCTCGTCGTTGCGCCCCGCGCGTTCCGCCAGCCGCGCCAGCGTCAAACGGGCGTCGGCATCGACGGGGTTGCGCGCGAGCACCGCACGCGCGGCAGCGGCGGCGCCGTCGAGATCGCCTTGCCGTTCGCGGACGTCGGCCAGCGCCAGCGACCAGCGGCGGTCCTGTTGCTGCTCGGCGGGCACTGCGGCCAGCACGCGCAGCGCGCCGGCGGTATCGTCCGCATCGAGATGGCGGTCGGTGTCGCGCAGCGCGAGCCGCAGCGCCTGGTCGTCGAGCGCGGCACGCTGCGCGGGTTCGAAGGCGCCCCGTTGGCCGCGGGTTTGTGCGTCGCGAGTTTGCGCATCGCGAATTTGCGTATCGAGACCACGCAGCTCGTCGAGCCACATCCGCAGCGCCTCGTCGCGGCCCGCGGCGGCCAGCAGCTCGCCGTAGCGCAGCCGCACACCGATCGCGGGATCGTCGGGATGGGCGGCCAGCCACTGCTGCACCAGCCCGAGGCCGTAGTCGGTATCGCCCAGCGCGATCGCTTCGCGGCCGACGGTGGCCAGCATCTGCGGGTCCGCCTGCGTCGCGTCCGCGGCCTGCCGCAGCAGCGCGCGCGCCTCGTCGGGCCGGCCGGCGGCCAGCGCCAGGCGGCCTTGCCGCAGCCACTGCTGCGCGCGCAGATTGCCGCCAAGTTCGCGCATGCCGTCGGTGCGCTCGGCTTCGGGGATCTGCGCCAGCAGCGTGGCCGCGGCATCGGGGTCGTCGAGGGCATTCAGGAACAGCGCGGCGGCATAGCGCATGTCCGCATTCGGCGCGAGGCGCAGGCCTTCCTCCATGGTCTCGCGGCCCAGCGCGGGCAGCCCCAGATCGCGATAGGCCCGCGCCAGCGTGTAGCGCGTCCAGGGCGCGTCGGGCGTCAGCCGCAGCGCCTCCTCCAGCCGGGCGATGGCCGGGCTCGCGCGGCGCTCGGCCAGCAGCTGGTCGGCCTGGCGCGTCAGCAGTTCGGCGCGCAGCTCGCGCACTGTGTCCGCATTGGCCGGCGACTTCTGCAGGCGCGCTTCGGTGGCGGCCAGCAGCGGGCCGATCTCAGCGTTGCGGCCGCTGTTCTGCAGCAGCGCCGCCAGCCGGCGCAATGCGCCGGGATCGGGCGTGCGACCGGCCAACTGCTGGCGCAGCAGCGTTTCCGCTTCGGCCTCGCGCTGCTGCGCGACCAGCGCGTCGGCCAGGATGGCCAGCGCATCGGCGTTGTCGGGCTGGCGCGCCAGTGCCTGCCGGGCCAGCGCTTCGGCTTCGCCGGGCTTGCCCTGCGTGCCCGCCAGCCGCGCGCGGGCGATCGTGCCCCAGAAGGTGGCGGTGTCCAGCAGGCTGCGCCACTTGCTGCGCTGCTCCGGATCGAGCTGCAGCGCACGCGCGAACAGCGCGCGCGCCTCGTCGTGCCGGCCCTCGCGCAGCCGCACCATCCCCAGGCCGCCGACCACCTCGGCATCGTTGCCGCGCGTGCGCATGGCCTGCTCGAAGGCGGCCTGCGCCTCGGCAAGGTTGCCGCGCTCCAGTTGCCGCAGGCCGCGCTGGCGCGCCTGATAGTCGGGATCGGCCAGCATGCGCCGATGCGCTTCGCGCTTGCGGTCGAGCTCGGCCAGCGTCTGCCGCGCGATGTCGTCGTCTGGCACTTCCTTCAGATAGCGCTCGAACCAGATCGCGTAGGCCGGATCGTCGCTGACGCGATACAGCGTGCGGCGCCAGATATCGAGCGCGGTCCTGCGGTCGGCATCGGTGCGCTGGCTCAGTCGATACAGCAGATCGAGGCCTTCGGCGCGCGTGGCGGGGCGGTCGGTCAGCAGATCGCCCAGCGCGAGCGCGAGGCGGGCATCGTCGGGCCGCTGCCGCAGCAGCTTGCGCAGCGCGGCGATCGCGCGCGGACGGCCGGCGTCGGTGCCCGCCAGGATGCGGTAGTAGTCGATTGCCAGTTCGCCCTGCGGCGGCCCGTCGGGAAACAGCCGCTGCAGCCGTTCGAGCGCTTCTTTCTCGTTGCCGCCGCGCGCCAGCATGCGCACCGTCGCCATCTCGCGCTTGTCCTGCGTGGCGATGCGGTAGGTGTCCTCCAGCTCGCGGGTGGCCGGGTGCTTCGGATGGTGCTGGCGCAGGCGCTGCAGGATGCGTTGCGCCTCGGCCGGGCGGTTCGAGCGCAGCTCGATCTGCGCCAGCAACAGCAGCGCGTCGGGCTGCTGCGGCTCGATGGTCAGGATCTTGTCGAGCGCGCTGCGCGCCAGGTCGGCGCGATTCTTGGCTTCCCACATGCGCGCCGACGACAGCAGGCGCGCCAGCTCGGCGTTGGAGACTGGCGCGGCGGGAGCCTGCGCCGCCGCCGGCATCGCGGGAACGAGCAGCACCACGGCGGCGGGGATCAGCGGCGAGCGGGGCATGTCGCGGTCCAGGCCGGCGTCAGCGCGCCGTCGGCTTCGAAACGGTACAGGCCATCGAGATGGCCGAGGGCGAACAGCGCCAGCACCTGACTGTAATAGCCGAGTGGCTGTTCGGCGGCCAGCTTGCGCATCCGCTCGACCTGGCGCTGCGCCGCGCCGGCCTCGCCAAGCGCGGCCAGATACGGCGCCACCGCGGCGGAGAAGCCGGCGTTGCCCGAATTCGGCCCGACGGAGCCCGAGCGCGTATCGACGCGCTCGGGGGGATGGCCGTGCGCGATGGTGTAGTCCGCCATCGGGCGATAGGTCTTGAGCAGCGGCGCGCGCAACGGATCCTGCGGCGCCAGCATGCCGGCCCACAGATAGACCCGGATCGCGTTGTACGCGCCTTCCGCCTGCGTCTGCTGGTCGGGACGGAAGCCCGGCTTCGCCCCGCCGTGATATTCGACCCAGTCAGGCGAAAAGCCGCGCGGCGCGGTATCGAGCAGCAGGCGGGCCGAGCTGGACAGCAGCTGGGCCCATTCCGGCTGTTGCGGCCACAGCGCGGCGAACCGGCGCATCAGCTGCGGCGGCACATAGCTCGGATTGAGCCGCCACATCGTCGGCGATGGATGAAAGCCCATCGGGCCGGGCAACAGCGTGCGACCCAACCCCGGCAGCAGCGCGGTTTCCTGCCGCACCACCTGGCGCGCGATCACGGTGCCGAGCGCGGTGTAGCGGCGTTCCTGCCAGAGCCGGCCGGCCTCGAGCAACGCGTAGGCGATCCACAGATCGGCGTCGGAGGCGGGATTGGCATCGAGCACGCCCCAGCTCTCGGGCTTGCCGCCGGCCGCCTCGCGTTTGCCCCAGATCCACGCGGGCAGGCGCGAAGCGAGATCGCCCTCGGCGAGGTTGTTCTCGGTCCAGGCCAGCAGCCGCTCGAAGGTCGGCCGGTCGTTGGCGACCAGCGCAAAGAACAGCGCATAGGCCTGGCCCTCGGACACCGTGGTCTGCTGCGGCGTGCTGGCGTCGATCACGCGGCCGTCGGCGCTGACGCTGTCGCGCTTGAAGCTGTCCCAGGCGGGCCAGGGGCACGACGCCGCGGCGCAGCCGAGCGACGCGGTCAGCAGCGCGGCGCCGAGCAGCGCGCGCGACGCCGCCGCGAGCCGGCGGACGTTACCGCGCAGGCGAGCGGCCATCAGCAACGCCGCCATCTCAGCCTCCGTTGCGCCGCGCCGCCAGCCGGGACAACGCCCAGAACGCGCTCAGCGCCACCGCGAGGCCGGCCAGGATGCCGGCGATGCCGAGGAATACCGGGTGCGAGGACACCCGCACCCAGACCCGCGCATACCAGGGGAAATCGCCGACGAAATAGCGCTCGCCGAGCCGCAGGCCTTCCACTTCCCTGGCGCGTACCACGGTCAGGTCGCCGCGGATCTGCGCGACCTTGGTCGGATCGTCGAGGGCATCGAGCACGTCGCCGAGCCGGTCGGCCTCGGTCGCGGTCACCGCGACCACGCTGTGCCGTTCGCGATAGGGCGATTCGAAGCCGACCAGCGCGGCCAGCGGGCCGTCGGCCGACAGGATCGCGCGCCCGGCCGGCGTCATCGTCTCCGGCTCGCCGTCGCTGAGCCAGTTCGACCACGCGCTGGCGCGCTGGTCGCGCAGCGCCATCTCGGTCTTGCCGCGCGCGATCATCAGCGGCAGCGACTTGCCCCAGCGCGCCAGCAGTTCGCCGGCGCTGCCATTGCCGACGATCAGCAGGTTGCGCTGGCCGACCGATTCGACGTCCCTGGCCGGCACCACCGTGACGCGCAGCGCCGGCAGCCCGGTCCAGCGGCCCATGTGGCCGAGCAGCGTCAGCAGGGCCTCCTGGTCGATCGCGCGTGGCGCGTCGGGCAGCACCACCGCGGTATCGGCCAGATCGGCCAGGCGCGTGAACGGGTAACCGCTGTTGGCGAAGAAGGCCAGGTTCGGCATCGCGGCGTAGTGCGCGAAGCCGCTGAAGTCGATGCTCGAGTCCGGATCGATCGCGGCGCGCGCGACCTTGGCCGGCGTCGAGGCGCACAAGCCAGTCTTCTGCGAATCCAGATGGAAGCGGAACTGCATCTGGTTGTCGCTGCCGACGCGGAACGCCGGCACGCGGATCTCGTTGGAGACCACCGCGTCGCTGCCGGACAGCAGCGGCACGCTGACCAGGTTCTCGTCGTCGCTGCCCGACAGCGGACGCAGCCGGTACGAGCGCACCAGCTGCTCGTTGATATCGACGTTCAGCACCGAGTCGTTGTAGGTCGACGGCGCCGTATAGCGGTATTTCAGGTTCAGCGGCACGCTGCGCTGGTTCCAGCCGTACAGGTCGGCCGGCACGCGCAGGTTGACGCGGATCGCCTGCGGGTCGTTGCCCGAGACCTGCAGCTGCTGCGGATCGGTGACCAGCTCGCGGAACAGCACCGGGCGATGGACCGGCGCCCAGTTCGGCGCGTCATATGGCGCGCGCGGCGGTCCCAGGTCGACGGTCTGGATCGATGCCTGGCGGCCCGCCATCGCGGCCTTGCCGAGCACCAGCGCATTGGCCGCCGTCTGCAGCTCCTCGGCATTGCGGCCGGCGATCACCAGCAGCTTGTGGTCGGGGCTGTTTGGATTGGGCATCACCGTGACCGACGGTCCGGCGATCTCGCGCAGGCCGAGCGCGGTCGCGGCGGGACCGGGCAGGGTCAGCATGATCGCGTGCTGGCCGGCCGGCGCGCTGCGCGCCACGGGAAAGCGGGCGCCGCGGTAGTCGGCCAGCGCGCCCAGCCACGACGCCACCACGCCCGCCGCGCGCAGCGTCGCCATGTCGGCGTTCTCGGTGAGCACGAACGGCACGGTGACGCGGCGATTGTCGCGGCGATCGAAGAACGGCAGCGGCAGCAGCGCCAGGTTGTCCGGCAGGCGCAGCGCGGCGGTGGTCAGCGTCAGCGTGCTGTTGGCGCTGATGTCGGTCCACAGCGCCGAATGCGCGGCGTCCTCGCAGTGATCCACGGTGTAGTGGCCGATGAATTCGATCGCGAGGCGATTGAAGTCAGTAAACAGCCGCGGCTCCAGCGCAATGTCGCGCGTGACCTGCTGGCCCGCGCGATTCGCTTCCAGCGGCAGCGTGGCGACGACCTCGTCGTTCAGCTTGACCTTCAGATGCGACAGCGGATAGATCAGCGAGGGCGAATACGTGTAGTGCAGCCGCAGCGTGGCGCTGGTGACGACTTCGTCGGCACGGATGCCGACATTGAGCACGCGTTCGGGATCCAGTCCGCGCAGCGCGATCGGGCCATAGGCGCCCATCTCGGCGACCGTCAGGGTCTGGCGGCGCGCCGGCGTGCCGGCCGGCGCTGCTGGCGCGCTGGCGGCGGACGTGGCGCTGCCACCGTTGCTGCTCGGGCCTTCGACTGCCGTAGCGGGGGAAGCGGGTTGGGAGTGAGCCGGCGGCAATGCCATCGCGGCCAGAAGACATGCCGTGGTCAGCATGGCGCCACGCCGGCGCGGCGTGGCGGCTGTCAGATCGATCCTCGTCATCAATGCCAAATAAACGATGAACGCCCGTAGTGCGTCCGTCTGGCCAGGTTCCCCTCGATAGCTGCGGCGGGGGCGGCGCTCTGTGGCAATCCGATGCGCCTTGTCGGGCGGAGTCTACACCAATGTCTGTTGGCGCCCCCCCCGATCGGGGGGGCGGCCCCAATAAAAACGTCCGCCTTGCGGGCGGACGTTGGATCGTTGCCACATGGGGCATGGCCGACGGCGAGACGCTCGCGCAGCCTGCCGGCCATGCGCCGGGATCAGTGTGCGAACAGCCAGATCAGGACCAGCACGAAGGCCGGCACACCCAGCAACCAGGCGAGGATATAAGGCATGGTTTCGCTCCTTGTCGTGAACTCCATGGCTTCACTATAGGTAGCGCGGGCGGGGCCTACTGTCGGGACCGCTCCGCTAGGCTTGTAGGACTGGGCCGACCGGGTGTCCGACCAGCTGCCGCATGGCGGGCGGGTATCGATGCGCTGCATCAATGCAAAAAGGCCTGGCCTTCGCTGCGCATTTGCCGGCAAAGCCTCGCTCAAACCTCGCTCAAAACTCGCTCAGTCGCTCAATCCTCGTCATCCTCGCTGTCGAGGAAGTCGCGCCGGATCATCCAGTTGCGGATGGCCTCGTCGCAGACCTTCTTGAGCTTCTGGCGGTCGGGCAGCTTGTCGAACAGCTCGAAATTGACCAGCGCCATGCCGGCATCGGTGATGTAGAACAGGCGGGCGGGATCGTCGTAGTGGACGATGCGGCCGTCGATGCCGGACTCGTCTGTCTCGGTGGGCATGTCCTCGAGCTCGACCACGCGGCAGGTGAAGCGCGGACTGCGGGTATGGGTCAGATACTCGAATTCGTCGTGCATCACTTCGCCTCCCTTGCCGGTGGCGATGGCGAAGCCCCAGATGAAGCGGGGCATCGGCAGATCGGACAGATCGTCTATCTCGTCCATGGTGTTCTCCCTGATTCGATGACCGGCATTATCGCTCGGACACCATGGTCGCGCCCACCCTCCGCGCGTCTGGCGCGGCGCGACTATCGCTGCGCGTGGCAATTCGCGTAGATCGGCGGCGCGTGCTCGCCCTGCGTGAAGTCCTGCAGCATCGCGTCGTCGCCCTTGGTCCACCACACATATTGGCCGTGCGCGTAGCGCGCGCCGGACGCGCTGAGCACGGTGACGAACAGCAGCGGCTTGCCGTCCAGACGCAGGATCGCGATCTGGTTGTCGCGGCTGTTGAAATAGCGTGCGGTCAGCCGTTTGTCGTCGTCGCAGCGGTAGTGCACGGTGACCGGCGCGTCGAAGCGCACGCCGTCGATGCCGGGACGGGCCTGTGCCGGCACGGCGAAGGCGGTGGCGGCAACGAGCGCGGCGCAGGGCATCAGGGCGGCGCGGCGAAGGGGCAAGGAAAGGGCCATGTCAGTTCCTGCGGGGAAGGGGTCGAGGGGCAATGGCTGCGGACGTTCGGGACATGACGCTCAACGACCGGCCCCCTCGAGCCGATAGCTTGCCGCCAGATCGCGCAGGCTGTCGATCTGCGCCTGCTGCCAGGCGGCGTCGTGGCCCAGCTCTTCCGCGAGGATCGCGGCCACACGCGGGGCCACGGCCTCGGCCGCGCGGGCGTCGAGGAACAGCAGCCGGTTGCGGCGCGCCACCACGTCCTCGACCTTGCGCGCCAGTTCATAACGCGCGGCGAAGCGGACATGCGCCTCGGTCAGGCCCGATTCCGGCGCGATCACGTTGTCCGCGCCGGGCAGGCTGCGCAGCAGGCCCAGGTCGCCGCCATAGTAGCGGTCCGGCGCGTTCAGGTTGGCCTGCTGGCCGGCCCACGCGCCGGCGCCGTGCAGCGGCAGATCGGCGGTCACGCACGGCGCGGCGCGCAGCATCTGGCGGCGAATCGCGGTATCGACGACGTCCTCGGCCATCTTGCGATAGGTGGTCCATTTGCCGCCGGTTACCGTGATCAGGCCCGCCTTCGACACCACGATGGTGTGTTCGCGCGACAGCGAGGCGGTCGAGCTTTCGCCGGTCGCCTTGACCAGCGGGCGCAGTCCGGCCCAGACGCTGGTGACATCGGCACGGGTCGGATCGCGCGACAGATAGCGCGCCGCGGTCTCGAGGATGAAGTCGACGTCGTCGTCCTCGGCGCGCGGCTCCAGCGGCAGGTCGCGACGCGGCGTGTCGGTGGTGCCGACGATCGTGTGGCCGTTCCAGGGGACCAGGAACAGCACGCGGCCGTCGTCGGTCTTCGGTACCAGGATCGCGCGATCGCCCGGCAGGAAGCTGCGCGGCAACGTCAGGTGCACGCCCTGGCTGGGCGCCACCATCATCTGTGCACGCTCGTCCTCCATCCGCCGCACCGCGTCGACCCAGACCCCGGTGGCATTGATCACGCATTCGGCATGCAGCGTCAGTTCGGCGTCGCCGAGTTCGTCCCGCACGGTGACGCCGCCGACCACGCCCGCCTGCATCACGAGGCCGCTCACGCGGGCATAGTTCAGGGCGACGCCGCCCAGATCGAACAGCGTGCGCATCAGCGCGATGGCGAGCCGGGCATCGTCGAACTGCCCATCGAAATACAGGTTCGCGCCGCGCAGCGGGCGGCCGCCGACATGCTCGGCCAGCGTCGGCGCCGCCGCCAGCGCCTCCTGGTGGTTCAGCCAGCGGCTGTCCATCAGATTGCGGCTGCCGGCCAGCATGTCGTAGACCTTCAGGCCGATGCCGTAGAAGGGCTGGTCGAACAGTTGATAGGCGGGTACCACGAAGCCCAGCGGCCACACCAGATGCGGTGCGTTGCGCGCCAGCATGCCGCGCTCCTGCAGGGCCTCACGCACCAGCGCGATATTGCCCTGCGCCAGGTAGCGCACGCCGCCGTGTACCAGCTTGGTGGCCTTGCTCGAGGTGCCCTTGGCGAAGTCGGCCGCCTCCAGCAGCAGCGTGCGATAGCCGCGCGCGGCGGCATCGACCGCGGTGCCAAGACCGGTCGCGCCGCCGCCGATCACGATCACGTCCCAGCGGCGCTCGCGCTCCAGCGTGGCGAGCAGCGTCGCGCGATCGGGGGGCAGGGTAGGGTTCAGTGTCTGCATGGCAAGGGAGTGCGGTGCGGGTCGGGTCGGCGGCGCGTCAACGTAACGTCGGGAATCGTCGGGATCGTCGGGATCGTCGGGATCGTCGGGTGTCGGGCGTTCAAGGGAGCGCTCGGCTGTTCGGCGAGGCATGGGCGGGCGTTGTATCGTCGCGCGCCCAATCCCGCGCGCGGTCCACCGCGCGATGCCAGCGCGCGAGCTGGCTGGCGCGCGCATCGGCCGACAGCCGCGGTTCGAAACGCTGTTCGATCTGCCATTGGCTGGCCAGTTCCTGTTGATCGCGCCAGAAGCCGCAGGCCAGGCCCGCAAGATAGGCGGCGCCCAGCGCGGTGGTTTCGGTGACGCGCGGACGCACGACAGCGGTGCCGAGCAGATCGGCCTGCATCTGCATCAGCAGGTCGCTGCGCGAGGCGCCGCCGTCGACGCGCAGCTCGGCCAGCGCGATGCCGGCGTCCTTCTGCATGGCGTCCAGCACGTCGACGCTTTGCAGCGCGATCGCCTCGAGCGCGGCGCGCGCGATCTGCGGACGGCCCGTGCCGCGTGTGATGCCGATCAGCGTGCCGCGCGCGAACGCGTCCCAGTGCGGCGCGCCCAGGCCGGCGAAGGCGGGAACGAGCACCACGCCGCCGGTGTCCTCGCATTGCCGCGCCAGCGGCTCGACCTCGGGCGCGCTCTGGATGATCTGCAGGCCGTCGCGCAGCCACTGGATCGTCGCGCCGCCCATGAAGACGCCGCCTTCGAGACAGTATTGCGTGGTGCTGCCGGCGTCCTGCCCCAGCTGCCAGCCGATCGTCGTCAGCAGCCGGTTCTGCGAGACCACCGGCGCGGAACCGGTATTCATCAGCAGGAAGCAGCCGGTGCCATAGGTGTTCTTCGCCATGCCGGGCGACAGGCAGGCCTGGCCGAAGGTGGCCGCCTGCTGGTCGCCCGCGATGCCGGCGATCGGCAATTCGGCGCCGAACACACGCTGCGAGGTGCGCGCGACCTCGCCGCTGGAGGGCACCACTTCGGGCAGCAGGCTGCGCGGAATGTCGAGCAGCGCCAGCAGTTCGTCGTCCCAGCGGAATTCGTGGATGTTGAACAGCATCGTGCGCGACGCGTTGGAGACGTCGGTGACATGGCGCGCCCCATCGGTCAGCTGCCAGATCAGCCAGCTGTCGACCGTGCCGAAGGCCAGCTCGCCGCGTGCCGCGCGTTCGCGCGCGCCGTCGTAGTGGTCGAGCATCCAGCGCAGCTTGGTGCCGGAGAAATAGGCGTCGATGACCAGGCCGGTCCTGGCGCGAAAGCGCTCGCCATGGCCGTCGCGCTGCAGCGCCTCGCACATCGGCGCGGTGCGGCGGTCCTGCCAGACCAGCGCACGCCCGACCGGCTCGCCGGTGCGGCGGTCCCACAGCACCGCGGTCTCGCGCTGATTGGTGATGCCGATCGCGCGGATCTGGCCCGGCGACACGCCGGCGCCGTTCAGCACCTCGTGCGCGACCGCCAATTGCGATTGCCAGATCTCGTAAGGGTCGTGCTCGACATGGCCGGGCTGCGGGTAATATTGCCGAAATTCGCGCTGGGCGATCCGCACCACACTGCCGGCATGATCGAACAGGATCGCGCGCGAACTGCTGGTGCCCTGGTCGAGCGCCAGGATATATTCGCCGCGCGCTGGCGTCGTGCTGTCGGTCATGGCTGCCATCCTGCTGATTTCATTGATTCCGTGGTTCCGTACAGGGACGCCCGTGTCGGGGCGCCAAGATGTCGATGTCCAATCGCCAAGACCTTGCCCGCCGCATCGCCGCCAACCTCGCCGCGCGCTCGCATTTCGATCCGGCGCAGCATCTGCGGCTGACCATGGAGGGCCTGCAGGTCGGCTGGCTGCCGCGCCGGCATGCGCAGACGCTGCGCGAGCTCGAAGGGGCCGAGGGCATCGACTTCGCCGTGCTCGGCGACGAGAGCGATGGCGCGGTCGTGCTGTTGCCGGACGTGCAAGACTTCGATGGGCGCAGCGCCGCGCTGGCCACGCTGGCCCGCCGTCTGGCCGCACACAATCTGCTGCGCGGCTGGCGCGATGAAGCGTTCGCCGTCACGCCGGCGCTGACGCATCCGGCCTTGGCGACGATCGAACGCGCCGCCGCGCGCTATCTTGGACTGCTGACCTTTGCCTCGCACATGAACGGCATCGTGGCCGGCCAGCGCGCGCTGTGGATCGCGCGGCGAAGCGAGAGCAAGGCCGTCGATCCCGGCATGTGGGACAACCTGGTTGCCGGCGGCATGCCGCACGGCAGCGATCCGCTCGCCACGCTGGTGCGCGAATGCGACGAGGAATCGGGGATTCCGCCATGGCTCGCGGTCCAGGCGCAGGTCCATGGCGAGGTCGAGGTGCTGCGCGAAATCGACGAGGGCGTGCAGTGGGAAACGGTCTATTCCTACGACCTGGAACTGCCCGCCGGCTTCGTGCCGCACAACCGCGACGGCGAGGTCGCCGAGCACCGGCTGGTGGGGCCGGACGCCGCCCTTGCTATCATGGCGGATGGCGCGATGACGCTCGATGCCACGCTGGTGACGCTCTGTGCGCTGCGCCGGCGCGGCTGGGCGCCGCCGGTACCGGGCTTCGCCGACTAGCGCGGTCTCGCCGTACCGCGCCCTGCATAGCGGCCGGTAAGGCGGCCGGCCCGCCGGACGCGCCCCCTCCAGAGAACACCAACGATGAGCAATCCAGGCTTTATTCTGACCATTTCGTGCCCCGATCAGCCGGGCATCGTGCACGCCGTTTCGGGACTGCTGTTCCAGCACGGCTGCAATATCGTCGATTCGGACCAGTACGGTGACGAGTACACCGGCCGCTTCTTCATGCGCGTGCATTTCACCGCGGCCCCGGGCGGCCCGGAGCTGGCCACGCTCAAGAGCGCGTTCGCGCCGGTCGGCGAGCAGTTCTCGATGCAGTGGGAGCTGTTCGATGCCGCGATCAAGCCGCGCGTGATGATCATGGTGTCGCGCATCGGCCATTGCCTGAACGACCTGCTGTTCCGCGCCAAGAGCGGGCAGCTGCCGGTCGAGATCGCCGCGATCGTGTCGAACCACCGCGATTTCTACCAGCTGGCCGCGTCCTACGACATTCCGTTCTTCCATCTGCCGCTGATGAACGCGTCGGCCGAGCAGAAGGCCGCGCAGGAGGCCAAGGTGTTCGAGGTGGTGCAGGACCAGAAGATCGACCTGGTCGTGCTGGCGCGCTACATGCAGGTGCTGTCGAACGACCTGTGCCGCAAGCTCGAAGGCCGCGCGATCAATATCCACCATTCCTTCCTGCCCAGCTTCAAGGGCGCCAAGCCCTACTACCAGGCGCACGATCGCGGCGTCAAGCTGATCGGCGCGACGGCCCACTATGTGACCGCCGACCTCGACGAGGGCCCGATCATCGAGCAGGAGATCGAGCGCGTGGACCACAGCATGGACCCGGACCAGCTGACCGCGGTCGGCCGCGATGTCGAATGCGTGGCGCTGGCCCGCGCGGTCAAGTGGCATGCGGAACATCGCATCCTGCTGAACGGGCACAAGACGGTCGTCTTCAAGTAACGAGCGCTGTTGCCCTCTCCCCCGCCCCTCTCCCGCGAGCGGGAGAGGGGAGAACCCAGAGAGCCCGCGCATACCGTTATCCCCTCTCCCGCATGCGGGACAGGGGTAGGGGAGAGGGCAGCTCCGGGCCTTATTCTCCCGCCACCACACACTTCACCCCGCTGTCCGCGACGATCTGCTCGAACGGTGCCCGCAAGGGCTCGTCGGTGAAGAGCCGGTCGATCTGTGACAGGTGCGCCAGCTCGACCATCGCCTGCCGGTTGAACTTGGTCGCATCCGCGGCCAGCCACACCTCGCGCGAATGCTCGATGATCGTGCGCGCGACCTTGACCTCGCGGAAATCGTAATCGCGCAGCGTGCCGTCGGTCTCGATCCCCGAGATGCCGATCAGCCCGATATCGACCTTGAACTGTCCGATGAACTCGACGGTGGCCTCGCCGACAATGCCGCGGTCGCGTGCGCGCAGCACGCCGCCGGCGACGATTACCTCGCAGTCCTGGTTGTCGGCCAGGATATTGGCGACGTGCAGATTGTTGGTGATCACGCGCAGGCCGCGGTGATGCACCAGCGCCCGGGCGATCTCCTCGACCGTGGTGCCGATGTTCAGGATCAGCGAACAACCTTCGGGCACCGCGGCGGCCACCGCGCGCGCAATGCGCGCCTTGCCTTCGGCATTGAGCAACTGGCGCTGGCGATAGGCGATGTTCTCGGTGGTCGAGCCATCCATCCGCACGCCGCCGTGGAAGCGCGCCAGCATGCCGTTCTCCGCCAGCAGATTGACGTCGCGCCGGACCGTTTGCAGGGTCACGCCGAACTTGCGGGCTAGCTCTTCGATGGAAGCGAAACCCTGGCTGCGGACTTCTTCCAGAAGTGCGGTCTGGCGGGGATTGAGCGTCATGCCGGGATTCTAGTTCAAACAAAAACGAAAACAAATGATGCATCGCACTATTGTTTTTTGTTCGCTTCTTTACTAAAACGAGCAGGCAAGCAATCGATGCGCGCCGGTGTCCCTTTTTGCGTCCCGCCCTGTGTCCGCTGATCCGCGACCTTCCTTCGGGCCGAACCATGCCGCGCGCCGGGCAGCAGAACCCTGACGGAGACCGGATGCAGCTCAGACTGGAAGGCATCGCGCAGCAGGCAGGTTCGCAGGTCCATCTCTATCCGATGTCGCTGACGCCGGTCCCGGGCGCGGTGACGATCCTGCTCGGGGCGACACAGGCGGGCAAGACATCGCTGATGCGCGTGATGGCCGGGCTCGATCGCCCCAGCGCCGGCCGCGTGCTGGTCGACGATGCCGACGTGACCGGCATGCCAGTACGGCAGCGCAATGTGTCGATGGTCTACCAGCAGTTCATCAACTACCCGTCGCTGACCGTGTTCGACAATATCGCCTCGCCGCTGCGGCTGCGCGGCGCCGCCGATATCGACCGGCAGGTGCGCGCGCTGGCGGCGCGTCTGCATATCGAGCATCTGCTCGAGCGCCATCCCGCCGAGCTCTCCGGCGGCCAGCAGCAGCGCGTCGCGCTGGCGCGGGCACTGGCCAAGGGCGCGCCGCTGATGCTGCTGGACGAGCCGCTGGTCAACCTGGACTACAAGCTGCGCGAGGAACTGCGCGAGGAACTGGCCCAGCTGTTCGCGCAGGGCGACGCCACCGTGATCTACGCGACCACCGAGCCCGCCGAGGCGCTGCTGCTCGGCGGCCATACCGCGGTACTCGACGCCGGCGAGCTGCTGCAATACGGGCCGACGGCCGAGGTCTTCCACTATCCCGATTCGCTGCGCGTGGCGCGCGCCTTCAGCGATCCGCCGATGAACCTGATCGCAGGCGAATGGCGCGACGCCGCCGTGCATCTGCCCGACGGCATCGAGGTGGCGCTGCGCCCGGATGACGGCGCGCAGGTGATGCATGCCGGCGATGCCCTGCAAGGCTATGCCGGCCCGGTCACCGTGGGCGTGCGCGCCGGCACGCTGTGGCTCGATGGCGTATCGGACCGGCACGACGAGCTCGCGGTCGGCGTGCCGCGTGCGCGCGAAGGCGTGCCGCTGCCGGGCCGGGTCGCGCTGGCCGAGCTGTCCGGCTCCGATACCTTTGTGCACGTCGACACCGCGGTCGGCAATCTGGTGGCCCAGGTGCCCGGCGTGCTGGAACTGGCGCTGGGCGAGACCGTGACGCTGCGGCTCGATCCGTCCCAGCTCTATCTGTTCGATGCGCAGGGCCGATGCATCCGCGCGCCGCGCCGGGCGCATCTGCGGCCCGCCAACGGGCTGGGGAACTGAGGCCATGGCCCGCATCGACCTGGACCTGGCCCATGCCTACGGTCCCAATCCGCGCAGCGACGAGGACTATGCGCTGCTGCCGCTGCGCTTCACCTTCGACGACGGCGGCGCCTATGCGCTGCTGGGGCCGTCGGGCTGCGGCAAGACCACGCTGCTGAACTGCATCTCGGGACTGCTGCGGCCGTCGCAGGGCACCGTGTCGTTCGACGGCCGCGATGTCACCGGCCACTCGCCCCAGGAGCGCAATATCGCGCAGGTGTTCCAGTTCCCGGTGATCTACGACACCATGACCGTCGGCCAGAACCTGGCCTTTCCGCTGCGCAACCGCGGCGTGCCGGCGGCGCAGGTGCGCGAGCGGGTGGGGCAGGTGGCCGAGATGCTGGACCTGTCGGCGGTGCTCGATCGCCAGGCCAGCGGCCTGTCGGCCGATGCCAAGCAGAAGATCTCGCTCGGGCGCGGGCTGGTGCGCCACGATGTCGCCGCCATCCTGTTCGACGAGCCGTTGACGGTGATCGACCCGCACCTGAAATGGCAGCTGCGGCGCAAGCTCAAGGAGATCCACCGCGAATTCCATCTGACGCTGATCTATGTCACGCACGACCAGACCGAAGCGCTGACGTTTGCCGACCAGGTGGTGGTGATGTCGCGCGGCAAGGCGGTGCAGGTGGGCACCGCCGACGCGCTGTTCGAGCGGCCCGCCCATACGTTCGTCGGCCATTTCATCGGTTCGCCCGGCATGAACTTCCTGTCGGCGCGCTGGCGCGATGGCTGGATCGAGCTGGCCGGACGCCGCTATGCGCCGCCGGCGGACCGGGCCATCGCGCAGCGGCTGCAGGCCGCCGGCACGTTCAAGATCGGCGTGCGGCCCGAATACCTGCGACTGGCGCGGCCCGACGACGAGCAGGCAGTGCCCGCGGTGATCGAGCGCGCGCAGGACATCGGCACCTACTGGATCGCGGCCGCGCGCCTGCAGCACAACGATGCTGGCGCAGGCGCCGACGGCCTTGACAACTCGCCGCTGCTGCGAGCCCGCCTCGGCGACGAGGCCGCCGCGCTGCGTCCCGGCGAGACCGCGTGGCTCTCGGTCTTTCACCGCCATACCTGCTATTACGTCGACGAGGAGCTGGTCCGATGAAGCCGATCAACCAGAAGGCGTGGCTGCTGGTGCTGCCGGTGGTGGTCTGCGTCGCATTCTCGGCGATCGTGCCGCTGATGACCATCGTCAACTACTCGGTGCAGGACATCATCTCGCCCGAGCGCCGCGTGTTCGTCGGCACCGAATGGTTCCGCGCGGTGCTGCGCGACGGCGAACTGCACGATGCGCTGCTGCGGCAGTTGGGCTTCTCGCTGGCGGTGCTGCTGGTCGAGATTCCGCTCGGCATCCTGCTGGCGCTGTCGATGCCGGCGCGCGGCTGGAAGGCGTCGGCGGTGCTGGTGATCGTCGCGCTGTCGCTGCTGATTCCGTGGAACGTGGTCGGCACCATCTGGCAGATCTTCGGCCGCACCGACATCGGCCTGCTCGGCGCCGCGCTGGCGGGGCTCGGCTTCGACTACAACTACACCGGCAACGCGCTCGACGCGTGGCTGACGGTGCTGGTGATGGACGTCTGGCACTGGACGCCGCTGGTCGGGCTGCTGTGCTACGCCGGACTGCGCGCGATTCCCGACGCCTACTACCAGGCCGCGCAGATCGACGGCGCCTCGCGCTGGGCGGTATTCCGCCATATCCAGCTGCCCAAGCTGCGCGGCGTGCTGATGATCGCGGTGCTGCTGCGCTTCATGGACAGCTTCATGATCTATACCGAGCCCTTCGTGCTGACCGGCGGCGGCCCCGGCAACGCCACCACCTTCCTGTCGCAGTACCTGACGCAGAAGGCGGTGGGGCAGTTCGACCTGGGCCCGGCGGCGGCATTCTCGATCGTCTATTTCCTGATCATCCTGCTGCTGTGTTTCGTGCTCTACAACTGGATGCAGCGCGCCGGCACCGTCGCCGAGGAGGTTCCCCATGCATGACCCGGCCTCGCGCGGCGGCTGGTGGCGCGCCGCCTTCCTGCTGGTCTATCTGGTGTTCGCGATCCTGCCGATCTACTGGATGCTCAACATGTCGTTCAAGACCAACGACGAGATCCTGTCGACGCTGTCGCTGTGGCCGGCGCAATTCACGCTGGAGCACTATCGCACCATCTTCACCGATTCGTCCTGGTACTCCGGTTATATCAACTCGCTGATCTATGTCGCGCTGAACACCGTGATTTCCGTCACGGTGGCGCTGCCCGCGGCGTATGCGTTCTCGCGCTACCAGTTCATCGGCGACAAGCATGTGTTCTTCTGGCTGCTGACCAACCGGATGACGCCGCCGGCGGTGTTTCTGCTGCCGTTCTTCCAGCTCTATACCAGCGTCGGGCTGATGGACACGCACCTGGGCGTCGCACTGGCGCACCTGGTATTCAACGTGCCGCTCGCGGTGTGGATCCTGGAGGGCTTCATGTCGGGCGTGCCGCGCGAGATCGACGAGACCGCCTATGTCGACGGCTATTCGTTCCCGCGCTTCTTCCTGACGATCTTCCTGCCGCTGATCAAGGCGGGGGTCGGCGTCGCCGCGTTCTTCTGCTTCATGTTCAGCTGGGTCGAGCTGCTGCTGGCGCGTACGCTGACCTCGGTCGAGGCCAAGCCGATCGTCGCGACGATGACGCGCACGGTGTCCGCCTCGGGCATGGACTGGGGCGTGCTCGCCGCGGCCGGCGTGCTGACCATCGTGCCCGGCGGCATCGTGATCTGGTTCGTGCGGCACTACATCGCGAAGGGCTTCGCGATGGGCCGCGTCTGAGCGGGGGTGGCGATGGAAACGACGGCCATGTTCGGCTGGATGGTATGGACCACGCCGGTCGCGGTGTTCTTCGTCTGCGTGGTGCTGATGCTGATCGGCATGACGATCTGGGAGCTGCGCTCGCCGACGCGCCTGCGCAAAGGCTGGCTGCCGATCGCCACCACGCGCGGGGACCGGCTGTTCATCGGCCTGATGTGCGCGGCGTGGATCAACCTCGCCTGGGTTGGGCTGGGCGAGGCGATGATGAACTGGTTCTCCCTGCCGGAAGAGCCGTCGGTGTGGATCAGCTTCGTACTGTCGATGGCGGTACTGGCACTGGTGATGCGCAAGGGTTGATCTGCGGCTTGTCTTGCCGCGGTCCAGCGGTGCATTGGGTGTATGGAGTGCATGGGGTGCATTGGTTGGCTTGGTTGGGATCGTTTGGATTTGCTTGGTATTCGCAGGTAGCGCGGCTCAATCCTTCCCCGGCCGCGACCCGCAACGCTTTCGGGAAGGACCATTCGAGGAGACATCGATGACAGCGCTGAAGCAACAGGCAAGGCTTGCGGTGAAGCTGGTGGCGGTGGCCGCCGCGCTCGCCTGCGGCCACGCCGCCTGGGCGGGAGAAGCCGAGGCGAAGAAGTGGATCGACAACGAGTTCCAGCCGTCCTCGCTGGCCAAGGACAAGCAGCTGGCCGAGATGAAATGGTTCATCGACGCGGCCGCCAAGCTCAAGGCCAAGGGCGTGACGCAGGTCAACGTGGTGTCCGAGACCATCACCACGCACGAGTACGAGGCCAAGACGCTGGCGCGCGCCTTCGAGGAAATCACCGGCATCAAGGTCAATCACGACCTGATCCAGGAAGGCGACGTGGTCGAGAAGCTGCAGACCTCGATGCAGTCAGGCAAGTCGATCTACGACGGCTGGATCTCCGATTCGGACCTGATCGGCACCCACTATCGCTATGGCGCGATCCTGCCGCTGACCGACTACATGAACGGCGCCGGCAAGGAATTCACCAATCCGGACCTCGACATCAAGGACTTCATCGGCACCAAGTTCACCACCGCGCCGGACGGCAAGCTGTACCAGCTGCCGGACCAGCAGTTCGCCAACCTCTACTGGTTCCGCGCCGACTGGTTCGCGCGCAAGGACCTGCAGGAGAAGTTCAAGGCCAAGTACGGCTACGACCTGGGCGTGCCGACCAACTGGTCCGCCTACGAGGACATCGCCAACTTCTTCACCAACGACGTCAAGGAGATCGACGGCAAGAAGGTCTACGGCCATATGGACTATGGCAAGAAGGACCCCTCGCTCGGCTGGCGCTTCACCGATGCCTGGCTATCGATGGCCGGCACCGCCGACAAGGGGCTGCCCAACGGCATGCCGGTCGACGAGTGGGGCATCCGCGTGGCGGCGGACAAGTGCACGCCGGTCGGCGCTTCGGTCACGCGCGGCGGCGCGACCAATAGCCCGGCGGCGGTCTACGCGCTGACCAAGTACGTCGACTGGATGAAGAAGTACGCGCCGCCGCAGGCGATGGGCATGACCTTCTCCGAAGCCGGCCCGGTACCGGCGCAAGGGCAGGTCGCGCAGCAGATCTTCTGGTACACCGCCTTCACCGCCGACATGACCAAGAAGGGGCTGCCGGTGGTCAATGCAGACGGCTCGCCGAAGTGGCGCATGGCGCCGTCGCCGTATGGCCCGTACTGGAAGCAGGGCATGCAGAACGGCTACCAGGACGTGGGCTCGTGGACCTTCTTCAAGAGGACCGATCCGAACCGCCTGGCGGGCGCCTGGCTCTATGCGCAGTTCGTGACCTCGAAGACCGTGTCGCTGAAGAAGTCGCTGACGGGCCTGACGTTCATCCGCGACAGCGACATCAACCACGACTACCTGACCAAGAACGCGGCCAAGTACGGTGGCCTGATCGAGTTCTACCGCAGCCCGGCGCGCGTCGCGTGGACGCCGACCGGCACCAACGTCCCCGACTATCCGAAGCTCGCGCAGCTGTGGTGGAAGAACGTCGCGACCGCGGTGACCGGCGAGAAGACCCCGCAGGCCGCGATGGACAGCCTGGCCGAGGAAATGGACCAGGTGATGGCGCGGCTGCAGCGCGCTGGCATGGCGACCTGCGCGCCGAAGCTCAATCCCAAGGGCGATGCGGCCAAATGGCTGTCGGACGAGCACGCGCCGTGGAAGAAGCTGGCCAACGAGAAGCCGAAGGGCGAGACGATCGCCTATGAGAAGCTGCTGCAGGCCTGGAAGGAGGGCAAGGTGCGGTGATGGCCTGGGCCGGCTGACCGGCCCACAGCAGTGCTCCCCTCTCCCGCGTGCGGGAGAGGGGCCGGGGGAGAGGGCAACCACCGCACGCCCGGCTCCAAACTTCCCCCGTTACCTCCGGAAACGTCCGCCCGGCAGCCTCTGGTGCATACTACGGCCTTCGCAAAAACTCAGCCCCGCGGCAAAGGCCCGCTCCTGCACCCATGAAGCGCATCCTGGTTATCAAGATCACCTCCCTTGGCGATATGGCGCACACGCTGCCGCTGATCTGGGATCTGCGGCATGCCTATCCCGGGGCCAAGATCGACTGGGTCGCCGATGCCTCCTGCGCCGACATCCCCCGCTGGACGGTCGGCGTCGACCGCGTGATCGCGCCACCGCTGCGCGGCTACAAGAAGTCGAAGCAATGGAAGGACCTGCGCGCGATCCTCGCCGCGGTGCGCGAACTGCGCCGTGAAAGGTACGACGTGGTGCTGGACGTCCACGGCGTCTACAAGAGCGCCATCGTCGGCTGGCTCGCCCGCACGCGCCGCCGCTTCGGCTACGCCGCCAGGCACCTGGGCGAGGCCCGCGCCGAGATGTTCTACACGGACATCTTCGCGCCGCATGGCGATGCCACCGCCCGCCACAAGATGCGCCTGGTCGCCGCCAAGGCGCTCGGCTACGAGCTAGAGCCCCAGGAACACTACGAACTGCGCATCCCGGCGCCGGCCGCACCGCTCAATACCGACGGCGTGCCCCGCGCGATGCTGTTCCATGCGACCTCGCTGGAGATCAAGAAATGGCCGCCCGAACGCTGGATCGCGGTCGGCCGTGAGCTAAATTCCCGCGGCTATCGCGTCCAGCTGCCTTGGGGCTCGCCGGCAGAAAAGGAACAATCCGAAGTGCTGGCCCGCGGCATCCCCGACGCCGAGGTGCTGCCCAAGATGACGATCACCGAATGCGCGCAGCGCGTGGCCGCCGCGGATCTGGTGATCGGCACCGACACCGGCTTCGTCCACCTCGCCCATGCACTGGGCAAGCCCTCGGTGATGCTGTTCACCGCGACCTCGCGCGAGCACTTCGGTATTTCGGAACCCGGCCGCGCGGTGTCAATTGGCAATGAAGGCGTGGTGCCGGATGTGCCGGAGGTGATTGGGGCGATTGATCAGGTGACGGGGAAGGTCAAGGCTGGGGCGCATGCCACTGCGGGCGCATAATCCCAACAACTTGACAACCCTGAGGGTTGAGTTCCCGCGCCGGCCCGCTTGTGGAGAATCGTTTAGTGACGAATCTGCTCGATGCGCTCGCGCAAGGTTCGGACACTCCACCGTTCGGCACTGGCATTTGCGCATAGTAGTCGCGTTGGCAAGGGTCCTTGAGCGGAATCAAGGCGATAAAGTGCGTCCAACTCAATTGTCGTATCAGCGATACGACAATCTGCTCGTCTGGAAAGGTGACGGCGAATTGAACCATGCGCCGAAGGTTCTTTACTGAAAAGCTGCTTCCGTAGTCCTTCACCAACTGTGCGCTGAGTCTAGGCAGTACTTCCTCGCCGTACTCGGCTCGCCTTCCTTCCAGAATCTGCGTATGAATGCGCCGGCCGACACGCCAGTAAAGCATGGTCAGTTCACCGTTCACGGCCGAGGTGGCGCGCTCTCTTGCTGCCTCGATCAGTGCACGGATGTCGCCTACTAAGGCCTGCGGCGCCTCAGGCAACGGGGGGACATTGTTCCGTCGACCCATGGCATCAATCCGTCGTCCAGCCGCCTTCCTCCGCCAGCATGGAGAGCGCCAGTTCAAAGCTTCGATTGATGTCGTGCTCCGTCATGTCCCGTATCGTTCTGAGGTAGGGAACGAGTATGGGCGGAACCGGACTCGTTCGATACGACGAGTTTCGAAGCATTGCGTTGATGCGCAGGATCAGTACGGGATGGAAGTAGCCGGATCTGGTCACGATCACCTCGTTTCGGTTGAGATGTGAAACGTTGGCCAGTGTGGCGACACGACGGCAATCCGGCTATCGGAAAATTCGGCCGACACTCAAAAAGCGGCGACACAATGTTTAACGGCAGCCGTGCGAGATAAGGGCAGGCGGGATACGCCATGCCGCCCGACTGTCCGGCGGCGGCATGGCTCCTTCTCAGCTTATCGCATGCCCACAAACAACACGCCCGCCGACCGGTCCGCGGTCGTGCCGGCGGCGATCAGGCTGCGATCTTCCGCGCTGTAATACGCGACTCCGCTCATCTTCTGTCCCGCACGGGCGCAGGGCGACGGGCCGAACGTCACGGTGATGTCGTAGGCGTTGCCGCGCGCGCGGGGCTTCGCCGTGCCGTCGATCCGGCAGCCGGAAGCGCCTGCGCCGCTGATCGTGCCCGATGCGGCCACCGTGATGGTCGCCGACTCGCCGCCTTCCGGAATCACCGAGGTACCGTTGTAGGTACCGGCCAGCGTCGCCAGCGACGGCGGCAGTTCGTAGTTCTTGTCGTAGGTGCTGGTGAAGGTCGCGGTCTGGCCCGTTGCCGGATAGCGGACCGTGCCATTCAGATTGCCCTTGCTTGCATACGACCCGTTGACCGCCACATCGAAAATCCCGCGCGACGTCACGCTGAAGTCCTTGCCGTCGTTCGACGTGAAGTTGCCATTGGCGGCATTCAGCTTGCCCTGGATCACGCCGAGCGAGACCGGCGCCAGCGAGGTGTAGATCATGTAGTAGGTGCCGTCGTCCAGCACGAGGCCGGCGATGTCCTGGTTCGCCGAGGTCTTGCCGGTGTACAGGCCTTCGGCCGGGGAGGTGGTCGGCTGCGGGGCCGGTGCGTCGTCGTCTCCGCCACCGCCGCCGCATGCGGCGAGGGCCAGTGCCATGGAGGCAATCAGCAGGGTCTTGTTCATGGATTTCTCGAAGGGTTGTCTTTGTTTTTTATCGGGATGCGCCCCGGCATTGCACCGGGGGCGCGGCAATCTTAGAGGCTCGCCGCGGACCTTGCTACTACCGAATGGTGGGGGATGAACGGGCCTTGCAGCCTTTGAACGTCCGGGCTGACCGGCCTGATCTTTCACGGGTTATGACAGGCCGGCCCGCGCTCGAAGTCAGTGGCCCTGCCGCATGCCCCTGAACACCGCGCCTTCGGACCGATCGCCGTTCATTCCGGTAGCGAACAAGGTGCGATCCTGGCCGTGGTAGTACGCGATGCCGCTGAGCCGCATGGCCGGGGTGGCGCATGGCGACGGACCGTAGACCACGGTGATGTCGTACACATTGCCGTGGTTGCGGGGGCTGGCGACGCCGGTGAACTTGCAGCCAGAGGCGCCCGTGCCGTGGATGGCACCGCTCGCTGCGATCTCGATGGTCAGGGATTCGACAACGTGCAGCGTGGTGGCGTCGCCTAGATAGGTGCCGGCCAGCGCAGCCAGCGTCGGCGTGCGCTCATAGTCCTTGTCGTAGCTGCCGGTAAATGTCGCGGTCTGGCCGGTGGCCGGATAGCGCACGGTGCCGTTCAGATGCCCCCTGGTTGCATAGGTGCCGTCGACCGCAATGTCGAAGATGTCACGGAACGTCTCGCTGTAATCCTTGGCGTTCGACGACGTGAAACTGCCATGCGCGGCGTGCATCGTGCCGTGCCATACGCCGCTCGGATACGGGGTTGCTTCGTAGCCGATGTAGTAGGTGCCATCGTCGAGCACGAATGCGGTGATGTCCTGGTTCGCGGAGGTCTTTCCCCGGTAGATGCCTTCGGCGGGAAAGGAGGTGGGATGAGGGTGGGGCCGGTCATCTTCGTCGCCGCCGCATGCCGCGAGCCCCAGGGCCAACGAGACGACGATCAGGGTCTTGTTCATGATTTACCTGGATGAGTTGAGTGGGCGTTTCCATCGAAATGGGTTACCTCGGCATCAAGCGCGAGGGCCGGCCCATGCTAGGCGCGCGGCACGAGGCTGCCATTCCGGAAAGGGAGCCGCGTTTCACTTTTGGCTTGCTGCCCGGCGCCGGGGCGGCATAGCATCGAAGCCGTTCCCATCTGCGCTCCACGGCTTCCACGGCCCGCGCGCATCACAACGGAAGCGATCGCCATGGCAAACAAGACATCGGCCAAGCCGGCCAAAGCGGTCAAGACGCCCGCGAAACGGGCCGCCAGCAAGCCCCTCGCAAAACCGGCCGACGGGAAGCCGGTATTGCTCTCGGGCGGCAATCCGCAAATACCAAAGGGAGACGGCGATGCGCCCGTGCAGGCCTACATCGCCGCCATGCCGGACTGGAAGCAGGAGGTTGGGCGCCAATTGGACGCGCTGATCGTGAAGACCGTGCCGGACGTCCGCAAGGCAGTGAAATGGAATTCGCCGTTCTATGGCGTGGAGGGGCAGGGCTGGTTTCTCAGCTTCCATTGCTTCACGCGCTACGTGAAGGTGGCCTTTTTCAAAGGATCGTCGCTGCGCCCGCTGCCGCCCGGCGAATCGAAGGACCCGAATACGCGATATCTCGATATCTACGAAGCCGAGGGGATCGATGAGGCGTTGGTAGGGGACTGGATACGGCAGGCAGCCCAGTTGCCGGGGTGGGTGCCGTAAAGGCGAAGAAAGGGTGGGGAAAAGCGCGGTGCCGAACGATCCTGCCAATCACCCAACAAGGCAGGAGAAAAAGAAAAAGGCCCTCGACTGTCGTCTGAGGGCCTTTTCCATGCGGTGTCCCGCGAATCTGGTGGGTGGTACAGGGATTGAACCTGTGACCCCTGCCGTGTGAAGGCAGTGCTCTACCGCTGAGCTAACCACCCCTGCCACTGCGCTTGAAACTGCCGTGCAGCAGAGAAAGCGAGATTATGTCAGTGCCGTTGTATCTTGTAAAGCCCTTCATCGAATTTTTTCACCGAAGCGGGCCGGCCTGGCGTCATGCGGCCTCTTCCAGGGGCGGCGCCTCCTGCCATACGGTCTTGCCGCCGCTGGCCTTGTCCAGGTCCTTCAGCACCGCGGCGTGCGCCGCCAGTTCGTCCTCGCTCGGCTCGAGCACCGGCAGGCGCAGCGCCGACAGGTCGGCAGTGGCGACCGCTGCCGGACCGGCGCCTGCGCTGGCGTCCATCATGTCGATCACCAGCGAGTTCTGGCCGCGCGTCATCGCCAGGTAGACCTCGGCCAGCAGCTCGGCGTCGAGCAGTGCGCCGTGCAGCGTCCGGTGGGCGTTGCTGACGCCCAGCCGTTCGCACAGGGCGTCCAGCGAGTTGCGCTTGCCGGGGAACATCTGGCGCGCTTCGAGCAGCGTATCGATGACGCTGCCGACATGCTTGCGGAACGGCGGCAGGCCCAGCCGCTGGAATTCCATGTCGAGGAAGCCCAGGTCGAACGCGGCGTTGTGGATGATCAGCTCGGCGTCCTGCACGTAATCGCGGATCTCGTGGACGACCTCGGCGAACTTGGGTTTGTCCGCCAGGAATTCGACCGTCAGGCCGTGCACCGCGATCGCGCCGGCGTCGATGTCCCGCTCCGGGTTGATATAGAAATGCAGGTTGCGTCCGGTCAGCCGCCGGTTGACCAGCTCGACGCAGCCGATTTCGATCAGCCGGTCGCCGGTGGCGGCGTTCAGGCCCGTGGTTTCGGTGTCCAGTACGATTTGTCGCATGGCGGGCATTCTACTCAACCTGGGCGCCGGTGAGGGAGGCGACACCGCGATTGGCCAGCGCATCGGCCCGTTCGTTGCCCGCATGGCCGTTGTGGCCGCGCACCCAGTGCCAGGAGACATCGTGCTCGGCCGCAGCCGCGTCGAGCGCCTGCCACAGGTCGGCGTTCTTGACGGGCTTCTTCTCCGCGGTCTTCCAGCCGCGCGCCTTCCAGCCGCGGATCCATTCGGAGATGCCCTTCTGCACGTATTGCGAATCGGTCCAGACCTGCACCTTGCACGGCCGCTTGAGCGCGCGCAGCGCCTCGATGACGGCGGTCAGCTCCATCCGGTTGTTGGTGGTATTGGCCTCGCCGCCGAACAGCTCCTTGACGTGGCCATTGGCGACCAGCACGGCGCCCCAGCCGCCGGGGCCGGGATTGCCTTTGCAGGCGCCATCGGAATAGATCGTGACTTCTTGCATCGATGAAGGGTGGGAACCGGTGCGGCGGGACGGCGCCGCGACCGGGCGTCCGCCGGGGCGGACACGGTTGGAATCAGTTCCGAGCCGGCATGGGCTCGGCAAGGGGCAGGGCGGGACCGTGGCGCTGGCCCCTCACTTCTCTTCGCCGGGCGACTTGCCGTGCGTGCCGTTCGGCGTGGCGACCGGGGCCGCCACCGGCGCCAGCGCCGCCTTGGGCGTTTTCCAGGCTGGCCCGACCAGGCGGATGTTGCGCACGCGCTTGACCGCCGACAGCATATAGACCGCGCCGAAGATTGGCCACCAGCGATCGCCCGCCTTTTCCATGAAGGCCGCGCGCTGCAGCCAGCGGTCGGTGCGGTAGGGCGGACAATAGCAGCCGAAGCGGCCGCGGATGATATCGAAGCCGAGCAGCTTGAGCCAGTCCTTGATGCGGACGAAGCCGATCGACTGGGCGTCCGTCGGCAGGAAAGGATCGGCGCCGAGCCGGTTCAGGCCCTGGCGCGCGCCCCACAGGCTCATCGGGTTGAAGCAGGACACCACCACGCGCCCCTCGGGCATCAGCACGCGTGCGACCTCGCGCAGCACTTCGTGCGGATCTTCGGAGAATTCGAGCACATGGGGCAGCGTGACCAGGTCGATGCTCTGCGTATCGAAGGGCAGTTCGTCGAAGCGGCACAGCAGTTGCGGGCCGGGGGCGCTGCCGGTTTCCGCGGCGCGCGGGCCGTGCGGGCCGCTGCGGGCGTCCAGCGCCAGCCCGCCGAAGGGCATGCGATTCTCGCGCAGCGTGTCCAGCACGGGCATGCCGAGTTGGATCGCGTGGTAGCCGAAGATGTCGGCGACGGTGCGGTCGTACTGGCCTTCCTCCCAGCGCAGCATGTACTGGCCGGGCGGGGAGGCCAGCCAGTTTTCCCAATCTATAATCGGACGCTTGGACATAGGAGCACACATGTTGAGGGTGGAGCCGATCCCCGCTTTCCAGGATAACTATATCTGGGCGATCGACGACGGCAATGCCGCCGCCGTGGTCGATCCGGGCGATGCCGCGCCGGTGCTCGCCTATCTGGCGCGGGCGGGGCTGGTCCTGGGCGCCATTGTAATCACCCACCACCATGGCGATCACCAGGGCGGCGTGGCGGACTTGCTGGCCGCCTGCCCGACCGGGCCCGATGGCGAGCCGGTGCCGGTGATCGGTCCGGCCGCCGAGCGCATCGGCCATCGTACCCGCGCGGTGCGCGAGGGCGACGAGGTCGAGCTGAAGGCGCCGGCGCTGCGGCTGCGGGTGCTCGAGGTACCCGGCCATACCGCCGGACATATCGCCTACACGGGCGAGCTGCCCGGCGTCGGTCCGGTGGTGTTCTGCGGCGACACCATGTTTGCCAGCGGCTGCGGACGGCTGTTCGAGGGCACACCGGCGCAGATGCTGGCCTCGCTGGACAAGCTGGCCGCGCTGCCCGACGCGACCCGCGTCTATTGCGCCCACGAGTATACGCGCAGCAATGTCCGCTTCGCCCGCGCGGTCGAACCCGACAACGCCGAGCTGGCCGCCTGGGACGCGCGCGTCGAGGCGCTGCGCGCAGCCGGCGAGCCGACCCTGCCGACCACCGTCGGCCATGAGCGCGCGGTCAACCCCTTCCTGCGTTCGCGCGAGCCATCGGTGCGCCGGGCACTGGCCGAGCAGGGCGCACAGGTGGGTGACGATGCCGCGGCGTTTGGCGCGCTGCGGGCCTGGAAGGACGGCTTTCGCTGACCGACGTCGCGCCGATCCGTCCGCGCGACCGCTGACCGCCCCGCGGAAAGCGGAAAATCCGATTGACGCCCGAGCCGCTTTGTCTTTAGCATCAGCCAATTTTTAGCGTCACGATCCGAGAACTTGATGAGAATTGGTCGATACCTGGCGGCCGTAGCCTGTGCGGCGCTGCTGGCGGCATGTGCCAGCACGCCCGTCCCGCCTGATGAAGCCGGCGCGGCCGGCTCGCCGACCGCCCTGGCTTCCGCCACCAAGCCCAAATCCGGCCTTCCCCCCACCGATCCGCTCAATTCGATCCACCTGCCGCCGACCATCGCGCGCGAGACCGCGCCGATCAACGTCGACGAGGACAGGATCGATTGGACGCTGGGCCAGTCGCAGGACATCTGGGTGCGCATCCGTCGCGGCTTTTCGATGCCGGACCTGGAAGGCACGCTGGTCGAGGACCGCACGCAGTGGTATGCGGCGCGGCCCGACTATATGGAGCGGATGATCGCGCGGTCGAGCAAATACCTGTACCACATCGTCGCCGAGCTCGAACGCCGCAACATGCCGACCGAGCTGGCGCTGCTGCCTTTCGTCGAAAGCGCGTTCAACCCGGAAGCGGTGTCCACCGCGAAGGCGGCTGGCATGTGGCAGTTCATCCCGAGCACCGGCAAGCACTACAACCTGAAGCAGAACATGTTCCGCGACGAGCGCCGGGACGTGCTGGCCTCGACCGAAGCGGCGCTGGACTACCTGAGCCGGCTGCACGACATGTTCGGCGACTGGCATCTGGCGCTGGCGGCGTACAACTGGGGCGAGGGCGCGGTGTCGCGGGCCATCGCGCGCAACGAGGCGCGCGGGCTGCCGACCGACTACGCCAGCCTGACGATGCCCAACGAGACGCGCTACTACGTGCCGAAGCTGCAGGCGGTCAAGAACATCGTCAGCAACCCGGCCAGCTATGGCGTCACGCTGCCGCCGATTCCGGACCACCCGTATTTCGTCACGGTCACGACCTCGCGCGATATCGACGTGACGCTGGCGGCCAAGCTGGCCAACATGCCGCTGGAGGAATTCCGCGCGCTCAATCCGTCGTTCAACAAGCCGGTGATCCTGGGCGCGTCGAACCCGCAGATCCTGCTGCCGTTCGAGAACGCCGAGCGTTTCCAGTACAACCTGAACACCTATCGCGGCGGGCTGTCGAGCTGGACCGCGGTGACGGTGGACGGGCGCGAGCGGGTCGAATCGCTGGCCGCGCGGCTGAACGTCGATCCGGACACGCTGCGCGAGATCAACCGGATTCCGAAGGGCATGCGTCTGAAGCCCGGCTCGACCGTGATGATTCCGCGTTCGGGCCGCCATACCGAGGACATCAGCGCCAAGCTGGCCGAGAACGCGATCCTGGCGATGGAGCCGGACCTGCCCGAAGCGCGTCGGCTGGTGGTGCGCGCCGGCAAGCGCGACACGGTCGCCTCGGTGGCGCGCCGCTATGGCGTGTCGGTCAACCAGGTGCGCGCCTGGAACAAGCTGTCCGGCTCCAAGCTGGTGGCCGGCCAGAGCCTGGTGCTGAACGTGCCGGTCAAGCGCGCGCGGGCCATCGCCGAGCGCGACGACGAGGTGCGGGTGATCCGCGTGTCGGGCAAGGGCAGCCGCGCCGCCAGCGCCCGCCAGCGGGTGGTGGTCGAACCGCACGCCAAGGCGGTGCGGGCGTCGTCCAGGGCCTCCGCCAAGTCCAGTGCCAAGGCCAGCGCCAAGGCGTCGGGCGGCCGTGCCGGCGCCAAGGCCAGCGCCGCGCCCAAGGCCAAGGCGAAGGGCAAGGCCCGCTGAAGCGCGGCACCATGCGAAACACGGACCATAGGAAACACGGAAAAGGGCATGCCGAGGGGCGTGCCCTTTTTCTTTGGCGGGCCGGACCAGCCGGACGAGCCGCCCCCGCGCGTGACCTTGTGGACATTGCGGATGGCGAAGCCGGTGCCGGTGGTGGCAAACTGGCGGTCCAACGATAACCGCCGCCCCAGCGGAGGAGACAGCAATGACCACCACCCGCGCCGTGCACGCGCGCTCCCTCGTCGATCCCGACGCCTTCTGGGCCGAGCAGGCCCGCCGCATCGATTGGCAGACCCCTTGCGAGCAGGTGCTCGACTACAGCCGGCCGCCGTTTGCGCGCTGGTTCGTCGGCGGCCGCACCAACATCTGCCACAACGCGGTCGACCGGCACCTGGCCAAGCGGGCCGAGCAGCCGGCATTGGTCCATGTCTCCACCGAAACCGACCAACGCCGCAGCTACAGCTATCGCGAGCTGCACGCGGAGGTCAATCGCATGGCCGCGGTGCTGCTGGCGCTGGGGGTGCGCCAGGGCGATCGCGTGCTGATCTATATGCCGATGATCCCCGAGGCGGTGTTCGCGATGCTGGCCTGCACGCGCATCGGCGCGGTGCATTCGGTGGTGTTCGGCGGCTTCGCCTCGGTGAGCCTGGCGGCACGCATCGACGACGCCCGGCCGCGCGTGGTGGTCAGCGCCGATGCCGGCTCGCGCGGCGGCAAGGTCGTACCCTACAAGCCGCTGCTCGACGAGGCGCTGCGGCTGGCGCAGAACCCGCCCGAGAAGGTGCTGCTGGTCGATCGCGGCCTCGCGGCAATGGAGCGCACTCCCGGCCGCGACGAGGACTACCTGGCCTGGCGCGAGCGCGTCGGCGGGACGCAGGTGCCGTGCGAATGGCTGGAATCGAGCGCGCCGTCGTACATCCTCTATACCTCCGGCACCACCGGCAAGCCCAAGGGCGTGCAGCGCGACACCGGCGGCTACGCGGTCGCGCTGGCCACGTCGATGGAAACGATCTTCTGCGGCAAGCCCGGCGACACGATGTTCTGCACCTCCGACATCGGCTGGGTGGTCGGCCACAGCTATATCGTCTATGGCCCGCTGCTGGCCGGCATGACGACGGTGCTGTACGAGGGCACGCCGGTGCGGCCCGATGCCGGCATCCTGTGGCAGCTGGTCGAGCAATACCGCGTCAACGTGATGTTCAGCGCGCCGACCGCGATCCGCGTGCTGAAGAAGCAGGACCCCGCCTGGCTGACCCGCCATGACCTGTCGAGCCTGCGCATGCTGTTCCTGGCCGGCGAGCCGCTGGACGAGCCGACCGCCAGCTGGATCCAGTCGGCCATCAACAAGCCGGTGGTCGACAACTACTGGCAGACCGAGACCGGCTGGCCGATCATCGCGCTGCAGCACGGCATCGAGGCGCTGCCCGCCAAGCTGGGCTCGCCGGGGCTGCCGGTGTATGGCTACGACGTGCGCATCGTCGACGAGCAGACCGGCGCCGAATGCGCGCCGGGGCAGAAGGGCGTGGTGGCGATCGAGGGGCCGCTGCCGCCGGGATGCATGAGCACCGTCTGGGGCGACGACGAGCGCTTCGTCAGGACCTACTGGTCCGGCTTTCCGGACAAGCAGCGCTATTCGACCTTCGACTGGGGCGTGCGAGACGAGGACGGCTATCTGTTCATCCTCGGGCGCACGGACGACGTGCTGAACGTGGCCGGCCACCGGCTCGGCACGCGCGAGATCGAGGAGAGCATTGCCTCGCATCCGGCGGTGGCCGAGGTCGCGGTCGTGGGGGTGGCCGATTCGCTGAAGGGGCAGGTCGCGCTTGCGGTCTGCATTTTGCGCGACCCCGGCCGCGCCGCCACGCCGCACGACCGCATGGCGCTCGAAGGCGAGATCATGCAGACGGTGGACCGCCAGCTCGGCGCGGTGGCGCGGCCGGCCCGCGTGGTATTCGTTGGCGCCTTGCCGAAGACGCGCTCCGGCAAGCTGCTGCGCCGCGCGATCCAGGCGGTGGCGGAAGGGCGCGATCCCGGCGACCTGACCACCATCGAGGACCCGTCGGCGCTGGCGCAGTTCCGGGAGGCGCTGCAGGGCTGATTCGCCGCCCGCAAGCGTTCGCTGGCGCCATGCCGCAGGGAACGCTTGCCAAGCGGGCTGCCCCGCCCTATTATTTTAAACATAAAATATTTAGGGCTGTATTGATTACGGCACAGCGCCGAAGCATCCGCGGCGGCAGCAGCGGCAACCACGCCGCGAGGAGACGACAGATGCGAGTACTGTGTATTGGCGGCGGGCCGGCCGGCCTCTACTTCGGCCTGCTGATGAAGCGGCAGGATCCGCGTCACGAGGTGGTGGTGGTCGAGCGCAACCGGCCCTACGACACCTTCGGCTGGGGCGTGGTGTTCTCGGACGCCACCATGGACAACCTGCGCGAGGCCGATCCGGAGAGCGCGCGCGAGATCGACGCGGCGTTCAATCACTGGGACGACATCGATATCCACTTCCGCGGCCGCACCATGCGCTCGAGCGGGCACGGCTTCATCGGCATCGGCCGCAAGCGCCTGCTGAACATCCTGCAGGCGCGCTGCGAGGCGCTCGGCGTGGAGTTGGTGTTCGAGACCGATGTGCAGGACGACCAGGCGCTGGCCGACAAATACCGCGCCGACCTGGTGATCGCCTCGGACGGCGTCAACAGCCGCGTGCGCACCCGCTACGCCGAGACCTTCGCGCCGGACATCGATACGCGCCAGTGCCGTTTCGTCTGGCTCGGCACGAAAAAACGCTTCGACGCCTTCACCTTCGCCTTCGAGCAGACCGAGCACGGCTGGTTCCAGGCGCATGCCTACCGCTTCGACGACGACACCTCCACCTTTATCGTCGAGACGCCGGAATCGGTCTGGCGCGCCGCCGGCATCGAGCAGATGGACCGGCAGCAGGGCATCGCCTACTGCGAGCGGCTGTTCGCCAGGTATCTCGATGGACAGCCGTTGATCAGCAACGCCACGCACCTGCGCGGCTCGGCCAACTGGATCCGCTTCAACCGCGTGATCTGCAACACCTGGGTGCACTGGAACACGCTGGCCGGCGGGCGCCGCGTGCCGGTGGTGCTGATGGGCGATGCCGCCCACACCGCGCACTTCTCGATCGGCTCGGGCACCAAGCTGGCACTGGAGGATGCGATCGATCTGGCCGGCAACCTGCGCGGCATGACGCAACCCGGCCCGGACGCGCTGGACGAGGCGCTGCGCCGCTACGAGGCCACGCGCAGCGTCGAGGTGCTGAAGATCCAGAACGCCGCGCGCAATTCCACCGAATGGTTCGAGAACGTCGAGCGCTATGCGGGCCTGGCGCCCGAGCAGTTCGCCTATTCGCTGCTGACGCGCTCGCAGCGCATTTCGCACGAGAACCTGCGGCTGCGCGATCGCACCTATGTCGAGAACTACGAGCGCTGGCTGGCGCGCCATGCCGGCGTGCCCGAGGAAAGCCTGCGCGCGCATGACGGCGCCTTGCCGCCGATGTTCACGCCTTATCGCGTGCGCGGCCTGACGCTGAAGAACCGCGTGGTGGTCTCCCCGATGGCGATGTATTGCTGCGTCGACGGCGTGCCCGGCGACTTCCATCTGGTGCATCTGGGCGCGCGCGCCCAGGGCGGCGCCGGCCTGGTGATGGCGGAGATGACCTGCGTCTCGCCCGACGCGCGCATCACGCCGGGATGCCCGGGTTTGTGGAACGACGCGCAGCGCGACGCCTGGCGGCGCATCGTCGATTTCGTCCATGCGGGCACGGGCCTGGCCAGCGGCGCGCGCATCGGCATGCAGCTGGGCCATGCCGGCCGCAAGGGATCGACGCAGCTGGGCTGGCAGGCGATGGACCATCCGCTGCCGGAAGGCAACTGGCCGCTGATCTCGGCCTCGCCGCTGCCGTATCTGCCGGGCATTTCCCAGGTGCCGCGCGCGATGACGGGCGAGGACATGGAGCGCGTGCGCGACGATTTCGTCGCGGCGGCGCGGCGGGCGGCCGAGGCCGGCTTCGACTGGCTGGAGCTGCATTGCGCCCACGGCTATCTGCTGTCGTCGTTCATCTCGCCGCTGACCAACCGGCGCGACGACGAGTACGGCGGATCGCTCGCCAACCGGCTGCGCTATCCGCTCGAGGTGTTCGCCGCCGTGCGCGAGGTATGGCCGTCGCAGCGGCCGATGTCGGTTCGCATTTCCGCGCACGACTGGGTCGAGGGCGGCATTACGCCCGACGACGCGGTCGAGATCGCGCGCGCCTTCAAGGCCGCCGGCGCGGACCTGATCGACTGCTCGTCGGGCCAGGTGAGCCCCGAGCAGTCGCCGGTCTATGGCCGCATGTACCAGACGCCGTTCGCCGACCGGATCCGCAACGAGGCAGGCATTCCGACCATCGCCGTCGGCGCGATCTCCGAAGCCGATCACGTCGACTCCATCATCGCCGCCGGCCGCGCCGACCTGTGCGCGATCGCGCGGCCCCATCTGGCCGATCCGGCCTGGACGCTGCACCAGGCCGCGCAGCTGGGCTATCGCCCGGTCGACTGGCCGGTGCAGTACCAGGCCGGCAAGCGGCAACTGGAGACCAACCTGGAACGCGCCGCGGCGCTGGCGGGGGCACGATGAGCGCCGATCGTTCGTCGTTGCCGCTGCACGGACGCCACGCACTCGTCACGGGTGGGGCGCGGGGCATTGGGGCCGCCATTGCCGATCGCCTGCTGGCCGACGGTGCCAGCGTGACGCTGCTGGGTCGCGACGCGGACGCGCTCTCGCGCGCCGTGGAGCGGCTTGGGCAGGACCATCCCGATGCGCGGCTGCATCGGGTGCAGGCCGACGTCAGCGACGCCGACAGCGTGGCCCGCGCGTTCGACGCGGCCGCGCAGACGCTGGGCCCGATCGGCGTACTGATCAATAACGCCGGCCAGGCGCACAGCGCGCCGATCGCGAAGACCGATCTGGCGCTGTGGCGCCGCATGCTGGACGTGAACCTGACCGGCACCTTCCTGTGCACGCAGGCCGCGCTGCCGCCGATGCTGGGCGCAGGCTGGGGCCGCGTGATCAATGTCGCGAGCACCGCCGCGCTGACCGGCTATGCCTACGTGACGGCCTACTGCGCCGCCAAGCACGGCGTGCTTGGTCTGACGCGCGCGCTGGCGCTCGAGCTTGCGCGCAGCGGCGTCACGGTCAATGCGGTCTGTCCGGGCTACACCGATACCGACATCGTGCGCGAGGCGGTCGCCAATATCGTCAGCAAGACCGGCCGCACGGAAGAGCAGGCGCGGGCCGAACTGGCCGGCCGCAATCCGCAGCGCCGGCTGGTGGACCCCGATGAAGTGGCCGACGCGGTCGCCTGGTTGTGCCGGCCCTCGGCCAGCGCGATCACGGGCCAGGCCATCGCGGTGGCCGGCGGCGAGGTGATGGCGGGCTGAACCGGTCTCCCGGACGACCAACGACGAACCCATACATCGACACATCGACACATCGACACATCGACACATCGACGAGAGAACGCAGATGAACGAGATCGCACTGGACATGCGCCACCACAAGCGCGGCTTCGCGGAGTTCGCGCCGCGCCACTTCCTGTGGTCGGTATCCGGGGACGGCAAGGTCGGCACCGTGACGCTGAATCGGCCCGAGCGCAAGAATCCGCTGACCTTCGACGCCTACGCCGAGCTGCGCGATCTGTTCCGCGCGCTGGTCTATGCCAGCGACATCAAGGCGGTGGTGGTGCAGGGCGCCGGCGGCAACTTCTGCTCGGGCGGCGACGTGCACGAGATCATCGGCCCGCTGACGAAGATGGCGATGCCCGAGCTGCTCGACTTCACGCGCATGACCGGCGATCTGGTCAAGGCGATGCGGGCGTGTCCGCAGCCGATCATCGCGGCGGTCGACGGCGTCTGCGCCGGCGCGGGCGCGATGATCGCGCTGGCCTCCGACATGCGGCTGGCGACCGAATCGGCGCGCACGGCTTTCCTGTTCGTGCGGGTCGGCCTGGCCGGCGCCGACATGGGCGCCTGCACGCTGCTGCCCCGCATGATCGGCCAGGGCCGCGCCAGCGAACTGCTTTATACCGGCCGCGCGATGAGCGCGCAGGAGGGCCTGCAGTGGGGCTTCTTCAACGCGCTGCATGCCCCCGAGCGGCTGCGCGACGAGGCCGCCGCGCTGGCCGCGCAGCTTGCCGCGGGCCCGACCTTCGCGCATGGCGTCACCAAGAAGCTGCTGCACCAGGAATGGAACATGGGGCTGGACGAGGCCATCGAGGCCGAGGCACAGGCCCAGGCGATCTGCATGCAGACCGGCGACTTCCGCCGTGCCTACGAGGCCTTCGTCGCGAAGGCCAAGCCCGTGTTCGAAGGCAACTGAATGAAGGCGACGATCGAAGACAACCGAGGGGAACCGACATGACCGGCTGGCAAGACGATCTGGCGCTGCCATTCTTCGACGATGCGCATCGCACGCTGGCGCGCGAGCTCGACGCCTGGTGCGCGCGCTCGCTGTCGGCGCAGCCGCATGCGCCCGGCGCCGATGTCGACGCGGAGTGCCGCGCGCTGGTGCGGCAACTTGGCGAGGCCGGCTGGCTGCGCTACTGCGTGCCGCGCGCCTACGGCGGCGCGCTCGACCAGCTCGATTCGCGCGCGCTGTGCCTGTTGCGCGAGACGCTGGCGCGCCATGACGGGCTGGCCGACTTCGCCTTCGCGATGCAGGGCCTTGGCTCGGGCGCGATCACGCTGGCGGGCGACGAGGCGCTGCGGCAGCGCTACCTGCCGCGTGTCGCCCGTGGCGAGGCGATCGCCGCCTTCGCGCTGTCCGAGCCGGAGGCGGGCTCCGATGTCGCGGCGATGCAGTGCCAGGCGACGCTGGACGGCGACCACTACGTGCTCGACGGCGCCAAGACCTGGATTTCCAACGGCGGCATCGCCGACTTCTACTGCGTGTTCGCGCGCACCGGCGAGGCGCCCGGCGCGCGCGGCATCACGGCCTTCGTCGTCGATGCCGATACGCCGGGCCTGCAGATCGCGGAGCGCATCGACGTGATGGCGCCGCATCCGCTCGCCACGCTGCGCTTCGACGGCTGCCGCGTGCCCGTCGCACAGCGGCTGGGCGAGCCGGGGCAGGGCTTCAAGCTGGCGATGATGACGCTGGATATCTTCCGCGCCTCGGTCGCGGCCGCGGCACTGGGCTTCGGCCGCGCGGCGCTGGATGAAGCGATCGCGCGGGCCACCGCGCGGCCGATGTTCGGCGGCAAGCTGGCCGACCTGCAGCTGACGCAGGCCGCGCTCGGCGAGATGGCGACCGCGCTCGACGCGGCCGCGCTGCTGACCTGGCGCGCGGCGTGGCTGCGCGATACCCGCGCGGGCCGCGGTCAGGGCCGCACCACGCGCGAGGCCGCGATGGCCAAGATGACCGCCACCGAGAACGCCCAGCTGGTGATCGATCGCGCGGTGCAGCTGTTCGGCGGACTGGGCGTGCGCATCGGCAGCCGGGTCGAGAGCCTGTACCGGGAGATCCGCTCGCTGCGCATCTACGAAGGCGCCACCGAAGTGCAGAAGCTGATCGTCGCGCGCGAAACGCTGGCCGCGCGGCAACCGCAGTCCTGACCGCGCGCTCCACAGAACGAGCGCCGCCCATCAAGGAGACAGCCATGGCGAGCACCGCCCACATCGATACCTTCGCCCAGGACCGCCTGCCGCCGCGCGAGGCCTGGCCGGCGTTCCTGTTCAACGAGGACACGCGCTATCCCGAGCGGCTCAACGCGGCGGTGGAACTGGTCGATCGCCACGTGCGCGAGGGCCGCGGCGAACGCACCGCAATCCGCTATCCCGATGCCGGCAGCGCGGGCGGCTTCGCCACCGTCAGCTATGCCGAGCTGGCCGCGCTGACCAACCGCATCGCACGCGTGCTGACCGAGGACATGGGACTGGTGCCGGGCAACCGCATCCTGCTGCGCGGCCCCAACAACCTGATGATGGCCGCCAGCCTGCTGGCGACACTGAAGGCCGGCCTGATCGCGGTGCCGACCATGCCGCTGTTGCGCGCGCGCGAACTCAAGCAGGTGATCGATCGCGCCGAGGTCGGCGCCGCGCTGTGCGACGCGCGGCTGCGCGACGAGCTGGACGCCAACCTGCGCGAGGGCGGCGAGTTCCATTGTCCGACGATGCGGCAAGTGCTGTGCTTCAACGGCAGCGGGCCGGGCTCGCTCGAGGCGGCGCTCGAAGGCAAGCCCGACGACTTCGCCGCCTGCGATACCGCCAGCGACGATATCTGCCTGATCGCCTTCACCAGCGGCACCACCGGCCAGCCCAAGGGCACCGTGCATTTCCATCGCGACGTGCTGGCGATGTGCGATCTGTTCCCGCGCCATGTGCTGCGGCCCACGGCCGACGACGTGTTCTGCGGCACGCCGCCGCTGGCCTTCACCTTCGGGCTGGGCGGGCTGCTGTGCTTCCCGCTGCGGATCGGGGCGTCGACCGTGCTGGCCGAGAAGCTGGCGCCGGAGACGCTGCTGGCGCTGATCCAGGACGCGCGCGCGACCATCGTCTTCACCGCGCCGACCTTCTATCGCCAGATGGCGGCCGCGGCGGGGCGCTACCAGCTGTCGAGCCTGAAGAAGAGCGTGTCGGCCGGCGAGGCGCTGCCCGACGCCACGCGCCAGAGCTGGAAGGCCGCGACGGGCATCGAGATGATCGACGGCATCGGCGGCACCGAGATGATGCATATCTTCATCTCCAGCGCCGGCGACGAGGTGCGGCCGGGGGCGATCGGCAAGGTGGTGCCCGGCTATGTCGCGCGCATCGTCGACGAGAACATGCAGACGCTGCCGCCCGGCGTGCCCGGCAAGCTGGCGGTGCAGGGGCCGACCGGCTGCCGCTATCTCGACGATCCGCGCCAGGCCAACTATGTGCGCGACGGCTGGAACCTGCCCGGCGATACCTTCGTGATGGACGCCGACGGCTACTACTTCTATCAGGCCCGCTCGGATGACATGATCGTCTCGGCCGGCTACAACATCGCCGGTCCGGAGGTCGAGGCCGCGCTGATGCAGCACGAAGCGGTGGCCGAATGCGGCGTGGTCGGTGCGCCGGACGATGGGCGCGGCCAGGTGGTGGCCGCCTATGTGGTGCTGCGTCCCGGCTTTCAGGGCGACGAGGCGCTGCGCGTGACGCTGCAGGAGCACGTCAAGCGGCAGATCGCGCCGTACAAATATCCGCGCCGCATCCACTTCGTCGACGCGCTGCCGCGCACCGAGACCGGCAAGCTGCAGCGCTTCCGGCTCCGGCAGATGGCCGAGCAGAACGGGGCACCCGCCGCATGAGCGCGCCGGCGAGCTTCCGCAACACGGTGCGGGTGCGCTTCAAGGACTGCGATGCCGCCGGCATCGTGTTCTTTCCGCGCTATTTCGAGATGCTGAACGATCTGGTCGAGGACTGGTTTCGCGAGGCGCTCGACTGGCCATTCGAGCGCATGCACGGCACGGATCGCGCAGGCGTGCCCACCGCCGATCTGCAATGCCGCTTCGTCGCGCCGAGCCGGATGGGCGAGGTACTGACGCGCGAGCTGGCGGTGACGCGGCTGGGTAGTTCGAGCTGCACGCTGCGGGTGCGCTTTCTGGGCGCCGAACACGGCGGGCGGGCGGACCTGCGGGTCGAATTCAGCCAGCGGCTGGTCTGCGTCGACACGACCCGCATCGCGCCGCGACCCTTTCCTGCGCCGGTGCGCGAGGCGATGGCCCGCTTCGTCGACGCAGCCGAGGTGGCCGATTCGGCTGCATCGGCCTCCATTTCATCGAATTCCTGACGAGTCCAAGCTATGAACGATATCGTGGCGCCCACCGCCAAATCCTCGGCCCTCACTGACACTGCTACCGCCGCGCAGCGGGGCAAGCCGATGGCCGTGCTGCAGCCCCCGGACTGGGCCGCGCCGCGCGGCTATGCCAACGGCATCCTGACCGAGTTCCAGGCCGGCAGCCGGCTGATCTTCGTCGGCGGCCAGATCGGCTGGAACGGCCAGTGCGAGTTCGAGACCGACGACTTCGCGGAGCAGACCGCCCAGGCGCTGCGCAATGTGGTGGCGGTGCTGGAGCAGGGCGGGGCGCGCGCCGAACATATCGCCCGGATGACCTGGTATGTGAAGGACAAGGCCGAATATGTCGCCGCCTATCCGGCCATCGGCAAGCACTATCGCGAGATCATCGGGCGCCACTTCCCGGCCATGACGGCGGTCCAGGTCGCGGATCTGATCGAACCGCGCGCCCGGGTGGAGATCGAGGTCACGGCGGTGGTGCCGCCGGCGGCATAAGGACAAGCACGCTGGTGTTCTCCCTCTCCCGCTCGGGGTTGATTTCCCTCTCGGGTGTTCTACCTCTCGGGTGTTCTCCCTCTCCCGCTTGCGGGAGAGGGCCGGGGAGAGGGAGCAGGGCGGTCGCAGTGACCGCAACGTCCCGCAGAGCGACCGTCGTTCCCTCTCCCCCAACCCCTCTCCCGCGAGCGGGAGAGGGGAGTAACGGCAAGAGCGGAAGCGGTGGACCTGGCATACGCAAGTCCTTGAAAACTTGAGAAATTGGCCGGCGTGAGGTAGAATCCGAAAGTTTCGCTTTCAGAACCCTTCACCCTAGCGCCAACCGCATTCCACCTTCCGCCGCCCTGACCGCTGCCCTGCGGATTCGCCCCGGAGCGCCGTGCCGATCGCCGTCGACACCCCCGCCGCTACCATGCCGAATCTCGCGCAGCCCGGCCCGACAGCCCCGGCACAGCGCCGGTGCGCTTGCCGTCAGATTCGGGGCACGAGGCGTCGAGAGAGGTCGGTCACGGGGTGAATCCAGCAGGAGCCTACCCGTGTTACCGTCTTTTCCGCCCGCCATTCTTGCGCTAGCAGACGGCACGGTCTTTCGTGGCTATTCCATCGGCGCCTCCGGCCATACCATCGGCGAAGTGGTGTTCAACACCGCGCTGACCGGTTACCAGGAAATCCTCACCGACCCGAGCTATTCGCGGCAGATCGTCACGCTGACGTATCCGCATATCGGCAATGTCGGCGTCAATACCGAGGATGTCGAAGCCACCAAAGTCCATGCCGCCGGCCTGATCATCAAGGATCTGCCGCTGCTCGCCTCGAACTTCCGCAAGCAGCACACGCTGCCGCACTACCTGAAGCAGGAGAAGGTGCCTGCCATCGCCGGCATCGACACCCGCAAGCTGACCCGCATCCTGCGCGAGAAGGGCGCGCAGAACGGCTGCATCCTGGCCGGCGAGGACAACGCGCAGAAGGCCATCGACCTGGCGCGCTCGTTCCCCGGTCTGGCCGGCATGGACCTGGCCAAGGTGGTGTCGGTCAAGGAGCCGTACGAGTGGAACCAGACCGAGTGGGCGCTGGAACGCGGCTACGGCAAGCTGGAGAACCCGCGCTTCCACGTGGTCGCGTTCGACTACGGCGTCAAGTTCAACATCCTGCGGATGCTGGCCCAGCGTGGCTGCCGCATCACGGTGCTGCCGGCCCAGTCGACCGCCGCCGACGCGCTGGCCTACAAGCCGGACGGCATCTTCCTGGCCAACGGCCCGGGCGATCCCGAGCCGTGCGACTACGCGATCCGCGCCACGCAGGAATTCCTGCAGCGCGGCATCCCGACCTTCGGCATCTGCCTGGGCCACCAGATCATGGGCCTGGCCGTCGGTGCGAAGACCGTCAAGATGCCGACCGGCCACCACGGCGCCAATCATCCGGTCAAGGACCTGGACGACGGCCGCGTGGTGATCACCTCGCAGAACCACGGTTTCGCCGTCGATGCCGCGACGCTGCCGGCCAACGCCCGCGTGACCCACGTCTCGCTGTTCGATGGGACGCTGCAGGGCTTCGCGCTGAACGACAAGCCGGCCTTCTGCTTCCAGGGCCACCCGGAAGCGTCGCCCGGCCCGCACGACGTGGCCTATCTGTTCGACCGCTTCACCAGGCTGATGGAGGAGGCCCGCCAGTAAGGCGGACCTCGACATCGAGACCGACGAGACGCGGACAAGACCCGGACGACGACGACACAGGATCGCGACCATGAACGCCCTGATGCACGCTACCTTCGGCATTACCGACTTCTGGACCTATCTGCTGGGCACGATCTTCATCGTGCTGCTGCCGGGGCCGAATTCGATGTATGTGCTGTCGGTTGCCGCCCAGCGTGGCGTGCGCGCCGGCTATCGCGGCGCCTGCGGCGTGTTCCTCGGCGACGCCATCCTGATGGTGCTGTCGGCGGCCGGCGTCGCCTCGCTGCTCAAGGCAAGCCCCGGGCTGTTCTACGTGATCAAGTACATCGGCGCCGCCTATCTGGCGTGGATCGGCTTCCAGATGCTGCGCGGCGCGCTGCGCAACTGGGCCGGCCACGGCAAGGGCGCCGAGGCCGCGGCGGCGGGGCAGGGCGAGGGACAGGGACAGGTGCCGGCCACCGACCCGACCAACCCGTTCCGCAAGGCGCTGCTGATCAGCCTGTTGAACCCCAAGGCCATCCTGTTCTTCGTCTCGTTCTTCATCCAGTTCGTCGATCCGCAGTTCGCCTATCCGGTGCTGTCGTTCGCCGCGCTGGGGCTGATCTGCCAGGTCTGCAGCTTCGCCTACCTGACCGTCATCATCTTCGTCGGCGCGAAGCTGGCCGAGGCCTTCCGCCGCCGGCGCAGGTTGTCGGCCGGCATGGCGAGCGGCGTGGGCGCGATGTTTATCGGCTTCGGCGCCAAGCTGGCGACGGCCACCCTGAACTGAATATTGATATCCGGCGCGGTGCGCCTGCTCCCAGCGAGCGCGGACCGGCCGACAAAGAGAGCGTGCAATGCCAAAACGCACAGACATCCAGAGCATCCTGATCATCGGCGCGGGCCCCATCATCATCGGCCAGGCCTGCGAGTTCGACTATTCCGGCGCGCAGGCGTGCAAGGCGCTGCGCGAGGAAGGCTTCAAGGTCATCCTGGTCAATTCGAACCCGGCGACCATCATGACCGACCCGAACACCGCCGATGTGACCTACATCGAGCCCATCACGTGGGAAGTGGTCGAGCGCATCATCGCCAAGGAGCGTCCCGATGCGATCCTGCCGACCATGGGCGGCCAGACCGCGCTGAACTGCGCGCTGGACCTGCACCGCCACGGCGTGCTCGACAAGTACAAGGTTGAGCTGATCGGCGCCTCGCCCGAGGCCATCGACAAGGCCGAGGATCGCCAGAAGTTCAAGGACGCGATGACCAAGATCGGCCTCGGTTCGGCCAAGTCGGGCATCGCGCATTCGATGGAAGAAGCGCTGGCCGTGCAGTCGCAGATCGCGCGCGAGACCAACACCAGCGGCTATCCGATCGTGATCCGCCCGTCGTTCACGCTGGGCGGCACCGGCGGCGGCATTGCCTACAACCGCGAGGAATTCGAGGAGATCTGCAAGCGCGGCCTGGACCTGTCGCCGACGCGCGAGCTGCTGATCGAGGAATCGCTGCTGGGCTGGAAAGAGTACGAGATGGAAGTGGTCCGCGACAAGAAGGACAACTGCATCATCGTCTGCTCGATCGAGAACCTGGACCCGATGGGCATCCACACCGGCGACTCGATCACCGTCGCGCCGGCCCAGACCCTGACCGACAAGGAATACCAGCTGCTGCGCAACGCCTCGCTGGCGGTGCTGCGCGAGATCGGCGTCGATACCGGCGGCTCCAACGTGCAGTTCTCGATCAATCCGAAGGATGGCCGGATGA
>JAPSLC010000082.1 GCA_031181345.1 Cupriavidus sp. | reverse complement strand
GCAGCCACGTATAGCCGCTCCAGGCCAGCGTGGCCGCCAGCATGAACAGGTCGCCCGGCACGAAGTCGAGCTGCGCGAGCCGGCCCAGTTCGCCGCGCACCAGCACGAACGTCACGCCGACCAGGCAGAGCAGCGCGCCGCTGATATGGCTGCGCGTGGCCGGTTCGCGAAAGAAGGTCACGCCGACCGCCAGCAGGAACAGCGGCATCGAGGCGCCGATCAGCGTCACGTTGATCGGCGTCGAGGTGGTCAGCGCCAGATATTGCAGCGCGTTATAGCTGGCGATCGACAGCACGCCGAGCGCCAGGATCAGGCCGGCATGGCGCCGCAACGCGGCCGCGTGCTCGCGTACGCCGTTCCACGCCAGCGGCGTCAGCAGCAGGCCGGCCAGCAGCCAGCGCAGGAAGTTCAGCGTGATCGGCGGCACGGCGCCGGCGGCCAGATGGCCGACGATGGCGTTGCCGGCCCAGCTCAGCGGCGGAAAGGCCAGCAGGAAGAGGGTCAGCCAGCCGGCGCGGGAGCCGGCGATCGGAGAGGAGGACATGCGGTTGGAAAGCGCGAAGGCACAGGCATCGGTGTCGGCGGCGCGGGCCCGGAACGGAAATACTGGCCGGGCTCGGGCTCGCCGATGGCTCCTGCCGTCGGCGCGGTGGCGTAGGGACTGGAGCGCGCATTATGCCGCCAACGGCGGCGCCGGATGCGCTCGGCCCCGTTTTCTCCGGGGGATTGCGGCTCGCAACCCTACCGGCGTGCTACCCCCGATCGGGGATGGCGTATTCAACCCCGGTTACCGCAGAGTGCAACCGAAATCAGTACGGCGGCGGAGCGTTAGGGCATACCATGTCCGCTTTCCGCCGGTCTGGCAGCTCAAACGGTCAAGCCATGTACGCCATCCTGCCCGCCTTCGTCTCGTCGATCTTTCTCGGTTACGGCCTCTACGTACTGGTGACGCGGGGCGTCACGCGTCTGACCACGACCTTCTTCCTGATGTGCGCGACCACGTTCGCGTGGCAGGGCACCTGGGCCTTCCTGTTCCAGACCACGCATCCCGATGTGGCGCTGCTGCTGGCCAAGGTCGGCTACCTGTTCATCGTCTTCCTGCCGACCACCTTCTATCACTTCATCACCGAGGTCACCGAGCGCCGCAGCGAGCGGCCGTGGCTGCTGGTGTCGTACGGCATGTCGCTGCTGCTGGCGGTGGTATTGCTGACGTCCGATCACGTGGTCTCGGACTACTACATCTACGGCTTCGGCAATTACCCGCGCGCGGGCGCCCTTCACCCTGTCCATGTCCTGCAGACCGTGCTGCTCGCGCTGCGCAGCGGCTGGCTGTTGCTCGACGCGCGCCGCAGCGCGGTGGGCGAGAAGCGCCAGCGGCTGACGCTGTGCCTGTGGAGCCTGGGCCTGTACTCGCTGGCGGCGGTCGACTATGCGGTCAACTACGGCTATGGCTTCTATCCGCCCGGCGTCGTCTTCATCGCCGTGAGCCTGGGCATCATCGCGCTGTCGATCGTCCGCTACGACCTGATGCATCCGTACTCGCTGGCCGCCACCGTGGCCCACGAAGTACGCACGCCGCTGGCGACGATCCGCATGCAGACGCAGGAGCTGGCCGTGGCCTGGCCCACGGTGCTGGATGGCTACCGCCGCGCGGTCGAGCACGGCCTGATCGAGGACCGGCTGCGTCCGGGCCAGCTCGAGCGGCTGCCTACGCTGCTGGCCGCGATCCGCAGCGAGGTCGATGGCACCCAGGCGGTGATCGAGATGGCGCTGGCCTCGATCACGCTGGAGCGGCTGGACCGCGGCAGCTTCGTCCCGCACGGCGTCGCCCAATGCGTCGATTCCGCGCTGGAGCGCTACCCGTTCCGCGCCGGCGAACGCGAACGGGTTTCCGTGCGCGCGATACCGGCCGGCTGGCGCTTTCGCGGCTCCGACACGCTGCTGGTCTATGTCCTGTTCAATCTGCTGAAGAACGCGCTGCAGGCGATGCGCGCGCACCACGCCGCGCACCAGGGCGAGCGCGAGGACGGCGGCCGGATCGAGATCTCCGCGCGCGAATCGGGCGGCTTCTACCAACTGCGCGTGCGCGATACCGGCCCCGGCATTGCACCGGATGTGCTGCCGCGCATCTTCGATCCCTTCTTCTCCACCAAGCCGCACGGCAGCGGCGCCGGCATGGGCCTGGCGTTCTGCCGGCGCGTGATGGAGGCCTTTGGCGGGCGCATCGAGTGCGAGTCGGCGCCCGGCCGGCATACCGTCTTCACGCTGCATCTGCCGGTCGCGCTGGTGGCCGAGCCGCCGGCCCCGGCCAACGCCGCCACGTCGATCGGCACGCTCGACCCGCTGGAGCGGATCGAGCCGCTGCAATCGATCCAGCCGATCCAGCCGCTCGGCCACGGCACGGCGGCCTGACGCAGCCGCCGTGCCCCGGGGGCGGCCGAACGGCCGGGCCCGGCTAGTTGGCCAGCACCGGCGCGGTCACCTCATACTCCTTGACCCGCTCGACGATCTCCTTCGGGAACCGCGCGATCCGCTTTTCCTTGTCGGCGAACACGATCTGCTGGTAGCCCAGCGAGACCGGCCGCTCGTCGACGCAGAAGCGGAACAGCAGATACGCCGAGCACTGCTTGACCTGGAAGGTGTTCAGGTAGCAGTCCACACGCTGGAACGGGAAGGTTTCCTCGACATATTCCTGGTGCGCGCGCTTGGTCACGAAGACGCCGCCGGCGGCCAGCAGATTGCCGTGGATGCATTCGTGGAACCAGCGCTCGCGGCAGATGCCCTGCCACTCGAAATAGCGCGCGAAGTAGGTGTTCATGAAGGCGTTGGAATCCTTCAGGTAGATGTCGATCGTGTGGTGGAACGTCTTGCGGGGAGGGGTCTCGACCTGATCCTGCGCCAGCTGGCTGGTACCGCGGTTCAGGATGTGGGGGATCACGTCGCGCATCAACATGTAAAAGCTCCTGGATCAATGGCTGCGAGCGGCAGCCGCGCTTGCCCCCGGGGGAGAGGGGGCATGCCGCATTCTGGCCGCAGACCCTGCACGGACGTCACCCACCTTTGCGGGTAGACCGAGGGCCGGCGCACGTAAGCAGAACTTGCCATTGCGGCCCGTCGCTGACTGCGGGATGCCGCACCAACCGGCGGTAAACCCTAGTGGTATAGGTAACTAGACCTTATTACAGTGGCAGTTCGCCGATTCCCCTCTTTGGGGGGCCGCACGGCGTTCGTTTGCATTGCGCCCATCCGCGCGTCCATCCGCGGCTTGCGCCGCGCACCGGTCCCTCCGTCTGCCGCCATCGATGCCCGCTTCCCTGTCCTCGACCGAACTGCTGTCGCGCAGCCGCGAACCGGTCTACCTGCAACTGGCGACCATCTTTCGCCGCCGCATCGAAAGCGGCGTCTGGCGTCCCGGCGAACGCATCCCGTCGCTGGAGGATCTGTGCCGCCAATACGGGGTCGCGCGCATGACGATGCATCACGCGCTGTCGGTGCTCGACGACGAAGGGCTGGTGGCGCGCTCGCGCGGCCGGGGCACCTTCGTCAAGGGCGGCGGCAAGCGGCGCCGGCCGGTGTCGCTGCCGGTCACCTGGGGCCAGGCGGTCGAGGTCGGCGAGCAGCTCGGCACCGAGGCGCTGGTCGAATCGGCCGGCAGCGTGCCGTTGCCCGATGAGCTCGGCATGCCCTGCGAGGCCGAGCGCGCGCCCGCCTACCATTTCCTGCGCCGGCTGCACCGGCTTGACGGCCGGCCCTTCGCGATCGGCGAGGTTTATATCGAAGAGGCCCTGTTCGCGCGCAATCCGCGCGCGTTCCGGCAGGGCGCATCGGTGCCGGTGCTGGACCGCTTTCCGGGGCTGCGCGTGTCGAGCGCGCGTCAGCGGCTGTCGATCATCGCGGCCGGCGCGGAGTCGGCCGCGGCGCTGGCGCTGCCGGTCGGCGCACCGGTGGCCGAACTGCGGCGCCATGCCTGCGCCGACGGCGTGATCGTCTATTACGCCCGCATCGAATTCCCGACCGAATACGTCTGCCTGGACTTCGACCTGCTCGATCCAGGCGGCCTGGCGGGCTGAGGAAGCACGCATTGCGAACGCATGCAGACCCGACTCCAACCTGATCCCGACCCGTATCTCCCATCGACCGACCTGAGACCAAGGAAGCGCGAAACATGCAGACCAACCCATCCCAGCAAGCCGGGCAGACGCTCAACGGCGCCGAGAGCCTGGTCAAGACCCTGCTCGCCTGCGGCGTCGATACCTGCTTCGCCAACCCGGGCACCAGCGAGATGCATTTTGTCGCGGCGCTCGACCGCATCCCCGGCATGCGCTGCGTGCTGGGTTTGTTCGAGGGCGTGGTGACGGGCGCGGCCGACGGCTATGCCCGCATGGCCGACAAGCCCGCGGCGACGCTGCTGCATTGCGGACCGGGCCTGGCCAACGGCCTGGCCAATCTGCACAACGCGCGGCGCGCGCAGACGCCTATCGTCAACATCATCGGCGACCAGGCCACCTATCACCGTCCGCTCGATGCGCCGCTGACCGCCGACACCGAGGGCTGGGCCCGCCCGGTCTCGGTCTGGACCCGCACCGCGCAGCGCGCCGATCAGGTGGGGGCCGATGCCGCCGCCGCGGTGCAGGCGGCCTGCGCCGCGCCCGGCGGCGTGGCCAGCCTGATCCTGCCGTCCGACGTGTGCTGGGACGAGGGCGGCCAGGTCGCCGCGCCGCTGCCGCCGCTCGCCGCGCCCAAGGTATCGCCCGACGCGATCGAGCAGGCCGCGCGCTGGCTGCGCTCGGGCCAGCCGACGCTGCTGGTGCTGGCCGGCACGGCGCTGCGCGAGACGCCGCTGGCCGACGCGCATCGCATCGCCGCCGCCACCGACGCGCGGCTGATCACACCGATGTCCAATGCGCGCGTGTCGCGCGGGCGCGGCCGATTCGCGGTCGAGCGCGTGCCCTATTCGGGCGATGCGGCGCGCGCCAAGCTGGCCGGCATCCGGCAGGTGATCCTGGTCGGCGCGCCGCCGCCGGTGACTTTCTTCGCCTATCCCGGCAAGTCGCCGCGCCCCTATCCCGAGGACGCGCAGATCCATGTGCTGGCGCGCCCCGAGCAGGATCTGGCCGATGCGCTTGCGCGCCTGGCCGACGCGCTGGGCGCCCCGGCGGTGCCGGTGCCCGATGCAGCCGCGCCGGTCGGCGTCGCCAAGGGTGCGGTGACCTCCGAAGCGGTCGCGCAGACGCTCAGCGCGCTGCTGCCCGAGCAGGCGGTGGTGGTCGAGGAAAGCGTCAGCTTCGGCCGCGCCTTCTATCCCGGCACCTTGCATGCCGCCCCGCACGATTGGCTGCAGCTGACCGGCGGGGCCATCGGCGCAGGCCTGCCGCTGGCGGTCGGCGCCGCGGTGGCCGTACCCGATCGGCGCGTGGTCGCGCTGCAGGCCGACGGTTCCGGCATGTACACCGTGCAGTCGCTGTGGACGATGGCGCGCGAACAGCTCGACGTCACCGTGGTGGTGCTGGCCAACCGCAAGTACGCGATCCTGCTGGGCGAACTGGCCGGCGTCGGCGCCAATCCGGGCAAGACCGCGCTGGACATGCTCGACATCGGCAATCCCGACCTCGACTGGGTCAAGCTGGCCGCCGGCATGGGCGTCGAGGGCGCCCGTGCGGTCGATATGGAGAGCTTTGCCGATCTGTTCGCGATGGCGAACAAGCGCAAGGGGCCGTTCTTGATCGAGCTGGTGATTTGAGCTCCGTGGGGGCGTGGTCGATGCGCTGACCCTCTCCCCGGCCCTCTCCCGCAAGCGGGAGAGGGAGAACACCGTCGGTCTGTGGAAAGCCTGCCGGTTTGCTCCCCTCTCCCGCTTGCGGGAGAGGGGCTGGGGGAGAGGGCGAGGGCGCCACCCCTTCACGACGGAATAAACCACCCTTCCAGACAACTGAATTGCCGAAGCGTCAATGACTGCGGCAAGCTGCCCGCGGAAGGCATCGAGCCAGGAGACAGCATGACTACACCCACCACCGCGGTGCAGCCCGATCCGGGGCCGGACCGCGTCTACGCGGCCCTGCTGAACGAAGGGCGCTTTCGCATCCAGCACTGCCGCGACTGCGACCGTCACGTGTTCTATCCGCGCAATATCTGCCCGCACTGCGGCGGCGAGGCGCTGGACTGGACCGATCCGAAGGGCACCGGCACCGTCTATTCGACCAGCGTCATCCGCCGCAAGCCCGAAGCCGGTGGCGACTACAACGTCGCGCTGATCGATCTGGACGAAGGCGTGCGCATGATGAGCCGGGTCGAGGGCGTGGCGCCGCAGGGCGTGCGCATCGGCATGCGCGTCAAGGCGCGCGTGGCGCCTGCCGCCGGCGACGGCGTTCCCGCAATGGTGGTGTTCGATCCGATGGAGGGCTGACGCGATGCCAGCACAATCGTTGCGCGGTGGCGTCGCCATCGTCGGCGTGGGCCAGGCCGGACTCGGCGAGGCTCACGGCAAGACCGAAATGGAAATCCTGGTGGAGGCGGCCAAGGCCGCGGTCAAGGACGCCGGCATGTCGATGCGCGAGATCGACGGCATCGCCACCGCCAGCGTCGGCGCCACCATGTGGGTGATGCCGGTGGCCGAATACCTTGGCATCCATCCGAAGTTCGTCGACAGCACGATGATCGGCGGCTCCAGCTTCGTCGCGCATATGCTGCCCGCGATGCTCGCGCTGGAGGCGGGCCTGTGCGATGCGGTGCTGGTCTGCTATGGCAGCAACCAGCGCACCTCGACGGTGGGCCGCGCCGGCATCGCCAAGGTGCGCTCGGTGCTGGACCCGCAGCCGTACGAGAATCCCTACCAGCCGATGCAGCCGATCACCTCGTACGCCCTGGCGGCGGCGCGGCATATGCATCAGTACGGCACCACGCGCGAACATCTGGCCGAGGTGGCGGTGGCCGCGCGCAAATGGGCGCAGCTCAATCCCGATGCGCTGATGCGCGATCCGCTGAGCATCGACGACGTGCTGAGCGCGCGCATGGTGTCGGACCCGCTGTCGGTGCGCGACTGCTGCCTGGTCACCGACGGCGCCGGCGCCTATGTGATGGTGCGCGCCGAACGTGCGAAGGATCTCGCCAAGCCGCCGGTCTATGTGCTGGGCAACGCTACCGCGACCTGGCACCGGCAGATCTCCAGCATGCCGGACCTGACCGTCAGCGCGGCGAAGGACTCGGGCGAGCGCGCGTTCGCGATGGCGGGCGTCAAGCCGGCCGATGTCGACGTGCTCGAGTTGTACGACGCCTTCACCATCAACACGCTGCTGTTTCTCGAAGACCTCGGCTTCTGCGCCAAGGGCGAGGGCGGGCCCTTCGTCAGCGGCGGGGCCATCGCGCCCGGCGGCAGGCTGCCGGTCAACACCAACGGCGGGGGACTGTCGTGCGTGCATCCTGGCATGTACGGCATGTTCATCACCATCGAGGCCGTGCGGCAGTTGCGCGGCGAATGCGGGGAGCGCCAGGTCGGCGGTGCGGAGATTGCGCTGGTGCACGGCAACGGTGGCACCTTGTCGAGCCAGTCGACTGCGATCCTCGGAACCGCGGCGGCGCTGTAGCGGGCTCGGTCTCGAACCGGCGCTGCGACGGCATGCCGCAGCGGGCCGGCAGGCAGGCACGCAAGCGCGCAAGGGCAATGCGGGCGAACGCTTAACGCGTTCGTCCGCATTTTTTGTTTGGCGACAACCCACCGGGCGAAATCCCGCGAAGTCGGCAATGGGCGTCAACGATGGCGCCGCGCCAATCGTCTAGAGAGTGCGATGGCGAATCGCGGGCCGGCAAGGCGCTGCTGGTCGGCCGGGATCGTCCGCGCCCCGTTGTCTTTTGAGCCTGCCCCCACCATGACGCTTCCAGCCCGCCCCACGCCATCGTTCCTTGCTGCGACGCCACGTATCGGGGAGCCCCGATCTTGCGCGTGGCAGGCGCCGCTGCGCCCGCGCGATGCCGCACAGGTGGCGCGCAGCGCGACGAGGCTGTTCCTCGGCGAAGGCAGCATCGAGGTCACGCTGGCAGCGGATGCCGGCGAGCGCTTGCGTTCGGTCTTCGCCGACATCGCGCGCGAATACCGCCTCGGCCAGCGCCGCTGCGACCGGTCGCGCGATCGCGCGGCAGCGCATGCCGCGCTGGAGCTCGAGATGGGCATCAAGGTACTGATGCGGCTGAGCGATTGCCTGAGCGCCCTGTTCGGTGGGCATGACGCCGTGCAGGGCGCCGTACCGAACGACTTACCAGAGGACGATATCGCCAGGCGCGCCGCGTTGGTCGAATGCGCGGCGGCGATTGCCGACGAGGCGCTGCTCTGCCGCGACGAGCGCGCCGTGAAGGCCGGCGCCGCACCGGTGCGGCGCTGCCTGACGATTTCCGCGGGCGCAGGCGGCGAGATCCGCCTGCACAAGTTCTCGCGCTGGCAGCGGCTGCCCGATCGGGACACCGGCCGCTCTACCGGCTCCGGCAGGCCGGACAGCGTGGATAGTTCGAATAGCGCGGACAGTCCGGATAGTCCGGATAGTTCGGCGACGCATGCCACCGAGATGGACGCGTGCCTCGCCTTCCGGATCCAGCCGTGGCGCCGGACCGCGCGCCCGCGCGATGGCGACCCGCGGCGCGTGCTGCTCCGTTGCCGAATCCGGCCGGTGCGTGTGGGGGACGCGCGGCGCATGCACGAGGCGGTGCCGATACCCGGGCCCGGCGTGCGCGACCGGCTCACTGCCGGCGACTGGCGGGGCGCGCTGCTGGTGCTGCTGATCCGGCTATTTCGCCTGCCGATGCTGCTTCGTCGCGGGGAGGTCGCGGGCAGGGCCCAGCTGAAGGTCTATCCGATGCCGCGCGATGGGCGCGCAGCGGTGATCGTGCGGGTCGGCGGCGAGGGCACGCGACGGGAGGGATACCGCGCGGCCATCCACGGCGTCGAAGCGGTCAGGCGGGAAGTGGAAGGACCGCGGCGTCTGCTCCCGGCTCTCGGGCCGGAGCCGGCAGGGGGCGACGACGATGGGGTGCGCTGCTACTGAGCAGCCGGGAGCCGCGCGCGATTTGCCGCACCGCACCCACGGCCACGCGAAAGGCCGGCTTAGCCAAATGCAAATGGCGAGCGCCCCGGCGCGCCCACACACTGCGGTGATGGCGTCGGCGGGAGCGCACGGGCTTCCCTCTATATGTATACGGATAAAACTACGGACAAAACCACGGACAAAACGCGCGCAAACAGAAAAGTGCGCCGGCCGAGCCAGACCGTTCACCCCAGGAGGAGACGCATGGCAACGAAGCAAACAAGATGGCGGCCCGCCCGCATGCTGGCGACCGTGCTCGGCGCGGTGGTTCCACTGGCCGGCGCGGCCTCGGTCGTGCTGAGCGCAGGCGCCGCGGCGGCGGCCGAACCCTATCCGTCGCGGCCGATCAAGCTGATCGTCGGCTATACACCGGGCGGGCCGGTCGATACCGCGGCGCGCGTCTATGCCGATCACCTCGGACGCGTGCTGAAGCAGCCGGTGGTGGTCGACAACCGTGCCGGCGCCAGCGGCGCCATCGCCGCCGAGATCACGGCCAAGGCGCCGCCCGACGGCAATACGCTGTACTTCGTCGCCAGCCCGACCATGACGATGACGCCGCTGATCCAGAAGGCGGTCAACTTCAATCCGACCCGGGATTTCAGCCCTATCGGGCTGATCACCGACTACACCAATGTGCTGCTGATCAACAAGGACTTCCCGGCCCGCAACGTCGGCGAGCTGGTCGAGTACGCCCGCAAGCACCCGCAGGGGGTGGCGTTCGGCTCGGCCGGCGTCGGGGCGTCCAATCATCTGTCGGCAGAACTGCTGGCGCAGATGAGCGGCGTCAAGATGCTGCACGTGCCGTACAAGGGCAATTCGCCGGCGATGACCGACGTGATCAGCGGCAAGATCGCCTTCATGTTCGATATCACCGGCACCGCGATCGGCCATATCCAGGGCGGCAAGGTACGGCCGCTGGCGGTCACGTCGAAGGAGCGCAACGCCGCGCTGCCGAACGTGCCGACCATGGTCGAGTCGGGGCTGAAGGACTATGCGGTGACCGGCTGGTACGCGCTGGTCGGGCCGCCGAAGCTGCCGGTCGAGGTGGTCGACACGCTGGTCAAGGCGCAGCAGACCGTCGGCGACGATCCAGCCTTCCGCCAGCGGATGGCGCAGGGCGGCTACGACCTGAACATCACCGGTCCGAAGCCGTTGGCGGAGCGGATCGAGCGCGAGCTGCGCCTGTGGGGCGGGGTGGTGAAGACGGCGAAGATCGAGGTGGAGTGATCACGCCGTTGGTGGGAATGAGTTCGATTCCGTCGTTCCCGCGAACGCGGGAACCCAGTGTCTTCCATCGTCTTCGCAAGCCGCTGGGTCCCCGCTTTCGCGGGGACGACAGCCTGGGCAGGTGGGCACGCCTACTCCTCCACCACCGCCCAGCCTTCCATCGCCTGCCCGCCCGCATCGTCGCCGGTCCACAGCAGCACGCGTCCGGGCTGCTGCTCGTCGCGGCGGCCGCCGATCGTGACGATGTCGTGGTCGAACAGCGGCGCCATGCCGCGGAAGCCGAACCGCCTGACGTTGGCCTGCGGCAGTTCGCGCGCCAGCAAATCCATCATCAGCACCGCCTGCAGCGGACCGTGGACGACCAGGCCGGGATAGCCCTCGACGTCGCGCACGTAGTCGTGGTCGTAGTGGATGCGGTGGCCGTTGAAGGTCAGCGCAGAGAAGCGGAACAGCATCACCGGATCGGCATGCAGCTGGCGCTGCCATTGCGGCTGGTGCGGCAGCCGCGGACGCGGAGGCTGGGCCTGGCCCGGCTCCGGCATCGCGCGATAGACGATGTCGTGGCGCTCGCTGAGCGCGGTTTGGCCGCCGACGGTCAGCACATGGCGGACCGAGACGAACCACAGCTCGCCGCTGCGGCCGGTTTTCTGCTGCACGTCCTCGATGGTCGAGGTGCGCGTCACGGTGTCTCCGATCCGCAGCGGACGGTGGAACTCGAGCTCGCTGCCGGCCCACATCCGCCGCGGCAGCGGTACCGGCGGCAGGAAGCCGCCCAGCACGCCGTGCCCGTCGGGACCGAGCTTGCGCTGCGGCGCACGCGGCAGGAAATAGAGCCAGTGCCACAGCGGCCGCAGCGGTGCGCGCGCGATCGCGTCGCCGTCCAGGTCCAGCGTGGCGGCGAGCCCGAGCACGGGCGCGGGCGCCAGCGTTTCGGTGCGGCTTTCGCTGCGGCCGATCCACTGGCGCAGCGTTTCGAGGCTGGTATCGGTAGCGCTAGGGGTGTCAGCGTCGGCCGGGTCGGCCGTCATTGGTTGGGCCACGGTTTGAAGGTCCTCTCAGGAGTTGTGGGAACGGCAGGGACGGCCGTCTTCGCGCCGTCCCTTCGAGCGTAGGGGTTCAGGCTGCGGGCGGCAACCAGTCCGCCATACTGCCCGTGTGTTCGAGCGCCCAGACGCGGGCGATGATCGCGCGCATCTCGGCCTCGCTGGCGCCCTGGCGGAACGCCGCCAGCTGCATCGCCTTGGCTTCGAGTTCCGGCCGGCTCAGCGTGTTGTCCGGATCGCCCTTCGGTACGTCGACGCGTGCCTCCAGCGTGCGCCCGTCGGTGGTCGTCACGGTCACGCGGCCGATCCACTGGCGCGGATAGGCGGCGTTGATCTCCGCGTCGAGCGCCATCGCGACCTTGCCGCGGAAGGCCGCCACGCGCGCATCGCGCAAGGCGTGCTGCTCGAACTCGCCCAGGCCGGCGTGGCCGTGCCAGGCGACCAGCCCCAGCACCGTGCCCATCGAGAACTTGGCCTGATGGATGGTGACCGGATGGACCACGGGCCCGAGCACGTCGATCGCGCCCTGGTGCACGTGCGCGGTGACGCTGGCGATCTGCTCGGGGTCGATGCCCTCGCGCTGCATCAGCGCCTTGAGCGCATCGGCGGCCGGATGGGTGTGCCGGCACGAGGCGAAGAACTTGAACGAGGTTTCGGCGGTGGCCCAGCGCGTGCCCAGGCCATCGGTCAGCCGCGCCGGATCGGCGTCGCTGGACATGCCGGCGGCCATGCCCTGGGCGCCTTCCAGGATGCGCCGCGCGCCGGTGAAGCCGGCCCGCGCCAGATGGGCCGACATCAGCCCGTCGGCCGCCGCCTTGGCGGTATGCAGCTGCTTCGAGTCGGCCGCATCGCGCAGGAATTCCCACAAACCCGCGGCCTGGGTGCCGGCCGAGCCCAGCGCCTGATTGATGCCCTCGGCATCGAGCCCGTACAGCTTGGCTACCGCCGCGGCCGCTGCCAACGTGCCGACGGTGCCGGTGGTATGGAACACGCGATAGTGCGAGCGGCCCATGAATTCGCCGATGCGGATGCCGGCCTCGTAGCCGGCGATCGCCGCCGTCAGCAGCTGCGCGCCGCTGTTGCCCTCGGCCTGGGCCGCGGCCAGCACGGCGGGAAACACCACCGCGGCCGGATGCAGCACCGAGCCGTTGTGCACGTCGTCCTGTTCGACCACGTGCGAGGCCGCGGCATTGACCAGCGCGGCGAACCACGGCGAGGTGCGGCGGCGATCGACCAGCACCTCGGCCGGGCCCTGCTGCGGGCCCATCGCCACGGCGAATTCCTGCAGCCGCCGGATCGCCGGGGCGTCCTTGCCGGCGATTGCGGAGGCGATCCAGTCCAGGAACAGGTCCTTGGTGCGCTCGACCACGGGCGGCGGCACGTCGGACAGCGTGAAGCGGGCAAGGAACTCGCAGAGTTCGCGCGTGGGATAGGAGCTTGAGGAGGTTGAGGAGGTTGGCATCGGCTTGGCGTGGATCGGGTTGGCGACGGCGGCGATGAGGACGCTGGCCTAGAAGGACCGCGGCAGTCCCAGCACGTGCTCGGCCACATACGACAGGATCAGATTGGTCGAGATGGGTGCGACCTGGTACAGACGCGTCTCGCGGAACTTGCGCTCGATGTCGTATTCGGCGGCGAAGCCGAAGCCGCCGTGGGTCTGCAGGCAGACGTTGGCCGCTTCCCACGACGCGTCCGCGGCCAGCAGCTTGGCCATGTTGGCCTCCTTGCCGCAGGGCTGGCCGGCGTCGAACAGCTCGGCGGCCTTGTAGCGCATCAGGCTGGCGGCCTCCACGTTGACGTAGGAGCGGGCGATCGGAAACTGGATGCCCTGGTTCTGGCCGATCGGGCGATCGAACACGACGCGCTCGCGGGCGTAGCCGCTGGCACGCTCGACGAACCAGTAGCCGTCGCCGATACATTCGGCGGCGATCAGGATCCGCTCGGCGTTCAGCCCGTCCAGGATGTACTTCAGGCCCTTGCCTTCCTCGCCGATCAGGTTCTCGGCCGGAATCTCCAGGTTGTCGAAGAACAGCTCGTTGGTTTCGTGATTGACCATGTTGCGGATCGGTTGGACCGTCAGGCCGTTGCCGATCGCCTCGCGCAGGTCGACCACGAACACCGACAGGCCCTCGGACTTGCGCTTGACCTGGTCCAGCGGCGTGGTGCGCGCCAGCAGCAGCATCAGGTCCGAATGCTGCACGCGCGAGATCCAGACCTTCTGGCCGTTGACGACATAGCGGTCGCCCTGGCGCACCGCGGTGGTCTTGAGCTTGGTGGTATCGGTGCCGGTGGTCGGCTCGGTCACCGCCATCGACTGCATGCGCAGCTCGCCCGCGGCGATGCCCGGCAGCCAGCGCTGCTTCTGTGCCTCGGAGCCGTGCCGCAGCAGGCAGCCCATCACGTACATCTGGCCGTGGCAGGCGCCGGAATTGCCGCCGCTGCGATTGATCTCCTCCATGATCACGGAGGCCGCCGTCAGCGGCAGGCCCGAGCCGCCATAGCTCTCGGGGATCAGCGCCGACAGCCAGCCGGCCTGCGTCAGTGCCTGGACGAACTGCTCGGGAAAGGCGTCCTGCTCCTCGACGCGTTGCCAGTAGGCGGAATCGAAGCCGGCGCACAGATCGCGTACCGCTTCGCGGATTTCGGGGTAATGCGCATCGTGCGCCTGGTCGATCGTCATCAGGGGGCCTTCGCGGGGAATCTCGGGAATGCGGCCATTATTCCCGAGCCCGCCGCGCGCCGACATTCGCATTTGCCAAAGAGCGGCTTAGGGCGCGCCTTACCTCGATGATCCCCCCGGGGCCGACCCCGGGGCCCCGGGACGGCGGCTCAGACCGGCTCGCGCGCCGCGTCGATCAGGTAGTGCACCAGGGTCTCGGCGAACTGCGGCAACTCGCGGCCGGGCCGGCGCACCAGGCGCAGCTCGCGCTTGGCCCAGTCGTCCTCCAGCGTGATGAAGCGCAGCACCTTGCGGCTGGCGTAGCGGCGCGCGCAGCTGTTGGGCACGATCGCGATGCCGGCGCCCGCCTCGACCATGCGGCAGACCGCGTCGAAGCTGCCGACCTGGATGCGCAGGCTGATGCGCTTGCCCATGCCGCTGGCGATACGGTCCAGAAAGGACTGGATCGCGCTGAACTGGTTCAGGCCGACGAAGCGGCAGGTATCGAGCAGGTCGGCGAAATGCAGCCGCTTGAACTGCGGCAGCGGGTGGTTGACCGGCGCGATCACGATCAGCTCGTCGCTGCACAGCTGCATCACGTCCAGGTCCTCGGTGGCGACCTCGCCGGCGACGATGCCCAGGTCCGCCGCGCCGGCGCCGATGGCCGAGACGATCTCCTGCGACAGGTGTTCCTCCAGCTCGATGTCGACGTCCGGGTTCTCCGACAGGAAGCGCGACAGCGCGCTGGCGAGGAAGGAGTTGGTGGCGGTGGTGTTGGCCAGCAGCCGGACCTTGCCCTTGACGCCCTTGGCGTAGGGGCGCAGATCGGCATGCAGGCATTCGAGCTCGCGAAAGACCTCGCGCGCATGGCGCAGCAGGGCGTCGCCGGCCGGCGTCAGACGCACCCCCTTGACCTGCCGGATCAGCAGCTGCGTCTGGAACGCTTCCTCCAGCTGCTTGATGCGGGTGCTGGCCGCCGGCAGCGACAGGAAGCTGCGTTCGGCCGCCCGCGTCAGGTTATGGGTTTCCCCTACGTTCAGGAACAGGCGCAGGTCGGTCAGGTCGTAATGCATCGCGTCGTGATGGGTTTGGCGGGATC
>JAPSLC010000016.1 GCA_031181345.1 Cupriavidus sp. | reverse complement strand
GGCTCTGGATGTTTGCTGACGGGTGGCATCACTGCGGCCCTCTGCCTCATCCCTCAGCAGGAGCCGCCGTGCTTCCTGGCCCGAATGGAAAACGCCCCGACAAGGCCATGAGGCCTTGTCGGGGCGCGGCAGACGCGGGAAATCGTCGCAGCAGTTTACGAGCCGACCTTCAGCCGCCCACCGCGTCCCAGCCCGCCCTTGACCTCCTGCGCCTTGTAGTTGCGCAGCGAGATCACCATGTTGTTGTACGCGTCCATGAATGCCGCGACGGTCGCCTTGCCTTCCGGCGTGCGAGAGAAACCGCCCAGGCCGCCGGCCGTGTTGCCGCCAAAGGCGCCGAGGGCGGCGCCGAAGTTGGTGGCCGTCGAATTGCCTTCGGAGATGGACACCTGCACGCCCGAGCGGATGTCGAACATGGTCAGCGTCACGACCGATGCCTTGCTTTGCATGGCACCGCCGACGAGCGCGCCGACACCGCCGAACAGGCTGCCGACACCGGCGGCCAGCTGGCCCGTGGAGTCGTTATCGATGATGATGGCCGGCTCCATGAAGTAGTCGGCCGCTACGCGCTGTCCCTTCTGCTGACGGGAGCCTGCGCGGAATTCACCGGAATTGCGCTGCTTGTCGGTGATGTTCGACAGCTTGCTTTCGGTGCGATTGTTGCCGATCGATGTGATCACGAAGCAGTTCGACTGCTGCACGGCCAGGCGGATCAGCGGCTCGATGCTGGTGACCTTGGTGGCCGCGCCAAAGCTCGCGTACCACTCCTTGCCCCGGCCATCGTCCACCGCCAGCGTGCCCAGCGGCGCGTCGCAGCGCTCCAGCGAAGCATTGGCATTCACGCTGGTAGCGCCACCCGCAGCGCCCGTGGCAGCGGTGGGCGCGGTGCCGGTGCTGATCAGACCGCCGCCGGCCGTGGCGCAGCCAGCGAGAACGAGGGACGCGGCCAATGCGGCCGCGCGCAAGGAAATATTCTTGGGCATGATAGGGCGTTCCTGTCGAGGAAATTGACGAAAAAATCCGGGTGGGAAAGCTTAGCGGTGATACCAGCCGGATGGGCCCCATACCCAGTAATACGGATAGCTGCTGTACCAGGCGACCCAGGAAGTGCGATATGCCTCGCGGACCCGGTACGCGCTCTGTTCGTCTTGCTTGGCAGCCTGAGCCTGCGGAATCAAATCCTTGGCTTCCTTGCTACCCTTGGCTGCGGCTCGCATCAGCCAAGCCTCGGCTTCGGCAGGGTCCGAACCCATTTCCTCAAAGCCCATCAGATAAATTCGACCCAGCGCCAGTTGCGCTTGCGTATGACCGTTATCGCCGGCCTTGCGCAGCCATTCCAGCGCTTGATAGCTGTTGCGCTCGACGCCGTCGCCACGCAGCAGACGCAGACCCAGGTCATAGGCGGCGTCCGGATTCTTCTCGGCCACCTTGGCCAATGCCTGCATACGCGGATCGGCTTCGTTTGAGGCGAGTTGCGCTGTCGCTACGCGTCGATCCTGCTCGCTGCAGGTGTTTCCGTCGCACAGACGCACCGTGGAAGACCGCGGCGCCAACTGTTCTTCAGGCGTTTGCGCGCATCCGGCAAAGCCGACAGTCGTGGCCAATAGCAATGGAACAAGAAGACGCATAGACGACCCCCCGAGGTCTGTTTTTATTCGTTCTGTATTTATTGCCTTGTCAGAAGGCGTATGGATTGTATTTTCGGCGGGGAATATTTGTACCCAACTGCGGTAGGTGTATTGCTCCTATTGGGTGTGCTCCGAGCCCTTGCCGGCGAGTAGAAGACAGCCCCATAGGTAGGCCATTTGGAGCAAACGGGCAAACCCCAGACATCGGACCATGATCTGGTATTTGCCGGTCGTAGTAGGATCGGCACGGTCGCCGCGATCTTCGCCTGCCAACACAAGGACATCGAGTAGGGGAGTACGTCGATCTACACAGTGCACATTGCAATCCTAATTCGCTCACCACTCGACGGCTCCCTCGAACTCGCCCGTGCCACAGCCGACGAGAAAAATGCAACGGCCACTACAACCGCCATTGAGAAAGGGGGTGGCGAGCCGTCGTCTTGCCAATAAGGGTTGGGTCTAACTTAACAGGCCTGTAGGGATTTGATGCTGCTCCAAGAAGATACGCCAACGCGCCTTTGACTCCCTTGACAAAGCACATTTTGGCGAATCAAGCTCCAAAATTGCTTCAAACATCGGAGAAGCCGAATACAGGTGTGACTCGCAAATTTTTGTTGCAAAACCCCATTCGCGCAGTAAAGCGAACCGGTCTTGATAGGCGCGCATTCCAAGACCGCTGACTTTGCGACTCCTTACTCTCGGATCAATCGTTATCGAATCAATCAAAACTTGCGGATCGATCTTTACCTTCAACACCGTAAGATCTCTCCCTGCCTCATTAAGCAGGACGATAGGACGAATTTCTTGCTCCGCCTCGTACGCATCTCGCTTCACTAAAAGAAGCGAGGCGACGCATGCGGGGTCTTTCCCCACATCCGGTCCGTGGGCATAAGTTGCGACAACGCGGTTAGCAAGAGCGTCCTCGGACAAATACTTCACCCTTCCCACGTAGAGGCGCTCGAACCAAGACGAATGTTGTAGGCCATGAGCAATGGTGTCATGGAGCTTACCCACGGTGGTGGATATCTGGACCGCCTCGTTTGCGTGAGATGCTGGGTCAAAGGGCTCAATCCCATCCTCTTCACGTGAAAGCTTCGAGTATGCCCGCAGCATCGTGTCCGCCATGTTTTTGGTAGTCCAAGACTGCGAGAACACTTCAAAGCCGCTGGCGTCGAGCACCTTCTGAGCCCGGGCGCCACTTCCGTCGACAATTCTCACTTGGACAGGGCGATGAATCAACTCGTAGGGATCATCCCAATTCTCTGGGCGAACCAACGTCAAATTGCCATCTATAAGCAGATCCCGAAGCCAGCGCCACGGAACAAATCGGTAGATGGGTGTATTGAAATCGAGATCCGGTTCCGTAAAAAGGCGGTAGCTCAGGGTCATATCAATCTTTTTGTCCGGAAGCCATGCTATTTATTTGAAGTTGATGGCCTCATACAGTAATGCACCTTACTTCCACACGGGCTGGCCTGTAGCTTTTTGCACATAGTTTCAGACAACGATGCGCGTAGAGAGGTGGCCGGCTTCCTTATTGGTTATCGGCATTAAATCTCGATAAAAAAGCCCCGGAGACTCCCGCCCCCGAGGCTTTCCAACAGCAACAAATTCAAAAGCAGTTCAGCTCAGTCCCAAGGGCTCAAGGCAAAGAACACACAAACCTCAAACCCCAACGACCAAATCAAACACCCGCTATCAAACCGTCACCGTATCCGCCACGCCCTTGAAATCCTCGATCTGGTCGAAGTTCATGTAGCGGTAGATCTTGTCGCCATTGGCGTTCAGCACGCCCATGTCGGCCATGTACTCCTCCTTGTTCGGAATACGGCCGAGGCGCGAGCAGATCGCGGCCAGTTCCGCCGAGCCGAGATACACGTTGGTGTTCTTGCCCAGGCGGTTCGGGAAGTTGCGGGTCGAGGTCGACATCACGGTCGCGCCTTCGCGCACCTGTGCCTGGTTGCCCATGCACAGCGAGCAGCCGGGCATTTCGGTACGCGCGCCGGCGGTGCCGAACACGCCGTAGTGGCCTTCCTCGGTCAGTTGCTTCTGGTCCATCTTGGTCGGCGGGGCGACCCACAGCTTGACCGGGATGTCGCGCTTGCCTTCCAGCAGCTTCGACGCGGCACGGAAGTGGCCGATGTTGGTCATGCAGCTGCCGATGAACACTTCGTCGATCTTGGCGCCGGCAACATCCGACAGCGTCTTCACGTCGTCCGGGTCGTTCGGGCAGGCGACGATCGGCTCGTGCACGTCGGCCAGGTCGATCTCGATCACGGCGGCGTATTCGGCGTCGGCGTCCGGCTCGAGCAGCTTCGGATCGGCCAGCCAGGCTTCCATCGCCTTGATGCGGCGCGACAGGCTGCGGGCGTCCTGGTAGCCCTCGGCGATCATCCACTTCAGCAGCGTGATGTTGCTGTTGATGTATTCGATGATCGGTTCCTTGTTCAGGCGCACCGTGCAGCCGGCGGCCGAGCGTTCGGCCGAGGCGTCGGACAGTTCGAACGCTTGCTCGACCTTCAGGTCGGGCAGGCCTTCGATTTCCAGGATGCGGCCCGAGAAGATGTTCTTCTTGCCCTGCTTGGCGACGGTCAGCATGCCTTGCTTGATCGCGTACAGCGGAATCGCGTTCACCAGGTCACGCAGCGTGACGCCCGGCTGCATCTTGCCCTTGAAGCGGACCAGCACCGATTCCGGCATGTCCAGCGGCATCACGCCGGTGGCGGCGGCAAACGCCACCAGACCCGAGCCGGCCGGGAAGCTGATGCCGATCGGGAAGCGGGTGTGCGAGTCGCCGCCGGTGCCAACGGTGTCGGGCAGCAGCATGCGGTTCAGCCACGAGTGGATGACGCCGTCGCCCGGGCGCAGCGAGATGCCGCCGCGGGTGCTGATGAATTGCGGCAGCGTGTGGTGCGTCTTGACGTCGACCGGCTTCGGATAGGCGGCGGTGTGGCAGAACGACTGCATCACCAGGTCGGCCGAGAAGCCGAGGCAAGCCAGGTCCTTCAGCTCGTCGCGGGTCATCGGACCGGTGGTGTCCTGGGAGCCGACCGAGGTCATCTTCGGTTCGCAGTAGGTGCCCGGGCGGATGCCCTTGCCTTCCGGCAGGCCGCAGGCGCGGCCGACCATCTTTTGCGCCAGCGTGTAACCCTTGCCGGTGTCGGCCGGGTTCTGCGGCAGGCGGAACAGCGTCGACGGCGGCAGGCCCAGGGCTTCGCGCGCCTTGGCGGTCAGGCCGCGGCCGATGATCAGCGGAATGCGGCCGCCGGCGCGCACTTCGTCGAACAGCACTTCCGACTTGACCTGGAATTCGGCGATGACTTCGCCGTTCTTCAGCGCCTTGCCTTCATAGGGACGCAGTTCGATCACGTCGCCCATTTCCATCTTCGACACGTCGAGCTCGATCGGCAGCGCGCCGGCGTCTTCCATCGTGTTGTAGAAGATCGGGGCGATCTTGCCGCCCAAGCACACGCCGCCGAAGCGCTTGTTCGGCACGAAGGGGATGTCTTCGCCGGTGAACCACAGCACCGAGTTGGTGGCGGACTTGCGGCTCGAGCCGGTACCGACCACGTCGCCGACGTAGGCGACCAGGTGGCCCTTTTCCTTCAGTGCTTCGATGAACTTGACCGGACCGCGCTTGCCGTCTTCCTCGGGCTGGAACGCGGCGCCTTCGCGCTTGTTCTTCAGCATCGCCAGCGCGTGCAGCGGGATGTCGGGGCGGGTGGTGGCGTCCGGGGCCGGCGACAGGTCGTCGGTATTGGTTTCGCCCGGGACCTTGAACACGGTCACGGTCAGGCTTTGCGGGACTTCCGGACGGCTGGTAAACCATTCGGCGTCGGCCCAGCTTTGCAGCACGGCGCGCGCGTTGGCGTTGCCCTTGTCGGCCTTTTCCTTGACGTCGTGGAAGGCGTCGAACATCAGCAGGGTCTTCTTCAGCGCGTCGGCGGCGACGGTGCCGACCTCGGCGTCGTCCAGCAGTTCGATCAGCGGCGAGATGTTGTAGCCGCCGAGCATCGTGCCGAGCAGTTCGGTGGCGCGCGCGCGGTTGATCAGCGCGCAGCTTTCCTTGCCCAGGGCGACGGCGGCCAGGTACGAGGCCTTGACCTTGGCGGCGTCGTCGACGCCGGCGGGCACGCGGTAGGTGATCAGTTCCAGCAGGGTCTGCTCTCCGCCGGCCGGCGGGTTCTTCAGCAGTTCGATCAGTTCGGCGGTCTGCTGCGCGGACAGCGGCAGCGGAGGAATGCCAAGCGCGGCGCGTTCGGCGACATGGGCGCGATAGTTTTCGAGCATGGGAGCCTGCGGGGTAATAGGGTTAAGAAACACCGTTGTGGTCGCGATTGTACGCTCAACGCCGGTCCTCGGTCAAACGTCTTATATCTTATATAAGACCTAGGTTTGACGGGCGCGCAACAGTGCCGCGGCGTTACCGGGTGTAACGGCCGTAAGTCGTTGGCAACAAAGGGAAACGGCGGGCCACGGCCGGGATCGGCAGGAGTACAACGGAGGCTGCCGAATCATGGGAGAACGGTGTGAATGCAGCGATTTTTGCCCTGCGCCGAGGGCTGGCCTTCATGGCCATGTGCGGCGCGACGATGCTGGCCGCGCAAGTCCAGGCGCAGCCGGTCGAATCCGGCCCGATGACGGTGGCCGGCACGCTGGTCGTCAACGGGCCGGTGACCGTGCAGGGGCCGGTCGAGGTCGACGGCCGCGTGCGGGTACGCGGGCCGGTGACCGGGCAATGGTTCGAGACCGACGACGGCCCGTCGATGCGCGGGGCGCCGCAGCGCACCTTCAACGGCCCGCTGACCGTGCACGGGCCCTTGCGCGTGCAGGGCGACCTGATCGTCAATGGGCCGCTGGAAGCCGCTGGGCCGATCCGAGCCGCCCGCATCCGGGCCGACGGGCCGGCGCGCCAGCGGCAATACGGCGAGGATCGCCGCGGCTATCCGCCGGCCTACCAGCAGGGCTATCCGGACCAGCGCTACGATGGCCGGGGCTACGACGGTTACGGATACGGTCGCTGAAGACGCCTGACTGACCATCAGGTCGTTCCCGCGGAAGCGGGAATCCAGCGTCTCTGGAAGCCGCTGGGTCCCCGCCTTCGCGGGGACGACAAGGTTCGTCGGCAGTGTGATGACTGTCGAACGGCCCTCAGGCGCCCAGCCCTTACTCCGGCACCACCTCGAACGCCAGCACCTGCGTGATCTGCGTCGCGTTGAAGTTGTTGTCCGACACCAGCACCAGGCTGTCGCGGCCATTGGGCAGCTTCGGGCCCCAGGCCATGCCTTCGAGGTTGTCGACGGTCTTCAGCCCGAGCGTATTCAGGTTCTGCACCAGCCGTTTCCGCACCGGCACGTAGCTGGCGCCGGCGAGCCGCTCCAGGCTGCGCACGTCGGTCGCGCCGCGAATATCGATCTCGTAGAGCCGCACATAGGTGGTGAAGCTGCCGTCGGCGTCCTGCACGCCGGCGCGCTCCAGCGTCAGCAGCCGGTTATCGTCGATCGCCAGGATCTCGGTCACGCCGTTGTCGGCGCTGCGCCCCGGGGCGGGCGCGGCCGGAATCGCGTCGAGCGGATAGACATACTGCGCCAGCACGTTGCCGTTGCGGTCGTAGCGCAGCAGCCGCGAGACCGAGCCGGAGGACGGCGTCGGCAGCGCGCCGTCCCGGTACAGCGGCCCTTCCATGCTGACCCACAGCGACTTGCCGTCGGCCGACAGCGACAGGCCCTCGAACGTCGCGTTGTTGCGCGAGCCGGTTTCCTGCCTGGGCGATATCCTGAACGCGGCCGGCAGCGGAAAGGTCCCGGCCAGCGCACCGTCCGTGCCGGCCCGGGCGACGAAGGGATCAAGGCCGAGCGCGCGGTCGCCCTCGCTCGTCCACCACAGGCTGCGGGTCGAGGGATCGAAGCGGATTGCCTCGGGATCGGGCACGACGCCGCCGGCCGTGCGGTTGGGGTAGGCGCTGCCGTCGGCCTGGCGCAGCGTCACGACGCTGGCGATCTGCACCGGCTGCAGGCGGGCCAGGTCATAGCTGAGGCGTGCTGTATAGAAGCGCGCGGGCTGCTTGTCCGAGCGGTCGTCCGAAACCAGATACCAGAGATTGGCCGCGGGATCGTAGTCGATGCCGGACAGGCCGCCCACCGTGGTGCCGCCGACCTGCAGGTCGTTGGGCAGCGTCTGCTCGCCGATCAGGCGAACCGCGCCGACCGAGCGCCGCCGGCCGTCGTCGTTGTCGTCGTCGCCCCCGCAGGCGGCCAGCAACGCCGCGGACATGACCAGTGCGGCGAGACCCAGTGCGCGGATCCCGGCACCGCCGGCGGGCGCAATCCCCGGGCGATCGGCGCCGAGCGCGGTGACAGATTCAATGGAAGGATCGGCAGAACGGACGGCAGGACGGCGCATTCGCGGGCTCTCCAGGGACCAAATCCAGCGAGTCTGGCGCCGCGCAATGACCCGCCGATGACAGTCCGCCCGCATCTCGCTCAAGTTCCGCCGCCCACCAACGTTAACCCATGAGATGACCGTCCGCTGCCGCCGACGGTCGCTCCCGCTCGACTCAAACGGCCAAGCTGAGCGGGTTTCCCCCTTTTTTTCGGCCCATTGCTCGCCACCGATTGACCCAGAATGGCGTGGCATTCCGATACAGGCATCTCATGGCGAAAACGCTCACGACTCCCCAGGCACCCAGCTCCAGCAAGCGCGGGGTGCTGATTCTCGCCGGTGTCGCGGTCGCGGCCGTGCTGGGCGCGGGAAGTTTCTTCCTCGGCAGCCTGCTGAACAACCGCGCACCCGCCGCGCCGGCCGCCCCCGTGGTTCCGGCGCCCATCTTCGTTGCGCTCGACGCCTTCACCGTCAACCTGAAGGGCGAGGACGGCGACCGCTTCCTGCACACCGGCCTGTCGGTCAAGGTGGCCGACACGCAGACGCAGGCGCGCATCGCCGAATATCTGCCGGAGGCGCGCAGCCGCATTCTGCTGTTGCTGTCGGCCAAGCAGCCGCCGGAGCTGTCGACCGTCGAGGGCAAGCACAAGCTCGCCGAAGAAATCAAGCAGGCGCTGGCAAAGCCGTTCGCACCGGCGCTGCCGAGCCAACAGATCGTGGATGTCCTGTTCACTTCCTTCGTGGTGCAGTAAGCCCGTGCCCTGCCCCGCTTGCCAACCCGATATGAAGCCGACCACCCGACTCTCGCCCGCCGATGCGCACCTCGCGCGCGCCCAGGCCGGCGTGCGTGCGGCGCTTCTTTAATCCAGTCGTTCATTGGGGCAGGACACTAAATGGCTTACGACAAGTTCCTCTCGCAGGATGAAGTAGACGAGCTGCTCAAGGGCGTCTCCGGAGAAGCCGAAACGCCCGAGGCCACCGCGCCGGTCGCCGAAGACGGCGTGCGGCCCTACAACCTGGCGACCCAGGAGCGGATCGTCCGCGGCCGGCTGCATACGCTGGAGATCATCAACGAGCGTTTTGCGCGCCAGCTGCGCACGGCGCTGTTCAACTTCATCCGCCGCGGCGCGGATATCTCGGTCGGTTCGATCCGGATCGAGAAGTACGGCGAATTCGTCCGCAACCTGCCGGTGCCGACCAACCTGAATCTGGTCCACATGAAGCCGCTGCGGGGCACCGCGCTGTTCGTGTTCGACCCGAACCTGGTGTTCCTGGTCGTCGACAACCTGTTCGGCGGCGACGGGCGCTTCCATACGCGCGTCGAAGGCCGCGACTTCACCCAGACCGAGCAACGCATCATCCGCCGCATGCTGGATCTGGCGTTGGCCAGCTACGGCCACGCCTGGCAGGCGGTCCATCCGATCGAGTTCGAATACGTTCGCTCGGAGATGCACACCAAATTCGCCAACATCGCGATCCCCAACGAGGTCGTGGTGACCACCGCCTTCCATATCGAGCTGGGCGCGGTCGGCGGGCAGCTGCATGTCTGCTTCCCGTACTCGATGATCGAGCCGGTGCGCGATCTGCTGATGAATCCGCTGCAGGATGAAGTCGAGGTCGACAAGCGCTGGCTGCAGCAGCTGTCGCAACAGCTGCGCGCCGCGGAAGTGGAACTGGTGGCCGAATTCGCGCATCTGCGCAGCACCGTGGCAGAAGTGCTGGCGCTGCGCGCCGGCGACGTGCTGCCGATCGAGCTGCCCGAGAACGTGATCGGCAAGGTCGACGGCGTGCCGGTCATGCAGTGCAGCTACGGCACGATGAACGGCCAGTACGCGCTGCGTGTGCAGCGCATGTTCAATCATCAAGACAGCGATTCCAACAAGGAAACCGACCATGACTGACGGCAAAGAGGACAAGCCGGCCGATCCGATGGACGACTGGGCGAGCGCCCTGGCCGAGCAAACCAGCGCGACCGCTGCGCCGGCCGCCGCCACCGCCACGGTGACTGCGGCTGCGGCCACGCCCGCGGCCGCGACGGTCTTCCAGCCGCTGGAGCGCGAAGCACCGAGCGGCTTCCACAACGATATCGAGATGATTCTCGATATCCCGGTGCAATTGACGGTCGAACTGGGCCGCACCAAGGTACCGATCAAGAGCCTGCTGCAACTGGCGCAAGGTTCGGTGGTCGAGCTCGACGGCCTGGCCGGCGAGCCGATGGACGTGCTGGTCAACGGCTATCTGATCGCGCAGGGCGAGGTGGTGGTGGTCAACGACAAGTTCGGCATCCGCCTGACCGACATCATCACGCCGTCCGAACGCATCCGGAAGCTGAACAAATGAAACCCGCTCGGGGCCGCGCCTTGCGGCCCGCGCCGGGCCCGCGCCCGTACGCGGCCCGCTCGCTCTGCGGCGCGGCCACCGGCCTGCCGGTCCTCGCCCACGCGGCCGATGCCGTGACCGGGGCGACCGGTGCCGGTGCGCTGGCACAGGCCGGTCTCGGCCTGTTCGCGATCATCGCGCTGATCCTCGGCCTTGCCTGGCTGGCGCGCCGCGCCGGCCTGGTGCGCCATGTACAGGGCGGCCTGATGAAAGTTGTCGGCAGCACCAGCCTCGGCGCACGCCAGCGCCTGCTGCTGGTCGAGGTCGGTGATACCTGGCTGGTGCTGGGCGTCAGCGCCGGCGAAATCCGCACGCTGCATACGCTGCCGGCCGGCTCCGCCGCGCCTGGCGAGGCGATCGCCGGCATCGGTGGCATGGGCGGCATGGGCTCCACGCACGCGTCGCCCCATACCCCGTTCGGCGACAAGGCCACCTTCGCGCAAAAACTGCTGCGCTCGATGCAGCAGAACCTGCAACAAACCCTGCAACAGACCCCGAAGTCATGAAGAACCTGTACGCCGCCAGCCGGCGTCGGTCCGGAGCGCCGCTGACGCTGGCGTTCGGCCTGCTGCTGGCCGCCGCCCTCGCGCTCGGCACCGATCCCGCGGCCGCGCAGGCGCTGCCCGGCATCGTCAGCCGCCCCGGCCCGGGCGGCAGCCAGACCTGGTCGCTGTCGGTCCAGACGCTGGTCCTGCTGACCTCGCTGTCCTTCCTGCCGGCCGCGCTGCTGATGATGACCGGCTTCACCCGCGTGGTGATCGTGCTGGGCCTGCTGCGCACCGCGCTCGGCACGGCCACCTCGCCGCCGAACCAGGTGCTGATCGGCCTGTCGCTGTTCCTGACCTTCTTCGTGATGTCGCCGGTGCTCGACCGCGTCTACACCGAGGCCTACAAGCCGCTGTCGGAGAACCGCATCAGCCTCGAGCAGGCGGCCGAGCGCGCTGCCGCGCCGATGAAGGCCTTCATGCTGAAGCAGACCCGCGAGAAGGATCTGGCGCTGTTCGCGCAGATGGCCAAGACGCCCGAGATGCAGGGCCCCGAGGACGTGCCGCTGCGCGTGCTGGTGCCGGCCTTCGTCACCAGCGAGCTGAAGACGGCGTTCCAGATCGGCTTCACGATCTTCATTCCCTTCCTGATCATCGATCTGGTGGTTGCCAGCGTGCTGATGGCGATGGGCATGATGATGGTGCCGCCCGCGACGATCTCGCTGCCGTTCAAGCTGATGCTGTTCGTGCTGGTCGATGGCTGGCAGTTGCTGCTGGGCTCGCTGGCGCAGAGCTTCCTGACCTGATGTTCCTCGCCGACCCCGCAAGCGCATCGGAGGCCAAATGACGCCGGAAACCGTAATGACCATCGCCACCCAGGCGATGAAGATGACGCTGCTGCTGGCCGGTCCACTGCTGCTGGTCGCGCTGGTTGCCGGCCTGGCGATCAGCCTGTTCCAGGCCGCCACGCAGATCAACGAAATGACGCTGTCGTTCATTCCGAAGCTGCTGGCGCTGTTCATCACGCTGGTGCTGGTCGGGCCGTGGATGATCAACACCTTCGTCGACTACATGCGCGAGGTGTTCGAGAGCATTCCGGGGCTGGTGCGCTGAGCCGCCTGGCCAACGCATCCGAATAACGACGACTACGACAACGACGGCGGAGGCGACGCGATGGTATCGGTGACCACGGCCCAGCTCTACGAATGGATCGCGGCGTTCCTGTGGCCGCTGTTCCGGCTGCTCGCGTTGATCGCCACCGCGCCGCTGTTCGGCGAGGGCACGATTCCGCGGCAGGCCAAGATTGGCCTGGCCGCGCTGATCGCGATCGCGATCTCGCCGACCATCGAGAACCTGCCGGTGGTACCGGTCTATTCCTTCGACGGCTTTCTGCTGATCCTCAACGAGATCGGCGTCGGCATCGCGCTCGGCTTCACGATGCGGCTGGTGTTCGCCGCCGTCGAATACGCCGGTGAAATCATTGGCCTGCAGATGGGCCTGTCGTTCGCGTCCTTCTTCGATCCGGGCGCCGGCGGGCAGACCATGGTGCTGGGACGCTTCCTCGGCATCGTCGCGATGCTGCTGTTCCTGGCGATGGACGGCCACCTGCTGATGCTGGCCACACTGGTCGAGAGCTTCTCGGCGCTGCCGATCGGCGGCACGCCGTTGTCGGCCGATGGCTGGGCCGCCGTGGCCCGTGCGGGCGGCACGGTGTTCTCCTCGGGCCTGCTGCTGGCGCTGCCGCTGGTCGCGGCGCTGCTGACGCTGAACCTGCTGATGGGCATCCTGAACCGCGCTTCGCCGCAGCTGTCGATCTTCGCGGTCGGCTTCCCGGTCACGCTGGCCGGCGGCATGCTGCTGCTCACGCTGGTGATGCCGCAGATGAACGTCTACATGTCGCATCTGATCGAGAGCGGGCTGTCGTCACTGGAGAGCGTGCTCGGCCAACTGGCGCGCTGATCCGCGCTTTTAGCGGGGAGCCAATCGCGATAAGCTGCCGCGGCATTCGAACGCCGCTTTGAGGCCGATCCCGTACGCTTGGGGCCGTGCCGCATGCCGGCGGCATTCCCCTTGCCAAGGATCGATCGGCCAATGCCTCTTCTACTCGACCGGTGCGCACCCCGCCCCCTCGCCGACCATTCGCGGCGCCTGCCTCTGCGCCCGCTGGCGCGCGGCGCAGCGTTTGCGCTTGCCCTTTCGCTTCCGCTTGCGCTGGCGGGGTGCGGCGTCACCGATTCCTCACCGTCGCCAGACCCCGTCGAACCGCGTCGCATTGAAGCGGCATGGGTGCAACTGATCGGCGACGAGCGCACGATGGTCCGCGCCATCGTGGCACCGCCCGATCGCTCGGCATCCCCTTCCGTCGATGGCGCGATGTGTCCGCCGCTGGTCGCCGACGGCGTTGCGCAACCGATGACGCTGCGGGTCGCCCCCGGCATCGCACCGAAACGGCCCGTCGTGACGGGCGCCGACGCAGCCCCGGCCTCCTTTCCTGTCGCGGTCTGCGAAGCCGCGCTGCCGCGAGGGGCCACCGAAGCCAGCGTGGCGGGCCGAGTCCTGCCGATGCCGCGCCAGGCGCCGCAACGTGTTCTGGTGATCGGCGACACCGGCTGCCGGATGAAGCAAGGCGCGCCCTGGCAGGCGTGCAACGATGCGCGCGCGTGGCCGTTCGCCGCCATTGCCGCACGGGCGGCCGGCATGGCACCCGATCTGGTGATTCACGTGGGCGACTACCACTACCGCGAAAGCCCTTGTCCCGAAGGGATTGCCGCTTGCGCCGGCAGTGCCTTCGGCTATGGCTGGGCCGCCTGGCGCGCGGACTTCTTCGCTCCTGCGGCACCGCTGCTGGCCGCCGCGCCCTGGGTGATGCTGCGCGGCAACCATGAGGAATGCCGCCGCGCAGGGCAAGGGTGGTATCGCTTTCTCGATCCGCGTCCGTGGCGGCAGGGGGAGGTCTGCGACGATGCGGCCAACGATCGCCGGGCCAATCACGGCGATCCCTATGCGGTGGATCTCGGCCGCGGCACGCAACTGGTCGTGTTCGACTCCGCGGCCGCCGGCATGCGCGCGCTGGCCGCCGACGACTCGCGCCGCGCCGCCTACACGAGCGAGTTCGAAAAGGTGGCCGCATTGGCGGCCCGGCCCGGCATCCGCACGACCTGGTTCGCCAGCCACCATCCAGTGCTGGCCTTCATTCCCGAACCAGGGGACGACAGGCCGAGCGGCAATCCCGCATTGCAGTCCGTCATGTCTGCATTGTTCGGTCCCGCCTGGTATCCGCCGGGCATCTCGCTCGCCTTGCACGGACATGCGCACAGCTTCCAGGCAATCGATTTCGCCTCCGAGCATCCCGCGGCGCTGGTCTCGGGCAATGCTGGCGACATGCTGGACGAAGCGCTGCCGCCGATGGCCGGACTGACGCCCGCGCCCGGGACGCAGATCGCGCGGATGACCCATGGCGACCATTTCGGCTTCGCGATGCTGGAACGACGCGGCGACACTGACAGCAACGACGAATGGCAGGCTAATGTCTATGACATGGACGGACGCCTGCTGACGCGTTGCGCGCTGGGGGGCCGCCGGCTGGCCTGCGATCGCGCCGGTCCGCTCCAACGCTGATTCCTTCGACACGCGCGGGCGCTTTGGCCTCCGGCGCGCGCGATATACCACAACGCGGCGATTTGCGAGCGCGCGGCGGTGCGCCGATAATGTCGCCGCCCGGCGCCGGCCCGCATCGGGCCGGGCCATCGGTCCGCTCGCTGCGGCGCACTTCAAGCGCGACCGCAAAGGCCGGCCAGCCTCCTTTCCCCGCCGTACCGTCGATGCATTCAGATCAAGGTCTTCCCTATCCGCAACGCCAGTGGGCCATCCTCACCGTGTTCTGCGGGCTGATCATGGCCGTGCTCGACGGCTCGATCGCCAATATCGCGCTGCCGTCGATCTCCCGCCAACTCGGCACCGATCCCGGCCACACGATCTGGGTCGTCAACGCCTATCAGCTGACGGTCACCGTCTGCCTGCTGCCGCTGTCCTCGCTCGGCGACATCCTCGGCTACAAGCGCGTCTATCGCATCGGCCTGGCGACCTTTCTGGTCGGCTCGCTGCTGTGCGCGCTGTCGGTCAATCTGCCGATGCTGGTGGCGGCGCGCGTGCTGCAGGGGATCGGCGGCGCCGGCATCATGAGCGTCAATACCGCGCTGGTGCGCTACATCTATCCGCCCACCAAGCTCGGCCGCGGCATCGGCCTGAATGCGCTGGTGGTCGGCATCACGACCGGCATCGGGCCGTCGGTCGGCGCGCTGATCCTGTCGTTCGCCAGCTGGCAATGGCTGTTTGCGATCAACGTGCCGGTGGCGATCATCGCGCTGAGTCTGAGCCGCTGGGCGCTGCCCGTCACGCCGCCGCAGCCGCGAGCGTTCGACTATCCGAGCGCGCTGCTGTCGGCGGTGGTGATCGGCTTGTTCGTGCTGGGCGTCGATGGCCTGGGCCATGACGCCCTGCGCCGGACGGCGGTGGCGGGGCTGATCGCGGCCGTGCTGCTGGGCTGGTGGCTCGCACGACTGGAGCGCGGCAAGGCGGCGCCGCTGGTGCCGGTGGACCTGTTCGCCAGCCGCGCCTTTACGCTGGCGGTAGGCACGTCGTTCTGCTCGTTCATGGCGCAGATGCTGGCCTTCGTCGCGCTCCCCTTCTATCTCGAATACCAGCTCGGCCGCTCGCTGCAGGAAACCGGACTGCTGATCACGCCGTGGCCGTTGATGGTGGCCGTGATGGCGCCGCTGTCGGGCCGGCTTTCCGATCGTTTCCCTGCCAGCGTGCTGGCCGGGCTCGGGCTTGCGCTGTTGTGCACGGGGCTGGTCATGCTGGCGATGCTCGATCACGGCAGCGGCAGCCTCGACGTGCTGTGGCGCATGGCGATGTGCGGGCTCGGCTTCGGGCTGTTCCAGTCGCCGAACAACCGCGCGATGATCGGCGCCACGCCACCGCATCGCAGCGGCGGCGCCAGCGGCGCGCAGGCAACCACGCGGCTGCTGGGGCAGACCACGGGGACGGCGGTGGTGGCACTGCTGTTTGCGCTGGTGGGGACGTCGGCGTCGCGCACGGCGCTGGGCGTGGCGGCATGCGTGGCAGCCGTGGGTGCGGCGGTCAGTCTGGCGCGGTTGCGCGGCGTGCCGGATCGGCTGGCGGAACGGGGTACGACTGCGCTGGAGGAGTAGCGCGGAGTTGCTCCCCTCTCCCGCTTGCGGGAGAGGGGAGAAAGACCTCGCAATAGCGAGGCGCTTCGGCTCAGGCAATGCGCCACTTACTGCGGCGTCGTCCCCGAATCCTTCACCACCTTCGCCCACTTCGCGATCTCGGCCTTCTGGAACGAGGCCAGCGCCTCCGGCGTGCCGAGCACCGGGTCCAGACCCAGCGTCTTCAGCTTGGCCTGCACGTCCGGCAGCGTGAAGATCCGGTTCAGCTCGGTATTGAGCTTGGCGACGACATCCTTCGGCGTGGTGGCCGGCACGAAGATCGCGAACCACGAGTCGGCCTGGAAGCCGTTCAAGCCTTGCTCGGCCAGCGTCGGAATATCCGGCGCCGATGCGGAGCGCTTCAGGCTGGTCACGCCCAGCGCGCGCAGCTTGCCTTCCTTGATCACCGGCAGCGCCGACGGCAGGTTGTCGAACATCATCGTGATATGGCCGCCCAGCAGATCGGGAATCGCCATCGCGCGGCCCTTGTAGGGCACGTGCGTGATCTTGACCCCGGCCATCGTGTTGAACAGTTCGCCGGCCACGTGTGGCGAGGTGCCAATCCCCGGCGTGCCGAAGGTCAGCCCGCCCGGTTTCGACTTGGCCAGCGCGATCAGTTCGGCGGTGGTCTTGGCCGGCACGCCCGGATGGACCACCAGCACATTGGGCGTCGTCGCCAGCAGGATCACCGGCGCGAAGTCCTTGACCATGTCGTACGGCAGCTTGCTGTAGACCGCGCCATTGATCGAATGGGTACCGACCGTGCCCAGCGCCAGCGTGTAGCCGTCGCCCGGCGCGCGCGCGACCGCTTCGGCGCCGATATTGCCGCCCGCGCCCGGCTTGTTGTCGACCACCACCGGCTGGCCCCATGACGGCGAGATCTTCTCCGAGACGATGCGCGCGAGCGTGTCGGGCGCGCCGCCGGTCGGGAAGCCGACCACGATACGAATGGGCCGGGCCGGAAAGGTTTCCGCCTGCGCCACCGGCGCGGCGAACGCGGTGGCGAGCACGGCGGCGAGCGCTGACAGCGCGCCCATGAATGGGGAAATCCGCATGATCCTTGTCTCCTTTGTGTTGGACGTTCGTTCGTCTCTGTTCGTCTCTGTTCGTCTCTGTTGTCTCTGATCGTCGCTATCGCTCAATCCACACCGAATATCGTCGCGCGCGAGCTCATTGCTTGCCGATGCCGCCGAACTCGCTCATCACCTTCTCCTGCAGGCGCCGCATGCCCTTGAGCCAGCGGTCGTAGTCCTGTCCCTTGCGGCGGTAGTACTCGAGCACCTCGGGATGCGGCAGGATCAGGAAGCGTTCGTCGCGGATGCCTTCCAGCGTTACCGCGGCCACGTGTTCGGCCGTGACCGAGCCTTCCTGCAGGAAGCCCTTGCGCTCGCCGTTCTCGCCGAACAGCATCCTGGTCTGCACGCCCTGCGGGCAGATGCAGCTGACCTTGATGCCGCGATCGCCGTAGGTGATCTCCAGCCATTCGGCAAAGCCGATCGCCGCGTGCTTGGTCACCGCATACGGCGCCGAGCCGATCTGCGACAGCAGGCCCGCCGCCGACACCGTATTGACGAAATAGCCCTCGCCACGCTCGAGCATCTGCGGCAGCACCGCATTGGCAGCGTGGATATGGGCCATCACGTTGATCTCCCAGATCCGCTGCCATTCGTCCGCGGTGGCATCGAGCCCCTTGCGCAGGATGATGCCGGCGTTCGAGCAGAACACGTCGACCTGGCCGAAGCGGCGCGTGGCCTCGTCGGCCAGCGCCTGCACCGCGGCCGCATCGGCGACATCGGTGCGGCAGCCGAAGGTCTGGCACGACGGCGCGAGTTCGGCCGCTTCCGCGGCGACCTGCTGCGCGCCGCGCTCGTCCAGATCGGCGACCGCGATGCCGCGCGCGCCGGCCTTGGCGAACGCCAGTACCAGCGCACGGCCGATGCCGGTGGCGCCGCCCGTGACGACGACGGTCTTGTTGTTGATCTCCATGCTTGTCTCCTTGTCCTGATGATTGTGGTGGTCGAGATGTCGTGGGTATTGGTGATGGTCCCGATGGCCAGGGCGGTTCAACCGTGGACGCGCCACAGCCGCCCCTGCAGCGCCTCGGCAAGCTGGCGCACGCGCGGGCCGAGATTCGCTTCGAGGATTTCCGGCGTCAGCCGCGAGGCCGCGCCGCCGATATTGATCGACAGCACTTCGGTGCCGCCCTCCAGCACGACCGGCGCGGCGGCGCCGCTGACGGTGCGGTCCCATTCGGCATGCGCGACACAGAAGCCGCGCCGCCCATAGTCGCGCAAGGCGCGTTCGAGTTTGGAGCGGATGGTCGGCCAGCGGGTCTGATAGTGGCGCTCCAGATCGCCGAGCACGCTGGCGCGCCGCGCCGCGGGCAGGCCCGCGAGCCAGGCGCGTCCGATCGCCGAGGTCGCCATCGGCAGGCGCGTGCCCGGCGTCAGGCGCATCACCAGCGCACCGCGCGGCTGGCACACTTCGAGATAGACCATCTCGTGGCGGTCCGGCGTGGCAAGGGCAACGGTGCAGCCGGTGGCGAAGGCCAGCGACTGCATCAGCGGCTGCGCGACCTCGCGAATGCCGGAGGTCGCCAGATAGCGATGGCCCAGCACCATCGCGCCCTGGCCCAGGCGGTATTTTTCCAGCGACTCGACGTAGACCAGATAGCCGAGCCGCGTCAGCGTATAGGTCAGTCGTGACACCGTCGGCCGCGGAATGCCGGTACGGCGCGACAGCTCCGCATTGCCGAGATAGTCGTCATGCGGCCCGAACGCGCGCAGCAGATCGAGGCCGCGTGCCAGCGCCGTGACGAAGCTGCGGTCCTCCGCCTCTACGGGAATTCCCGGACCCGCTTCGTCGGCATCGCGCAACGCGCCTGCCGGCACTGGAGACGGCGGCTCGACGACAACGGGAATCACGGTGGCGGTGCGCTTCATGATCGACGGTCCAGGCGGAAGGTCAGGCGGCGACAGCTGCGACGGCGGCGGTAACGGCGATAAAAAAACAGGGAAAACCCGCGCGAATTCGACGCGGCGGCAACAGCGAAAACCGCCGCGCAGCCGCGCTGGAAGCCCTATTTCGCTGTGCGAAAGACTATTCCGTATTCCTTGACTGTGCCTCAAGCCCTATGCAACAGTCAACGAAAACGAACGATCGTGCGGAGACGCGGCGACAGACATCGCTGCAGCTTCCAGCAACCAGTCACGACACGAATAACCGGTATGAAAGCTGGGCATTTTGCGGCCCGGCTCGGCCGTTTCAGGAGACCGCCATGCAACCCTTTCCGATGCGCGCGAAGCCGCGCAGTTGACCCCCACATTGGTTGACCGGCAGTCCGCGTTTGTTCGCGGCGCTGTCCTGCCATGCGCATCGGTTCGCCGAAGCGCGCCCCCGTTTGCGATTTCGATCTGCATGAGGTGAGTCGGTGTCAATGTTCTTCCAACAGTTTCTGAACGGGCTGACGCTCGGCGGGGTCTACAGCCTCGTCGCGCTCGGCCTGACGCTGGTCTACGGCATCCTGCACGTACCCAACTTTGCGCATGGCGCCTTCTACATGGCCGGCGCCTATGTCTCGTATTACATGATGACGTCGCTGGGCGTGAACTACTGGCTGGCGATGGTGGCCGCGGCGCTGGCCGTGGCGCTGCTGTCGATGCTGGCCGAGCGGCTGGTCTTTCATCCGCTGCGCAACGCGCCGGAGCTGCACGACATGATCGCGGCGATCGGCATCCTGCTGTTCCTTGAAGCGGGCGCGCAGGCGCTGTGGGGCGCCGACTTCCATCGCATGCCGACGCCGTACGGCCAGCTGGTCGAGATCTTCGGCCTGACCGCCCCGCTGCAGCGGCTGTTGATCATCGCCGCCGCCTTCACGCTGATGGTGGTGCTGCATCTGTTCCTGACCCGCACGGTCACCGGTTCGACCATCGTCGCGATGGCGCAGAACCGCGAAGGCGCGGCGCTGGTCGGCATCGACGCGACGCGCGTCACGCTGCTGGTGTTCGCGATCTCCGGGGCGCTGGCGGCGATTGCGGCGACGCTGTATGCGCCGATCAACCTGGTCTATCCGGCGATGGGGCACCTGGTCATCACCAAGGCTTTCGTGATCATCATCCTCGGCGGCATGGGCAGCATCCCCGGCGCGATCCTCGGCGGCCTGATCATCGGCATGGCGGAGAGCTTCGGCGGCTTCTACGTGTCGACCGACTACAAGGACATCATCGCCTTCGTGCTGCTGGTGATCATCCTGTCGATCCGGCCGCAGGGCCTGTTCGCCGGCAAGGCCGCCTGAAGGCCGCCGCCGCATCGAAGCGCAAAAGGTAGGAGAACACTCGACATGAACGCATTGCAAGGCAAGACCGGCTGGGCGTTGCTGCTGGCGCTGGCCATCGCGTTTCCGCTGCTGACGACCAACAGCTATTACCTGACGGTGATGACGCTGGCCTTCATCTACGCGATTGCCACACTCGGCCTGAACCTGATCACCGGCTACACCGGCCAGCTCAATCTCGCGCACGGCGGCTTCATGGCCATCGGCGCCTATACGCTGGGCATCCTGACCGTCGATCACCAGATGCCGTTCTGGGCCGCCTTCGTGCTGGCCGGCGTGGTCTGCATGATCGTCGGCTATGTGGTCGGCGTGGTATCGCTGCGGCTCAAGGGCCATTACTTCTCGATCTTCACGCTGTGCATCGGCTACATCATCTATCTGCTGATCGAGAAGTGGGAAAGCCTGACGCACGGCACGGTGGGCCTGATCGGCATTCCGGTGCCGGCCGCGATCGGCCCGGTGACCTTCGACAGCGTGCAGGCGCAGTACTACCTGGTGCTGTTCTTCCTGGTGATCGGCGCCTTCCTGATGCACCGGATCGTCAGCTCGCTGCTGGGCCGCAGCTTCATGGCGGTGCGCAACAGCGACGCGCTGGCCGAGGCGCTGGGCATCGACCTGATGCGCACCAAGGTGCTGTCGTTCGTGCTGTCGGTCGCCTATGCCGGCTTCGCCGGCGCGCTGTATGCCGGCCACGTGCGCTTCCTCGGTCCGGACATCGCGCGCACCGACCTGACCTTCGACATGGTGATGGCGATGCTGGTCGGCGGCATCGGCACGCTGCTCGGACCGCTGCTGGGCGCGCTGCTGGTGCCCTGGGTCACGCAGACGCTGCAGTTCCTGCAGGACTACCGCATGCTGGTGTTCGGCCCGGTGCTGATCCTGCTGATCATCTTCCTGCCCGACGGCATCGTCGGGACGTACCTGAAGCGCCAGGCACGCCGTGCCGCCGCCGCGCGCCGCGGCCAGCGCCAGCCGGCACGCCGCCACGGCGCCGATGACGCCGCCGACGGCAAGGCTGCGCCGGCCCCCTCTTCTGCCGCTTCCGCCGGAGCCGACCATGCTTGAGATCCGCAACCTGACCAAGAAATTCGGCGGGCTGACCGCGGTCAACGATGTCTCGGTGACCTTCGAGGCCGGCCATATCAACGCCATCATCGGCCCCAACGGCGCCGGCAAGACGACCTTCTTCAACCTGGTCGCCGGCACTCACGCGCCGAGCTCGGGCGAGGTGCTGTTCAAGGGCACCAACGTGGCCGGCATGCGCGCCGACCGCATCGCGCGGATGGGCATCGCGCGGACCTTCCAGGCCACCGCGCTGTTCGATCGCGCCACCGTGCTCGACAACCTGATCGTCGGCCACCGGCTGCGCACGCACGCGGGGCTGCGCGACGTGCTGTTCAACACCAAACGGCTGCGCGAGGAAGAACGGCTGTGCCGCGACAAGGCCGAGGAGGCGCTGGACTTCGTCGGGCTGTCGCACCTGGCGCATGAGGTCGCATCCGACATCACGCAGGAGGAGCGCAAGCGCGTCGCCTTCGCGCTGGCGCTGGCCACCGGTCCCGAGCTGCTGCTGCTCGACGAGCCGGCCGGCGGCGTCAACCCGGAGGAGACCGTGGGCCTGGCCGAACTGATCCGCAAGATGGTCCGGCACGGCAAGACGGTCTGCCTGATCGAACACAAGATGGACATGATCATGCGGCTGGCCGACAAGATCATGGTGCTGAACTACGGCGAGAAGATCGCCGAGGGCACGCCGGCCGAAATCCAGCGCAATCCGCAGGTTATCGAAGCCTATCTGGGAGCCGACCATGTTGCAGCTTGAACGCGTATCGCTTTCCTACGGCAGTTTCCGCGCGCTCGAGAACATCACGCTGCACGCCAAGGCGGGCGAACTGGTGGTGCTGCTCGGCGCGAACGGCGCCGGCAAGAGCTCGATCTTCCTGGCGATGAGCGGCATCCACCGGACCAGCGGCGGCAGCATGCGCTTCGACGGCCGCGAGCTGTCCGGCATGAAGCCGTCGCAGATCGTGCAGGCCGGTCTGGTGCACTGCCCCGAGGGCCGCAAGCTGTTCCCGGCGATGAGCGTGCAGAAGAATCTGACGCTGGGCGCCTACGTGCATCGGCGCGACAGCGCCGGCATCAAGCGCTCGCTGGAGGAGGTCTACGAGCTGTTCCCGATCCTGCAGCAGAAGAAGGACGACCCCGCGGGTTCGCTGTCGGGCGGCCAGCAGCAGATGGTCGCACTCGGCCGCGCGCTGATGGGCCGGCCGCGCGCGCTGCTGCTCGACGAGCCGTCGCTGGGCCTGGCCCCGCTGGTGGTCAAGCAGATGTTCGAGGTGATCCAGCGCATCAACCGCGCCGGCACCACCGTGCTGCTGGCCGAACAGAACGCCTATGCGGCGCTGGGCATCGCCCATCGCGGCTACGTGATCGAGGGCGGACGCATCGTGATGGAGGGCGATCGCGATTCGCTGCTCAATGACGAGGGCGTGCGTCGGGCGTATATCGGGGGATAGTGCCGTACCGACAAGACAGCAAGTCACTGGGTCCCCGCCTGCGCGGGGACGACACTGGTAACGCCGTCGTCCCCGCGAAAGCCGGGACCCAGCGTCTTGATGCGAAACCACACCGCATTCAACCAAGACCATCCGGGCCACGACCCGATGGCAAATTCCATCGTTTAAGGAGACGGAACATGCAGAACGCCACCAAACCCCGCCGCAAGCTGTTGCCGCTGGCCGCCACCGCGCTGGCCGCATTGCTGGCCTCCGGCGCGGCCTTCGCGCAGGAAGTGGTCAAGCTCGGCTATACCGGCCCGCTGTCCGGCGGCGCCGCGCTGTACGGCAAGAACGTGCTGTCGGGCATCCAGATGGCGGTCGACGAGCTCAACGCCAGCGGCGTCGAGGTCGGCGGCAAGAAGGTCAAGTTCGAAGTGGTCGCGCTCGACGACAAGTACGCGCCGGCCGAATCGGCGATCAACGCGCGCCGTCTGGTGCAGCAGCACAAGACCCCGGCCGTGTTCGTGCCGCACTCGGGCGGCATCTTCGCGCTGCAGGCCTTCAACGAACAAGAGAAGTTCATGGTGATGGCGTACTCGAGCGTGCCGCGCATCACCGACGCCGGCAACAAGCTGACGATCCGCATCCCGCCGGCGTACACCGGCTATATCGAGCCGTTCGTCAAGGCGCAGATGAAGCGCTTCGGCAAGAACGTCGCGCTGGTGCCGGCCGATCACGACTACGCCAAGGCATGGGTGCAGGCCTTCGTGCCGGCCTGGGAGAAGGCGGGCGGCAAGGTGGTGGCCAACAACCCGATGTCCTATACCAAGGCGACCGACTTCTACAGCGGCGTGTCGCGCGTGATCGCCGACAAGCCCGACGTGCTGTTCGTCGGCGGCCCGTCGGAGCCGACCGCGCTGGTCGTCAAGCAGGCCCGCGAACTGGGCTTCAAGGGCGGCTTCATCGTGATGGACCAGGCCAAGCTCGACGAAATGGCGCGCGTGACCAATGGGCTGGGCATGCTGGAAGGCGCCATCGGTGTGCTGCCGCTGAACAGCGACAGCCGGCCGGCCACGCAGGCCTTCAACAACAAGTACAAGAAGCTGCACGAAGGCAAGGATGCAACCACCGAGATGTCGCTGAACTACACGATGGTGCATACGCTGGCCAACGCGATGAAGCTGGCCGGCACCACCACCGATGCGGCGGCGATCCGCGCCAAGATGCCCGACGCGATGAAGACGCTGCCGAAGGAGCTGAACCCGAACGAGATCGATGGCATCGACGCAAAGGGCGGCTCGATGGCCGATACCGTAGTCGGCTGGGTCCAGGGCGGCAAGATCAGCCAGGTGCGGCTGTCGGAACTGGCGAAGTAACAGCAAGAGCGCGCTGCGGTAAAGCTGGTCGCCCCCGCGAAAGCGGGGGCCCAGCGTCTTCATTCGGCAGCGAAAGCCGCTGGGTTCCCGCCTTCGCGGGAAGGACGGGAACAACCGAACGGCAGATGTTGCCTCAGTCCTTGGCCAGCCGCTGCTGCTCGTACAGCCGGTCCGTCAGCTGGTCGGCGGGCATCGGCTTGCCATACAGATAGCCCTGGACCTCGTGGCAGCCGTTCGCCAGCAGGAAGTCGCGCTGCTCGACCGTCTCGACGCCTTCGGCGATCACGCCGATGCGCAGGCTGGCGCCGACGTTGATCACCGAGCGGACGATGGCCGCGTCGACCGGGTCCTGGGTCACGTTGCGGATAAAGGACTGGTCGATCTTGATGCGATCGACCGGGAAGGTCTTCAGAAAGCTCAGCGACGCATAGCCGGTGCCAAAGTCGTCGCAGGTCAGCGTCACGCCATCGCGGCGCAGCGTCTGCAGCTGGCCGGACACCTCGTCGCCCTGTTGCAGGGCGATGGTCTCGGTGATTTCCAGCTCCAGCCGGTTCGGCTCCAGCGCGAGTTCGCGCAGGACGTGCCGGACTTCTGTCAGCAGGCGGCTTTCCGCCAGTTGCGCGGCGAACAGGTTGATCGCCACGCGCGGCGCCTGGTCGAACTGCAGCGACCAGGCCCGGGCCTGCGCGCACGCCGTCTGCAGCAGCCACATGCCGACGTCCACCGCGACGCTGCTGGCGGCCAGCGCATCGATAAACACCGCCGGGGCCAGCAGGCCCTGGGTCGGATGGCGCCAGCGCATCAGCGCCTCGGCGCCCACGATGCGGCCATCGCGCAGATCGACCTGCGGCTGGTACAGCAGCTCGAATTGCCGCTTCGCATAGGCTTCGCGCAGTGCCTGCACCAGCGACAGCCGGCTCGTCACGTCGGCGCGCATCTGCGGCTTGAAGAAACGGATGGTGCGGCCGCCGTCGCGCTTGGCCCGCGCCAGCGCCAGGCTGGCCGAAGCGAGCGCATCCGAGGCGTTGTCGCCGCCGGCCGGCATCACGCAGGCGCCCAGGCTCGCCAACACATAGTGGCGGTGCCCATTGCAATCGTACGGTTCGGACAGCAGCGACAGGATCGCCGCGCTGACGTGGCGCACCAGGGTAGGGTCGTAGATCGAAGGCAGCAGCACGGCGAACTCGTCCCCGCCGGTGCGGCCGATCACGGCATCGCGCGGCGTGGCGTCGCGCAACCGGCGGGCCATCTGCTGAAGGATGCGGTCGCCCTCGCCATGACCGTGCATGTCATTGAAGGCGCGGAAGTCGTCGATACCGAGCAGGATCAATGCGCAGCGCGGCACGGCCTCGTTCTGCAGGCGTGCTTCGAGCTTGCTCAAGAAGAATGGGCGGCTTGCTACCCCGGTCAACGGATCGGTGTCCGCCGCCGGAACCGCGCCAGCCGCCATCGCCTCCGACCTGGCCACCATCCCCGCCCCGTTTGTGATTGTCGACATCGTGCTCGGTCAGCTATCCGGCAAGTGTGACGAAAAATTGGAAAAAATCAAGCGGAGTGAAGGATTAGGTGCCTCGGCGGTGGAAAACAATGGCAAACAATGGTAGACGTCTATGCCATTTTAACCTTCGCCACTTCCGCCATGCGGAACAAGGGCGCATCGTCCGTTGCCAGGTCTGGGTTCGCGGGTGTGATGCAGGAGGCTGTCGGATTCCTCCGACATCTATATCGGAACGCGCAACGTATCGCGCCATGACCGACCCCACTATCGTTCCATCACGGCACGCGGCCGGACCCGCCATAGCTCAGACTTGCCGCAATGGCATTTGCCTTTCAGGCCAATGCGTCGGCAACCCCCGTGGCAATGACACGTCCTGCCCGTAATTCTTCGCTTTCATTTCACCTGCAAGGGGAAATCCATGAAGCTGTTCTCGAAATCCGGGATTGCACTGGGACTGATGGTGGCGGCCAGCGCCATGCTGACGGCATGCGGCGGCGGCGACGATGGCATCGACGACCGTCTCGGCCTGAACGAACCACAAACACGCGTGATCCACGCCGTGCCTCCGATCCCGACCCAACTCAATCTCGACGTCTATCAGAACGGCGCACGGACGTCCCTGCAGAATATTCCGTACAAGTTCGTCGCCCGCTATTCGGACGTGGACGACGGCAACCACCTGTTCACCTTCAACGCCGCCGGCACGCAGACCGAAGTGGGCCGTGCGCAAATCGATGCGGCAACGGGCCACAAGTACACCATCGTGGCGCTGCCGGGCGACGACCGCGCCGACACGCTGGTGATCGACGATCCGTACGAGAAGGGCCTGCTGTCGACCAAGGCGCGGGTGCGCGCGGTGAACGCCGCGTTCAATGCGCAGAACGTCGATATCTACGTGACGGCCCCGTCGGTGGACATCAATACGGTCAATCCGACCTTCGCCAACGTCGGCTACAAGTCGGCGGTGCCGGCCTCGGGCCAGGACTCCAACGAGTTTGACGGCGGCAACAACTACCAGATCCGGGTCACCACGGCGGGCACCAAGCAGGTGATCTTCAGCTCGGGGGCGATCACCATCGACAACAACGCCGACTGGCTGATCATGCCGATCCCGGTCGACGGCATCGCGTCCGCCGTGCCGAACAACATCAAGGTGCTGGTGGCCAAGGCCAACGACGACTCGCAGACGGCGATCGAGCTGGTCAGCCAGTAAGTCGGTAGGGCATCCGGGAATCCTGCCCGGGTTCTCCCTCTTCCCTTCAGGGGGAGAGGGGGAAAAAATCGCCAGTCTCAAACGACAATCGGCGGCGGCCTCAACGGTCGCCGCCGATTTCGTTTTGCAGCACATCGAGATGGGACAGGTAGGCATCCAGCTCTTCGCGCCCGCTGTCGGTGATCGAGTAGACCCGGCCGTTGCCTTCGACCAGTTCCGCGGTGATCGCTCGTGCGATCAGCAGGCTGCGCAGGATCGGGCGCAGCGAGCGGATGTTCTTCTCGATGCCATGTTCGCGCAGCCGCTCCACGAGAGCGAGCACCGTGGCCGGGCTGGACTGCACGAACTTCAGGATATAGAGCCGGGAAACGAGACTATCGATGGTTGGTCTTTTCATGCAACGATAGACATGCGCAAAACGACCGGGCCGGCTGGCTCTCGGAAGGGCTCCGAGGGCCGGCCGGCCCGGTTTTTCTCTACTCCTCCTGGAAGGCGATTTCGCGCTTCGCCTTGATCGAGGGCAGCGCCACCACCGCCACCAGGGCCGCGGCGGCAATCAGCAGGCCCATCGACAGCGGACGCGTGACGAACACCGAGAAGTCGCCACGCGAGAGCAGCAGCGTGCGGCGGAAGTTCTCCTCCATCATCGGTCCGAGCACGAAGCCGAGCAGCAGCGGCGCCGGTTCGCACTTGAGCTTCAGGAACAGATAGCCCACCACGCCGAAGCCCGCGGCCATGAAGACGTCGAAGGTCTGGTTGTTGACCGAGTAGACGCCGATGCCGCAGAACACCAGGATCGCCGGGTACAGGAAGCGATACGGGACGGTCAGCAGCTTGACCCAGATGCCGATCAGCGGCAGGTTCAGGATGATCAGCATCAGGTTGCCGATCCACATCGAGGCGATCAGGCCCCAGAACAGCTGCGGGTTGCTGGTCATCACCTGCGGGCCCGGCTGGATGTTGTGGATCGTCATTGCACCGACCATCAGCGCCATCACCGCGTTGGGCGGAATACCCAGCGTCAGCAGCGGGATGAACGAGGTCTGCGCCGCCGCGTTGTTGGCCGACTCGGGACCTGCCACTCCTTCGATCGCGCCCTTGCCGAACTCGTGCGAGTACTTCGACGACTTCTTCTCCAGCGTGTAGGCCGCGAACGAAGCCAGCGAGGCGCCGCCGCCGGGCAGGATGCCCAGCGCCGAACCGAGCGCGGTACCGCGCAGCACCGCCGGGATCATCCGCTTGAAGTCATCCTTGGTCGGGAACAGGTTGGTCACGCGATCGGTGAAGGTCTCGCGGTTCTCCTTCTGCTCCAGGTTCGCGATGATCTCGGCGAAGCCGAACATGCCCATGGCCAGCGCGACGAAGTCGATGCCGTCGGTCAGTTCGGGGATGTCGAACGAGAAGCGCGCCGCGCCCGAGTTCACGTCGGTACCGACCAGGCCCAGCAGCAGGCCCAGCACGATCATCGAGATCGCCTTGACCAGCGAACCGGAGGCCAGCACCACGGCGCCGATCAGGCCCAGCACCATCAGCGAGAAGTACTCGGCGGGGCCGAACTTGAACGCCAGTTCCGACAGCGGGCCGGCGAAGGCCGCCAGGATCAGCGTAGCCACGCAGCCGGCGAAGAACGAGCCGATACCGGCGGTGGCCAGCGCCACGCCGGCGCGTCCGCGCCGTGCCATCTGGTAACCATCGATGGTGGTCACCACCGACGACGATTCGCCGGGAAGATTCACCAGGATCGCGGTGGTCGAGCCGCCGTACTGCGCACCGTAGTAGATGCCGGCCAGCATGATCAGCGCAGCCACCGGAGGCAGCGTATAGGTGATCGGCAGCAGCATCGCGATGGTCGCGAGGGGGCCGAGGCCCGGCAGCACGCCGATCAGCGTGCCGAGCAGGCAGCCGAGGAAGGCGTAGGCCAGGTTCTGGAACGACAGCGCGGTCGAGAACCCGAGCGTCAAATGATCAAGCAATTCCATCTGCGCGCTCCTTAGCCCGTGATGAATGCCGGCCAGACCGGCATCTGCAGGTTGATGCCGTAGACAAAGGCACCGAGGCTGATCAGGACCAGCACCACGCTGTTGAGCAGCGCACCCTTCCAGCTGAATTCATGACTGGCCATCGACGACACGACCACCAGCACGAAGACCGACAGCACCATGCCGAGCGGCTTGAGCAACAGGCCGAACAGCACCACCGAACCCAGGATCCACAGCAGGATCTTGATGTCCCAGCGTTCCATCCGGTCTGCCTCGCCCTTGCTCGACAGCGAGCCCAGCAACACCAGCGCGCCGAGTCCGGCCAACACCAGGCCGAGCAGGAAGGGGAAATATCCGGGACCCATCTTCGCGGCCGTCCCCATCGAATAGCCGCGAGCGACAAAGGAAAAGCCAAGACCGACCAGCACGAACATCAGGCCGGAGGCGAAGTCCTTTTGGCTGCGTATGCGCAACATGATTCTCCTCGTTAAATACAAAGCCGCACGGCACCAGCGCTGTGCCGAAAGCGGATGCAACGTTAGAGAAGCGTGCTTTCAGCGCCCTTTCAGTTGTCTGGTTTCAGGGTTAACCACGGCAACGAATTGGCCTTTGCATCATGATGTGATGCAATTTGAAAGGAACGTGAAAGCGGGATGAAGGCTCATTGAAAGGAATCGGATCGAGCGAGCCAAAACGCCGCCGCGGCCGACGCGGTAAGCTAACGGGTTCGGAACCTCGGGGCACCCGCGTGGCGCACGCCGCGGTTCCCGACAGCGGACCCAGGGCCCACGACTCACGACTCACGACATACGACACAGGACACAGGAGAAGCCATGTACCAGGACCTCGCCCTTTATATCGATGGGGAGTTCGTCAAAGGCGGCGGGCGCCGCGAGCAGGACGTGATCAATCCCGCCACGCAGGAGGTGCTGGGCAAGCTGCCGCACGCCAGCACCGCGGATCTGGACCGCGCCCTGGCCGCCGCGCAACGCGCCTTCGACAGCTGGAAGAAGACCTCGCCGCTGGAGCGCGCCAAGATCCTGCGCCGCGTCGGCGAGCTGACCCGTGAACGCGCGAAGGAGATCGGCCGCAATATCACGCTGGACCAGGGCAAGCCGCTGGCCGAGGCGGTGGCCGAGGTGATGATCTGCGCCGAGCACGCCGACTGGCATGCCGAGGAATGCCGCCGCATCTATGGCCGCGTGATTCCGCCGCGCAATCCGAACGTGCGGCAGATCGTCGTGCGCGAGCCGATCGGCGTCTGCGCGGCCTTCACGCCGTGGAACTTCCCCTTCAACCAGGCGATCCGCAAGATCGTGTCGGCGCTCGGTGCGGGCTGCACGCTGATCCTGAAGGGCCCCGAGGATTCGCCGAGCGCGGTGGTCGCGCTGGCACAGCTGTTCCACGATGCCGGCCTGCCGCCGGGCGTGCTGAACATCGTCTGGGGCGTGCCGAGCGAGGTCTCGACCTATCTGATCGAATCGCCGATCGTGCGCAAGATCTCGTTCACCGGCTCGGTGCCGGTCGGCAAGCAGCTGGCCGCACTGGCCGGCGCGCACATGAAGCGCGTGACGATGGAGCTCGGCGGCCATTCGCCGGTGCTGGTGTTCGACGACGCCGACATCGAGCCGGCCGCCGAGATGCTGGCCCGCTTCAAGGTCCGCAATGCCGGCCAGGTCTGCGTGTCGCCGACCCGCTTCTACGTCCAGGAAAAGGCCTACGACCGCTTCCTGGCCCGCTTCACCGAGGTGATGGGCTCGATCAAGGTCGGCGACGGCCTGGACGACGGGACGCAGATGGGTCCGCTGGCGCATGAGCGCCGCATCGCCTCGATGGAGCAGTTCCTGGACGACGCCAGCCATCGCGGCGGCAAGGTCGTCGCCGGCGGCGCGCGCATCGGCAGCAAGGGCTATTTCTTCGCGCCGACCGTGGTCACCGACCTGCCCGACGACGCCAAACTGATGGTCGACGAGCCGTTCGGCCCGGTGGCGCCGGTGACGCGCTTCAAGGACGCCGAGGAAGCGCTGCGGCGCGCCAACAGCCTGCCGTATGGCCTGGCCTCGTATGTCTTTACCAACTCGCTGAAGACCGCGACGCTGGTGTCGAATGGACTCGAGGCCGGCATGGTCAATATCAACCATTTCGGCATGGCGCTGGCAGAGACACCGTTCGGCGGCATCAAGGATTCCGGCATCGGCAGCGAAGGCGGCATGGAAACCTTCGACGGCTACCTGGTGACCAAATTCATCACGCAGGTGTGATGCGCCGGTGCCTTCGATAAGCCTGTCGTCCCCGCGGAAGCGGGGACCCGGTGGCTTTCTAAGACGCTGGGTTCCCGCATGCGCGGAAACGACGGGATGATGGCTGGCGACCCGAGAGGCGCGATCTATTTACAAGCCATCCCGGCAAAGATTGCACCGTCCATGGCGGAGCCGCGCCATGCCACGGCGTCGGCATCACGCGGCGGCGGTACGGATTTTGCGGCCATTGCCCGGTATGTCCATGATCGATGGAGACCGAGATGAATGGCAACAGAGACAACGGCAGCAGAGGCAACGGCGATCCGCGCCGGATGTGGCCCCGGGAAACCGGCGAGGACCGCCGCGGGCGCGGCACCGTCACCGGCGGCATGGAATGGTTCCCCGAGGATCCGCGCACCGGCGAGGTCGCGGAAACCTGGCGCCATCGCGGCTATGGCGGCTCGCGCGGCATGCGTGACGCCTACCACTATCGGCGCGGCGACACCGGCGCGATGGGCTCCGGCGGCGGCAGCGTCGGCTTCAACGAATTCGGCGATCGCGGCGCGGGCGGCGGTGGCGGGTCGGGCCCCGGCGGCAGCACGGCCACACGGCGCCCCCGCACCGTGCCCAAGGGCTTTCGGCGCACCGACGAGCGCGTCTGCGACGAGGTCTGCGAGCGCTTGGCCGAGGCGCGCGATCTCGACGTGTCCGAGGTCACCGTGGAGGTGGGCTCGGGCATCGTCACGCTGAGCGGCACCGTATCGGACCGCCGCGCCAAGTACCGCGTCGAGGATATCGCCGAGCAGGTGATGGGCGTGGACGAGGTCAGGAACAATATCCGCGTGCCGCGCTGAGGGCTTGACCTCCGCCATCAGGCAGGAAGACGGCAAGGGGCGGCGAGCGTTACCGCGCAGCCGCCCCAACCTCGGCGCCACGGATCCGGCCCGCCTCTTCGCGCAGGGCCTGCATGAAAGCGTGCAGCACCTCGTCGTCGCCGCCCTTGCGCCATACCGCCCCGACCGGCCCGAACGATTCCCGGTCCGCGAGCGGCAGGATATGCAGCAGCCCCAGCGAGGCCAGATGCTCGGCCATGGCCGCGGAGCAAACGCCGACATAGTCGGTCTCGCGCAGTACCGCCTGCATGGTGACGATCGAACCGGTCTCGACCGCCGGTCGCAGGCCCGCGGCGCCGTGCTCGAGCAGCACGGTATCGAGCCGCGTGCGCATCAGGGTCTCGCGCTGCGGCATCGCCCACGGATACGAGAACAGTTGCTCCCAGCGCAGCCGTTTAGCCTGCGCCAGCGGATGGTGCGGCCCGACCACCACCGCCATCGCATCTTCGAAGAGCACCTCGTGCGCCAGATGCGGGCCATAGGCGCGCGCATCGATGGAGCCGACTACCAGGTCGAACTCGCGCTTTTCGAGGCGATCGAGCAGCGTATTGAACGCACCCTCGGTCACCTGGATCGAGACATTGGGCTGCGCACGCTGAAACGCGACAATGGCCCACGGAATCAGGTGCGCGACACCGGCCAGCACGCTGCCGACATGCAGGCGCGCGACCGCGCCCTTGGCAATGGCGCCGAGCTCATCGTGGGCGCGCGATACCTCGCCCAGCACGCGCACGGCGAGCCGGCGCACCGCCTCGCCCGCCGGCGTCAGCTGCAGGCGGCGACCGCGGATCGCGAGCCTCACGCCGGCCAGGTCCTCCATTTCGCTGAGCCAGTGCGACACCGCCGACTGCGTCATATGCAGCCGCGTCGCGGCGGCCGACAGCGTGCCCGCATCGTGAAGAATCAGGAAGGACTCGAGGTGCCGCACCCGCAGTCGGCGCGCCCAGGCGATGCTGTGGTCGGATGGTTCCATGAGCGAATACTAATAGATGGTTCGAAACAATTCACTAGGTGAGTTTGCGGTTGAGCCCAATAATTTCCCGGCATCCAGGCGCCAGACCTGGAATTCGACGGACCTGGACACTGCCACCATCTATGAGAAAAACTGCCTTCTTCCAATTCGCTGTTCCCCTTGCGTTGGCCTTCGGCGTGGCCGCACCGAGCTACGCTTGCGGTGAGCCTGGCGCGTCGTCGCGCCCGATCCGGCTGGTCGTCTCGCAGCAGGCCGGCGGCAGCACGGACACGCTGGCCCGCATGTGGGCCGAGCGCGTCGGCAAGACCCTGCAGACCCCGATCGTGGTCGAGAACCGCGCCGGTGCGGGCGGCATCATCGCCGCCAAGTACGTGCTGAGCCAGCCGGCCGACGGCTGCACGCTGTTCCTGGCCGGCGTCTCGCAGATGGTGCTGAACAAGTTCGTCTACGCGCCGCTGGCCTACAAGCCCGAAGCGGATTTCGCGCCGGTGTCGATGCTGGCCACCGTGCCGTTCGTGCTGGTCGCCAATCCGCAATCGGGCCTGCGCAACTATCGCGAGCTCGTCGACGCCGCCAAGGCCAAGCCTGGCAGCATCAGCTTCGCCTCGTCCGGCAACGGTAATTCGACGCATCTGGTGGTGGAGTTGATGCAGAAGCAGCAGGGCATCAAGCTGCTGCACGTGCCCTACCGCGGCGAGCCGGATGGCGTGGTGTCGACGGTCTCCGGTGCGACGCAGGTGATGGCGCCCGTGCTGAGCACCGCGCTGCCGCAGATCAAGGCCGGCAAGCTGACGCCGCTGATGCTGTTCGCGTCCAAGCGCGTGCCGGAATTGCCGGACGTGCCGACCGCCGCCGAGCTGGGCCTGAAGGGCTTCGAGAACATCGGCTGGAGCGGCATCGCCGCCAAGGCCGGCACGCCGGCCAGCGTGATCGCGCGCCTGCATGCCGCCACGCAGACCTTCCTGGCCGAACCGGCCGTGGTCGACAAGCTCAAGTCGATGCAGGTGCTGCCGATGCCGGGCCCGTCGGACCAGCTGATGGAACTGACCGTGCGCGACACCGCCAAGTGGCTGGGCGCGATCGGCGATCTGGACCTGAGCGCGAAGTAAGCCGCCCCAATCCCGTCATCACCACGATCCCGCGCCGGGATGCGCCGTCGGCATCGCCACGGTCGCATCCCGGCGCCAACCTATCGAGACAAGCAATGACCCGTAGAGGAATGGTGTCCTGCCCGCAGCCCGAAGCGGCGGAGTCCGGCATCGAGATCCTGCGCGCGGGCGGTAATGCGGCCGATGCCGCGGTCGCCTGCGCCCTTGCGCAAACCGTGGTCGATCCGCTGATGTGCGGCATCGCGGGCTTCGGCACCGCCGCGGTCTATATGCCCGGCAGCGGCGCGCACGAATACATCGATTTCCACGCCACCGCGCCGGCCGCCGCGCGACCCGACATGTGGGCCGACCTGCTGGAGGGCGAAGCGCGCGACGGCTTCGGCTTCTTCATCAAGGACCGCGTCAACGACATCGGCTATCAATCGATCGCCACGCCGGGCACGCTGCGCGGCCTGGAAGCGCTGCATCGCAGCCACGGCAGGCTGCCTTGGAAAGAGGTGGTGCAGCCGGCGATCCAGTGGGCGCGCGACGGCTACTTCGTGCGGCCCGGCATGTATTCCTTCTGGATCGACGAGGCGACGCTGGGCCGCGCCAGCAACCGCGAGCGCCTGGCCTTCAGCGAGAGCGGCCGGCAGCTGTATTGCCGGCCCGACGGTTCGCCCCATACGATCGGCACCCCGCTGAAGAACCGCGACTACGCCGACACGCTGGAGCGGATCGCATCCGGCGGCGTCGATGCGTTCTATCTGGGCGAGATCGCGGAGCAAATCGTCGCCGACATGCGCGAGCACGGCGCGCTGCTGTCGCGCGAGGACCTGGCCGGCTACCAGGCCGTGCGCACCGCGCCGCTGGTCGGCAGCTACCGCGATCGCCGCGTCACCACCAACCGGCCGCCGGGCGGCGGCGCGATGCTGCTGCAGATGCTCGCCATTCTCGAGCAGTTCGATCTGCGCGGGCTGCGGCACAACAGCCCCGACTATATCCGCGTGGTTTGCGAAGCGATGAAGCAGGCGACCATCGACAAGGACCGCTTCATCGGCGACCCGGCCTTCGTCGACGTGCCGCTGGACCGGCTGCTGTCGCCCGACTACGCCCGCGAGGTCGCGCAGCGCATTCGCGAAGGGCAGCGGGCCGAAGTGCCGCGCGTCAACCCGGGCCACGCGGTGCCGCGCGACACCACGCATCTGTCGGTTGTCGATGGCGACGGCAATTGCGTCTCGCTGACGCACTCGCTGGCGATGCCGTCGGGCGTGATCACGCCGGGCCTGGGCTTCATGTACAACGGCTGCATGGGCGTGTTCGATCCGCGGCCGGGACGCGCGGGCAGCATCGCCCCAGGCAAGCGCCGTTTCACCTCGTCGTGCCCGACCATTGTCTTCAAGGACGAGAAGCCGGAGATCGTGCTCGGCGCGCCGGGCGGCACGCAGATCGCGATGGGCGTGCTACAGAGCATCGCCAATGTGGTCGACTTCGACATGCCCATGCAGGCCGCCGTGTCCGCGCCGCGCTTCTCGTCGACCAGCAACGCGATCGATGTCTGCAATCGGATCCCGCGCTATATCACCCGCGAGCTGCAGCAAAGCGGTTACGAGGTGATTCGCAACCCGTACAACTACACGATCGGCTGGGTGCACGCCGTGCGCATCGTGGACGGGCGGCTGGAAGGCGGCGCCGATCCGGGGCGCGACGGCGTGGCACTGGAGACCGACGTGCCGTCGGCATAGCGCGCTTGCTGTCGGGCACCGGGCGGGAAGCCGGGCACGCCATCCTTACGGATTGGCGTGCTCCTGTTCTGTCCGGTGTTGTGGCCGAACGCTGGTCTGCTTGTCGGGATACCGGACGACCAGCGCATAGCTTGCCCAACAGAGCAGGCTCATCGACAGAGCCACGGCGCCGAGTTGGCCGCTCGGCAGGAACGGCGCCGTGGCCTGTGTCGCCAGCGCGCCGGCCGAGAGCAACGCCAGCACCATCAGTGCCGACGCGCGGCCGAGTTGGGCGTTCGGAACCGACAGCGCCTCGCTGAACGCAGTCGGACCGCGGATGCCCAGCACCGCGCAGAACGCGGCCCAGAACGCCAGCACCCACGGGAAGGAAAGACGGTCGGCCCACCATGCCGCCAGCAGCGCGGTGCACAGCAGCCCGTGCAGCAGCGCGCCCAGCTGGATCGCATGGCGCGGGCCCAGCCGGGTGCTGATCCGGCCAGCCTGACTGGCGGCCACGATGAAGCCCGCCACGCCACAGACCTGCGCCAGCGCAAAGCCGCTCTGGCCGGTGTTGGCGAATGCCGGAAGCACCTGCGGCGCGCTCGCGACGAAGGTGATCAACGCGCCGAAGGACAACGCATGGGCCAGCGCCAGACCGACGAAATGCCAGTTGCGCAGCAGCGCGCGGTAGCCGACCTTTCCGCCCTTCTCCGCTGCCGGCAGCGCAGCGGGCGTGGCCCGCAGCGCGAACGGCGCGGAAACCAGCGCAATAACGCCGATGATGGCGAACGTCGTGCGCCAATCCGCGATCAGCAGCAGCGCGGTCCCGAACACAGGGCCGGCAGCGGGAACGATCGCTTCGATCATCGCGATCGCGGCGATGCCGCGCACGCCGTCCTGTTCGGGCAGCGTCGCCCGCACGACGGTCGGCACCACCACCGTCGCGGCGCCGGCCGCGATGCCCTGTACCAGGCGAAGGCCCAGCAGCGTCGTCAGATCGGGCGCCAGCGCACAGCCGAAGCTGGTCAGGATCAGGGCCAGCAGGCCGGTCTGCACGCAGCGCTTCGGCCCGATCCGGTGCAGCATCTCGCCCCAGACCAATTGCGAAGCGGCCAGGCCGAGCAGGAAGATCGCGATGGTCAACTGCCCTTGCGCCACCGTGATGCCAAGGTCGACCTGCATCGTCGGCACGGCGGGCAGGTATAGATCCATGGTCAGCATGCTGGCCGCCGTAATCGTGGCCAGCGGAAGAATGGTACGAATCGATCCGTTGGACAAGCCGTCCTCCATGCGGATGGGTGGGTTGCTACGCCGATCTGCGCATCACCAGATACAGCCCCGCCGCCGCGATCGCCATGCCGGGCCACGCGGCCAGCGGGATGGTTTCGCCGAGCACGGCCCAGGCGATCAGCGCGGTCATGGGTGGCACCAGGAAGAACAACGCCGATACGCGCGAGGCCTCGCCGTGGCGGACCATCGCCAGCAGCAGCGTCATCGCGACGATCGAATTGGCGAGCACCAGATAGGCCAGCGAGCCGAACAATGCCGGCGTCCATTCGATGTGCATCGGCTCGAGCCACCATGCCAGCGGCGCCGTCACGGCGAGGGCGACGGTGTACTGCACGAGATTGGCGGTCAGCGGATGGGTGTCGCGGCCGAAGCGCTTTTCCCATAGCGTGCCGGCGGTCATGACCAGCAAGGCCAGCAAGGCGAACACCAGCGCCAGCCGCGACGACAGATCGATCGACGAGGTGGCGAGAATCACCATCGCGGCGCCGCTGGCGCCAAGCAGCAGGCCGATCCAGCGGACCCGGCCGACGCGTTCGCCGGCAATGGCGGGCGCGAGCAGGCCGACGAGGATCGGCTGTTGCGAGGTAATCAAGGCCACCGTGCCCGAAGACAGCCCGTATTTCAGGCTCAGATAGGTGAACGAGAAATAGCCGGCCTGCATCAGCAAGCCGACCATCGCCAGATGTCCCCATGCCGCGGGCGTCGACGGCAAGGTCGGCCGCACCCATAGCCACGGCAGGATCAGCAGCGCCACCACGCAGGCGTAGCGCAGCGCCAGGAAGGTCAGCGGATCGGCGTAGGCCAGACCCAGCTTCAGGAAGACGAAGCCGCTGGACCACAGCAGCAGGAACAGCGCGGGCGCGGCTTTGAGCCATGCGGGGGCGGCGCTTGCCGAGCTGATGCGCTGGGTCATGGGAGGGCGGGATGTCAGTGGGGGTCGGGCAATGTCGGTCTGCCGCCGACTACCGTTTCGGTCCAGCGGGAATACTATACGAACTCGCTATACGACCTCGCTCCGCGGCTCCCACCCCCCTTCGGCTACCACCCGGCTACCACCAACAACAATGAAGCCCGACGCCAGACTCGTGACCGGCCCCATCGGCCGCACCTTGTTCCTGTTCTCACTGCCCGTGCTGGGCAGCAACATCCTGCAATCGCTCAACGCCTCGATCAATTCGATCTGGGTCGGCCACTATCTCGGCGAGGCGGCGCTGACGGCGACGTCGAACGCCAATATCGTGCTGTTCTTCCTGCTCGGCGTGGTGTTCGGCATCAGCATGGCCAACACCATCATGATCGGGCAGGCCGTCGGCGCGCGCGATCTCGACGAAGCCCGCCGCGTGGTCGGCACCAGCACCACGTTCTTCGTGCTGCTGTCGATCATCGCCGCGGCGCTAGGCTACGTGTTCACGCCGGACATCCTCAGCGCGATGGGCACGCCGGCGGATGCGCGGCCGCTGGCGATCCGCTATCTGCGGATCATCTTCCTGGCGCTGCCCTTCATGTACTTCTACAACTTCGTGATGATGACCCTGCGCGGGGCCGGGGACTCGCGCACGCCGTTCTACTTCATGCTGCTGTCGGTGGTGCTGGATGTCGCGCTGAACCCGCTGCTGATCTTCGGGCTCGGCCCGATTCCGCGCATGGACATCGCGGGCTCGGCGCTGGCAACGCTGATCGCACAGCTGGTCAGCCTGGCCGCGATGATGTGGCTGCTCTATCGCCGCAAGCATTTCCTGACGCTGCATCGCGGCCAGTTGCGCTACCTGCGGCCCGACGTCGGCATCCTTCGCTCGCTGGTGGCCAAGGGGCTGCCGATGGGCCTGCAGATGGTGGTGATCTCGTCGTCCGCGATCGTGATGATGGCGCTGGTCAACCAGTACGGCTCCCAGACCGCGGCGGCGTATGGCGTGGCCTCGCAGCTATGGACCTATGTCCAGATGCCGGCGCTGGCCGTTGGCGCCAGCGTCTCGTCGATGGTCGCGCAGAACGTCGGCGCCGGCCGCTGGGACCGCGTCGGGCGCATTACCGGCATGGGGCTGGCCTTCAATCTGGTGATGACGGGGGCGCTGGTCGGGCTGGTCTATCTGTTCAACCGGCATTCGCTGGGGCTGTTCCTGCCGGACGACGGCGGTGCGATCGAGATCGCGCAGCACATCAACGCGATCGTGCTGTGGTCGTTCATCCTGTTCGGCTTCACCATCGTGCTGTTCGGCACGGTCAGAGCCACCGGCGCCGTCATGGCGCCGCTGGCGGTGCTGTTCGTCTCGATGTGGGTGGTGCGCCTGCCGTTCGCCTGGTGGCTGGGCCGCACGATGGGTGCGGACGCGGTGTGGTGGAGCTTCCCGCTGGGCTCGGTGGTGTCGATCACGCTGGCCGCGGCCTATTACCGCTTCGGCAACTGGCGCGCCAGCCAAATGCTGCCGGTTGCGCCGACGGCGGGCGAGGTGGTCGGCCAGGCTGCGGACACCAGCATGGGGACGCCGGCGGAAGACGCGTTGAAGCCGGCGGGGCAAGCGGAAACGGTATGAGCGGGCGCGTGTGCCAACGCGTGGTCAGCGGAAGAACTCGCCACGCAACAGGTAGGTATAGTCGGCCTCGACCGCCATCAGCCACACCAGCACCAGCAGGCAAAGCGGCGGCAGCAGGATCGCGTACACCAGCGCCAGCCGCTCCCACGCCATATGCATGAACACGGCGACGATCAGGCCCGCCTTGGCCATCATGAAGATCAGGATCAGCGTCCAGCGCAGCGCGCCCTCGAGATGGAAGTAGTCGACCGCGTACGACATCGCCGACAGCACGAACAGCAGGCCCCAGATCTTCAGATAGAGGCCGATCGGATGGGCCTGGCCGGTGGCGCCGTGCCCCTGATCGGCAGCCGGCGCGCTGCCGTGCGACGGCATCGGTGAATCGTGCAGCATGGGCTCGGACATGGCGGACCTCACCACAGGTAGAAGAACGCGAAGATGAACACCCAGACCAGGTCGACGAAGTGCCAGTACAGGCCGGCGATCTCGACGATCTGGTAGTTGCCGGTGCGTTCGTAGCGGCCGCGCAGCACGCGCAGGGCGACGACCAGCAGATAGATGACGCCGCACGACACGTGCAGGCCGTGGAAGCCGGTGATCATGAAGAACGACGAGCCGAACTGCGCCGCGCCCATCGGATTGCCCCAGGGGCGCACGCCCTCTTCGATCAGCTTGGTCCATTCGAACGCCTGCATGCCGACAAAGGTCGCGCCCAACGCCGCGGTCGTCAGCATCAGCGTGGCGCAGCGGGCACGGTCGCGCCGATAGGCGAAATTGACAGCCATCGCCATGGTGCCGCTGCTGGTGATCAGCACGAAGGTCATGATCGCGATCAGGATCAGCGGGATCGATTCGCCGGCGATGGTCAGCGCGAACACCTCGCTGGGATTGGGCCACGGCACCGTGGTCGTCATCCGCACCGTCATGTAGCTGATCAGGAAACAGCTGAAGACGAAGGTGTCGGACAACAGGAAGATCCACATCATGGCCTTGCCCCACGACACCTGGAAGGCATGCCGGTCCGATCCCCAGTCGGCCAGCATGCCGCGCCAGCCGCCGTGCATGGAGGCCGCGGTGTGGGCCGCAGTCTGTGCCGCGGAACCGGCCACGCGATCGCCGGGATGCAGTTCGGTCGCCATATCGCCTCCTTCGCTTGCCTGTCCGCGCGGACCCCGCGGTCAGTCGGTGCCGCAGATGTAGCGCACGATTTCCGGCGTCAGCCAGCCGAGCGCGGCCAGCAGGACCAGCCATACCGCCAGCATGAAGTGCCAGTAGCGCGCCAGCAGCCGCACGCGCAAGGCAGCACCGGGTCGCGCGGTGGCGCGGATACCTTGCCAGGCGGCGATCCACGCCACCAGGCCGCCGACCATATGCAGGCCGTGCATCCCGGTCAGCATGTAGAAGAAGCTGCCGGCCGGATTGTTGGCCGGCAGGATATCGGCCGCGCCCAGCGCCTGCCAGGCCCACAGCTGGCTGGCGACGAAACCGAGCGCGCCGATTCCGCCCAACGCCAGGGCGCGCCTGGCCTGCGCCGGCTCACCGGCCTGCGCGGCACGCGACGCGCGCCACATCGCCACGCTGCCGGCGATCAGCAGCCCGGTGGACATCCACACCTGCCACGGCAGCGCGATCCGATGCCAGTCGATCGAATCCATGCGCAGCCCGAAGGCGACGATGAACAGCGAGAACAGCGACGTGACCACGCCCATGAAGACCCACAATGCGACGCTGGCCGGCGTCGAGCCGGAAGTGTGCTGACGCATTGCGTCGCCGCCGCGCGGGGCAGGACCATCGTCGCCGCGCGTGACTCGATACAGTGCTCCGGTATTCATGCGACGGCTCCCTGGCTCGCTTGCGGTTCGGGTTCGGCGCCGCCGGCTTCGGGCGGCGCATTCTGCGCGATGAAATCCTCGCGCGCGCCGGGCACGCTATAGGCGTAGGCCCAGCGATACACCACCGGCGGATGCGGGCCCCAGTTGCCGTGCTCCGGCGGCGTCTGGGGCGTCTGCCATTCCAGCGACGCGGCCCGCCACGGATTGGGGCCGGCCGGCTCGCCGCGGCGCGCACTCCAGATCAGATTGAAGACGAACAGCAGCTGCGCGGCGGCGACCACGAAGGCCGCCACCGAGATATAGGCGTTCAGCACATGCGCCGATTCAGGGATGAACGCGTAGTTCTCGAAGGCGTAGTAGCGGCGCGGCATGCCAAGGATGCCGAGATAGTGCATCGGGAAGAAGATCGCGTAGGTACCGACGAAGGTGACCCAGAAGTGCAAACGCCCCAGCGTGTCGTTCAGCATGCGCCCGGTGACCTTCGGATACCAGTGGTAAAGGCCGCCGAATACGACCAGGATCGGCGACACGCCCATCACCATATGGAAGTGCGCGACCACGAAGTAGGTGTTCGACAGCGGGATGTCGACGCTGACGTTGCCGAGGAACAGCCCGGTCAGCCCGCCGATCAGGAAGGTGCTGATGAAGCCGATCGCGAACAGCATCGGCACCGAGAAGTGGATGTCGCCGCGCCACAGCGTCAGCACCCAGTTGTAGACCTTGATCGCGGTCGGAATCGCGATGATCAGCGTGGTGGTCGCGAAGAAGAAGCCGAAGTACGGATTCATGCCGCTGACGAACATGTGGTGGGCCCACACCACCACCGACAGCACGCCGATCGCCAGGATGGCCCACACCATGGTGCGATAGCCGAAGATGCTCTTGCGCGCATGCACGCTGATCAGGTCAGAGACGATGCCGAACGCGGGCAGCGCAACGATATAGACCTCGGGATGGCCAAAGAACCAGAACAGGTGCTGGAACAGCAGCGGACTGCCGCCCTTGTAGTCGAGCTGCTGCCCCATCGACACCATCGACGGCATGAAGAAGCTGGTGCCGATGGTCTTGTCGAGCAGCATCATCACGCCGGAGACGAACAGCGCGGGGAACGCCAGCAGCGCGAGGATCGTCGCCATGAAGATGCCCCACACCGCCAGCGGCATCCGCATCAGCGTCATGCCCTCGGTGCGCGCCTGCAGCACCGTGGTGACGTAGTTCAGCCCGCCCATGGTGGCCGCGACGATGAAGATCAGCAGCGACACCAGCATCAGGATGATGCCCCAGTCGTAACCGGGCGTGCCCGGCAGGATGGCCTGCGGCGGATACAGCGTCCAGCCCGCGCCGGTCGGACCGCCCGGCACGAAGAAGCTGGCCAGCAGCACGATCACCGACAGCAGGTAGACCCAGAAGCTCAGCATGTTGAGGAAGGGGAATACCATGTCGCGCGCGCCGACCATCAGCGGGATCAGGTAGTTGCCGAAACCGCCGAGAAACAGCGCGGTCAGCAGATAGATCACCATGATCATGCCGTGCATGGTCACGTACTGGTAGTAGGCGTTGGCGTCGATGAAATCGAAGCGGCCGGGGAAGCCGAGCTGCATCCGCATCAGGTTCGACAGCACGACGCCGACCAGCCCGACCACGATGGCGACGATCGTGTACTGCACCGCGATCACCTTGTGGTCCTGGCTCCAGACATAACGCGTCCAGAAGCTGGTGGGCCCGTGGTGGACGGCATCGTCGGCGTAGGCCATGGTGATCTCTCCTGCGGTCGGTGACCTGTCGTGGCGGGCGCGTCCGGCTCCGGACGCGGCGCTGCCTCTGTACTCGTGCGCTGCGTTGCGCTTGTCGTCGCGCTTGTCGTCGCGCTTGTTGTCGCGCTACTTGCCCGCGGCCTCGCGCGGCGGCCCGGCATTGGCGCGAATGAAGGCAATCAGCGCGTTTACCTCGTCGTCGCTGAGCGGCATCTTCGGCATGATCGGCGCGAAGCCCCTGACCACGCGCTGCTGCGGCTCGCGGATCTCGGTACGCAGATAGTCGTCGTCGACCTTCGCGCTGCTGCCGTCGGTGAACGTCGACGTATGCCCGTACAAGCCCTTCCAGGTCGGGCCGACGCTGGGCGAGCCGTCCAGGCTGTGGCAGGCGACGCAGCCCTTGCTCTGCGCCAGCGCCCTGCCCTGTTCGGCCAGATCGGCCGCGGCCGGGCCGGGACCGCGTGTGCCGAGCGGCTGGGCGGGTACCGTCGCCGCGGCCGCCGGCTGTCCGGCGCGCATCGCGACGAAGGTCTGCTGCTTCTGCAGCCAGGCGGTAAAGGCAGCCGGCTCATCGACCACCACCTTGCCGCGCATGTTGTGATGGCCCACGCCGCACAGCTGCGCGCACAGTACGTCGAAGGTGCCGACGCGGGTTGGGGTGAGCCAGAACGAGGTCACCATGCCGGGCACCATGTTCATGCGCGCGCGAAATTCCGGCACATAGAAATCGTGCAGCACGTCCTTGGAGCGCGCCAGGATCTTGACGGGCCGCCCCAGCGGCAGATGCAGTTCGGGGCCGGCGACGACGATGTCGTCCTGTCCGTTGGGATCGTCGGGATTGAGTCCGAGGGGATTGCCGGGGCCGACAAAGCGGGGATCGCTGGTGCCGAATTGCGCGTCGGGCCCCGGAAACCGGAAGCCCCAGGACCACTGCTGTCCCACCACTTCGACCAGCATCGCGTCGCGCGGCGGACGCACATAGTCGGCGTAGACGAACAGCCCCGGCGCCAGCAGCGCCATGATGCCCAGCGTGGTGCCGCCGATCAGCCAGAGTTCGAGCTTGTGATTGACGGGCTCGTAGGCCGCGCGGCTGCCGTCGCGATGGCGATAGCGCCATAGCATGTAGCCGATGAACAGATTGATGCCGATGAAGAAGGCGCCGGTGATGACGATCGTGATGGTCAGCGTGTCGTCCATCTGTTTCCAGTTGGACGCGAGCGGCGTCGCCCACCACGGGCTCAGGAAGTGGAAGAGCACCGAAGCGACAACCATGACCACGAGTGCGATGGCGAGCGCCATATCGACCCCTCCTTCTGTGCCGCCGGCACGAGGGCTGCCCAAGTCACGCAGGTAGGATAAGACTAGTGCATCCGATCCCGTCGATTCAAGGCGATGGTCCCGGCCGCCCGTGACGCAACGCACAAGCGCAGGACCTTTGCATGGCCGAGCGCATAAAAAAACGGCGGACGGAGCCGAGCCCCGACCGCCGTGCATTCGCCATCGGCGCTCAGTGCGTGACGTCCTTGCTTTCCAGCTTCCAGTACGCCGCTGCCGCGCACATGCCGAACACGATGTTGCCGAACAGCGTGTGCCAGCCCCGTGCATCCGCGAACCACGGGAAGAAGCGCGTCATGCCATAGAAGTTGATCACGTAGATCACCAGGCCGAACACCGCGCCGACCAGCAGCGCCATGCCGAGGCTGGAATCGAGCTGGAACGGGGCCATGATCGCTGCCAGGATCATGCCGAGCACGGCGCCCAGCACGAAGTGGATCACCAGTGCAGCCGTGACCGTGGCCACGCTGAACATGCCGCTCTGCAGCACGTCGGGCCCCATGACAATGGCCGCGATCATGCGCGTGGTAGGCCACGGGTTGGTGCCCGCGATCATGGTCGACCAGAACAGCTCGAGCACCAGCAGCAGCGCGCCGGCAGCCAGGCCGGACACCGCGGCCGCGCTCCAGTCCGGCACGCGGCGCACATAGTGGTGCGAATGCATGTGAAGTTCCATTGCCACCTCCGTCTGCTGTGACGAGACCGGGTCCCGTTCATTTGCACAGCATAGGACACGCGGCCGCGATCGGCGCAAACGCGCGCATGCCTCGGGTCAACCCCGAGCGGCAAAGAGCTTGGATAGTGCGCCCCCCTGCCTATACTGCAGGCATAACAGCATTCCCCACAGAGAGAGAGGAAAGGAGACCGCCATGCCGACCCTGGACATGCACGACCTCGTGTTCCTGATTCCGATGGCGCTGGTTGGGATTATCGTGATGGGCATGGTGCCCGTTGCAGCGCGGCCACTGCAGATCAGTTGCCGCACGCTCGGCGCGATCGCCGGCGCGCTGCTGGGCCTGGCCGTACTCGAAGCGATCCCGCTGCTGATCTGAGCGGACCCGCTGGCCACGGACCCGGGCCGGTCCACCACCGGCTCGGCACTTGCCGGTGCGATGCATCGCGACCGGCGGGGAGGCTGACATGTCCCTGTTCTGGATCGCCATCCTGCTTGCCGCCGCGCTGGCGCTGACCGTGGGCCGCGCGCTGTGGCGCAGCATGCGTCCCGCGCGGATGCGCTGGCGCCGCTGTCGGCAGATGCGGCGGCGCGCCATGCCGACGCCGCGCAACCGGCCACACGCCGGCTCGCACGGACCGCTGCAAAACCGCCTGCACCACGGCTAGCGAAGCGCCTTGCGGCGCATCATTCAGATCACGCGTCGGCACCCGACGCCGTGCGTCAGAACTCCATCATCGCGAAGTCGGCCTTGGCCACATCGCATTCGGGACAGCGCCAATCCTCGGGAATGGCCTCCCAACGCGTGCCGGGCGCGATGCCGTCTTCCGGCCAGCCCTGCTCCTCGTCATAGACCCAACCGCAAATCAGACACACCCAGGTCTTGTAGGCGACGGTTTCCTGCTGCAAGACAAACTCCTTTATTCAATCCGGGGCGAATCATACGCGTTTTTGCTGCGGCGCCACGATGCCCGCTCCGGGCGGATGCCGGGGCGAATGGCGCTGCGCGTCACTTGGCGCCGCCCGCGCACGGCGCTGGCATGCAGGTTGCAGCGGATCGGCGATCACGCCTCCGATCCGAGCACCGCCGATGCCCGCCATTCCACGCGACGCACCCGGGGACCATAGCCTGGCCTTGCTGGCCGACCCCTATCGCTTCATCGCAAAACGCTGCCGTGCCCTGCAATCCGACGTTTTCGAAACACGCCTGCTGCTGCGCCGCACGCTGTGCATGACCGGGCCCGAAGCGGCCGCGCTGTTCTACGATCCGCAGCGCTTCCAGCGTGGCGGTGCCGCGCCCGAGCCGCTGCGCGCGACGCTGTTCGGCAAGGGCGGCGTGCAGACGCTCGACGGCGACGCGCACCGGATGCGCAAGGCCCTGTTCATGCATGCGACCGCGCCCGAGCGCATTGCCTCCTTGTGCGACGCGGTCGCGCAGCAATGGCTGCTATCCGCGCGGTCATGGTCCGATGGCCAGCCGGTGGCGCTGTACGACGGACTGCATCCGCTGCTGACCCGGGCCGTCTGCAGCTGGGCCAGCGTGCCGTTGCGCGAGCATGAGGTCGCGCCGCGCTGCCAGCAGTTGACCGCCCTGTTCGACCAGGCGGCCGCGCCGGGGCTTGGCCATTTCCGTTCGCGGCGCGCGCGCGACCGCGTCGAGGCCTGGCTGTCGCGGCTGATCGATCAGGCACGGGCCGGGCAGTTCGAAATTCTGGAGCACACGCCGATGCACACGGTGGCATGGCACCACGATGCGGACGGCCAGCTGCTGCCGCCGCGCATCGCCGCCGTGGAACTGGCGAACCTGCTGCGGCCGACCGTGGCGGTCTCGGTCTTCATCGTGTTCGTCGCGCACGCGCTGCACCTGCATCCGGCATGCCGCGAGCGCCTGCAGCAAGGCGATCCCGCTTATCTCGACGCCTTCGTGCAGGAAGTGCGCCGCTGGTATCCGTTCTTTCCGGCGGTGGTGGCGCGGGTGAGGGAGGACTTCGAATGGAAGGGCTATCGCTTTCCGCGCGGCCGACGCGTGATGCTGGACCTGTACGGCACCAACCGGGATCCGCGCAGCTGGGACGACCCCGAGGCCTTCGCGCCCGAGCGCTTCCTCTCCCGCGCGCCCGCCCCGTTCGACTTCATCCCGCAGGGCGGCGCGCAGGCCGCCGATCATCATCGCTGTCCCGGCGAGGGGATCACCGTGGCGCTGATGAAGCAGGCGGTCCTGTTCCTGCTGCGCGGGCTGCGCTACACCGTGCCGGAGCAGGACCTGACGCTGGATTTCGCCCGCCTGCCGGCGCTGCCGCGCGATCGCATGGTAATTCGCGACGTGCGGCTGGTGCACCGGCGCGCCGGCGCCACTACTGCCGGATCGTGAAGTCGACGCGGTTCGGCGAGCCCTTGTCCTTGATGCCTTCGGTATCGAGCTTCGGCGCGGTCAGGAACAGGCGCGCCTCGGGCACCTTGCCCTCGCGCTCCAGCGCCTGCTTGACCGTCAGCGCGCGCCGCTCGGCCAGTTGGCGCAGGCCGCCGTCGGTAACCGGCGCGTTCTGCAGCAGCAGCGCCTCCATCTCGGCGGTCGGCAGTGACTTTGCCATGCCGATCAGGTTGCGCGGCTTCTTGATCGACGAGCGCTTGTAGACCGCCTCGAGGTATTTCGGATACTCCTGCGGGCTGACCGTCACCTTGGCGCCCTGCTCGGCGTCCTCGTCGTCGGCCGCCCGCTGCTCGCGCGCCGACTGCCGCAGTTCGCGCACCTTCTGCTCTGCCACCTGCTCGTCCAGCCAGGCCCGGCGCGCGCCCGCGGCGTCGGTGGCCGGATCGATGCGGCCCGTGATCTCCAGACGCAGGCCCGGCCGATCGTTCAGGGCCTTGCCAAGCGTCTCGACCTTCTTGCGTCCCGCGTCGGTCAGGTTCGCCGAACCAGGGGCGAACTCGACATAGCCCAGTTCGTCGCCCCCGCCGAAGGCCGAGGCGATCAGCGAGAACGGCGAGGTGATGGCCTTGGTCAGCAGATTGACGATCACGCGCATGATCACGCCGCCGATGCTGAATTCGGGGTCCGACAGCGAGCCCGATACCGGCAGGTTGACGTCGATCACGCCATTGCGGTCCTTCAGCAGCGAGACCGCCAGCAGCACCGGCAGCTTGGTCGCGGTGGGGCTGTCGACCTTGTCGCCGAAGGTCAGCTGGTCCAGGAACAGATGGTTGCTGGCGTTCAGATGGCCGTTCTCGATCTTGTAGGCGACGTCGACCGTCATCTTGCCCTTGGTGATCGGATAGCCGGCGTACTTGGTCGCATACGGCGTCAACCGCGTCAGCTCGACGCCCGCCGCCTTGGCGGCGATATCGAGGTAGAGCTGTTCGCCGAGCGGGTTCAGCTTGCCGCCGATCGTCACCGGCGCATCGTCGTCGAGCCGGCCCTCGAGCACCAGGTCGGCCGGCGTCGGATCGCCGGTCGACACCTTCGAGATCGAGCCGTGCATGCCGGTCAGGTTCGCGGTGTAGTTCGGCTTGACGAAGAAGTCCGAGAAGTTGATGTTGCCCTTGTCGATCTTGACGCCGCCGATGCGGATCTGCGGACCGGCCGCGGTGCCCTTGGTCGAACTGCCTGCGGGCGTGGAGGCGCTGGCGGCGACCGTTGCCGAAGCGGACTGGGCCTGCGGCGCGCTGGCCGGTGCCGGCGCGGCACTGGCCTGCGTCAGGCTGGTGGTCGGCGCCGGCTGGCCCTGCTGCGCGCCGCCGGAGACCACGTCCTGCAGGTTCAGCCGGCCGTTGGCGTTCAGGATCACGCGCGCATAGAAGTCGTTCAGCGCGATCTGGCCCAGCGCCAGCCGCAGCGGCCCCTTGCTGTCGTCCATATGGAAATCGATGCCGCTGAGCCCCAGCGAGCGCCAGCGGATGAAGTCCTCGCCGTTGAGGCGGTCGACCGTGCGCACATTGCTCAACTGCGCGGTGCCGGCGAAGGTCGCGGCCAGCGGCTTGCCGCTTGGCACGGCGACCGCGAGCTTGCCGTTGACAGTCGCGTTGCCCGCGCGCAGCGCGGCGTTGAAGCGATCGGCCAGATAAGGCTGGAACGGCGTCAGATCCAGCTGCTTCGCATCGACGCGCATTTGCAGCGCCGGCAGCGTGGGCTGCACGGTGCCGTCCAGCGACAGCACGCCGCGACGACCGGATTCGGCTTTGACCTTCAGCGCGACCGGCGTGGCGGCGAGCGGCCAGCGCACGGCGCCGGTCTTGACGTCGATGCCGCGCAACTGGTGCACCACGGGGCGGTTGCCGTTGGCGGCGGCCGGCTGGTAGTCGGTCAGGCGCAGCTTGCCGCCTTCGATCGCCACACTGCCGACGTCGACCTGCCACGGCTTGGCGGGAGCCGCGGCGGGGCTGGTGCGGGACGCGGGCTGCGCGAGCTTCGCGCCGGCGGCGCGCGACTGCGCCACCCAGATGCGCGAGGTCTCGACCAGTTCGCCGCCTTGGTCGCGCACTGCGGCCATTTGCGGGTTGGCGATGCCGACCTGCCCCACTTTCAGCGTTTGGGCGGCCAGATCGAAGCTCAGGCCGCCCAGCGTCAGCTTGTCGGCGGTCAGCAGGGGCAGCTTGTCGCCGACCAGATCGCCGCGCTGGCGGGCGCGTTGCTCGCGCCGCTTGGCGGCGGCCTCGTCCGACGGCGCGGCGGCAACGCGCGGGGCCGCGGCCGGGTCGCGCAAGGCCACATGGACCCCGCTCATGGCCACGCGCGAATTCTCCAGCGACAGCGCAAACACCGGTGCGGCCCACGACATCCGGTAGTTCAGCTCGGCGTCGAGCGCGGACTGGCCCAGCTGGATGCGCAGTTCGGCAGGAAACCAGGCGGCGAAGGTCTGCGGCCGCAGGCCGTTGGTTCGGAGGGTGCCGGCGAGCGTGGCGTCACGCAGCGACAGCGCGCCCTGGTGGGCGATGGTTTGACCGTCGCCGACCGCCAACGTGGCGTCGAGCCTGGCCGGCTTGTCGCTGTCGCCGGACAGGCCGTCGACCTGCACGTCGATCGGTCCGAGCGCCAGCGTGCCGGGGCCCGAGAACGCCGCCTCGTCGCGCAGCGTCACGCGGGCCTGCTTCAGCGCGACGCGATCGATCGTGTAGCGCCAGGGCCTGGCCTCCGCGGCGGGCTGCGCTGCAACGGGGGCCGAGGCCGCCGGTGCGGAAGCGGAAGCCAGCGGGGCCGAAGCCGATGTGGCGACGGAAGCGGTTGCCGGTGCCGATGCCGGCACCGACGCCGATGCGCCCGCCGCCGGCGCGGCCGGCTTCGCCGCTGCCGCTGCCGGTGCCGCTGGCGTTGCCCGCGGCAGGAAAGCCGTGGCCAGATCCAGCGTGCCGTCGGCGCGCCGCAGCGCACGCACATCGAGCCCGTCCAGCGTCACGCCGCGCAGATGGATCAGATTGTCGGCCGGCGCGAGCCGCGCGATATCGACCGTCAGCTTGCCGGCCTGCAGCAGCGGCGTGCCGTCGCGCTTGCGCACATCGGCCTCGCGCAGCGAGGCCGTGCCGGAAACCTCGATCTGCTGCTGGTCCTGCTGCTGGCGAAAGCCGACCACGAGCCGCGAATCGAGCTTGCCCGCCTTGACTTCGGCATCGGTCAGCCGCGGCGCGAACGGCATAAAGCGGACCAGATCGAGCCCATCCAGATCGAGGTTCAGCTTCGCTTCGCGCGCATCGGCGAACGGCAGCATGGTGCCGCTGACCGCCAGCGGCGAGCCGTTGATATCGGCGCTGATGCTTGGCTGCGTGACGATATTGACGTCGTGCGGCAGGTTGGACAGGAAGGGCAGCGTGACGGTCAGATGGTCGACCTTCTGGGTCTCGCCGAGCATCTTGTCGTCAAACCGCAGCGAGCTGCCGGTCAGCGCGATGTTGTTGATCGAGAAGCGGGCCGGTTCGCCATCGTCCGGGCTCTTCGGCCTGGCGGCCAGCCGGTCGCGGATATCGTCGAAGCTCAGCCGCCCGTCGGCTTCGCGCACGACATGCACGGCGAGCCGGTCGATATGAACCGCGTCGACCACCGGGGCGAGGCGCCACAGCGAGGCGATCGACGCGTCGATATCGGCCGAGCCCAGCGTCAGCATCGGCGTGGTGCCGTCCGGCTCGAAGATGGTCACGTCGCCAACCGTCGCGGCCAGCGAGAACGGCCGCACCTGCGCCGCACCGATCGTCACCTTGCGTCCCAGCGCCTCGCTGGCCTGGCTCGCGGCCAGCGAGCGGATCAGCGGCGGTCCGCCGAAGTAGCCGGCCAGACCGAAAATCGCCACTGCCGTCGCAATGCCGCCCGCCACGCGCAGGCCCGTACGCCGGCGCGGCGTCGCGGTCGCGGCCTGCATCGAAATCTTGAATGCCATGTCGTCCCGAAGAAATTGACCCCCACAGCCGCACGCACCCGGCGGTTTCGCCTTGCCGTCATCGCGGCCTCGCGCCCTCCCGATGCACATCCTTGGGTCCAGTTGTGCTTTGGATCCCACTTTTTTGGGCATTATGGTAATGCTTCATGACAGGGCGCGGGGGATTATTGCGACTGGCGCATCTGCGGGGGCGCGTTTGATCTGGTATCGTTTCGCCTTTGCGAAGCGTTCCGTCGCATGCTCGAGGCCCACCCGTCCTCTGGCTCTGCCTCTCTCCCGCGCTGTACCCGCCGGCCGTACCCTCACACTTACCCGTGTTAGCGCGCTTCGCATGCGATCTCTTCCATGCGAGTTTCCTCAATGTCCACCACCAGCAGTACCGTTGGCGCCGGCGGCGCGTCGCTCGAACGCGCCGCGCGCCCGCTGACCGGCCAGGATTACAAGACCCTGTCCCTCGCCGCCCTCGGCGGCGCCCTCGAGTTCTACGACTTCATCATCTTCGTCTTCTTCGCCACCGTGATCGGGCAGCTGTTCTTTCCGCCCTCGATTCCGGACTGGCTGCGGCAACTGCAGACCTTCGGCATCTTCGCGGCCGGCTATCTGGCGCGTCCGCTGGGCGGCATCATCATGGCCCACTTCGGCGACCTGCTCGGGCGCAAGAAGATGTTCACGCTGTCGATCCTCTTGATGTCGGTGCCCACGCTGCTGATGGGCCTGCTGCCGACCTATCATGCGATCGGCCTGCTGGCGCCGGTCGCGCTGCTGCTGCTGCGCGTGCTGCAGGGCGCGGCGGTCGGCGGCGAGGTGCCGGGCGCCTGGGTCTTCGTCTCGGAACACGTGCCCAGCCGCCATGTCGGCTATGCCTGCGGCACGCTGACGGCGGGCCTGACCGCCGGCATCCTGCTCGGCTCGCTGGTGGCGACCGGCATCAACACGATCTTCACGCCGGAGCAACTGACCGACTGGGGCTGGCGCGTGCCGTTCCTGCTCGGCGGCGTGTTCGGCATCGCCTCGATGTACCTGCGCCGTTGGCTGCATGAAACGCCGGTGTTTGCCGAGCTGCAGCGCAAGAAGGCGCTGGCCGCGGAAATGCCGCTGAAGGCGGTGGTGCGCGATCACCGCGGCGCGGTGGCGGTGTCGATGCTGCTGACGTGGATGCTGTCGGCCGGCATCGTCGTCGTGATCCTGATGACACCGACCTTCCTGCAGAAGCTCTATGGTTTCGACGCGCGCACGGCGCTGGTCGCCAACAGCGTGGCGACGCTGTGCCTGTCGATCGGCTGCGTCGTGGCCGGCGCGCTGGCCGACCGCATCGGCGCACGGCGCACGCTGTTCTTCGGCGGCCTGTTCCTGGCGGTCAGCAGCTATCTGTTCTACACGGTGATCCATCAGCGCCCCGACCTGCTGCTGCCGCTCTATGCACTGGCAGGCTTCGCGGTGGGCACCATCGGCGCGGTGCCGTTCGTGCTGGTCAACGCCTTCCCGGCGCATGTCCGCTTCTCGGGCCTGTCGTTCTCGTACAACCTGTCGTACGCGATCTTCGGCGGGCTGACGCCGATGGCGGTGACGCTGATGCTCAAGAGCGATCCGCTGGCTCCGGCCCACTATGTCGTCGCGCTGTGCGCGCTCGGCATGGTCACCGCGCTGTTCGCGCGCAAGTCCGCACGGATTTGAGCGAATCGGCGGCGCCAATGCATGGCGCTGCCCTGGCGGCCGGGCCGGCGCTTCAGCGGCGATGCTCGCGGAAGAACTCCCACATCAGCATGCTTGCCGCCGGCCCGGTATCGCTGTGGTAGCGATAGGCGGGATCGCCGCCGCTCCAGGCATGGCCCAGCCCGGCCACTTCGCATAGCTGCACGAGATCGCGGCGCGCGTAGCCGAAGCGGGACTCGAGATAGTGGCCGGCGGGCATGTCGTTCGAATCGCCTTCGGCGTTCGCGCCGCCGCGCTGATGGCGCGTCGACGCGCCGGCCGCTGGCGCGGGCTCACCGTTGCGCGGCTCGCCATCGACGCGATCGGGCAAGCGGTTGTAGGCCAGGAACTGCCGCGCCAGCAGGCGTGCATTGACGGGGTGGACCACCTCGTCATCCATGCCATGCAGGATCAGCGCCGGCATCGGCGTGCCGGCCAGCGCGACGCCGGCCGCATCCAGCAAGGCGGCCGGCTGGGCCCGTGAGCCCTGCTGCATCACCCGCAAACCCGCCCGCGCCGAATCGGCGGCACCGACCACCACACCGGAATGCAGGCCGACCGCCGCGATCTTGTCCGGATAGCGCAAGGCCACCACGGCCGCCATCGCGGCGCCGGCGGACAGGCCGGCGAGGTAGACCCGATCCGGACAGACATCGCGCCGCAAGGCCAGCGCATCGATCAGCGCGGCGATCGCCTGCGCTTCGCGCGCGCCCTCGCTGGCGGCAAGGTCGAACCATTGCCAGCAGCGCTGCAACTGCCGGCGCAGCGGCTGTTCGGCATAGGCGACCAGGAAACCCTCGCGCTCGGCCAGCGCGTTCATGCGCGTGCCGGCGGCGAAGTCCTCGGCGGTCTGCCGGCAGCCATGCAGCATCACTACCAGCGGCAGCGGCCCCGTGTGCCGGCGCGACGGCTCATAGAGCCAGTAGCTCAGCTGCGATACCAGTTCGCCAGGCATTGCCGGCAGTTTCAGGCGCCGCTGCGACCACTGACCCGGCAGCGGACCCGCAGGCAGCGCCAGCGGCGGCGGCACGCGCGTACGGGCGGCCGGGGCCGCCGGACGTCGGCCGTCCAGTCGATCGAGCCAACTGCCCAGGTGACGGGCCGACTGACCGGGCAGCGTGCCGATCTGCCGCCACGGGCGCTGCCAATTTCCCATCAAACTTCTTGCCATGCGCGGATTGGGAAAGCGCGCGAACGCTCCCGGTTGATTTTTGCTGCGTTGCAGCATAGCACATGGAGTTGAACGCATTTCGCTTACCAATGTAGGACAGTGCCTGACAGCACACCGGCAATCGGCTCGCTATGGTTTCGCCATGGCGAACGGGCAGCCCGCCCGCAGCCGCCATTCGAGGCCACCTCGATACCGGTATCTTCATGCGGAACTCGCTTTTGATTTCGTTGCCCCACCCGTGGCGCGCCGCTGCCCTGATCGCCTGCGCATCCTGGCCGGCCGTGGCCCAGCATGGCAACGCCGCCTCGACCACCGCGCCGTCGAGCATGTCGGCACTGGCCCGGCTGCTGGTCGGCGTGGCCGACGGCCGCCCCACCGGCATGAACGGCGTCACGCGGCTGACCGGTTCCGGCAGCAGTACCGACGTGGCGCTTGGCACCGCCTGCCGCGAGCTGACGCGCTCCGGTCCCATCCTGCTCGATACCGCCACCCGTCTGGACGGCTGCCGCGGCGAAAGCGGCAAGCGCGTGGTCTTCCATCTGAATCTCGTTCGCTTCGACGCCACCCGCGAGGGCACCGCCGCCTTCATGGCCAGCGCCACGCCGGCTCTGGTGCGCGGCATCTGCCGCAATCCCGATGTACCGGTGCTGGGCCGCCTCGGCATCGCGCTGGTGTTTCGCTACACCGGCATCGGCGACCGGCCGGTCGGCGAAATCGCGATCGCGCCCGGCCGCTGCGAACAGGATTGATCGCGGCATCGGATTCCGCGCAACGCGTCCGATAGAACACCGTCCGCGTCGAACTGCGATAGTCGCGGCATGGCGCATTGGCTAGATTCCTCCGCTTCACTGTGTCTGCCCGGAGGTCGCCTCGATGTCATCCCCTCTTGCCCATCGCGCGCCGTGCATGACGGCGACGCTGCGCCGGCCGGCCGATGCAGCGCTCTGAGCGCCGGCTGTGCGGGCTGATGTCGTGCGGCTGCCTGCTGTGGGCGGCGCTGGTGGCGGCCCAGCTCGGCCGCACCCAGACGCAGCGCGACGATACCGGAGCGGTGCGCGAACGGCTCGCCGACACGTTGACCGGCGCCGAGCGGCGCTGGCTGGCCGCCCATCCGGTGGTGCGCTACAGCGCGTCGCCGATCGGGGGGCCGATGGCCTTCGTCGGCGCCGGCGGACATGCGGCTGGCATCGCCGTGCAGACGCTGGAGCAGGTCGGCCGCATCACCGGCTTGCGCTTCGAACCGGTCTGGCAGCAAGACCCCGGAGTGCGCGAAGCGGCCCTGCGCGACGGCACGGTGCTGCTGGTGCCCGCGATGACGGCGGACTTGCCCCCGCCGGATGCCGTTGCGATGCGCGAATCGGGACGCCGGGCGCACCGGTTGCAGCCATCGCTGCCCTATCTGATCACGCCATGGGTCATCACCACCCACGCAGCCAACGGCGCCATCCGCGATGCCACCGGCCTGGCCGGCATGCGCATCGCCGTGCGCCGCAGCAGCCGCGCATTGGCGGAACGTCTTGCGCAGGTGCCCAACGCGACGATCATCCGCACCAACTCCCCTGCCGAGGCCTACCGCATGGTTGCGCGCGGCCAGGCCGACGCCGCGGTCGACACGCTGACCTGCGCGCACTACATGGTCCGGTACGCCTTCGCGCCGTGGCTGCGCGTCGCCGCTCCGCTTGGCCCACAGCCGGCCGCGATCGGCTTCGGCGTCTCGCCGGCAGCGCCGCAGTTGCGCATGATCCTGAACAAGGCGCTCGCCGCCATCCCGCCGGCGCACTGGGACGCGCTGCAGGCCGCCTGGGCATTGCCGGCACCGATGCCCACCGCGGTGCCGGCGCCAATGCCAGCGCATCAGGGTCGTCGGCCATGGCTGCTGACCTGCTCGCTTGGCACCATGCTCTGGATGACCGCTATGGGCGCGTGCGCGGTGGCCCTGCATCGCCACGGCCGGCGTATCGCCCGCGCCGCCAACACGCTGCACCGGCGCCTCGGCAGTACGCGCCCCGCCAGTCGCCGCAGCGCCGCCGGCACGCGACCGTCGGCGGACGGCGGCCACCGGGCGCCCTTGCCCGATCTCGGCGCCTGCGCCGGCGCATCACCCGATGCGGATCGCCTGAGCCTGCTCGCGACGATCTGCCATGAAATCCGGACACCGATGCACGCGGTGATCGGCATCCTCGATCTGCTCAAGCACAAGACCGCGATCCATGGCGAGGCCCGCCACTACATCGACACCGCGCACGACTGCGCAAAGTCGCTGGTCGCGCTGGTCGGCGATCTGCTCGACATGGCCCGGCTGGAGGCGGGCCGGATGGAAATCCGGCCCGAGCCGGTGCAGCTCGATACGCTGCTGCAGCAGTGGGTCCATGCGTTTCGCCCGCTGGCGGCATCGCGCGGTCTGCGCATCCGCCTGCAGCTGGGCGCGCTGCGGGCCCGCCGCCATCGGGCCGATCCGCAGCGGCTGCGGCAGGTCGTGGGCAATCTGCTCAGCAATGCGATCAAGTTCAGCGGCCATGGCGACATCACGGTGAAGCTGGAGAGCGCGGGCGAGGACGTCAATCGGGAAACCGTGCGCATCGTCGTGCGCGACCGCGGTGCTGGCATCGCCGCGGACCAGATGCCGCGGCTGTTCGAACCCTTCTACCGGGCCGCGGAAGCCGGCGCGACCAGCGGTACCGGCCTCGGCCTGTCGATCTCGCGGCAGCTCGCCCGCCAGATGGGCGGCGACCTCGAACTGATCAGCCAACCGGGCCGCGGCACCGCCGCGCTGCTGACCCTGACGCTGGCCGCAGAGGCCTGCAACGGCCGCGCGCTGGCCGGCAACAGCCATCAGGCCGCTTGCCGCCAGCGCGCGATCGCGCCGCTGCGCAAGGGCTATTGCGCGTTGATCGTCGACGACCATCCGGCGGGCAGGATGCTGCTGGCCCGACAACTGCGTCATCTGGGCGTGGAGGCAATCGGTACCGGCGATGCGCACGAGGCGCTGGTGCGGTGTGCGGCGCCGGACGCCGCCTTCGATCTCGTGATCCTAGACTGCAATATGCCCGGCATGGACGGCTTCACACTGGCGCGCAAGCTGCGCGCGCAGGAGCAGGCCCTGGCCCGGCCGCGCGTGCCCGTGCTCGGCTACAGCGCCGACGCGCGGCCGCATAACCGCCAGCAGGCCCTGTCGGCGGGCATGGACGATTGCCTGTTCAAGCCAATCGACCTCGACACGCTCGGTCGCGCATTGCAACACTGGCTGGGCGACTCGCCGGGCGGACGACGCCCCTCGACGGCATTCGACGCGGCGCCCCTGGCGCTCGCCCCCGATGCGGCAGTACGGGCGGCCTTGCTGGCCGGCAACACGGCAGACCTGGCGGCGCTGCGCGTCGCGGTGGCGCGCGCCGACTGGCAGGCGGCCCACGCCATCGCGCATCGGATCAAGGGCGCCGCCCGGCTGGTATCGGCCGATGCCGTCGCGGCGGGCTGCGAGGCCCTGGAGGTGGCATGCCGCGATGGCGATCCCGCCGGCGTGGCGGCCGCGATGGCGCAACTGGAGCCGGCTCTCGCGCGGTGGGCCAGGACGCTGTCGAACTGAGCCGAGCCTTTCTCCAAGGTCAATGCGCAACAGCCCACGCCCCAGATCGCGTTTTGAGACTCGTCTTATCGCTTCGCGCGGCCTTGCCCTCTAATCTGGCTGGGCATTGCAGCGCTTTCCGACTATTTCCCGTTTTTGGTCTGAGGGTGGGCATGTGCGCCGTCGCTGTGTCGGGCGGTAGTGTCGTCCTGTCCGTACCTCCATCGTGTCACGGGCCCCCGATACAGATTTCACGCGCTTTGCGCCGCACGGCAGTTGCCGCGCGGCGCTTCTTTTCCGATGGACCGCACGCCCCTGGCACCAGCCGCGCTCTGCGCTGCTGCTCGGCAAGCGGGCGGAGGAGTAATCGCATGGCACTGAACATCGTCGTCGCGGATGACCACCCCGCGATCTCTCTGGCGATCCGCAGCGTTCTGCAGGGGCACGCCGGCTGGCAGGTCTGCGCTGACGTGACGACGCCCGAGGCGCTCTTTCGCGCCATTGCGACGTGTGCGCCCGACGTCGTGGTCACCGACTACCATATGCCCGGCGGCCAGGCCAAGGATGGATTGCGGATGCTCGGCCAGATGCGACGTCAGCATCCGCAGATGCGCGTGGTAGTGCTGACGATGATGACCAATCCGCTGATCCTGCGCGCCATCGCCGAGGTGCCGGTGCAGGGCATCCTGCTGAAGGATTCGCCGCTGGACGAGTTGGTCCATACGCTGGTCCAGGTCGAGCGCGGCCAGACCTATATCGGCAAATCCGCGGCGCGCATCCTGGCGGAATCGAGTGCCCGCTACCCCCGTCCGGAGGAGCGGGCCGGCATCGGCAGCTTGTCGGTGCGGGAAACGGAAGTGCTGCGGCTCTATCTGAGCGGCAAGTCGGTGACTCAGATTGCCACGGCCTTGAGCCGCAGCGTCAAGACCATCAGCCGGCAGAAAAACTGCGCGATGCAGAAGCTGGGGGCGAGCAACGACAGGGAACTGTTCGACTTTGCCGCCCGCCAGGATTTGATGCTGCCGCAGCCGTCGGCGGGTTAGCCGACGGCGCACAGCGGGGATGTGCCCTTATTCGGCGGAGCGCGGCGCCGGGATAACCGGTGACACAGCGGGCTCGCCGCCATCCTGGTCGTCGCCGGGGCGGCGCGGCTTGGCGCCGGCAGCGCGCTGCTCCCAGAAGACCGCGTTATCGATGCCCAGCGGGCCCGGCACGAAATTCGGATCGAGGCCCTCGCGCTTCTGTGCCTCGTAGTCGCGCAGCGCCTTCAGCGCGGGCTTCTGCAGGATGATGATCGCCACGATGTTGAGCCACGCCATCAGGCCCACGCCGATATCGCCCAGCGCCCAGGCCAGCGTCGCGGTGCGCACACAACCGTACAGCGTGGCGGCCAGGATCGCGACCTTCAGCAGGAACACCATCCAGGGGCGGTGAATCTTGCGGTTGATATAAGCGACGTTGGTCTCGGCGATGTAGTAGTAGGCGACGATGGTCGTGAACGCGAAGAAGAACAGCGCGATCGCGACGAAGGCTGCGCCGAAGCCCGGCAGCACGCTTTCGACCGCTTGCTGTGTGTAGCCCGGGCCCGCTTCCACGCCGGCCAGGCCGGTGCGCAAGGCCTCCTTGGCGGGGCCGACCACGTTGTAGGCGCCGGTGATCAGGATCATGAAGGCCGTCGCCGAACAGACGAACAGCGTGTCGACATAGACCGAAAACGCCTGCACCAGGCCCTGCTTGGCCGGATGCGAAACCTCGGCGGCGGCGGACGGATGCGGGCCGGTACCCTGGCCGGCTTCGTTCGAGTAGACGCCGCGCTTGACACCCCACTGGATCGCCAGGCCGAGCACTGCGCCGAAAGCGGACTCCAGCCCGAAGGCGCTACGCAGGATCAGGCTGATGACCTCGGGCAGCTTGCCGATATTGAGCGCGACAATCACGCAGGCCACCAGGATGTAGCCCAGCGCCATGAACGGCACCACGATCTCGGCGAACCGGGCGATACGCTTGACACCGCCGAAGATGATCAGCCCAAGCAGAATGACCAACACCGCGCCCGTCACCGCCGGCGCGATGCCGAACGAATTCGTCATGCCGGCCGCAATACTGTTGGACTGCACGCCAGGCAACAGCACGCCGCAGGCCAGAATCGTCGCAAGCGCGAAGAGCCAGGCGTACCACTTGGTACCCAGCCCCTTCTCGATGTAGTAGGCCGGACCGCCGCGATACTGGCCGTCGACCTCTTCCTTGTAGATCTGTGCCAGCGTCGATTCCACGAACGCCGTGCTGGCGCCGAGGAAGGCCATCACCCACATCCAGAACACCGCGCCCGGACCGCCGAACGTAATGGCGGTGGCCACGCCGGCGATATTGCCGGTGCCGACCCGTCCCGACAGCGACATCGCCAGGGCCTGGAACGAGCTGACGCCCTGCGCCGAGGACTTGCCGTCCACCATCAGGCGGATCATGCCGAAGAAGTGGCGCACCTGGGCGAAGCGGGTGCGAATCGAGAAATACAGACCAACGCCCAGGCACAGGTAGATCAGTGCCGAGCTCCAGATGATGCCGTTGACGGCATCGACGATTTCGTTCATGGCGAATCTCCGAGTCGGGTTCGGGCGAGATGGTGCCCGTCATGTCGGCGGTCGCGGCGCCCCGGGTCGAGGCAAGACCGTCCCCCTGGAAAAAGGCGTAACCATAGCGCACCTGCGCAATTTCTCCCCTAGGGAGAACCCGAATTCGTCGTCGTAAACCGGATGTGGTGCGTTGTGGAAGCCAGGATCGTGCACCGCGAGGGGGCATGACCGGCGCGGTCGCAAGCCGCCGAAATTGTGTCGGAGGGAAACAAAAGTCGGCACTGACAGGCGGTTTTTACGTCACCGAACCACAAGTTACAGAACTGTTTCATGTTGTCGCCGCCGAGCCCGGCGCAGGCCCGATCGTGCGTCGTAACCTGAACGCTCCCCTACCGCTCCGAAGGATGCAGAGGAATCTCATGTCTGAACGATTGATCATGCTGGACGTGCCCGGGGTGCTGTTCTCCGAGCGCTCCGCCGCGCGGCTGGGCGGCAAACCGGAGACCGGCTCGGTGCGCGAACTGCGCCTGTTCGATCCGGTTGCGCTGGGCTTCGTGCGGCGGCTGTTCGGGCTCGCCGGCGCCCGCGTGGTGCTGCCGCATGCCTGGAGCACCGGCGCCCGCTCGGTGCTGGTGCAACAGCTGGACCTGCAAGTGCATGCCTTCGCGCCGGCCGCCCCTGGCGGCTTCGGCGCCGAAGTCGCCGCCTATCTGGCGGCGGCCCGTCCCGCTGCGCAGAACTACGTGGTGATGACCGCCGATGGGGCTTGCGTCGACGCGTCGCTGCAGTCGCGCCTGATCGCGCTCGATCCGGCCAAGGGGTTGACGCTGGACGACTTCAAGCAGGCATTGGACCTGCTGGGCGTTGCCTGCCCCAATGGCATGTACCCGCCGACGCAGCCCGACCCCCGCCTGCAGGCACGTCTGCAGCAACTGCGCCGCGCCGCGCGCCATGGCGCCCTGCCCGGACTGGTTCCGTCGCACCTGGCCGAGCCCGCGCACGCCTGACTCCGGCGCAAGCCGGACCCTCTCCGTCGGGATCAGCCCGCATAGGCAGTCCCGCCCCCCGTCTGCATAATGTGGCGGCATGAACCGAGGGGGCGGAGATGACAGCAGCCGCGCTGGCTGACCGACGCGGCATCGACTGGCGACGCGGCTGGCCGCGGCATCTGGCGGCCGTCCTTGTCGCGGGCTGGACGCTGGGCTCGCATGCGCAGCCGGCCGGACCGGCCGACGCCTCCGCCCCTGCTGCCGCCCAATCCGCTCGATCCGTCCCACCCTCCGAGACCACTGCTCCCCCGGTCTGCCAGGCGCCGTGGTTCCGCAGCGGCGCCCGCGCGCAGCTCGAGGCCGACGGCCAGATGCCGATGTCGATCACGATGACGGTGCGCCATCCCGGCCCCGTCCCCGGCGGTTGCGCGGCCTGGCTCGACATCCATTCGAAGTCGGCGCTGGCGGCGATGATGGGTCCGCCGGTGGTCATGGACCAGATGCACCGGCTGACGCTGGTCCGCGATACGGGCTCGGCCAACGGCCGGATCAGCAGTCAGCACGCCACCATCAACGCCCAAGCCCGCTATGCCCGGCTGTTCGGCGAGGCTTCGTTCGAGGGCACCGGCCTGTTGTCCTATGCCGGCCACGATATCCGCGAGGGCGTCACGCTGCCCGGCGAGTCGCTGCATTCCAGCGCCAACCTGCAGATCAACAGCCTGCATTCGGGCGAAGCGGTGACGACCATCCGGGTGCCGCGCGCGTCCATCCACATCGGCGAGCGGCGGGTCGGCCGCAGGCAACACATCGACACGCCGCTCGGCCGGCGCGAGTGCCTGCCGATCCGGTACGACAAGCAGGCCTCGCTGGGCGAGGTCCATATCGGCGACGACGTCGAACGGCCTGACCCTTACAACATGACCGTGACCGACTGGTACTGCCCCAGCGAGGCCTTCGTGCTGCGCACGGAGATCCGCCAGGGCGACCAGCAGCAGGTCATCGAGACCACGGCGATCGGGATGCCGGAGAGCGGGCGGTAGCGCGAGCCACCGCCCTGGCTATACCGGCGTTCACGCCGCCTGCAGATCCTCCAGCGGTCCGAAGAACTCGAAGCGCAGGCGCTCGGGCGCGATTCCGAGGGCGCGGCCGTCGGCATAGACCGAGCGCATGAAGGCCTTCGGTCCCAACAGGTAGAAATCGACATCGCGATCGGCTGGCAGCCGGCTCGCCAGCAGCTCGCGCGTGACGAAGCCAACGGCGTGCGGGTCATCCCCCTCCCGCGGTGTGTCGTAGACGTAGCAAACGCTCACATTGCCGTGATTGGCGGCGATTGCGTCGACGCGCTCGCGGAAGGCATGCACGCCGCCGTGCCGCGCGGCATGGATGAAGTGGACCGGCCGGCCGGCCGGCGCGGCCGCTTCCAGCATGCTGATGGCGGGCGTGATGCCGACCCCGCCGGTCACCAGCACCAGCGGGCGCTCGGCGGCTGCCTGCTCCAGCACGAAGTCGCCGCAAGGCTGCAGCGCCGGCAGGACATCGCCGACCGCGGCATGGTCATGCAGCCAGTTCGATGCGCGGCCGCCCGGCTCGCGCTTGACGCTGATCCGGTACCACGGCTTGCCCGGCGCATCGGACAGCGAGTAGTGGCGGCGGGTCGGCGCACCATCGATCGTCAGCAGCAGCGTCAGGTACTGGCCGGGCCGGAAAGCCGGCAGCACGCCGCCGTCGGCCGGCTCCAGGTAGAACGAGGTAATGATCTCGCTCTCCTGCACCTTGCGGGCAATGCGCAGGCCGCGTGTTCCGCGCCAGCCGCCAGGCTGGGCCGCGTTGTCGCGATAGACCGCCTCTTCGGCATCGATCAGGATCTTCGCCAGCACGCCATAGGCCTCGCCCCAGGCGCCAACGATCTCGTCGGTCGCCGCTTCGCCCAGCACGTCGCGGATCGCCTGCAGCAGGCAGCCGCCGACGATCGGGTAATGCTCCGGCTGGACGCCCAGTGCGGCGTGCTTTTGCACGATCCGCGGCAGCGCGCCGGCCAGCGCGTCCAACTGGTCGATATGGCTGGCGAAGGCGAGGACCGCGCCGGCCAGCGCGCGCGCCTGCGTGCCGTGGACCTGGTGCGCCTCGTTGAAGAAGGCCTTCAGCTCCGGATGCTGGGTCAGCAACAGCCGATAGAAGTGTTGCGTGATCGCTTCGCCGTGCTGCTTGAGCACGGGCACCGTGGCCTTGACCAGCGCGATGGTATTCGGGGACAGCATGGAAACGCTCCTGTGAATGGACGTCGATGAATACCTTTGTCATATCAAGCGGCGTGCCAGCGGTGCTGCCTGGCGCAAGCCCTTGATTTTCATGGCACCATGCGGGGCAGTTGTCCGAATGACCACGCGACATGCGTGGTCCCATAGACCACATCGTTGTCTGCATGACTACAAATTCCGAATTCCCGACGCACGCCGACGACGGCCGCTTCCGTCAGCTGCTGGCCGCCGCCCGCGGCATCGTCCATTGCGATGCCGCGGCGTTGCTGCGGCTGCAAGGCGAGGTGCTGGTGCCAGTTGCCGTCCAAGGCCTGAGCGACGATGCGCTCGGACGGCGCTTCCCGGTCGCCGCCCACCCGCGCCTGGCGCAACTGCTCGACAGCGAGGACGGCGTGCGGTTCGCCGCCGACTGCGGCCTGCCGGATCCGTACGACGGCCTGATCGAAGGCCAGCCGGACATCCTGCCGATTCACGACTGCATGGGCGCGCCGCTGCATTGCGGCGGCCGGCTGTGGGGCCTGGTAACGCTGGACGCGCTGCAGCCCGGGGCGTTCGCCGACATCTCGGCGGCGCAGATGCAGGCGGTGGTGACGATGCTCGAAGCGGGCATCGAGGCGGACCAGACGATCCGGACGCTGGCCGAGCGGGCCGCGCGCGAGCGCGAAATGAGCCGCGCCCTGCAAGCCCACGGCCAACCGCGCGAGCTGCTGGGGAAGAGCGCGGCGATGAAGCGGCTCAAGCAGGAAATCGACACGGTGGCGGGCTCGGATCTGAGCGTGCTGATCCTGGGCGAGACCGGCGTCGGCAAGGAGCTGGTCGCGCAGCGGCTGCACGACCGTTCCGCCCGCCGCGACCGGCCGCTGGTGCAGATCAACTGCGCGGCGCTGCCGGAGACGCTGGCCGACAGCGAGCTGTTCGGGCACAAGCGCGGCGCCTTCACCGGCGCGGTGCAGGACCGCGTCGGCAAGTTCGAGTTGGCCGACGGCGGCACGCTGTTTCTGGACGAGGTGGGCGAGTTGCCGTTGCCGGTCCAGGCCAAGCTGCTGCGCGTATTGCAGAGCGGCGAAGTGCAGCGGCCCGGCAGCGACCGGCTGCTGCGGGTCGACGTGCGCGTGCTGGCGGCGACCAATCGCGACCTCGGCAAGGCGGTGGCCGAGGGCCGCTTTCGCGCCGACCTGTACCACCGGCTGTCGGTCTATCCACTGCGCGTACCACCGCTGCGCGAACGCGGGCGCGACGTGCTGGCGCTGGCCGGCGGCTTCCTCGAGGAAAACCAGCACCGGCTCGGGGCGCGCAACCTGCGGCTGTCGCCTGACGCGGCGCTGGCGCTGACGGCGTATTCCTGGCCGGGCAATGTCCGCGAACTCGAACATCTGATCAGCCGGGCGGCGCTGCGCGCATTGGCCGAATCGCGCCGAGGCGCGCGCTGGATCGCGATCGAACCGCGCCACCTGGGGCTGGACAGCGGCACCAGCCGGCTCCCGCATGGCAGCGAAGACGTCGGCCGCCACGGCGGGGCTGCTGCAGCGCAGGGGGACGGTGGGCCGATCCCTGAGCCCGCACAGTCCCTGCGGGCAAGCGCGCTGGAGCCCCCGCTGGAGCCCCACCTGCAGCCGGGCAGCGGCACCCTGCGCGAAGCCACCGACGAATTCCAGCGCCGCTGGATCGAAGCCGCGCTGGCGCGGCACGGCGGCGCCTATGCCGCCGCCGCGCGCGCGGCCGGCATGGATCGCAGCAATTTCCACCGGCTGGCGCGGCGGCTGGGCGTTGCGCCGCCGGTCAGGCCCCAGGCGGGCCGCGACGCCGATTCGCGCTAGCTGCGCGCTGACGGCCCGCCCCGCCTGCGGCCGCCCTTCACCGCGAGCGACGCCCAAGGCATACTTGGCCCTGCGAGCCGATTGCCTGCCTGCATTGACCGACCTCGACGGCGCGGCCGGAAAATTTTCTGTCGGCTGCCCCTGTGCAAACGCCGACTTGCGCCAATACTAGAGGTCGGAGGCGCGCGGCCCGTAGTGCGCAATGACGCTTCGATCGACCACCAATAGCACCGGAAGCGAACCGTGTCGCGTCGTGTCTGGCCTATCGTTGTCCTGCTGGTCCTGGTTGGCGGCGCCTGCTATTTCGCCGCCCATCTGATCGCCGACGAGGTTCGCACCTCGCGGTGGCAGGCGCGCTATTTCCACGACTGGGGCCAGCGCCTGACCTACACCATCGCGCCCGGCGCCAGCGACCGCATCCGCTTCCCCGACGCCGGGCCCTACGACATGCGGCTCGGCTATGCGCGCATTCCGCACTACACCGAGCTGCTGGAGGCGCGCGGCTTCGTGCGCGAGCATCAGGCACGGATGTCCCAGGCGATGCTCGAATACCTCGACCTCGGCCTGTACGCGCCCTATCGCGAAAAGACCCGCGCCGGGCTGGCCCTGCTCGATTGCAACGACCGCAACGTGTCGGTGCAGCGCTATCCCGAACGCCAATACCAGGACTACCGCGAAGTCCCGCAGGTCCTGGCCAACTCGCTGCTGTTCGTCGAGAACCAGGGGCTGCTCAATCCCGAATATCCGACCCGCAATCCGGCGCTCGACTGGCGCCGGCTGTCGCGCGCCGGGGTCGACCAGCTGTTCGCCATCGTCGATCGCGAGCGCGATACGCCGGGCGGCAGCACGCTCGCCACGCAAATCGAGAAATATCGCCACTCGCCGCAAGGGCGCACCTCTTCGATCTCGGAGAAGCTGCGCCAGATGGGGTCGGCCTCGGTGCGCGCCTATCTCGATGGCCGCGATACCGTACGGGCGCGCGAACGCATCGTGGTCGACTACCTGAACACCGTACCGCTGTCGGCCCGCAATGGCCGCGGCGAAATCCACGGCATCGGCGATGGCATGTACTACTGGTACGGCGAGGACTTCGACGAAGCGAACCGGATGTTGCACGAGATCGAGTCGAGGCCGCCGACGCCGCGCGAGGCGCAGGTCTTCAAGCAGGCGCTGTCGCTGATCATCGCGCAGCGCCGTCCCTCGTACCATCTGCGCCGCTACGACACCAACCTGGAACCGCTGACCGACAGCTATCTGCGCCTGCTGGCCGGCGCCGGCGTGATCTCGCCGCGTTTGCGCGACGCCGCGCTGGCGGCGCGCCTGGACAAGGCGCCGATCCCCTCGCTGCCGCCCGCCGATCCCTTCGTCACGCGCAAGGCGATCAACCAGGTGCGCACCGATCTGTCGCGCTTGCTCGGCGTGCCGAGCCGCTACGACCTGGACCGGCTCGACCTGACGGTCGCCAGCACCATCAATACCGAAGCGCAGCGCCAGATCACCGGGACGCTGATGAAGCTGCGCGACAAGGAGGGCGCGCGCGAGCTCGGCCTGTACGGCCACAACATGCTGCGCGACCATGACGACCCGTCGAAGCTGGCAGCCAGCTTCACGCTGTTCGAGCGGGTCGGCAATGCCAGCTATCTGCGCGTGCAGGCCGACAACATCGACCAGCCGTTCGACCTGAACAGCGGCGCGCGGCTCAATCTCGGCTCGACCGCCAAGCTGCGCACGCTGGTGACCTATCTCGAGATCCTGGCCGAACTGCACGACCGTTACGCCGGCATGACGCGCGCCGAGCTGCAGCGCGTTCCGGTCTCGCCGCAGGATGGATTGACGCGCTGGACGATCGACTGGCTGCTGAAGAACCCCAATCGCGATCGCCGCACGATGCTCGAGGCTGCGCTCGAACGCAAGTACGCCGGCGGCGCCGGCGAGGCCTTCTTCACCGGCGGCGGGCTGCAGACCTTCACCAACTTCGAGCGCTCGGCCAGCGTGGAGAGCCTGACGGTGCGCCGCGCCTTCCAGCACTCGGTCAATCTGGTCTTCATCCGGATGATGCGCGATATCGTCCGCTACGAGGTTCACCGCGCGCATCCCGATGCCAGCGAGCTGCTGGCCGATCGCGATGCGCCCGGCCGGCGCGAATGGCTCGAGCGCTTTGCCGACGAGGAAGGCAGCCAGTTCCTGACCGGCTTCTATCGCAAGTACAACGCGCTCGACAAGGACGCCCGCATCGCGCTGCTGCTGCAACGGGTCAAGCCGATCGCGGTGCGCGTGGCCGTAGCACTGCGCAGCGCGGACCCCACCATGGACGAGGCCACCTTCGCCCGCCATCTGCGCGCCAAGCTCGGCACGAAGCTGGACGACGAGGACGTGTTCAAGCTCTACGACAAGTACGGCAAGGACAAATTCTCGCTGAACGACCGGGGCTACCTGTCGCGCATCCATCCGCTCGAGCTGTGGTTGATCGACTATCTGGACGACCATTCCGAAGCCGATCTGAAGCAGGTGCTGGAGGCCAGCGCCGACGTTCGGCAGGAGGTCTACACCTGGCTGTTCCGCACCCGCAGCAAGGCGGGGCAGGACAACCGCATCCGCATCCTGCTCGAGCGCGATGCCTTCGAGCGGATCGGCGAGCGCTGGCGCCGGCTGGGCTATCCCTTCGATACGCTGACGCCGTCCTATGGCAGCGCGGTGGGCGCCTCGGGCGATCGTCCCGCGGCGCTGTCGGAGCTGGCGGGCATCCTGCTCAGCGGCGGCGTGCAGCCGTACACCGAGACCGTGCGCTGGCTCGACTTCGCCTCCGGCACGCCGTACGAAACGCGCTTCGTGCTGCAGCCGGCGCAACGCAAGCGCCTGCTGCCCGAGGACGTCGCGGAGCTGGCGCGGCGCTCGTTGCTGGACGTGGTCGAGGGCGGCACCGCGCGCTCGGCGCAAGGCGTCTTTCCCGCCGATCGCGGCATGGCGCTCGGCGGCAAGACCGGCACCGGGGACCATCGGCACATGGTGTTCGGCCGCGGCGGCTACGTGATTGCATCGCGTGCCGTCAGCCGCTCGGCGACCTTCGTGTTCACCATCGGCGAGCGCTACTTCGGCACGGTCACGCTGCATGTGCGCGGCCCCCAGGCGGCGCGCTACAACTTCACCAGCGCGCTGTCGGTCAAGCTGCTGCGCGGGCTGGCGCCGACCATCGTGGCGATGGACCCGCAGGCCGGACCGGCCACGCTCGCCTGCACCGGCGGTTGAACGCAGCTCGCCGCGCCGTCCGCGTCAGGCGTTCTTGCACGCGGTTGACGCCATCTGTTCGCTGCCACACCAATCCCGCGCTGGGCCGCGCCCGAAACGTCGCGCCGCGACTTTGCCGGCCCCTTCCCCGCGCTTACCATGCAAGCAAGCGACGAGCATCGGCAACCGCCGAGATGCAGGCAGAAAATACGTCGCCGCGGAACGGGGGGCAACGTTGAGCAGCTATATCGAAGACTACTGCGCTCGCATTCGTCAAGGCGGGGCCAACGCCGTGATGGCGCATCCGGTCGTCGTGGACAACGACGGCACCTACGTGATGAGCTACGTGCCGTTCGAACACGTCAACGCCACCGCCCGGCTCGTGCTGGTCAGCACGACCCCGGGACACATGCATATGCGCCTCGCCGCCGAACTCACCGAGGCCCTGCTGCGCGCGCATGCGCCGGGTCGCATCGTCCAGCTGGAAAACAAGCGCCAGATCGAACTGGGCGGGCCGCTGGTGCGGCCCAACCTGATCCGCATGCTCGATCATTTCGGCATTCCCGCGCTGGTCGGCGCAGAACGCGCGACCGTCCTGTGGGAAGACGGCTTCCACCTGCTGCAGCCGCTGGCCCTGCTGCCGCAGGCGACCATGCGCCGTGGACTGGCCTTCGATGGCACGCTCGAAGCACTGCTGGCCATCCCGATGCTGCGCCGCGCTTTCGAGTCGCAGTTTCTCGAGCGGCTGACGCGCGTCCGCGACGATGCCCTCTATCTGGCGCTCGGCCGCACCGCGTGGGCGGGCCTGTGCCACGCCGCCGAGACGGGCGTGATCGGTGCCGGCCAGCTGCTCGGCATGATGCCGGTGCCCGCGCGCGCCGGCAGCATGGTGCGCTACTTCCTTGGCGAGATCAGCGCGGCGAAGCTCTCGCCCAAGGACCCGGTCAGGCATCGCACCGCCTGGCTGGACGCCGCGCGACAGGAATTGATCGAGAACGTGCGCTGCCACCGGCAGGCGCAGAGCGGCGCGGCGACGGGAGTCACCACCGCGGCAGCATAGGCCGGCGCATTGCCGAAGGCCCGATGACGACTGCCTGCGCTACAGCGTCTGCGCGCTGCTCACCGGCCGCAGCTGCTGCGCGGCCTGCGCGGCCAGCTCGAAGGAGCGCAGACGGGCCTGATGATCGTAGATCTGCGCCGTCAGCATCAGCTCGTCCGGACGCAGATCGTCGACGAAGCGCTGCATGCCCTCGCGCACCGTATCGAGATCGCCCACCACCGAACACGACAGCGAGCGGCGGATATGGGCGGCCTCGGTCTCGTTCCACATCGATTCGATATCGTCGACCGGCGGACGGATGCGCCCCGGCGTGCCGCGCACCAGCGCCAGGAACTGCTGCTGCAGCGAGCTGAACAGCCGGGTCGCCTCGGCATCGGTATCCGCGGCGAATACGTTGAGGCCCAGCATCACGTAAGGCCGGGACAGTGCCTCCGAAGGCCGGAATGTCTGCCGATACAGGTCGACCGCCTGGCGCATGAAGCCCGGCGCGAAATGCGAGGCGAAGGCGAACGGCAGGCCCATCGATGCCGCCAGCTGCGCGCTGAACAGGCTGGAGCCCAGCAGCCACAGCGGCACCTTCAGGCCTGCGCCCGGTACCGCGCGCAACCGCTGGCCGGGCCGCGGCTCGTCGAAATAGGCCTGCAGTTCCTCGACGTCCTGCGGGAAGGTGTCCGCGGTATCGTGGGTCGCACTGCGGCGCAGGGCACGGGCGGTCAGCTGGTCGGTGCCCGGGGCGCGGCCCAGTCCCAGGTCGATGCGGCCCGGAAACAGCGAGGCCAGCGTGCCGAACTGTTCTGCGACCACCAGCGGCGAATGGTTGGGCAGCATGATGCCGCCCGAGCCGACCCGTATGGTCGAGGTCCCGTTGGCGACGTAGCCGATCAGCACCGCGGTGGCAGCGCTGGCGATGCCTGGCATGTTGTGGTGCTCGGCCAGCCAGAAGCGGCGATAGCCCCAACGTTCGGCGTGCTGGGCCAGGTCCAGCGAATTGCGCATCGATCGGGCGGCGTCGCTTCCCTCGGGAATCGGCGAAAGGTCGAGCAGGGAGTAGGCAGTGGTGGGAGCGGTCATGCGGGAAGGCGATGCGGGAATGGTTGTGGCCCGGGGTGGCGCGATCGATGGCCGATCGATGGCCGATCGATGGCCGATCAATGGCCGATCGGCACATCGGCACGTCCCGGGGCCGCCACGGCGTCAACCGGAGGCGGCGATCGAATTGGAACGGCAACTATAGCCGTTCTCTTCCCGCGTTGTCGGAAGGGTCTCCCGCCCGCGATTCGACCGGGGTCGGCCCGCGATGCGACCGCTACGTGCCCGCTACATCGCCCGCCGAAGGCTCCCCGCGCAGCTCCTTCCATGCCTCGATGCCACCCAGCAGCGCCCAGGTATTGGCATAGCCGGCCGCGCGCAGCCGCTCGGCCAGCATCGCGGCGGACAGCTCGTTGGGGCAGGCGCAATAGACCACGATCTCGACGGCAGGGGGATGTTCGGCCAGCAGATCCAGCGGCGCATCGGGGTCCACCGCCAGCGCGCCGGGAATGCGCTCGAGCGCCGCGCTGCCGGGCGCGCGCACGTCCAGCACCAGCGGCGGGCGGCCGTCCTGGCGCCGCGCTTCGAGCTCGATCACGCTCATGCGCGGCACCAGCCGGGTCCGGCGCAGCAGCCGCACCCGCTTCCACCAGCGCCAGACGATGAACAGCGCGAGCGCCAGCAGCGCCAGCATCAGCGCCAGATGGCCGTAGGTGCCGAAGGCCTCCAGCACGGCATCGATCGCGTCGCTGAACGCCGCGCCGATCATCAGCGCGCCGCCGGCCCAGACCACCGCGCCGAGCGCGTCGTAGAACAGGAACACGGCGAACGGCGTGGCGGTCATGCCCGCCATCGCGGTCGACAGTGCGCCCGCGCCCGGCAACAGCTTGGAGAAGATCAGCGAGCGCGGCCCCAGCCGCAGATAGAGCGACTGCGTCTGCCGGATACAGCTGTCCTGCGACAGCGATACCTTGCAGATGGTGCGCAGCATGGGCTGGCCGAGCCGCCGGCCGGCGACGTACCACAGCGAATCGGCGATCAGGCAGGCCACCACCACGGCGCCCAGCACCGCGCCGATCGACGGGCCGGTCTCGCGCATGCCCAGCGCGCCGGCGACCAGCAACAGCGGATAGGCGGGCACCGGCAGGCCAGCCTGCTCGATGAGCACGTTCAGAAATACCAGCGTCAGTCCATGCTGTTCCAGCAGGACCTGCAGTTCGCCCACGGCGGTCTCCCGGTGAATGATCGAAGGCGCGATGATTCGCGATATGGGCGAAGTTTGCCAGCACTGCGGCCACTGCGGCCGGTCCCGGCCTGGACGATCGCTTCAAAAACTCTGAATGTCCGATGCCCTGGAGCCCTCGCCCTGCGCCCAAACCCGTGGCAATATGGCGCCGAAGCGGCTCGGACCCGCCGGCCGCTCGCAACTGGGAGATGCGTATGCTGTCATTCCTCGGTACGGTGATCGTCGGCCTGATCGTGGGGCTGATCGCCAGGGCGATCAAGCCTGGCGACGACAAGATGGGCTGGATCTTGACCATATTGCTTGGCATAGGCGGTTCGCTGATCGCCGGATATGTCGGCCAGGCGCTCGGCTGGTATCGCCCCGGGGAGCCGGCCGGCTGGATCGCCTCGGTGATCGGCGCGATCGTGCTGCTGGTGATCTACGGGCTGGTTCGGCGTAGAGCCTGACGCCTGCCCAGGGGGCGGGGCCATGGCGGCCTCGCCCATCGTTTTTTGGGCGCCCGGCCCCGCTTCCGGGCCCACGCTCTCTCCTCTCGGCACCCGGTGGCCTGCATACCGGCGCGCCAACCGCATTTCGCTGCGTTCGCACAACAGTGCCGACGCCCTTTGTTGCGCAAGATTGAACTGCCGACACATTTTCGTAAGAAATCGCGCTACACCGTGCGTAGGCTGGCGTTCCCCCAAGCCCGCCACCGCTCCCGCCCAATCCCTTTGCGGCGGACGGCGAGCCAGTCCCGACGGAGGACGCCGCCATGCATCGCAACCCCTTCGAATCCTTCCCGGACGACGCAAATGCCGGCGGTCATCCGGCCCGGCCCGCCACCGCGTCTCCGTCCGCGTCTCCGTATCTCGAAACGCCTGCCCCGAACACGGCGAACAGTGCCCTCCCGGCCCTGCACGCCGCCATCCGCAGCGGCAAACTGTCGCTGGTCCGACGGGCGCTCGCGGCCGCGCCCGACGCGCTGCGGACCTGCGATGACCAGGGCGATCCGCCCCTGCATTACGCGGTCCGTTTGGCAGCGCCGGTGGCCCTGCTGGCATGCCTGCTGGAACACGGCGCCCGTCTCGATGCGCGCAATATGCGTGGGGAAACCGCCTTGCATATCGCCTTCGGCAAAACACACACCGATCCGGGCTGGTTGGCATGGCTGCTCGGCCAGGCCAGTCGCAAGGGGGACGCCGGCGCCTGGCCCGCCGCCTTCGTGCCCGATGCCGATGGTCGTTATGCCTATGAGTACGGGCTCGGCGCACAGCGGCAGCCCGGACCTGGCATGGAGCCGATCATGGCCGAGCTGCAACGCCAGGACGGTTGGTATCGAGCCTACCTCGCCAACATGGCCGAGGCAGTGTCGCTGGGAGACCGCGCCGAGCTGGCGACGCTCCTGTCGTGCGAGATGCCGCTGGATCTTGCCGTTCAGCGCGGCAAGACGGCGCTGATGGTCGCCGCCGAACTGGGCCACGAGGCCGTGGTCGACATGCTGCTGACCCATGCCGACGAGCATGGCATGCGCCAGCTGAATGTGGGCGCGGCAGACAGCGGCGATACCGCGTTGATGCTGGCTGCCTTTCACGGGCATGTTGCCGTGGTGGAGCGCCTGCTGGCGGCCTCGGCGGCCACCGAGGTGCCAAGCCAGTGCGGCGACACCGCGCTGATGGCCGCCGCAGTCGCGGGTCACGACGGCATTGTGGAGCGGCTGCTGGATGCTGGTGCGGTCGTCGATACCCGCAACGCGCTGGGCCGGACGGCGTTGATGTTCGCCGCCGTGGCCGGTCACCGAAGCACGGTGGAGGCCTTGCTGCGCCACGGCGCCGCAGTCGATGCCAAGGATGGCGAAGGGCGTACCGCACTGGCCTTCGCTGCTCTGCACTCGGCAACCTTGTATTGCGGGTCGTCGTTGCAAGAGCGCGTTTGCGCCATCCGTGTCGATGCCATGGGTTCGTTTGCCGCCCTGGCTCGACCCGGCGCGCCGTCGCCTGCAAACGAGCGGCGCCACGCCCCTTCCGGGCTCCGTCCCGGCAGACACCGCGACACCGCCCAGACGCTGCTGCACCACGGTGCCGCCGTCGATTCGAGAGATATTCGCGGCGCCACCGCCTTGATGCATGCCGCCGCAAACGGTCATATCGAAATTCTGGCGGTGCTGCTCGGTGCCGGAGCCGACTGGGAACTGCAGGACAATTCCGGACGAAGCGCGCTGACTTACGCCACCGCTGCGGGACACACGCATGCAGCGCGGGTGCTCAAGGCGTGTCAGGGCTGAAGACCGTGGCAGAAGGGACGGTGCGACCCTGTGCACCTTCCGCACCGTCCGCACCTTGTGCGATCCCTAGTAAGGTGTGCCAACCCGCCGCAACACCTCTTCAATAGTCGCAAGGGCCGCGAGCATGCCCGCGCCGATTGCCTCCTTGCGCAGGGCCATCAACTCGCTGCGCAGCCCGGTCGGGCTGGCGCCCCGCGGGCTGCGGCCCAGCGCCGCCAGGATACGGGCACGGCGAATCTGGAACTGCGCCCACGGAAACGGCTCCGGCCGCGTGTAGGCCTGCAGCGCGTCGGCATAGCGGTCGGCGTCGTCCCAGCGGCCGTTGCGCAGCGAGACGTCCATCGCGGCTTCGTAGAGATCGAGGTGGCAATGGCTGACGCAGCTTTGCGCCAGGATCGCCTCGCCCTGCGCCAACGCACGGCGCTGCTTGTCCGGATCGCGTGAGGTGCGGGCCAGAAAGCCCAGGATCATCGGCCCCGAGTAGCGCATGCCGGTGTCGCGGCTGAGCGCCAGCGCTTCGTCCAGCAGCTGCTCCGCGGCTTCGGGATGCCCCTGGTTGCCGATGGCCAGCGCCCGCCGCCCGACCAGTTCCGCTTCGAAGCGACGCGCGCCCAGGCGCCGGGCCAGTGCCAAGGCCCGTTCGGCATGCGCCTGCGATTTGGCCCATTCGCCGGTCTGCTGCTCGGTCGATGCCATCACGTCGTAGGCCAGCAGTTCGATGCGCGCATCGCCGATCCGGCGCGCGATGCGCAGCGCCTCCTCGCAACGCGCCAGCGCGGACGACAAGGCATTGCACAGGCTGTCGACGGCACCGACCATGGGCAGGTTCGCCCCCTCGATCCGCACGAAACCGCGCGCGCGGGCCAACTCGACGCAGCGGACGAAATGCGCGCGGGCGGTGACCATCCGGCCTTGCTGGTAATAGGCATCGCCGAGACCACCGAGCGCGCGTGCCTCGCCCAGCGCGGAGCCCGCGGTGCCGGCGTGCTGCAGCGCGCGCTGGTGCGCGGTCAGGCAGGCGTCGAGGTCGCCCATCGGGAAATGAACGTTGCCGCGCAGCGATTCGATCTGCGCCAGCATGTCCTCGTCGCCGATCGCGGCGGCGCCGCGCTGCGCGTGTTGCAGAGCGATCAACGCGCGCTCGTAGCGGTCCAGCAGCCGCAGCGCCGCGGCCACGCCGAACCAGGCGTGCGCGCGCTGGCTGTGGTCGTCGGCCAGCGCGACCGCGTGCTCGAAGGCCTTCAGCGCTTCGGCCGGCTGGCCGAGATTGAGCGTCAGCTCGCCGCGCAGGCAGGCCAGCGACTGCCTGGTCGCGCCATCGCCGACGATCTCCAGCGCGCGCTCGACCAGGCGCAACGCCCGCTCGTTGCGGAAGTGTCCCGCCTCGTGCCGCGCCGCCGCTTCGTAGGCCGCCGCGGCGTCGACATCGCTGGCGGCGTCGAGATGCTCGGCATGCAGCGTCAGATCGCGGCTTCGATACCAGTCGGCGGCACGCCGATGCAGCGCCAGCCGGCGCGACTTGAGCAGCGACGCGTAGACGGCCTGATGAATCAGCGCGTGCATGAACAGATAGTCTTCCCCCTCGGGCCGCAGCATCGCCTGGCGCGCCAGCGCATCGCAGGGATCGTCGGCCGTGCCAAGCAGATGGCGCAGCGCCGCCGGAGAGAAGCGCTGACCCAGCACCGCGGCGGCCTGCAGCGCCTGGCGATGCGACTCGGGCAAACGGTCCATGCGCGCGAGCACGATGCTCTGCAGCGTGCCGGGCAGCGCGTCAGCATCCGTGCCGGGGGCCGCATTGCGCAGCAGCTGATCGAGAAAGAGCGGATTGCCTTCGGCGCGACGGATGCAGGAATCGGCCAGTTGCTCGTCGACATGGCGATAGCGCGTGGCCAGTTCGCGCGCCTCCGCATCGTTCAGCGGCCCCAGATCGATGGTGGTCAGCGACGCGCTGCCCGCCGCCGCGCGCCACGCGCTGTCGAGCGGATCCTGCTCCGGGCGCACCGTCATCGCCAGCACCAGCCGGCAGGTCCGCGTGGCGGCCGCGAGCCGGGCCAGGCAGTCGAGCAGCGCGCGCTCGGCCCAATGCACGTCCTCGAGAACGATCAGCAGCGGTTTGAGCCTGCTGCGGCGGACCACTTGCGCCAGCACGAAGCGTTGCACGCCCCTCTGGCGTGCGCCGGCATCCATCGCGGCCAGCGCCGCGGCCTGCGCCTCGGGCTGCGGTACGTCGAGCAGATCGAAGGCGAACGGCACGTCGTCATCGTCGATGCGCCCGCTGGCGATCGCTTCCGCGATGACCGCCGCACGCACCTCGGTGCCGGCGCACGCGTCGATGCCGAACAGCCCGCGCACCAGCACGCGCAGCGGATCGCCCGAAGTACTGACGCCGAAATCGAGCACCAGCGCACGCAGCGCTTCCATGCCGTGTTCGCGCGCCAGCGCGACGAAACGCTCGGCGAGCCGGCTCTTGCCGATGCCGGCCTCGCCGCGGATCACTACCACGCGGCCCTGTCCGGAGCGCAGGCAATCGCCGGCAACGCCAGCCAGTTGCACCAGTTCGGCCTGGCGCCCGACGAAGGCATGCTGGGGAGCGGTCTCGGCGGGATCGAGAAACCGGCGCACGCGCCATAACGGAATCGGCTCGGCAATGCCCGGCATCGACACATCGGTCAGATGCTCGACCTCCAGGCGCCCCGGCAAGGCGAGAAAGACGCGATTCGACACCACGGTCTCGCCGGCTTGCGCGTGCTCCATCACGCGCGCGGCGACGTTGACCGGCGGGCCGGTCAGCGTCATGGCGCCGCCCGCGATTGCGGGCGCGGCCGCGAACAGCACCTGCCCGCTGGCGACGCCAACCCGCACCGCCGGGGGCATCGCGCACTCGGGGCACAGGCGCCGCACGCTGTCGTGCAGGCCGACGGCGACGTGCATGGCGCGTTCGGCATCGTTGCCATGGGCCACCGGCACGCCGAACACGACGGTCAGCCGCGCGCCGATCTCGTCGGTCACGGCGCCGCCGCAGGCCGCGGCCAGCGCTCGGGCGCGCTCGCGCCAGCGCATCAGCAGGCCATGGATCTGCTCGGCGTCGAGCCCGGCGGCATGGGCGCCGATATCGTCGACGCTGGCGACCACGACCACGGCATGGCGTGGTTCCGGTGTAGCTGGCGCAGTTGGCGCAGGTGCGGCGGCTGCGCTGCCGGCATCGGCCACCGGTTCGGTGGAGGCCCCGGCGTCGGCCGGCGCGTCCCACACCGCCGGCGCGGGCGGTACCGGCAACGGATGCCGCCGCGCACGCAGGATCTGCTGATGCAGCGCCTCGGTTTCCGCCTCGGGCGACACGCCCAGTTCGCGCTGCAGCGCGGTCCGGCACAGGCGGTATTGCTTCAGCGCCAGCGCCTGCCGGCCCTGCCGGTCGTACAGCCGCATCAGCGCCCGGTGCACCGACTCCTGCAGGGCATCGAGGGTCAGCAGGCGCGTGGCGCAAGCAATCGCGCGGTCCAGTTCGCCCGCCTGCTCGTGCCGGTCCATCAGCCGCGCCAGCGCCTGCAGCGCCAGGCCGCGCAACCGTTCGCGCTCGACCGCGAGCCAATGGTCGAACGTCAGCGCGGCGGCATCGAATCCTTCGAGCAGATCGCCGCGATACAGCGCAACCGCGGCCTCGAGCGCATCCGGGGTGGCGGCGCGCAGATGGTCCTCGAAGGCCACCACGTCGACCGCGACGCCGCATAGCGCCACCCGGTCCGCATCGGCGAGCACCACCGGATAGCCCTCCACCGCGCGGCGCACCGCGCTGAGCGCCTGGCGCAGGCTGGTGCGGGCCTGTTCGGCATGGCTGTCCGGCCAGAGCAGCGCCGCCAGCTTGTCGCGCGGCTGCGGCCGGCCGTCGGCCAGCGCAAGATAGGCCAGCACCGCGCGCGCCTTGCGCGCGGATAGGGGGATGGGAGTGCCGTCCGGCGAACTCAGCGTGAAGCCGCCGAACAGATCGAGACGGACCGCCGCCATCGCTTGGAGTCCTTGCGGTTGCCGATGTCAGAGGCAGGCGCGGCGGCATCGGCTTGCGAAGCTGCCCTGAAAGCTCTTTTATAGGCCACGGATTGACGCAGCGCGGTACTGGTGGCCGAGAACTTTCACGCTTCTTTCACGCCCGCGCGCACGGCCATATCACGCCGCCCCCCTAATCTCGCTACTGCCCCGCTTCCAAGATTCTCCAATGGCGAGGCCAGCCGCGACGCCCGCCGGCCGCTTGATGCGGCGCAGACAGCGACAAGACCACCGGGCTGCTGGATTTGCGCATTAGAAACAAGGATGACTTCCATGGCACACACCGATTCCCGGCACCTGCAGGTTTCGTCGGGCAATAGCCGTTCGATGGAGCGTTTCGAATCCGCCCTCGAACTGTTGCAGGGCTACTACGGCGATCCGCTGACGATGATCGACGAGACCCTGGTCGAAGACCCCGAATTCGTGATGGGGCATGCACTACGCGCGGGGATGCTGATCACCGCGGGCGATGGCACGGTGGCGCCGCTGCTGCGCCAGACCGTCGAGGCCGCCGAGGCGCTGCACGGCATCGCCAACGAGCGCGAGCGCCGCCATATCGCCGCCGCGCGGGCCTGGCTCGACGGCGAGTTCGCCCGCGCCAACCAGCTGTACGGCGACATCGTGATCGATTACCCGCGCGACGCCCTGGCGCTGCAGGTCGCCCATATCACCGACTTCCTGCTCGGCCAGTCGAGCATGCTGCGCGATCGCATCGCGCAGGTGCTGCCGAACTGGAACGCGCGTGTGCCGGGCTTCAGCCATGTGCTGGGCATGCATGCCTTCGGCCTGGAGGAGACCCATCTGTACGAACAGGCCGAGGAACGCGGGCGTTTCGCGCTGGAGCTCGATCCGCGCGATCCCTGGGCGATCCATGCGGTCGCGCACGTGATGGAGATGCAGGGCCGGCCTGACCATGGCATCGGCTGGCTGCAGTCGCGCACGCAAGACTGGGCCACCGACAACATGATGGCCGTCCATAACTGGTGGCATCTGGCGCTGTTCCACCTCGAGCTCGGCCATGCAGACCAGGTGCTGGCGCTGTACGACGAGCACATCCGAGCCACGCCCTCCGCGGTCGCGCTGGAGTTGGTCGACGCCACCGCGATGCTGTGGCGGCTGCAGCTGCGCGGCATCGATGTGGGCTCGCGCTGGGCGGAACTGGCCGATACCTGCGAGGCGCGCGGCGCGGAGGGGACCTACGCCTTCAACGACGTGCACGCGGGCATCGCCTATCTCGGCGACGACCGTCCGGCGTCCTTCACCCGGCTGATGGCGAACATGCGGCGGGCGGCGGCGGGATCGGGCACCAACGCCGCGATGACGCGTGAGGTCGGCCTGCCGGTCATCGAGGCGCTGTACGCCTTCGAGGCCTGCGACTACGACCATGCGATCGAGTTGCTGATGCCGGTCCGGCTGATCGCGCATCGCTTCGGCGGCAGCCATGCGCAGCGCGACATCCTGAACCTGACGCTGATCGAGGCCGCATTGCGCGGCGGCCTGGCCAACCTGGCGTGCGCGCTGGCGGCCGAGCGGATGGAGCTCAAGCCGATGACGCCGAGCCTGAGCGCCCTGGTGCAACGGGCCTCCAGCCTGTATCGGGAGAGCGCCGAGGCGGACGCCGGCAGGCCGGCCGCGCGGGCGGCATGACCGTCCAGAAGCGCCATCGCTGCCTCGCCGGCGCGGTCGATGCGCCAGCCACTCACCGCAGGCGGTGTCGTGCCGCCTGCGGTTTTTCTCGCCCCACCTCCCCGCTGGCGGTATCCTTTGCGTCATCCCAGCCCCGGAGCGCAACATGAATTACCCCAGCGAACCGGCGCCCGGTACGGAAACTTCAGCGGACGTGGACAATGCGCCCAAGCAGCTGGAAGCCAAATATCGGGCCCTGGTCGAAGCCATTCAGGACTACGCGATCTTCACGCTCGACGTGTCCGGCAACATCACCAGCTGGAATCGCGGCGTGGCGAAAATCAAGGGCTACGCCGCCCACGAGATCATCGGCAAGCATTTCTCGGTCTTCTATACGCCGGATGCCGTCGCCCGCGGATGGCCGACGTACGAGCTCGGCCGCGCGGCGCAGGATGGCCGTTTCGAGGACGAAGGCTGGCGCGTGCGCAAGGACGGCACGCTGTTCTGGGCCAACGTCATCATCACGGCGATGTTCGACGAACAGAACGTGCTGCAGGGCTTTGCCAAGGTCACGCGCGACATGACCGAACGCAAGCGGCTGGAAGAACTGGAGCAGTCGAGCCGCCGCATGAGCGAGTTCCTGGCGACGTTGTCGCACGAGCTGCGCAATCCGCTGGCGCCGATGCGCAATGCGGTCAACCTGATGCGACTCGAGACGCTGGGCTCCGGCGACCAGCGGGCGCCGCGCGACAGCGCGACGCTGCGCCAGTGCCAGAGCGTGCTGGACCGGCAGCTGTCCCATATGACGCGCCTGGTCGACGATCTGCTCGACATGGGCCGCATCACCTCGGGCAAGGTCGAGCTGCAATACAGCCGGGTCGAGCTCGGCGACATCGTCTCGCGTGCGGCGGAGGCCGCCAAACCCGCGCTGGAGCGTCGGCGGCAGCAGCTCGATCTGCAGGTGCCCCCGCAGATCGCGATGCGGGCGGATCCGATCCGTCTGATCCAGGTGCTGCAGAACCTGTTGCTGAACGCCTCGAAGTTTTCCCCGCCGGGCGGCCGCATTGCGATCGAGTGCGACCGGCAGTATCAGGCGGTGGAGCTGCGCGTCATCGACGAGGGCATCGGCATTCCGGCCGGCGAGATCGAAACCATCTTCGACCTGTTCGTCCAGCACAAGCATGGCAAGGTGTCCGACGATGGCGGCCTGGGCATCGGCCTGTCGCTGTGCCGGTCGCTGGTCGAACTGCATGGCGGCTCGATCCGCGCCAGCAGCCCCGGCGAGGGCATGGGCGCGACGTTTACGATCCGGCTGCCGCTTGGCCTGGATGCCGCGGAAGAGAAGCGCGACGCGGCGGTGCCCGCGCCGGCCGGCGCGCTGCGCGTGATGGTGGTCGACGACAATCGCGATTCGGCCGACAGCCTCGGCATGCTGCTGCAGGCGATGGGACACGACGTGCATATCGCCTACGACGCGGAGGGCGCCATCGAGATCGCCGACACCTTCGTGCCGCAGCTGGCGCTGATCGATATCGCAATGCCCGTGGTCGACGGCTTCGCGCTGCTGCGCGGATTGAAGAGCATGAAGGGCTGGACCGGCACCGTGTTTGCCGCGATGACGGGCTTCGGCCAGCCGAGCGACCGGGCCGAAACCAAGGCCGCGGGCTTTCACTTTCATATCGTCAAGCCGGTCGAGCTGCCGAAGCTGCAGATGCTGCTGGCGATGGTCGAGCAGGGCACCGTCGCCGGGCCGGCGGGCAGCGCGCCGCCGGCATAGTCCGTCCAGGCGAGGGGCGTAGCGGCTCACCGGCGAGGTGCGGCGGCTACGCCCGGTCCCGCCGCCGTTCTCCCTCCGCCTCTCCCTTCCCCCTCCCTTTCCTTGTCACGTACGCCGCCGGCCTCCGACCGGCCGGCGCGGCCCCGCTTCGCCCATCGTGCAGCCCCCCGGGCGCTAGGCGTAAACCCGTGTCCGCCGATAAATCGCTTGACCAGATAATTCACGAATATAAACTGCACTTCATCATTTAGAATTTAAAAGTCACCCGGAGGCTAATCCGTGTCCGACCGTCCCACCTATTTCGTATCGCTCGACGACGTCCCCGGCTATCACCCGGCGAACCATGTCGGCACCCTGAACCGCCGCCTGATCGGCCCCGAAACGGTCGGCGCGCGCCACCTGGAGGTGGTGCATGGCACCATCGAAAAAGGCAAGGGCGCGCTGCCGCATGCGCATCCGGGCATCGAGCAGGTCTGCTACCTCCTCGAGGGTCGCGCGCTGGCCGAAGTCGGCGGGCAGCGCCGCGAACTCGGCCCAGGCGACTGCTGCTTCTTTCCCGCCGACGAGATGCATGTGTTCACCGTGGTCAGCGACGAACCGGTCAAGGTGCTCGTCATCTATTCGCCGCCCTACGAGGAATCGCCGGAGCGCGTGGTGCGGCCCGACTGAGCCGCCCCTAACCCTGAGCCCGCGCCAGTCGGGCCATCCCACCAAAACGAGGAGACAGACGATGAACATGCCGATCCGGCAGGGCCTGGGCCGACGCTTGGGCCAACGACTGGGGAGCGCTGCGGCGGCCCTGGGGCTGACGTTGACGCTGGCCGCGCCTGCGGCGCTGGCCGAGACCTTCCCTTCCAGGCCGATCAAGCTGGTGGTGCCGTTCGCCGCCGGCAGCGGCACCGATGCGGTGGCCCGGTTGACGGCGAAGTACCTCGGCGAGTCGCTGGGCCAGTCGGTGGTGGTCGAGAACAAGCCGGGCGCCAACGGCACCATTGCCGCCGAGTTCGTGGCCAAGGCCGCGCCGGACGGCTACACGCTGTTCATGACGACCAACACGACGCACTCGGCCAACCCGTCGCTGATGAAGCAGCTGCGCTACGACCCGGTCAAGGATTTCACTCCGGTCGCGCGCATGGGCAACCTGCCCTTCATGCTGGTCGTCAGCCCGTCGCTGCCGGTCAAGACGCTGCCCGAATTCATCGCCTACGCGAAGTCGCATCCGGGTCTGTCCTATGGCAGCGGCAACAGCACCGGCATCGTCGCCGGCGCGACGCTGGCGCGGATGGCGGGCATCAATATGCTGCACGTCCCCTACAAGAGCACGCCGCCGGCGATGACCGACGTGATCGGCGGCCAGATCCAGCTGATGTTCGTCGACTTCGCCGCCGGCATCGCCAACGTCAAGGCCGGCAAGCTGCGGGCGCTGGGCGTGACCACCGCACAGCGCAGCGAACTGCTGCCCGACGTGCCGCCGCTGGCCAGCGTCCCCGAGCTCAAGGGCTTCGATATCACGTCGTGGAACGGCGTGTTCGCGCCGGCCGGCACGCCGGCGCCGGTGGTCGAGCGGCTCAATCGCGAACTGGTGGCGATCGTCTCCAACAAGCAGCACGCCGCGCAGTACTACGCCTTCGGCTTCGAGCCCTTCGGCAGCACGCCGGCCGAGCTGGGCAACTTCGTCACGGCGGAGCTGCGCAAATGGTCGAAGCTGGTCAAGGACGCGGGCATTCAGCCCGAATGACGCGCCGAATGACTCGCCGAATGACCGGCCGAATGACCGGCCATCGCAGGGCGCCGTGACGCCCGCCCGAACGCCGCCACGGCACCCGCCATCGAACAACAGCCGCAACACGAGGACAGCGACGTGAATTTCGAACTCTCGGACCAGCAGACCGCCATTGTCGAAGCGGTGCGCACGGTCTGCTCCCGCTTCGACATGGAATATTGGGACCGGCTCGACCGCGACCACACCTTCCCGCACGATTTCCACCAGGCGATGTGCGAGGGTGGATGGCTCGGCGTGGCAATGCCGGAAACGCTCGGCGGCGCCGGTCTCGGCATTCTCGAAGCGGCGCTCGTAATGCAGGCGATTTCGGAATCCGGCGCCGGCATGAGCGGCGCGTCGGCGGTCCATATGAATGTGTTCGGCCTGAACCCGGTGGTGGTGTTCGGCTCGCCCGAGCAGCAGGCCCGCTTTCTGCCGCCGCTGATCGAGGGCCGCGAAAAGGCGTGCTTTGCCGTGACCGAGCCCGATGCGGGGCTCGACACCACGCGGCTGAAGACGTTTGCGCGCAAGGTCGACGGCGGCTATCAGGTCAGCGGCCGCAAGATCTGGATCTCGACCGCGCAGGTCGCCGACCGCATGCTGCTGCTGGCGCGCACGCAGACGCTCGATTCGGTCGGCAAGCCCACCGAAGGCCTGTCGCTGTTCTACACCGCCCTGGACCGCAGCCGCATCGAGGTGCGCGAGATCGACAAGATGGGCCGCGCCGCCGTCGACTCCAACATGCTGTTCATCGACGAGCTGTTCGTTCCGGACGAGGACCTGATCGGCGAGGAGGGACGCGGCTTCGAATATATCCTGCACGGGCTGAACCCCGAGCGCATCCTGATCGCCGCCGAAGCGGTCGGCCTTGGCCGCGCGGCGCTGGCGATCGCGACCCAATACGCGAAGGACCGGGTGGTGTTCGGCCGGCCCATCGGCGCGAACCAGGGCGTGCAGCATCCGCTTGCGCAGGCGTGGATGCAGCTTGAGGCGGCCAACCTGATGGTGATGAAGGCCGCGGCGCGCTACGACGCGGGCCTGCCCTGCGGCGCCGAGGCCAACACGGCCAAATACCTGGCTGCCGAAGCGGGCCACAACGCCTGCCAGACCGCGATCCTGACGCTAGGCGGCATGGGCTATTCGCGCGAATACCGCGTCGAGCGGCTGCTGCGCGAATCGTATATCCCGCGCATCGCGCCGGTCAGCCCGCAGCTGATCCAGTGCTTCATTGCCGAGCGCGTGCTCGGCCTGCCGAAATCGTACTGAGCGCCGGAGGACATCGCGTAATGGATCACGGCATGACAGATTCCCCCTGGGACGCGCCGGATGCCGCGGCCACCGGTCCGCTGGCCGGCGTGCGCGTGGTCGACATGACCTCGGTCGGCATGGGCCCGTATGCGACGCAGATCCTGGGCGACATGGGCGCGCAGGTGATCAAGGTCGAGTCGCCGGAAGGGGACGTCTTCCGCCATGCCGAGCCGGCGCGGCATCCGACCATGGGCGCGGCCTTCCTGAACCTGAACCGCAACAAGCGCTTCGTCGTGCTGGACCTGAAGCGCTCGGACGACCTGGCCGCGCTCAAGGGCCTGCTCGCCGGGGCGGATGTGTTCGTCTCCAACGTCCGCCCCGCCTCGCTGCGCAAGCTGGGCCTGGACTATGCGTCGCTGCGGGAAGACCATCCGCGCCTGATCTATTGCGGCGCCTACGGCTATGCCGAGGACGGTCCGTATGCGGGGCAGCCGGCATTCGACGACATCATCCAGGCGCGCAGCGGCCTGGCGCAGTTCCAGGGCGCGAACGGTGACCAGGGGCCGCGCTACGTCAACACGATCCTGGCCGACAAGGTGGCCGGCCTGACCGTTGCCTACGCGATCCCGATGGCGCTCTATGAACGCGAGCGTTCCGGGCAGGGCCAGGCGATCGAGGTGCCGATGTTCGAGACGCTGGTGTCCTTTCTCGCGGTCGAACAGCTGGCCGGCCGCACCTTCGAGCCGCCGCTGGGCGATGCGGGCTACGGGCGCGTGATGTCGCCCCATCGCAAGCCCTACCGGACCGCCGACGGCTATCTGGCGCTGCTGCCGTACACCAGCGCGCAGTGGGCCCGCTTCTTTGCGGTGGCGGGGCGCCCGGAGCTGGCGACCGATCCGCGCTATGCCACGCCCGCCGGCCGCAGCGCCCATATCGACGCGTTGTACGAAACGCTGGCCGACATCGTGCTGACCAAGACCACCGCGCAATGGCTGGACCTGCTGCGCGATGCCGACATTCCGCACAGCGAGGTGCCGCGCTTCGACAGCGTGCTCGACGACCCGCACCTGCGCGCGACCGGCATGGTGTTCGAGTACACGCACCCGACCGAGGGCCAGCTGCGCGGGGTCGGCGTTCCAACGCGCTTCTCGCGCACGCCCGGCAATATCCGGCACTGGCCGGAGCCCCTGCCGAAGCGCGGCATGGACGCCGCAGCGGACGCGGCAAACGATCCGGCCTAGCACCGACGCAAGCAGCGGCCTCGCCGGGCAAGGCCTTACACTGTCGGCCTTGCCCAGCAACCCTTCGATCAACAGGCCGACAGGAACATGCAGATGACCGCCGTGGAGCCCGTCCCGGAACCCGCACCGGAACCCGCCGACAGAGCCGCCGAAAAGGCCGCCGACAAAGCCGCGAGCGCGAACGTCAAGACCGCGCTGCGCGTGGTCGAGATCATGGAGATCTACGCGCGCGAAGGCCGTTCGCTGACGCTGACCGAGCTGGCAAAGCTGCTCGGCGCGCCGATGTCGAGCTGCCTCGGCCTGATCCGCACGCTGGCGGGGCTGGGCTATCTGTACGAGACCGGACGGCGCCAGGGCTACTACCCGACCGGCCGCCTGCTGGCGATCGCCCAACGCATCGCCGCCAACGACCCGCTGCTCGAGCGGGTGCAACCGGTGCTCGAATCGCTGCGCGACGAGACCGGCGAGACGGTGATCTTCGGCAAGCTGCAGGACGACGGCCGCGTGCTTTACCTCGACGTGGTCGAGTCGAGCAACCCGGTCCGCTACATCGCCACCGCCGGCGAACTGCGGCAGGCGCATACCAATTCGATCGGCCGCGCGATCCTCTCGACGCTGCCGGCCGCCGACCGCGACGCGCTGCTGGCGCGCGCCTCGTTCGCGCCGCTGACGGCCCGCACGCTCGCCTCGCGCGAAGCGCTGGAAGCGGAGCTGGAAACTTCGCGCGAACGCGGCTGGGCGCAGAACTTCGGCGAGTCGTTGTCCGACCTGGGCGCCGTGGCGGTGCCGGTCACACTGGGCGGCGTGGTCTACGGCGTGTCGGTCGCCGGGCCGATCCACCGCGTCGAACCGCGCGCCGCCGAGATCGCGATGCCGCTGCGCACGGCGATTCGGAATCTGCAGGGCTGAAGTCCCGCCGCCGTTCCGAGTTGCCACGACCACACCCCTCTCCCGCGCGGGAAAGGGGTGCCCTTCGCCGGCTGCCCGAGTGCTGCTCCGCCCTCGGCTGCCCCGCTCTTGCGCCATCGTCATTCCATGCGACACCTGTCGCATTGCGGACGCGACACCTGTCGCATGCCGCGACGGCATCGCGACGTGCGGGGCGCCATTCCGGCCGCGCACGACGCTGCGCATCGCCCCCTATCCTCCCTCTCCGCCTCGCCGCAAAGCCGCGCCACACAAGGCTTGGCGGCCGCTGACCGAGCCTGAACGGCCACCGCCATCCCCCTGTTTCCCCGCACTGGCATCGCGCTTGCAATGACATCGCAGCCGCGGCGCCCGCCGCTTCCGCACTCCCCCAACGCGGACACGGGCGCCGCGCCAAGCGAAAGAAACAGGAGACACGACGATGGAACCGACCACGGACCAGTTGCTGTGGATGTACGAAAAGATGGTCGAGATTCGCCATTACGAGGAAACGATGGCGAAGGTGTATCTCGAGGGCAAGCTGCCGCCGAAGATCCAGAAGGGTCTGGCCTTCGATATCGGTGCCGGCCCGGTGCCCGGCGAAATGCATCTGGCCGCGGGCCAGGAACCGGTGGCGGTCGGCGTCTGCGCGCATCTGCGCACCGAGGACACCGTGGTCGGCGCCCACCGCCCGCACCACTTCGCGATCGCCAAGGGCGTGCCGCTCGACGAGATGACCGCCG